>NZ_AHHC01000050.1:0-652747 GCF_000242655.1 Pseudomonas sp. PAMC 25886
CCTTAGCGAGGTGCCGACAGGCGGGGCAGAGCCCTTTGCTTACTTTGGGGCTTTTCCAAAGTGAGTCGCTGTAAGAGCGAAACCATAAGTGGCCGTTACCTAACCAACGGATATTCACCCATACCAAAAGAGTATCAAACCATACCAACCCGATATTAGACGAAAGCAAAACCACCAGAGGAAACTACCCACAATTACAAAAATACCTAAAGAGTATAAAAAATGCCCACCCACTCATCCTGGATCGTGCTGTCCATCACCGGCCTCTACATGCTGAGCCTGGCACTGATCAGCTACGGCGTCCGCCGCCATTCCCGCAGCGCCAACAACTACACCACCGGCGGCGGCCACTTCCCGGCGTTCCTGATCGGCTTCCTGATGCTCTCCGAATTTATCGGCACCGCAGTCAGCATCGGCACCGCCCAAACCGGTTTCAAGGTCGGCATCTCCGCCGCATGGAACCTGTTCGCCCTGGCCCTCGGCTTCGTACTCTTCGCCTGGCTGCTGGCGCGCAAATACAAGGATCTGGGCGACAACACCATCTCCGGCGTACTCGCGCGCAACTACGGCCAACGCACCCGCTTCGCCACCTCGATCATCACGATCTTTGCCCTGGAGATCGTCGCCGTCTCGATCTACGCCAGCGGCGGCGCGGTATTGGCCAGTGTGATGCAAGTGGATCGAACCCTCGCGATCGTGATCGTCGGCGTGGTCTCGGTGCTGTACGTGAGCATCGGCGGCATGCGCTCAGTGATCTACACCAACTTCGTCCACGCCGCCTTGAAGTACCTGGGCGTCGGCCTGGCCCTGTGGTTTGGCTTGAAGCAAGTGGGCGGCATCGGCCAGTTGCAGGCTCAATTGCCCGCCAGCATGTTTGACTGGACCACTGTCGGCTGGGGCCAGATCGTCGCCTGGATGATCGCCGGTATCGGTTCGATCTTCTCCACCCAATACGTGATCCAGGCGGTGAACACCGTCAGCCATGCGGGCAAGGCCCAGCGTGCGTGTTTCTATGTGGCAGTGCTGATGGTGCCGTTCGGCATCGGCGCGGCATTGATCGGGATGTGCAGCGCGGTGCTGTTTCCCAATGTGGATTCGCTGCAAGCCTTCCCGACTCTGATCGCCAGCATGGACCAACTGACGGCCGGGCTGGTGGTAGCAGGCCTTGCCGGCTCACTGTTCGGCACCATCTCGGCGGTAAGCATGGGCTCGGCGACGTTGTTGCTGCGGGACTTCTACGAACCCTGGTTCAACCCGGAAAAAAGCGACGCCAAATCCCTGCGCTTCGTGCGCCTGGCGACCATCGCCGTCGGCCTGTTGCCGATTGCCCTGGCGCTAACTTCTGACAAGGTGCTGATGATCGCCTTCCTCGGCAAGGCGTTACGCGCCTCCCTGGCCGTGCTGGTGTTGATGGTGTTCTACGCGCCGAAATTCGGCACGGCGGCCGGGGCATTCCTGAGCATCATTGCTTCGTTGCTGGCGACCGTGGGCTGGTTCCTCGCCGGTAATCCGTGGGGCATCGACAACGCGTACATCGCCCTGTTTACGCCGCTGATCATCATGGGCATCAGCCATTTGACGCGCCGCAAGACACCGGCCGAACCCCTGGCGGCGGCCGCCCACTGAGGTAGGATGGCAGCCCACCCAATAAGGAAGTTGCGCAATGCTGCCCATCCGCACCCCGTTGATCCTGCACCCCGGCCTGTCCACCCCTACCCGGCGCATCTGGCTGAAGCTTGAGAACCTGCAACCCTGTGGCTCGTTCAAGTTGCGCGGGATGACCACGCTGTGCGCCTACGCGGCCAGCCAGGGCAAGACCACAGTGGTGTGCCCTTCCGGCGGCAATGCCGGGTTGGCCACGGCCTTTGCAGCAAGAGGCCTGGGGTTGCAGGCGCGGATCGTGGTGCCCTCCACCACCCCCGAAGCCACCCGCGCGCGTATCCGCCAGGCGGGCGCCGAGGTGGTGGTGCACGGTGATCTGTGGGATCAATCCAACGAGCTGGCGCTGCAACTCGCCGAAGCGCCAGACGCGTTGTATGTACCGGCTTTTGATCACCCGCTGTTGTGGGAAGGTCACAGCCGCATGATCGATGAGATTCTTGAGGATTGCCCGCAGGTGGGCGCCATCGTGACCTCCGTGGGCGGCGGTGGCTTGCTCGCGGGGGTACTGACGGGGCTGGAGCGTCATGGACGGTTCGACTGCAAGGTGATTGCCTGTGAAACGGCGGGCGCGGCTTCGTTTGCGGCCGCTGTGGAGGCTGGAAAGCCGGTGCGCCTGGCGAAGATCGACACCGTGGCCAAGTCGTTGGCGGCGACCCAGGTGGCGGCGTGGCCGGTTGAACATATCGGCCAGTTTGCCCATCAGTGCGTGGTGCTGAGTGACGCCGAGGCGATGATGGGCGTGGCGCGGTATGCCGATGATTTACGGCAGTTGGTGGAGCCGGCGTGCGGGGTTTCGTTGGCTGTGGCGTATCTGGAGCATGGGGCGATTGCCGGGGTTGAGGATGTGGTGGTGATTGTGTGTGGTGGGGTGAGTATCAGCGCAGAAACGGTTGCTCAGTGGCAGAACACCGCCTCTCTATGATCGTTCCCACGCTCTGCGTGGGAATGCCACCCTGGACGCTCCGCGTCCGTTCGTGACGTCGTGACGCGTAGCGTCACAGGATGCATTCCCACGCAGAGCGTGGGAACGATCGGTTCAGGCATCCTGCAGGATAAGATCCGCGCCCTTCTCCGCCACCATCAACACTGCCGCATGGGTATTCCCTGACGTCACGTTCGGGAAAATCGACGCATCGACAATCCGCAACCCTTGCATCCCGTGCACCTTCAGGCGCTTGTCCACCACTGACACCAACGGGTCCGAGCCCATGGCACACGACCCGCACAGGTGATAGATCGAGCCGCTGTTCTCGCGGAAGTACTGCAGCATCTGTTCATCGGTTTCCACCGCAGCCCCCGGCAACACCTCGGCCACGGTCACGCCCTTGAGCGCCGGGGCCTGCATGATCGTGCGCATCAGCCGGCTGCCCTGGATCACCTCGTCGATGTCCTTCTGGGTGCTCAGGTAGTTGGGGTCGATCAAGGCCGCATCCCGTGGGTTTTTCGAGGCGATGCGAATCGTCCCGCGGCTGGTGGGCCGGCACGGGTTGAAGCACAGCAGGAAGCCTGAATACGGCTCGGGCTTGAGGCTGGCCTTGTTGTTTTTCGGGATCTGGTACGACAGCGGGTTGAAGTACAGCTGCAGGTTGGGGTGCGCCTGTTCCGCGTTGCCACGAAAGAACCCGCCGGCCTGGTTGACGCTCATGGCCAACGCGCCCTTGCGGGTCAGCAGGTATTTGAGGCCCAGCTTGAACTGGCCGAACAGCGAGCTGAGCTGGTCGTTCAGGGTCGGGATATTGGCCTTGTAGTAATAGCTGGCGCACAGGTGATCCTGCAGGTTCTGCCCCACCGCCGGCAGGTCCTTGACCAGCGGGATGTTGTGTTCGGCGAGCAGTTGCTTGTCCGCCACCCCCGACAGTTGCAGGATCTTCGGCGTATCCACCGCCCCCGCACACAGGATCACCTCCTTGCGCGCGGTGAAGGTGCGGACCACGCCGTGCTGGGTCACGCTGATGCCGGTGGCCCGCTGTTGGTCGTCGAACAGCACGCGATCTACCAGCGCATGCAGTTCGACCGTCAGGTTCGGTCGACCCAACGCCGGGTGCAGGTGCGCAAAGCTGCTGGAGCAGCGCTCGCCGTTGCGGGTGTTGACGTCGTAGAGGCCCGCACCTTCGAAGTCCGGCCCGTTGAAGTCATCGCTCAGGCCGTAGCCCAGCTGCTCGCAGCCTTTGAGGAACACATCACAGATAGCGTGGGTCTGGCCTTTCATCGGGGTGATGCTGATGGGGCCGCTGCTGCCGTGGTATTCGGTGTCGCCCAACGGGTGATTTTCCAATTTTCGGAAGTACGGCAGCACGTCCTGGAAACCCCAGCCGTCGTTGCCGTTGGCCGCCCAGTCATTGAAGTCATGGGCCTGGCCGCGCACGTAGATCATGGCGTTGATCGAGCCGGAACCGCCCTGCACTTTGCCGCGTGGGGCATAGATGGCGCGGTCGGCCAGCTGTTTTTGCGGCTGGCTGTAGTACATCCAGTTGAAGGTCGGGTTGTAGTACATCTTGGCAAAACCGACCGGGATCTTGAACCACCAGGAGCTGTCCTTGCCGCCGGCTTCCAGCAGCAACACCGAATGCTCGCCCGAGGCGGAGAGTCGGTTGGCCAGGACGCAACCTGCGGCGCCGGCGCCGGCGATGATGTAGTCGTATGTCATTCACAGTTACCGCATCAGTCGTTTTTTTTAGCCCTTGGCGGGCGAAGTGTCTTTCACGTCAGCCGGCGTAGGCGCCATTTGCAGGTGCAGGCGTTCGCCGGTGTACGGCGTGTGCTTGCGCACCACGTCCATGTTCAGCTCCACCCCAAGGCCCGGCTCGGTGGACGGGATGATGTAGCCGTCCTCCCATTGCAGCGGCTTGGTCAGCACTTCGGCGTGGAAGCCGCCCCAGGTCATGATGCTTTCCTGGATCAGGAAGTTCGGCGTGCACGTGGCCAGCTGGAAACTCGCCGCTGCGCCAATCGGCCCGTTGTACAGGTGCGGGGCGATTTGCGCGTAGTAAGCCTCGGCCATGCTCGCGATTTTCTTGGCTTCCAGCAGGCCGCCGCAGCGGGCCACGTTCATTTGCAGGATCGATGCACCACCGGCCTGCAAGAGCTTGAAGAACTCGTACTTGGTGGTCAGCCGCTCGCCGGTGGCGATGGGGATGGTGGTCTTGGCTGCGACCTGGGCCATGGCGTCTTCCTGGCCCGGTGGCACGGGCTCTTCGAACCACAGCGGGTCGTATTTTTCCAGGCGCTTGGCCAGGCGGATGGCCGACGACGGCACCATCTGCCCGTGGGTGCCGAACAGCAGGTCGCACTTGTCGCCCACCGCTTCGCGGATCTTGCGGCAGAAGGTTTCGCAGCGTTCCAGCACTTCCAGGGAAATCTGGTGGCCGGAGTACGCGGTGTACGGGCCTGCCGGGTCGAATTTGACCGCGGTGAAGCCCTTGTTCATGTTCTCGACGGCGCACTCGGCGGCCAGGTCCGGGTCGTCGTAGTCGTACTCGCCCTTGCTGTTGACCGGGTACAGGTAGGTGTAGGAGCGCAGGCGCTCGTTGACCTTGCCGCCCAGCAACTCATAGACCGGCTTGTTGGCGGCCTTGCCGATGATGTCCCAGCAGGCCATTTCCAGGCCGCTGACCACGCCCATCATGGTCAGGTCGGGACGCTGGGTGAACCCGCTGGAATACGCCTGGCGGAAGAAACGCTCGATGTGGTGCGGGTCGTGGTTGAGCAGGTAGCGCTCGAACACGTCCTCGATGATCGGCAGCATGGCTTTGGGGCCGAAGGTGGCGGCGTAGATCTCGCCCACGCCTTCGATGCCGCAGTCGGTTTTGAGTTTGACGAACAGCCAGTACATGCCGCCAATGTGGGGTGGCGGTACGGCGACAATATGGGTCTCAAGGTCGACGATTTTCATCTCAGGCACCTGTCTGGTTGAATTTTTTACGATTGATCCGGGCGCGCAAGGTCAGGGCCGCGAGGGTCCCGAGCACGCCGATGAAGGCGATGTAGCCGAAGTACAGGTTGTAGCCGACCTGCCCCGGGTACGTGTCGGTGAGGTAGCCATTGATCAGCGGGATAAAGGTGTCCGGCAGGTAACCCACCACCGAGACAATGCCGATGGCCAGGCCGGTGATGCGCAGCGGGATATCGCAGCTGTCGAGGATCGCCCAGTACAGGCCGCGAATCGCATAGGTCATCAGGCCGATAAAGATCACCGTGCCGATCAGCAAGCCGAGGCTGCCAATGGCCGGGAACACGATCAGGCCGACCATCGCCAGGGTCACCAGCACCAGCGCGACGATCAGCACCGAGATGTTCGAAAACTTGTCCCCCAGCCAGCCGCCGCCGATCCCGCCGATAGGCCGCATCCACAGCTTGATGGTGGTGATGGTGCCGGCCATCACGGCGGTCATGCCGCTGCCTTGCAGGTAGTCAGAGAAGCTGTAGGTGGCCCAGAACATGTGATAACCGCAGAACACAATGGCAGTCACCAGCCACAGCTCGGGGATTTTCACCAGGGTGGTGAGGTCGGCGATCAGGTTGAACTTGCCCTTCTCCACCGCCGCGGTTTCCGCCATGGACTTGGGGTCCTTGAGCAGCACCAGCACACAACCAATCGCGATACACACGAACGAATACAGGTACACCACGTGCTTGAAACCTTCGGCGGCCGTTTGGCTGCGGGTTTCGGTGGCATAGGCGAACAGCCCCAGGGCCACGGTGGCCAGCAAGGCTTCCACCAGGCCACGGCCGCCGTCGAGGATGCCGAAGAACCGGCCTTGCTCACTGTGATGGGCAATCATCTTCACCCGCTTGAGCACCGAGGCCCAGAAGGTCAGGCCGGTGGTCAGGCCCCAGCAACCGAAGATAATCATCAGGCCGGTCATCGACGGCACCGTGGAATACCAGATGCCCAGGGCACCGGTGGCCACCAGCGAAAAAAAGATCAGGAAGCGCGGTGGCAGGCGATCCGCCAACCAGCCGCTGGGCAGGTAGCTGAGCAGGAAGATCGTGCCGAGCATTGAATACAGATAACCCAGCTGGCTGTGGTTGATCTGGAACACGTCGAGCATGGTGGTCTGGTAGACCTGGCGCAGGTAGAGGATCGGGTAGATCGCCCCGGCGGCCAGCACCAGCAACATCAATTGGAAGTAGCGACTGGCTTTGTCGCTTTTGGCCGCGGACACGGCATCGAAACCCTGGGCAACGGGTGCAGGCTTGGACATCTTGTAGACCTCGGGCACCCGATGCGCGGATGCCCCGATAATTGTTTTTATTGAGGTAAAGCCGGTGGTCGGTGACTCAGTACTTCATGACCACCAAACGGGTCTGGGTGAACTCAAGCATCCCGTGCTTGCCGTCATCGCCGCCCAGCCCTGAGCGTTTCCAGCCGGCGTGGAAGCCCTGGTAAGGGTCCGCCGGGGTGCGATTGACGTACAACTCGCCGGCCTCAATGGCATTGGCGACTTTCATGGCCGTGCGGTAGTTCTCGGTGTAGAGCACCGACGACAGGCCGAACTGGTGGTCGTTGGCCATGGCCAGGGCTTCGTCGATGTCGCGGTACTTGAGCACCGGCAGCACCGGGCCGAAGATTTCTTCCTGGATGATTTCCATGCCTTGGCGGCAACCGCTGAGCAGGGTCGGCGGGTAGAAATGGCCCGGGCCTTCGGGGAGTACGCCGCCTGTTTCCAGTACAGCACCGTCGGCGATGGCGCGCTCGACCATGGCGTGAATATTCTGCCGGGAGCTGGCGTTGACCAGCGGGCCCATCAGGCCGGCGTCCGTGGCACGATCGCCAAATTTTACGGCGCTGATCTTGGCCTTGAGCAGGGCCAGGAATCGGTCGTAGACGCTTTCCTGCACGTACACGCGCTCGACCGCCGTGCACAACTGGCCGCAGTGAGTGGTCTTGGACGCGATGATGTCGCTGGCGGCCTTTTCCAGGTCGGCGTCGGCCTCGATGATTGCCGGGGTCTTGCCGCCCAGTTCCAGGGACGGCTTGGCGATGTTGGCCTTGCAGTAATCCAGCACGATGCGCCCGGCGTTGACGCTGCCGGTCAGCGTGATCAAGCCCACGGCCTTGTGGGTGCACAGGGCGGCGGCGGTGGCGTGGTCCATGGTCAGGATGTTGATCACGCCGGCCGGCATGCCCGACTGCTCAACCGCGCGAGCGATTGCGAAGGCGGACAACGGGGTGTTGTTGCTCGGGCGCACCACCACGGTGTTGCCGGCAATCAGCGCCGGGGCGATTTTGCGCAACAGGGTGTAGACCGGGTAGTTGAACGGGATCAGGCACGCCACGACGCCGATCGGCTCGCGTTGCAGGAACAGGTTTTCGTCCGGGGTGTCGCTGGGGATGATTTCGCCCTCAATGCGGCGGGCCCATTCGGCGTGGTAACGGGTGATTTGTGCGGCGTAGCGGGCTTCGTTGCTGGCGTCGTCGAGGCTCTTGCCGGACTCGCTGGCCAGCGCCTTGCCTATGCTTTCAGCGCAGGTTTCGAGGGCGTCGGCGAAAGCCCGCAGGTGTTCGGCGCGCTGGATGCTGGTGAGCTTGCCCCAGGTTTTCTGTGCGGTAGCGGCGGCGTCGACGGCAGCAATGGCCTCGTCGGGGGTGGCGGCGGACACCTGGCCTACCTGGGCCTCGGTTGCAGGGTTATAGACCGCGATCCGGGCGGTGGTGGCAGGTTCGGCAAACTGGCCGTTGAAAAAGTTGCGCTCGATTTGCATGTGGTTTTTGCCCAATCGTTGTTGTTTTGCGAGTGACTTGCAGTTTTGTCATTGGGCGGGGGTTGGACAAACGATTTATTGACGGGGGTAACGTGCGAAAAATGCAGGTTAGTGGCTGATCCGTATTAATGACCCGGGTCTGAGTCTGTATTGTTCCGCCCATCCTTCCTACAGTGCCGCCCACTTGGAACCGTGGGAGGACTAAGCATGCAACCACCATCAACCGCACAGGCCTACAACTACAAGGTCGTGCGTCAATTCGTCATTGCAACCATCGTTTGGGGCGTGGTCGGCATGGCCATGGGCGTGTGGATCGCCTCGCAACTGGTCTGGCCCGAGATGAACCTCGACCTGCCCTGGACCACCTTCGGGCGCCTGCGCCCGCTGCACACCAGCCTTGTGATCTTCGGCTTTGCCGGCAGCGCGCAATTCGCCGCCAGCTACTACGCAGTACAGCGCACCTGCCAGGTACGGCTGTACTCGGACAAGCTCGCAGCCTTCACATTCTGGGGCTGGCAATCGGTGATCGTGATCATGTTGGTCAGCCTGCCGCTGGGCTACACCACCACCAAGGAATACGCCGAGATCGAGTTCAGCGGCGCCGTGTGGATGACCGTGGTGTGGGTCGCCTATGCGATCGTGTTTTTCACCACTGTGGTGCAGCGCAAGACCCGGCACATCTACGTCGGCAACTGGTTCTTTGGTGCGTTTATCGTGGTGATCGCCATGCTGCACGTGGTCAATCACCTGTCGATCCCGGTGGACTGGTTCAAGTCTTACCCGGTGTATTCCGGGGCCACCGACGCCATGGTGCAGTGGTGGTACGGGCACAACGCCGTGGGTTTTTTCCTGACCACGGGCTTTCTGGGGATGATGTACTACTTCGTGCCCAAGCAAGTCGGGCGGCCGGTGTATTCCTATCGCCTGTCCATCGTGCACTTCTGGGCGTTGATCACCCTGTATATCTGGGCCGGCCCCCATCACTTGCACTACACCGCGCTGCCGGACTGGGCACAGTCGCTGGGCATGGCGATGTCGCTGATCCTGCTGGCGCCCAGCTGGGGCGGAATGATCAACGGCATGATGACGCTCTCGGGGGCCTGGCATAAATTGCGCACCGACCCGATCCTGCGTTTCCTGGTGCTGTCCCTGGCGTTCTACGGCATGTCGACGTTTGAAGGGCCGATGATGGCGATCAAGACCGTCAACGCCCTCTCCCACTACACCGACTGGACCATCGGCCACGTCCACGCCGGGGCGCTGGGCTGGGTGGCGATGATCACGTTTGGCTCGCTGTACCACATGATCCCGAAGGTTTTCGGGCGCACGCAGATGCACAGCGTGGGGCTGATCAATATGCACTTCTGGCTGGCGACCATTGGCACGGTGCTGTACATCGCGTCGATGTGGGTCAACGGCATCACCCAGGGCCTGATGTGGCGGGCGGTGAACGATGACGGCACCCTCACCTATTCCTTTGTGGAAGCCTTGCAGGCCAGCCATCCGGGGTTTGTGGTGCGCTTTGTCGGCGGGGTGTTTTTCCTCAGCGGCATGTTGCTGATGGCCTACAACACCTGGCGCACGGTGCGGGTGGCGGACTTGAAGGTGGCGCAGCTTGACGCGCAGATCGCCTGATGTGGGAGATCGTGCTGAACCTGGCGGCGGTGATCGGCCTGTATGGTGCGGTGGAGTATTGCTTGCGGGGTGAGTCGAGGGAGAGCCTGGATGAGGCCAGCCTGATTCCGTTTGCCGACGACCCGGAAGTGGCGCGGCGGGTGGAGTTGGCTACGGGCAAGCGGGTTAACGCAGTGGCGCCTGAAGAGGCAAAGCCGGGTTGGGGCAATGTCGATATCTGAGAAAGGAATGCACCACCTGTAGGAGCTGGCTTGCCTGCGATGCGGGCCACTCGGTGCTTATGAAACACCGCGGTGATGCTATCGCAGGCAAGCCAGCTCCCACAGAAGCCATGACTCACCCGCGTTCGCGGGGAATCAGGCTCTGCAACTGCAAGGCCAGGAAATTGGCATCGAAGCCAAAGGTGTCCGGGTCTTTCAGGCCGTTGGTTTTCTTCCACAACCAGTCGTTTTTCCCCGGCAGCAGCACCAGGGAAATGCTGCCGTAGCGGGCGGCGGTCAAGCCCATCACCGACAGCGAAATCAGGCCGCCGGCGCCCATTACATCCGGCACGAACTCCACGGGTTTGCCGGCAATATGGATGGTCAGTTTCTCGGTTTTAAAGGTGGAGGTCTCCACCGGTACGCTCGGGCCGGAAGCCACATACGCTTCGCGCTGCACTTCCAGCAAACCGACGGTTTTCACCGGCTCCAGCCACTGCTCGATCTGGCCGAACAGCTCGCCGATCTTCTGCGCCCAATGGGCCGACTGCACGTCGAACTGCTGCTTCTTGTGGGCTTCGCTGTCGGCGTAATGACGAAGCATCTCGCCCAGTTGTTGTACATCGTCCATTGCCGTGTTCCTTGGGTGACCCAGGTTGCGAGCCTTGATCATGGCAGATGCGGCACACCGGCGTATGACTAAAGCACCGCGCTTGGGTAATGTGGTGCCCTCGCCCGTCCATTTCAGGAGCATCGCATGCGCACCATCGGCCTTATCGGCGGCATGAGCTGGGAGTCCAGCGCCGAGTATTACCGCATCATCAACCAGAGCGTGCGCGACCAGCTCGGGCCACTGCGCTCGGCGCAACTGTTGGTGTACAGCGTCGACTTCGGCCCGATGGAGCAGGCCCAGCACGCAGGCCGCTGGGATGACGCAGCGCTGATCCTCGAAGACGCCGCCCGTCGCCTGCAAGCCGGTGGCGCCGAATGCATCGTGCTGTGTACCAACACCATGCACCTGGTGGCACCGCGTATTGAAGCGGCGGTGTCCATACCGTTTCTGCATATTGCAGACGCGGCCGGCGCGGCGGCGGTAGAGGCCGGCACCCTCACCGTCGGCCTGCTGGGCACCGCGTTTACCATGGAACAGGAATTTCTCAAGTCACGCCTGGCGGCCCAGGGGCTGACCGTGCTGGTGCCGGACGCAGACGAGCGCCAGGCCGTGCACCGGATCATCTATGAGGAGTTGTGTGTCGGGGTGATCAGCGACGCATCGCGCGAGGTGTACCAACGGGTGATCGGGTCCCTGGCGGCACGCGGCGCCCAGGCCATCATCCTCGGTTGCACGGAAATCAGCCTGTTGATCAAACCGCAACACAGCGACCTGCCACTGCTGGACACCACCGAGCTGCATGCGCAGGCTGCGGTGGCGTTTGCGTTGCAGGACGACTAGGCAGGCTTGCGGATGCGCGCCATGGTCAGGGTGTCGACGAATACGCCGTCACGCACGGCGTAATCCCGCAGCCGGCCTTCGGTCTCGAAGCCGAACTTGTGGTACAGCCGGTGGGCGGCTTCGTTGTCGGCGTACACCGTCAGTTCCACCCGGTGCAGGTTCATCCAGTTGTCCGCCACCTCCAGCGCGGCGCCCAGCAACCGGGAACCCACGCCCTTGCCCTGCCAGGCGGTGGCCACGCCCATGCCGAACGAACCGACGTGGCTTTGGCGCACCCGCAAGTACTGTTCGAGGCCGAGCTGGCCGATCACCTCGCCGGCATGCAGCGCCACCAGCTGTAGCCGCCGCTCGTTGTCCTGCACCAGGCGTTTGCGCCAGGCCTCGACCGACTGGAAAGGCATTTGCAGCACCTGACGGCAGACAGCCGGATCGTTGTAGAGCGCAGTGACGCCTTCAAGGTGGGCCTCGGTGAAGCGCGTGATAACGATTTTGGGTTCAGGTGTGTGCATGGTGTTTCGTCCTGTGAAAAACACGTGGCCGACCAGTGTAGGCGGCACAGCGGCTTTTTGGCGAGCACAAATCCTGCCGCACATCGTGCATCTGTAGGATAGCGATCGCCCCTCGCAGCGCCGATACTTCACCCAGGCCCTGCCCCGTTTCGGCCTTCAAACCCTGTGACTAAAACAATAAAAAAGTCCCACAGAGGAACGCCCATGAGCCGCCTTGATCTTCCTGGCCTGTTACAGGCTTTCAGCACCCTGACGCTTGATCTGCAACGCCTGGCCCAACACCAGGACATTGAACAGTTTCATGGCCATGCCCTGACGCGTATCAGTCAGTTACTGCCCTTCGACAGCGCCTGGTGGGGCCGTGCGGCGATCATCGATGGCCTGCCGGAGGAACACAGCAGCTACCTGCATCATCTGCCCGCCACCTACCTGGCCGACTGGCAATCGATCCGCCATGTGGACGTGACGGTCGGGTTGGTGCACGAGGCGCCCGGCCAGGCGGTGATTGTCGACATGCTCGACCCCGCCAACGGCCCGGGCCAGAACTGGTTGGGGCAGCGCTACGGCATTGGCGAGTTGTTGTGCGTGATTCACGTTGACCCGCAAACCCGCCTCAGCGATCACTTGAGCCTGTACCGCAAGCCCGGCGCACCCCGCTACAACCAGGACGACTGCCAACTGCTGAACAACCTGATGCTGCACTTGGTGGCGTCGGTCTCGGCGAATCAGATCCGAACCCTGGTGGCCATGCGCGAAACCCTCACCAGCCCGCGCAACCTGGCCCTGGCGGTATGCGACCAGCGCGGGGTGTTGCAGTGTGCCGAACGCGGGTTTGTCGACCTGTTGCTCAGTGAGTGGCCGCAATGGAGCGGTCCCGCCCTGCCGCTGCCGTTGGATGAACGCGGGCATGAGGGCAAGCACATCCACATCGAGGCCTCGGCCGTGGGTGACCAGTTTCTGTTGGCGGCGCGCATCAACCGCGCCCTGCCCCAACTGAGCCCGCGGGAAAACGACGTGGCCCAGGGCTTTGGCGAAGGCAAGACCTACAAGGAAGTCGCCCGCGACCTGGGCTTGTCGCCGAACACCGTGCGCCATCACATCCGCGCCATCTACAGCAAGCTTGGGGTCAAGGACAAGGCGCGCATCGCGCACTTGCTGCACGCCCCGCCCGACTGATCTCAGCCCTTTATCCATTGCTTTTTTTGCGCTGTCGTTTTGACGGCCACGGGCGCCCTTTGCCCATTTTCCGCTGCCATCCATAACAGTCCATAAGAGATGCCTTGCGATGAATCACCCTACCTTGCGTCACCTGGCCATGCTGCTGGGCGGTACCCTGCTGAGCCTCGACAGCCAGGCTGCCGACCTCAACGCCCGGGATTTTTTCGGCGCGCCGTCCGGCACCAGCCTCGGCGTGCTGTACTTGCCCGCCTCGCGCTACGATGACTTCCACGGCCCGGCCGACACCACGGGCAAGGCCGACTTGAAGGTCAACGCCGTGGCGTACCGCCAGGTGTTTTTCACTGACGTCTGCGGCACGCTGTGCACCCCGCAATTTATCCTGCCCTTCGCCGACATCAACGCACGCTTGCCCGGCGCCAGCCAACACACCGGCGAGAGCGGCTTTGGTGATCCGCAAGTCGGCGGCACACTGTTTTTCATCAACGACCCGGCCTCGCGCACTTACAGCGGGCTGTTGAGCCTGATCACCGTGCCGGTGGGCGAGTACCACAGCAAAAACCCCGACGTGTCCCCCGGTGCCAATCGCTGGGGCGCGACCTTCGTTTACAACTACACCCAGGGCATTGGCGAGAAATGGGTGCTGGAAGCCAACCTCGAAGCCCAGTTGTACGGCACCAACAACGACTATTTCGGCAGCGACCTCAAGCAAGACCCGCTGTACCGCCTGCAAGCCTTCGCCTCCTACGACTTCAGCCCCGCCACCTACGGCGCACTGCGCCTGATCCATGCCGATGGCGGCGCGCTGCGCATCAACGACCAGCGCATCGACGACACCCATAAACGCTACACCCAGGTGGGTTTCGAGGTGGGGCACTGGCTAGACCGGCAGAACCAGCTGATGTTCAGCCTTTCGCAAAACGTCGCGGCGTCCAACGGCTACGCGGGCACCGACGCCCTGCTGCGGCTGGTCCATGTGTTCTGAATCACTTTCCCGGAGCTTGCCCATGAACACTCAGACCCACTCTGCAACCGCCGGCTATTCGGCGCGTTCCTGGCCCTTGCTGGCGGCGATCATCCTGTTCGCCGCCATCACCCCGACCATCCTGATGACCGCACCGGCGGTGGCCGCACAACTGGCCAGCCAATGGCAACTGAGCCCGTCACACATCGGCGACCTGTTCTCCACCGAGCTGGGGGCGATGAGCCTGGCCACCTTGCCTGCGTTCTGGTGGCTCAAGCGGGTGGACTGGCGCCTGGCAGCGCTGGTGGCCGCCATTGCGTTCATTGCCGCCAACCTGCTGTCGATGCTCGCCGACACCTACGCCACCTTGCTTGCCTTACGCTTTATGAGTGCCCTGGCGGGCGGTTCGCTGATGATCATCTGCCTGGCCAGCGCGGCCGCTGCCGCCAACCCCAGCCGGATCTACGGCTTGTGGGTGATGGGGCAACTGGTGGTCGGCGCCGTCGGCCTCGGGGTGTTGCCCGGGTTGTTTGCGCGCTATGGGCTCGGCGCCTGCTACTTGATTCTTGCGGGGTTGATGACGCTGCTGCTGCCCCTGGCCCGCTGCTTTCCATCCGGCAGCCCGCCGCGCCAGCCAACCGACGCCGCGCCATTGCCGGGCTCCCGAATGAAGGCTGCGCTGGGCATCGCCGGGATCCTGACTTTCTATATCAGCCTCGGCGGCGTCTGGACCTTTATCGGCGCCATCGGCAGTGGCGCGGGAATCTCCGCACAACACAGCGGTGAAGTGCTGGCCCTGGCCACGGTGATGGGAATCGTCGGCGCCGGGTGTGCCTCAGTCATCGGTACGCGGCTGCCGCGCCTGCTGCTGTTGCTGGCCGGCTACGCCCTGATGGCGGGTGCCGTGCTGTTGCTGAGCGGCACGCCGACGCTGATGCGCTTTGCCCTGGCGGCGCTGCTGTTCAAGTTCACCTGGACCTTCATCCTGCCGCTGATTCTCGCCTGCCTGGCTGACCTCGACCGCAGCGGCAAGCTGATGAACACCTCCAACCTGGTGATCGGCGCCGGCCTGGCCATCGGGCCGGCCATTGCCGGACGGCTGATCGAGGCCAGCGGCGGGTTTACCTCGCTACTGGTGGGCGGCGCCGCCATCACCTTGTTGTCCCTGGCGCTGATGCTCGGCAGCCGCACCCCGCCTGACGCTGTTTTAACCCGCTGAACTGGAGACTCTGATGAACCGATCCACTGCGTTTTTCTTTGATGAACTAAGCCTCTGGCACAGCGCCGGCCCCCACGCCCTGACCTTGCCGGTAGGCGGCTGGGTGCAGCCGCCTGCCGGCACCGGGCATGCCGAGTCACCGGAGACCAAGCGGCGTTTGAAAAGCCTGCTGGACGTGTCCGGGCTGAGCCGTCACCTGCAACAGCACAGTGCCGCCCCGGCCACGGAGGAGGATTTGCAGCGAGTACACGGCGCCGACTACCTGCAACGCTTCAAGGCCCTGAGCGATGCCGGCGGCGGCGAGCTGGGGCCCCAGGCGCCGATTGGCCCGGGCAGCTACGAGATCGCCAAACTCTCCGCAGGGTTGACCATCGCTGCGGTGGACGCGGTGCTGAGCGGGCACGTCGGGAATGCCTACTCGCTGTCGCGGCCACCGGGGCATCACTGCCTGGCGGACGGCGCCATGGGCTTTTGCTTCCTGGCAAACATCGCCATCGCCATCGAGGCGGCCAAGGCGCGCCGTGGGCTGGGCAAGGTCGCGGTGATCGACTGGGATGTGCACCATGGCAACGGCACCCAGTCCATCTTCGAAGCACGCGGCGATGTATTGACGATCTCCCTGCACCAGGACGGTTGCTATCCGCCGGGTTACAGCGGTGAACAGGACCGTGGCCACGGCGCGGGCCTGGGGGCGAATATCAATATCCCGTTGCCACCCGGCAGCGGCCACGCGGCGTACCTGCATGCGATGGAACGCATCGTGGTGCCGGCCCTCGAGCGATTCGAGCCCGAACTGATCATCGTCGCCTGCGGTTACGACGCCAACGCCGTCGACCCGCTGGCGCGGATGCTGCTGCACAGCGAGTCGTTCCGCCTGATGACCCGCACGGTGCGTGAGGCTGCCGAGCGGCTGTGCCAGGGCCGCCTGGTGCTGGTGCATGAAGGCGGCTACAGCGAGGCCTACGTGCCGTTTTGCGGGCTGGCGGCGCTGGAGGAATTGGCCGGGGTACGCACGGCGGTGGAAGACCCGATGCTGGAGTTTGTCCAGTTGCAGCAGCCCAAGGACGCGCTGCTGGGCTTTCAGCGCCAGTGGGTCGATCAACTGGCGCAGGGCTTTGAGGCTTAAACCGCCGGGGCCGCCAGGCGCCAGACCCGGGCGATGTCCGAGGCGCGTTCGCGTAACAGGCGCGGCGCCTCGCTGCAGGCCTGCTCCAGGGTAGTCGGGCCGGACGGCAAGGCGAACGCGGCATCCACACCGTGGGCGTACATCTGCTCATAACCCTCACCCAACGTGCCGGCGATCACGATTACCGGCACGTTGTGCTGCTTGGCAATCCGCGCCACGCCAAACGGGGTTTTGCCCCGCAGGGTCTGGGCGTCGAAACGGCCTTCGCCGGTGATCACCAGGTCGGCGCCGCGTACCGCGTGTTCAAGTCCTACCAGTTCAGCGACGACTTCAACCCCTGCACGAAATTGCGCGCCCAGGAACGCCTTGGCGGCGAACCCCAAGCCACCGGCGGCGCCGCTGCCGGGCTCGTCACGCACGTCTTTCGGCAACACCTTGGCGCAGTGATCGGCGAAATGGCCGAGGGCAGCGTCCAACTGCTCGACTTGTTGGGGATTGGCACCTTTTTGCGGGCCGAAAATCGCGGAGGCACCGTGGGGGCCGCACAGAGGGTTATTCACGTCGGCAGCGATTTCAAAGCGCACCTCGGCCAGGCGTGGATCCAGTTGTTCCAGGCTGATGCGCGACAGATTGGCCAGTGCCAGTCCGCCCAAGGGCAATGCGGCACCTTCGGCATCAAACAATTGCACACCGAGGGCCAGCATCGCGCCGGCGCCGCCGTCGTTGGTGGCGCTGCCGCCAATCGCCAGGATGATGCGCCGGGCGCCGGCATCCAGTGCCGCGCGGATCAGTTCGCCGGTGCCAAACGTGCTGCTGGAACAGGCATCCCGCTTACCCGGCGGCACCAATTGCAGCCCGCTGGCCTCGGCCATTTCGATGATTGCGGTATGGCTCTCGGCCAACCAGCCCCAATGCGCATCAATGCGGGCGCCCAACGGCCCTTGCACGTTGGTGGTACGCCGCTCGCCCTGGCAGGCGGCGAGTACCGACTCCACCGTGCCCTCACCACCGTCCGCCATCGGGCACTTGATCAGCTCGGCGTCGGGCCACACCGTGGCCAACCCCTCGGCAATGGCATTCGCCACGCCTTCGGCACTCAGGCTGTCCTTGAACGAGTCGGGGGCGATGATGATTTTCATGGGCTTTCTCCGGTTTTTATAACGCCCATGCTGCCAGTTGGCTCAGGCAATAACGCCGGTCCATTGCACAAGAGTGGCTGGGGTTTGTTGTTCATTTCGACAAAGCCTGGGGCAAGAGCTGCACGCCGAGGTACAACGCGAGCATGCCGTCGAGGGTCAGCGGGTCAACGCCGCTCAACTCGGCAATGCGCTCCATGCGGTAGCGCAGGCTGTTGCGGTGGATGCCCAGGGCATCGGCGCAGGCCTGGCTTTGCCCGTCGTGGTCGCACCAGCTGCGCAGGGTCGCCAGCAACTGGCCGTTGCTGTCCTTGGCCAGCACCTTGCGCAGCGGGTTGAGCAGTTCGTCGAGGGCATCGTCGTTGCGGTGGCGCCAGAGCATCACCGGCAGTCGGTAGCGGGTCAGGGTCAGCAAACGTGATTCGGGCAACACATCGCGGCCATAGGCGAGCAGATCGCCGACGCGTCGGTAGCAACGGCGCAGCCCGGCCAGGCCGTCCGCCTGGCCGCCGACGGCAACCCGCAGGATGTTCCAGCCCAGGCCTTCGAGCTTTTCCAGCAGGCGCGGGTTGTCGACTTGCACTGACGCCGGCCGGCACCACAACAGGGAAAACTGCGCGGAGCTGACGCACCAGCTGTCGGGGTAGCGCGAGGTCAGCCAGGCGCTCAAGGCCTCGGCCGACTGGCCGCTGCCCAGTTCAAACAGGTACGGCGTGCGCGCCAATTGCGGCTTGAGGCCCAGTTGCTGCGCTTCGTCCACCAGGCGCGGCGAATCGCCGGTCTCGGCCAGCAGCAGCGCCAACAGATCATCGCAACGCTGGCGGCGCCATTGCTGCTCGGCTTGCTGATGGCGCTGGCTCACCAGCATTTCGGCGGTCATGCGCACCAGCTGGGCATAGGTACGCAGCACTTCCGGCTCGCCGGTAATGCCCAGCACGCCGATCAGGCGCTGATCGTGCAACAACGGCAGGTTGATCCCGGGCTGCACGCCCTTGAGGTGCTTGGCGGTCTGGCTGTCGATTTCCACCACGCGCACGTTCGCCAGCACCAGTTGCGCGCCTTCATGGCGGGTGTTGATACGCTCCGGTTCGCCACTGCCCAGAATCAGGCCCTGGCTGTCCATGACGTTGACGTTATAGGGCAGGATCGCCATGGTGCGATTGACGATATCCTGCGCCAGGTCATGATCCAGCTCGAACATGGGGCTAAATTCCTGAAAAAACGGGTTGTTCATAGGCACAGCGCAAACCATGCCTGACTGTGCGCGAGCACAAAGACATCACCCCTTGAGGTGGCCGAGACTCATTGGGCGATCAACGTTACCCTCGCATCGCGAAAAATCATAATAAAGAGAGACTGCCATGTCACAGAGCGCCGCTGTCACCCAGGCCACCGATGACGATAAAAACGCCGTATACAAGCGCATTACCCTGCGCCTGATCCCCTTCATTTTCATCTGCTACCTGTTCAACTACCTCGACCGCGTCAACGTCGGCTTTGCCAAGTTGCAGATGCTCGACGACCTGAAATTCAGCGAGACCGTGTACGGCCTCGGTGCCGGGATCTTCTTTATCGGCTACGTGCTGTGCGGCGTACCGAGCAACCTGGCGTTGACCCGGTTTGGTCCACGGCGCTGGATTGCGCTGATGATGATCGTCTGGGGCACCCTGTCCACCTGCCTGCTGTTCGTCACCACCCCCACCCATTTCTACGGCTTGCGCCTGCTGACCGGCGCCGCTGAAGCCGGTTTCTTCCCGGGTGTGGTGCTGTACCTCTCGCAGTGGTTCCCGACCTTCCGCCGTGGACGGATCATGGCGCTGTTCATGTCAGCGATCCCGGTGTCCGGCTTGCTCGGCAGCCCGTTCTCCGGCTGGATCCTCAACCACTTCGCCGCCGGCCAGGGCGGGCTGGCAGGCTGGCAGTGGATGTTCCTACTGCAAGGCATCCCGACGGTGATCCTCGGCGCCCTCGCCTACTTCCTGCTCAGCGACAGCTTTGCCAACGCCAAGTGGCTCACGCCCCATGAGCGCGCGGTGCTGGAAGCCGACCAGGCGACCGACCTGGCCAACAAGCCGAAAACCACCAGCGACTCGCTGCTGGAAGTGTTCAAGAACCCGGCCATCTGGGCGTTCGGCCTGATCTACTTCTGCATCCAGAGCGGCGTGTACGCCATCAACTTCTGGCTGCCGTCGATCATCAAGAACATGGGTTTCAGCGATAACCTGGTGATTGGCTGGTTGAGTGCAATCCCGTACTTGCTGGCGGCGGTGTTCATGCTGCTGGTGGGCCGCTCTGCCGACTTGCGCAAGGAGCGTCGCTGGCACTTGGTAGTACCGATGCTGATGGGCGCGATCGGGTTGGTGATTGCGGTCAACTTTGCAACCACGCCGGCGATTGCGATCCTCGGCCTGACCATCGCCACCATGGGCGCCCTCACCGGCCTGCCGATGTTCTGGCCGGTACCGACCGCCATGCTCAGCGCAGGCGCTGCGGCGGGTGGCTTGGCACTGATCAACTCCATGGGCCAGATGGCCGGGTTCCTCAGCCCGTATATCGTCGGGTTTGTGAAGGATGCCACCGGGTCTACCGACATGGCGCTGTACTTGCTGGCGGCGGTGATTGTGGCGGGCAGTGTGCTGGCGTTGCGAATGACGCGGACACTCAAGGCCTGACATCAGGGCAAACCGGCGCTGTCGACCTCCATGGCGGCGCCGGTGTTTTTATATTCAGAACACCGCCGGACACCCGTATTCACTTAAACGCCAGAGCCAGGTAACAAACAGGCTACAAACCTTACCTAACCTTTACTCTGGCGCCGCGTAATCCCCTCAAAAAGCACTGTCTGAAACGTATGCCCGGGAATATGATTAAAACCGGTTCGATGCATAAGTAGAGGACTTGTCATGATCAGTCGACTCTCAAAAGTGAAAGTAGCCCTCGTGCTGATTGCCACCCTCGCCATCGCGGGGCAGGCAGAAGCCCGTGGCGGGTACGGCTATGGATGGGGTCACGGTGGCTACCGTGGTGGTTGGGGCTGGGGTGGCCCGGCGTTGCTGGGGGCCGTGGTCGGCGGGCTCGTCGTAGGCTCGGTCGTCGCCAACTCCCAGCCGCCGGTCTACGTGCAACAGCCGGTTTACGTCCAGCCGCAGCCGGTGTACATCCAGCAACCTCCGCCGGTGTACTACCAGGCGCCGCCTCCGGGCTATTACTACCCGCCGCAACCGGCTCCGGTGCCGCGTTATTAAGCAAGATGCGGTGGGTGATACAGCAGGCCCCGCCCGAAAGCGGGACCTGTTTTGATTGACCTGCGCTTAGAGCAAGCCGCCACCATCCACATCAATCACGCTACCCGTGATAAACCCGTTCTCCATCGCCAGCACGTACCCGGCAGCCACTTCTTCGGCCTGCCCCACTCGTCCTACCGGCAACGCCCCGCCGGCCTTGGCAAACATCGCCAGCCGCTGCTCCCCGGACAACCCGGCATACGCCTCGGTGTCGATTACGCCCGGGCTGATCACGTTGACCCGACGTGGCGCCAGCTCCTTGGCCAACTGCTTGCCCAGCGCTTCAGTCGCAGCATTGATCCCGGTCTTGATGAACTGCCCCGCCACCGCTCGACGACCCAGTTGGCCCGAGGTCAATGTGATGCTGCCGTGCTCGCCGAGAAATGGCAGCGCCGCCTGGATCGCCCGCAGCGAACCCCAGAGCTTCACGTTGTAGTTGTCTTGCGCCAGGTTCAGGTCAGTCTCGATCAACGTCTTGGCCTGCACCGCAGGGCCGGCGGTGTAAACCAGATGGTCAAAACGCCCCACTGCTTCAAACAGGCGCTGCAACGAGGCGGCGTCGGTCACGTCCACCTGCTCACTGCGCACACCGTTCTCCACGGCTGAAGACAAGCGCCGTCCGGCCAGCACCACGTGGGCCCCGCGTGCCACAGCCTGTTTGGCCACGGCTGCACCAATGCCGCTGCTGCCACCGATGACGATGACGGTTTTGCCGTTGAGGGGAGAAGTCATGGAGAAATACCTGGTTGGGAAAATGAGGTTTCATCTTCCCAGCTTGGCAATCGTTGAAAAATCCCGGTAAAACGACAAGATATTTAAAGGATTTTTACAGATGAGTTCGATCCTCGACCTTGAAGTCTTCGTGCGTACGGCCGATACGGGCAGCCTGTCCGCGGCTGCTCGTAGCCTCAGCCTGACTCCGGCCGCAGCCAGTATCGCCCTCAAGCGCCTGGAAACCCGCCTGGGCATTCGGCTGCTGGCGCGCTCCACCCGCAGCATGCGGCTGACCGAAGAAGGCCGGCGCTACCTCGACAGCGTGCGTGTGGCCCTGGAGGCGTTGTCGGAAGGCGAACAGGCGATCAAGCAGCAAGGCCAGAGCTTGAGTGGCTTGCTGCAATTGGCGGCGCCCTCGGATTTCGGGCGCAATGTGCTGCTGGGCTGGCTGGACGAGTTCAAGCTCGAACACCCGAACGTGCGCCTTCAATTGCTGCTCAACGACAGCAATGCCGACCTGTTCCGCGAGACCGTCGACATTGCCCTGCGCTTTGGCGTGCCACGGGATTCCAGCCTGGTGGCACTGCCGGTGGTGCCCGATCACCAGCGCGTGGCGTGTGCCAGTCCTGAGTATCTGGCACGCCATGGCACACCGCGCACGCCCCAGGACTTGGCGCAACACAGCACCCTGCGCTACATGCGCCAGGGCCGTGCGAACAACACCTGGTACTTTCGCCAGGGCGCCCTGCTCCAGGAAGTCGAGGTGACAGGGGACTACCTGAGCGATGACGGCGAGATCGTGCGGCGCTGGGCGCTGGCCGGCCATGGCATCGCCTACAAAGCGCGGCTGGATGTGGCCCGCGATATCAAGGCCGGACGCCTGGTGCCGTTGCTCACCGATTGGCAAGGCGAGCCGACGCCGTTCAATTTGATGTGCCCGCACCGGCTGCAAGTGTCGGAACGGGTCAAGGTCCTGCACCGCTTCCTGCAACAGCGCTGCGCCGAACTATTACCGCAATAACCGTCGCAGGGCTTGTTCCAGAGCCTTGCTCTCTGGTATTGGGTAAGTACTGTCTCCCCCTTTTGAGGTGTTCACGATGATTTACCGCACACTGGGCCAGTCCGGGTTGAAAGTCAGCGCGCTGACCCTGGGCAGCATGATGTTTGGCGAGCAGACCAACACTGAGGATTCGCTGCGCATCATCGACAAGGCCTGGGACCAAGGCATCAATTTTATCGACACCGCCGACGTCTACACCGGCGGGCGCTCCGAGGAAATCGTCGGTGAAGCCATCGCCCGCCAGCGCCAGGATTGGGTGCTGGCCTCCAAGGTGGGCATCGGCCCCGTGGATGGCCTGCCAAACCGCAGCGGCTTGAACCGCAAACGGATCTTCAATGCGATCGAAGCCAGCCTGACGCGCCTCGACACCGATTACCTGGACATCTACTACCTGCACCGTGAAGACCACAACACGCCGCTGGAGGTGACGGTTTCGGCCATCGGCGACTTGATCCACGAGGGTAAGATCCGCCATTGGGGCCTGTCCAACTACCGCGGCTGGCGCATCGCTGAAGTGATCCGTGTGGCCGAGCGCCTGGGGGTGGACAAGCCGATCATCAGCCAGCCGCTGTACAACATCGTCAACCGCCAGGCCGAGGTGGAGCAGATCACCGCCGCTGCCGCGTACGGCTTGGGCGTGGTGCCTTACAGCCCGCTGGCCCGTGGCGTGCTCAGTGGCAAATATGCGCCGGACGTGACACCTGAAGCCGGCAGCCGCGCCGGGCGCCAGGACAAGCGCATCCTGGAAACCGAATGGCGCGTCGAGTCCCTGCGCATCGCCCAGCAGATCCAGCAATACACCCAGGGCCGCGGCGTGGGGATTGTCGAGTTCGCGATTGCCTGGGTGCTGAACAACTCGGCGGTCAGCTCGGCGATTGTCGGGCCGCGCACCGAGGCGCAGTGGGACGCCTACACCGGCGCGCTGGAGGTGAAGATCACGGCGGAGGATGAGGCGTTTATTGATTCGCTGGTGACACCGGGGCATGCCTCGACGCCGGGATTCAATGATGTGAGCCATTTCGTGTCGGGTCGGATTGCACGATAGCCGAGCGGCCTACACCTGACCTGTGGTGAGGGGGCTTGTCCCCTCACCACAAAACAGCGCAACCATCTCACCGCAAAAGCACTATATTCCCTCCCTGAAATCTCCCCTCTTTTGTAGCCATCGGTTTTCGCGAGGACAGCGTGTCTAAAGGTGTTGTGTTATCGGTATTGGCCTCGGTGTTGTTTGCCGTGATGTATTACTTCACGTCACTGCTTACGCCCTTGAGCGGCCTGGAGATCTTCGGCTGGCGGATGTTGCTGACCGTGCCCTGCATGACCGTGTTCATGATCGTCAGCGGCGAGTGGCGCCGCGCCTGGGAGTTGGTTCGGCTGGCCGCAGCCAAACCCGGTTTGATCGGCGGGCTGGTGTTGTCTTCGGCCTTGCTGGGGGTGCAGTTGTGGCTGTTCATGTGGGCGCCGCTCAACGGTCGCAGCCTGGATGTATCGCTGGGGTATTTCCTGCTGCCGTTGACCATGGTGCTCACCGGGCGCCTGGTGTATGGAGAACAGCTGTCACGCCTGCAAAAGGTCGCGGTGTTTTTTGCAGCTTGCGGCGTGCTTAACGAGTTGTACCAGGTAGGCGGTTTCTCCTGGGCCACGCTGGTGGTGATCATCGGTTACCCGATCTACTTCATCGTGCGCAAACGTCTGAAGACCGACCACCTTGGCGGGCTGTGGCTCGATATGGCGCTGATGTTGCCAGTGGCGTTGTGGTTCGTCCAAAGCGGCGAACAGGGCTTTGCGGTGCTCGATGCCCACAAGGGGTTGTACGCCTTGATCCCGATGCTGGGCGTGATCAGTGCATCGGCACTGGTGTGTTACATCGTCGCCAGCCGCTTGTTGGCCTTCAGCCTGTTCGGGCTGCTCAGCTATGTGGAGCCGGTGCTGTTGCTCGGGGTGGCGTTGCTGCTGGGAGAAAGCATCAAGGCCGGTGAGTGGCTGACCTATATACCCATCTGGCTGGCGGTGATGGTGATGGTGTACGAAGGGTTCAAGCACCTGGTTCGCCAGCGCAAAGCCTGATTGCAGGCAAAAAAAGCCCGGTCGCGGATATCCACGACCGGGCTTTTTTACATCAGCCATCAGTCAGCGGTGAGCACACCGCGACGTACCTGGTCGCGCTCGATGGATTCGAACAGTGCCTTGAAGTTACCTTCGCCGAAACCGTCATCACCTTTACGCTGGATGAACTCGAAGAACACCGGGCCCATCAGGGTTTCCGAGAAGATCTGCAGCAGCAGGCGCTTGTCGCCCGCCACTGACGAACCGTCCAGCAGGATGCCCCGCGCTTGCAGTTGGTCCACCGGCTCACCGTGGTTCGGCAGGCGGCCTTCGAGCATTTCGTAGTAGGTGTCCGGCGGCGCGGTCATGAAGCGCATGCCGATCTTCTTCAGCGCATCCCAGGTCTTGACCAAGTCGTCGGTGAGGAACGCGACGTGCTGGATGCCCTCGCCATTGAACTGCATCAGGAACTCTTCGATCTGGCCGGCGCCCTTGGACGATTCTTCGTTCAGCGGGATGCGGATCATGCCGTCCGGGGCGCTCATGGCCTTGGAGGTCAGGCCGGTATATTCGCCCTTGATATCGAAGTAACGCGCCTCACGGAAGTTGAACAGCTTCTCGTAGAAGTTCGCCCAGTAGACCATGCGCCCGCGGTACACGTTGTGGGTCAGGTGGTCGATGACTTTCAGGCCGGCGCCCACCGGGTTGCGCTCGACGCCTTCGAGGTACACGAAGTCGATGTCATAGATCGAGCTGCCTTCGCCGAAGCGGTCGATCAGGTACAGCGGCGCGCCGCCAATACCCTTGATCGCCGGCAGGTTCAGTTCCATCGGGCCGGTTTCGATATGGATGGGCTGGGCGCCCAGTTCCAGGGCACGGTTGTAGGCCTGTTGCGAGTCCTTGACACGAAACGCCATGCCGCACACCGACGGGCCGTGCTCGGCCGCAAAGTAGGAAGCGATGCTGTTGGGTTCGTTGTTGAGGATCAGGTTGATCTCGCCCTGGCGGTACAGGTGCACGTTCTTGGAACGGTGGGTCGCCACTTTGGTGAAGCCCATGATCTCGAAGATCGGCTCCAGGGTGCCCGGGGTTGGCGATGCAAATTCGATGAACTCAAAGCCCATCAGGCCCATTGGGTTTTCGTACAGGTCTGTCATTTTCGGTGCCTCATCATTCTTGTCATTAACGGATGTCGTTAGTTGCCAGCAAGGATGAGGTGGGCAGGCGGAGCACAGGAGATACCCCGCACGCTGCGGGCGAGGAAGTCACCAAAGATGAGGGCGGACCCGAGTAGCTTCATGGTTACATCAGTCTCTGACGGGCGAGGCTTGCGTTAGCGCAAGTCCTTATTCTTGTATGCGTAAATCGATTCTACACAGCGTAAACAGATTTGTCCGTACTCTTATCAAATCCCCATTGCCCTCACCCGCGCAAGGGGTTTGTTGCACAGGTAGATGCCCAGCAGGATCACGGCCCCTCCCAGTAGCATCGGCGCGGTGAGTTGTTCGCCGAGCAGCAATGCACCGCAGATCACCGCCGTCAGCGGATTGAGGGCGATGAACACACCCGCGCGGGTGGCACCGATGCGACGTAAGCCGTCGTAGTAACCGATGTAGGCCAGCGCCGAGCCCAGCACGCCGAGGTACAACAAGCTCGTCAGTTGGGGCAGATCAATCGCGCCCAACGCATCCACCGTCAATCGCCCCGTCACCAGCGTGGTGAGTGTCAGCATCAGCGTGCCCAACAGGATCGACCAGGTCACGGTTTGCAAGGGGCCCAGGCTCTGGTTGAGGTGGCGGGAAAACAGCGAATACACGCCCCACCCCACCACACAGCCAAAGATCAACAGGTCACCGATCCAGGCGTTCGCGGCGCCCTGCAATAGCTGCGGGTTGCGACTGACGATCACCAGCCCCGCACCGCCCAGGCACAGCGCGATACCCAGCAGTTTGAGCGGCCCCAGGCGCTCCTTGAACAACACCCACGAAGCCAGGCCAATCACCGCCGGGTTCAGCGCCACGATCAGCGACGCCCGGGACGCGTTGATGTAATGCAGGCCGTAGAAAAAGCACAGGTTGTAGAAAAAGATCCCGAAAAAGCCGAGGACGGTCAGTTGCGCAAGCTGCGCGGTGGTCGGGCGTACCAGTCGAATTCGCGCCGCGCCCAGGAAGGTCAGCAACGCCACGCTGGCCAGCAAAAAACGCACGGTCGCCGCCAGCAGCGGGTCCAGGCCAGCGGCCAGATAACGTCCGGCAACGAAGGTGCCGCCCCAGATCATGGTCACGGCCGCCAGTTTCAGATACGTGAGACGGTCAGAGGTCGGTGTCATCGGATTTCTACTCAAACATTCAGGATTGGCTTATTGTTTGGCTAATCCCTTGTCATCGTAAAATGAGTAAATACTCATGACCCTTACCCAACTGGAAATATTCTCCCTGGTGGCCGAGCTGCAAGGTTTCACCAGCGCTGCCAATCGCCTGGGCATCAGCCAGTCGGCGGTGTCCCACGCGATCAAATCCCTGGAGCAGGAGTTGGGGGTCGAGTTGATTCGCCGCCATCAATCCCAGGTCGAACTCAGTGATATCGGCCAACAACTGCTGTTGCGCGCCCGGGCCATGCTCGGGCTGGCCAACACACTGCAACAGGAAGCCGCCGACGCCCGCGGCATGAAGCGCGGGACGTTGCGCATCGGGTCGTTCGGGCCCACTTCGTCGATTCGATTGTTACCCAGGATTCTGCAGCACTTTCGCCAATTGCATCCGGGCATTGAGGTACATGTGGATGAAGGCCCGGATCGGCAGGTAATGCAGTGGCTGGAAGAGCGGCGCGTCGACGTGGCGTTCGTGGTGCTGCCCGAAGAGCGCTTCGATACGTTCCCGTTAATCGAGGACCAGTTGGTCGCGCTGCTGCCGTCAGGCCACCCCCTTGGCGCGCTGCCAAGTGTCAGCCTCAAGGCCCTGTGCGGCGAACCCTTTATCCTGACCCAGGCCGGCTCGTCCGAACTGGTCTCAAGGCTGTTCGTCGGTGCCGGGCTACAGCCGGACGTGCGTTACCGCTGTTCGCAGTTGCTCAGCACCCTGGACACCGTACGCCGGGGCGATGGCGTGACCATCGTCGCCGAGTTGTCGCTGCCTGAGTCCACGGACGCCGCTTACCTGATCAAGCCCCTCAAGCCCGTCGTCAAGCGTCAGGTGGGGCTGGCGGTACTGGATCGGCGACAGTCGTCGCCAGCGACCCTGGCATTTATTGAACTGGCCACACGCTTGCCGCTTGATTGAACATGCGCGCTCGCGTGGCGCCATCTATCATGGCCAATACCAATACGCTTTGTTGGAAGGCCGCCGTGGTTGTCCCGACCGCATTTGAGCGTCTTATCGCCCCCTCCCGTTACAGGCCGCACTAATGCCACTGACCGTCAAAGGCCCACGAAAAGCCTCCACTCGCCACCTGATCACCCTGCTCAGTGGCGCGCTGCCGATTTTACTGGGTGTGTTTATCCTGTATTGGCAAGCCGGGCGCACCCTGGAGTACAGCACTGCACAGACGGCACAGGAGGCCGTGCGCCAGTTCGACTTGATGCTCGACAACACCGCCCTCGCCGCCCAGGACCTGTTGCCGATGGCTGGGCATGAATGTGATAACCCGACACAACTGGCACTGCGCGAACAAGTCACCCGCCGCCCCTTCGTGCGCGCCACGACTTTGTCCTGGCAGAGAAACATTTATTGCAGCTCATTGTTTGGCGGCAACTACCAATCGCCGGTCAACCCTGAAGACTACGTCGATGGCCGCCTCTGGCTGATGAAAGGCAACCCGGTCACGCCCGACACCGCCTTGCTGGTGTATCGCCTCACCGAAGGTGACCGGGGCGCGTTTGCGTCTATCGATGGCTACCACCTGACCAACGCCCTGCGCCTGATCAGCCGTTTTGCCGACCTGGTGCTGCAGGTCGGGCCCAACTGGCTGTCGGCAGATGGCAAGGTTCACAACACGGCGCTGCCGACCTTTGCCGTGGCCCAGCATCATCTCGATTCCAAGCGGTATACCTACAGCGTGGAAGTCGGGATGCCGGAAGGCGAAACATGGCGCTACATGAAAGACCGGTTTCCGGCGCTGTTCGTCCTGGTAGTGTTTTTTGGCGTACTGGCGGGCCTGCTCGCGCACTGGCTGCAAAAACGCTCGTCAGCACCGACCCATGAACTGCAGCGGGCCTTGGGCGCCAATGAATTCATTCCGTATTATCAGCCCGTGGTGCGTGGCGACAACATTCGCCAGTGGGCCGGCTGCGAAGTGCTGATGCGTTGGAATCACCCGAAGGAAGGCCTGGTGCGCCCTGACCTGTTCATCCCCCTGGCCGAACATTCCGGCCTGATCGTGCCAATGACCCGCGCCCTGATGCGCCGGACCGCCGCACAACTGGCGCCCCACGCCGCGCAATTTGCTGACAACTTTCATGTAGGTATCAACATCACCGCCCGCCATTGTCACGACCTGGAGCTGGTGGAGGACTGCCGCGAATTCCTCGCCGCCTTCCCGCCGGGCAAGGTGATCCTGGTACTTGAATTGACCGAGCGCGAGTTGATCGAGCCCACCGACATCACCCGCCAGTTGTTCCAGGCGCTGCATGAAATGGGGGTAATGATCGCGATCGACGACTTCGGCACCGGCCATTCCAGCCTGGGTTATTTGCGCAACTTCAATGTCGATTACTTGAAGATAGATCAAAGCTTTGTAGCGATGATCGGTGTTGATGCACTCTCGCGGCATATACTCGACAGCATCATTGAACTGTCCGCCAAGCTCGACCTGGGCATCGTGGCAGAGGGCGTCGAAACACAAGAACAATGCGATTATCTCGCCGCTCAAGGCGTGGATTTCTTGCAAGGTTACCTGTTTGGCAAGCCTGTTCCTTGCGACGAGTTCATTAGATTCCTGAACGGCCATTGAATAGCCAGCCACTTCAATGGAAATATTGTTAATTATACAAAAGACATGATTTACTCATGGCTGATTAACTACTACAATTTTTCCTGCCTGTGCTGAATTGGCAGGAGGGCCACTTTCATTGAGTCGCCTTAAGGCTCTTGGCTTATCGCTTTGTTTGCAGTAGATATCAGCCAAATACACTATTGGAGTATAGATTTTGTCCAGACTCGCCGAATTTCGCGCAGCAGAAAAAGCCCTTCAAGAGCAGCTTGCCCAGCTGGAATCCCTGAAGAACGATGCTGGTTTGAAGAAAGAAATCGAATTCGAAGAAAAGCTGCAAGGGCTGATGAAAACCTACGGCAAAAGCCTGCGCGACATCATCTCCATCCTGGATCCTAACCCGAGCAAGTCCGGCGCTTCCGTCGCCGCCGCACCAAAACAGCGCCGCGCACGTGTGGTCAAGGTTTACCACAACCCGCACACTGGCGAACTGATCGAAACCAAGGGCGGCAATCACCGCGGCCTGAAGGCATGGAAAGAACAGTACGGCGCAGCCACTGTAGATTCCTGGCTTCGCGGCTAATGCCTTGCGGCTAGTACAAACGCACTAAGAAAAGCCCTGCACATGCAGGGCTTTCTTGTTTTCGGGCAGCAATATTGAAACAAAATAGTACCGTGGCATTTTCAAAAACGAACTTTAAAAAACATTTCACTTTGTTCAATTCGAATATTTTCTGCCTTGCCTACAGCACTCAAAGTTTAAGGCTGTCGCGCACCGAACTGACTTCATCCTTGCTGGACTCGTAAGCTTCGGCCTGGCCTGCGTATGAAAAAACATAGGCCTTATCGGTATCAACCGCCCCGACCAACGTTTGCGACAGCACGTGCCGACCGTTCTCGGTGATGACACAGGTAGTTTCCAATGCTTCAAGCCGGCTCAATGTTGTGGGGTGCATCTTGGTGCACACACTTTGATAACCACCCTGGGCAAAGTCCTTCTGGATGGATTTGCGCATTTCCAGCAGCACACCTTGCAGGTTGACCGTATGCCCCACTTCGATCGGGGTGCCCGTCAACTCCATGACCATTAACGTCGCACCATTTTCATCATTCTTTATTGCACGCTGGCGCGACACTGTGGAAGGCTGAGCCGGCGCCTGATCGTCGGGCACCACCTCCTCCACCTGCCAGCCGCTGGGCCAATGAATTTCCGGGTCAGCCGCCGATGCGGCGGTGCTGCCCAACAACAGGCCCAGGGTCGTTAACAGCGGTGCGCGAAATCCGATCATTGCGAAAAACACTCAAGGTTCAAGCGACAAAGTTTGGCCCCCCGCACCCGCTGCTCGCAAGGGCTGCGTGACCTTTTTCATTTGGCGCAGCAGGCATGGATGCGTATCATGGACCGGCTGCAAGGATGCCAGCCGCAAGCCAAGGGATGCTCCAACCGGAGCCACGTTTGCCCCATTCTTCTCTGGAGGGCCCATGAGCCTGCACGAACTGAACACATTCCCGGGCGTCACCGCCCAACCTGACACCGCCACCTCGAACTTCGTGTTCAACCACACCATGCTGCGGGTCAAGGACATCACCAAGTCGCTGGATTTCTACACCCGCGTCCTGGGTTTTTCCCTGGTTGAAAAACGTGACTTCCCGGAAGCCGAATTCAGCCTGTACTTCCTGGCCCTGGTCGACAAGGCCCAGATCCCGGCCGACGCCGCCGAGCGCACCCAGTGGATGAAGTCGATTCCAGGCATCCTGGAACTGACCCACAACCACGGCACCGAAAACGACGCAGACTTTGCCTATCACAACGGCAACACCGACCCGCGTGGCTTTGGCCATATCTGCATCTCGGTACCGGACATCGTCGCGGCCTGCGCACGCTTTGAAGAGCTGGGTTGCGACTTCCAGAAGCGCCTGAGTGATGGCCGCATGAAAAGCCTGGCCTTCGTGAAAGACCCGGACGCGTACTGGGTTGAGATCATTCAGCCAACACCGCTGTAAGATTTGGCAGGCAATAAAAAACCCCATGATCACTCATGGGGTTTTTCATTTCCGGGCCAGAATTTACGCCGGGGCGGAAGTGCGGATCAGGTGGTCGAAAGCACTCAGGGAAGCCTTGGCGCCCTCGCCTACTGCGATCACGATCTGCTTGTACGGCACAGTCGTTACGTCACCGGCGGCAAAAACACCGGGCAGTGACGTCTCGCCACGTGCATCGACGATGATCTCGCCACGTGGAGTCAGTTCCACAGTGCCTTTGAGCCAGTCGGTGTTGGGCAGCAAACCGATCTGTACAAAGATGCCTTCCAGGTCAATCGTCTTGAACTCACCGCTGTCGCGATCCTTGTAGGCCAGGCCGGTAACTTTCTGGCCATCGCCCTTGACCTCACTGGTCAGCGCGCTGGTGATTACGTCAACGTTCGGCAGGCTGTACAGCTTGCGCTGCAACACGGCGTCGGCGCGCAGCTTGCTGTCAAACTCAAGCAAGGTCACGTGGCTGACGATGCCGGCCAGGTCGATGGCCGCTTCAACGCCGGAGTTACCGCCGCCGATCACCGCGACACGCTTGCCCTTGAACAACGGGCCATCGCAGTGCGGGCAGAAGCACACGCCCTTGGCTTTGTATTCCTGCTCGCCCGGTACACCCATTTCGCGCCAGCGGGCACCGGTGGCCAGGATCACGGTCTTGGACTTGAGGGTCGCACCGCTTTCAAAACGGATTTCGTGCAGTTCACCCGAGTTCTTCGCCGGGACCAGCGCAGTGGCGCGCTGCAGGTTCATGATGTCCACGTCGTACTGACGCACGTGGGCTTCCAGGGCGCTGGCCAGTTTCGGCCCTTCGGTTTCCTGTACCGAGATAAAGTTCTCGATCGACATGGTGTCCAGTACCTGCCCGCCGAAGCGCTCAGCCGCAACACCGGTGCGGATGCCTTTACGTGCAGCGTAGATGGCGGCTGCCGAGCCCGCTGGGCCGCCGCCGACGACAAGTACGTCGAACGCATCTTTGGCGCTGATTTTCTCGGCGGCCTTTTCGATGCCGCTGGTGTCGAGCTTGGCGAGGATTTCTTCCAGGCCCATACGGCCCTGGCCGAAGTTCACACCGTTCAGGTACACGCTCGGCACCGCCATGATCTGACGATCATCGACCTCGGCCTGGAACAACGCACCGTCGATGGCGACGTGGCGGATATTCGGGTTCAACACTGCCATCAGGTTCAACGCCTGGACCACGTCCGGGCAGTTCTGGCACGACAGCGAGAAGTAAGTCTCGAAGCTGAACTCGCCTTTAAGGGCGCGGATCTGTTCAATCACTTCGACACTGGCCTTCGAGGGGTGGCCGCCGACTTGCAGCAGCGCCAACACCAGGGAGGTGAATTCGTGGCCCATGGGGATGCCGGCGAAACGCAGGCTGATATCGGCACCCGGGCGGTTGATGGAGAACGATGGCTTGCGCGCATCATTGCCATCGGTTTTCAGGGTAATCAGCGTGGTGAGGCTGGTTACGTCCTGCAAGAGGGCAAGCATTTCCTGGGATTTCGCACCGTCGTCGAGGGAGGCGACGATCTCGATCGGCTGGGTGACCCGTTCCAGGTATGACTTCAACTGAGCTTTAAGATTGGCGTCCAACATACGGGCGATTTCCTATTAATTCGGTTTATTGCAGACAAAAAAACGCCCGAGCGAATCTCGCCCGGGCGTTTTGAGGGCGGATGCAGCTTACTGAGGTGCGGTAACCCGCCCTTGGCATTTCACAGACTTAGATCTTGCCGACCAGGTCCAGGGACGGAGCCAGGGTGGCCTCGCCTTCTTTCCACTTGGCTGGGCACACTTCGCCCGGGTGAGCAGCAACGTACTGAGCGGCCTTGATTTTGCGCAGCAGCTCGGAAGCGTCACGGCCTACGCCGCCATCGTTCAGTTCAACGATTTTGATCTGGCCTTCAGGGTTGATCACGAAGGTGCCACGGTCTGCCAGGCCAGCTTCTTCGATCAGTACGTCGAAGTTGCGGGAGATGGTCAGGGTCGGGTCGCCGATCATGGTGTACTGAATTTTGCCGATGGCTGGCGAAGTGTTGTGCCAGGCAGCGTGAGCAAAGTGGGTGTCGGTGGAAACGCTGTAGATTTCGACGCCCAGTTTCTGGAATTCGGCGTAGTTGTCAGCCAGGTCTTCCAGTTCGGTTGGGCAGACGAAGGTGAAGTCGGCTGGGTAGAAGAAGACGACAGACCATTTGCCTTTCAGGTCAGCATCAGTCACGTCTACGAAGTTGCCGTTTTTGTAGGCGGTAGCTTTGAACGGTTTTACTTGGCTGTTGATGATAGGCATCGTTGACTCTCCGTCAGGGTTTGTAGAAGGGCTTAGTAAGTTGATGAGGTGAATCCTACCCACTCTCCTGGCCGATGGCTCATTGGCAAACCTCATGCTGACGATTGGTTTTCGCTATCAAGGGACTGTATTAATAGAAGAAACCTTCAATCACTCGAGGGATGCGCGGGTCATGCCGAGAAAGGGTGTCGCTTCAACATAGCGCATGGCGGATTTCATGTCTTTCCAGCCGACGTAAGTCATCAGCGACTTCAAGTCCCAACCGCTGCGATGGGCCCAGGTGGCAAAGCCCCGGCGCAAGGAATGGCTGGTGTATTGATCGGCCGCAATGCCGGCGCGCTCCAGGGCCTGGCGCAACAGCGGGATCACGCTGTTGGGGTGCAGGCCCTCCTCGCCCAGGTTGCCCCAGCGGTCAATGCCGCGAAACACCGGGCCGCGCACCAGCGCCGAAGCACTGAGCCACTCGCTATAGGCCTGGACTGGACACAGGCGTAACAACGCCGGTGTCTGGTAGGTGCGGCCGATATTTTCCCGATCACTCTTACTGCGTGGCAAATACAGGGTGATGCCCGAGCCTGGCACCGCCTGCACGTGCTCGATAGTCAACCGGCATAACTCGTCGCTACGAAAGCCGCGCCAGAACCCCAGCAGGATCAACGCCGCGTCACGCTTGGCCCGAAGCCAGCGCGGATGATCTTCGGCGCTTCGGGCGTCGCTGCCTTCCCGCTCAAGGAAATCAATCACCTGTTCCAGGTGCTGGAGCTGCAAAGGCTCAGCCTGCTTTTCCTGGGCCGGGTGCACGGCCCGGATGCCTTTCAGGACTTTGCGCACCACCGGCGCCTTGGTCGGATCGGGAAAACCCTGGCTGGTGTGCCACTGAGCCAGCGCCGACAAGCGCAACTTCAGCGTGTTGACCGACAGCACGCCCGCATGCGCCACCAGATAGCGCGCCACGCTGTCGCTGGTGGCCGGCAGAAACCCACCCCAATTCACCTCGAAATGCTCGATCGCCGCCCGATAGCTGCGGCGGGTGTTATCCCGAGTGGCCGCATTCAGATAACGGTCCAGTTCACTCATACCTGTACTGCCATTGGGCGACATCCACTTCAAAACCCTTATCACACGGGATAATACGCCAATATCCCATCTGTTAAATCAACAATTTAAGCTTAAATATAATCGTGATATAGTACGTAAATACATACTACGTACCACAGTACCAAATCGACGGAGACTCCATGGCTCGCGGCGGCATCAATAAAGCAGTAGTTCAAACGGCACGCCTGGCGATCCTCGCCCGCGGCGAAAACCCAAGCATCGATGCCGTACGCATCGAGATGGGCAATACCGGCTCGAAAACCACGATTCATCGCTATTTGAAGGAGCTGGACGAAAGCGAAACCCGCCAAACCATCACTGAAGCGCCCATCGACGACGAGTTGGGCGAACTGGTGGCACGCCTGGCCCAGCGCCTCAAGGAGAAGGCGCAGGAGCCTATCGACCTGGCCCTGGCGCAGTTCCAGCAACAGAAAGCCGCCCTGCTCGCCCAGGCCGAAGCGCTGGAAGCCGACCACAGCCAACTCAAGCAACAGTTCGATATCCAGGCAGCCGCCCTGGCCGATGAAAGCGCGGCCCTGCAAAGCACCCGCTCCAGCCTGCAAACCGAGCAAACCCGCAACGCCGGGCTGAGCCAGGCGTGCAGCGATTACGAGCTGCGGATCAACGATAAAGACGAGCAGATTCGCTCACTGGAAGAGAAGCACCTGCATGCCCGGGATGCCCTTGAGCATTACCGCAACGCGATCAAGGATCAGCGCGAGCAGGAACAGCGCCGCCATGAAGGACAGTTGCAGCAGGTACAGGCAGAGCTGCGCCAGGCCCAGCAGAGCGCGATGGTGCGCCAGGATGAGATCACCCAACTGCACCGCGATAACGAGCGCCTGCTGATTGAGCATCGGGTGACGGTGAAAGAGCTGAGTGCCTTGCAGGAACAGGCCCGCCAGGACCGCGAACAGCAGCGCCAGTTGAGCGAACAGGTGAATGTGATCGACAGCGAGCGCACCCTGTTGCAGGAACGCTTGCGGGTTGCACAGTTGGAGAATCAGGCACGCCAGGAAGCGCTGGCCGAACACCAGCAGGTCAACAAGACCCTGGAGCTGGACCTGGTCAAAGCCCAGGCCAGCATCGAGGCGCTGCGCCTGGCAGCCGTCATTGCGACGGTGCCAGAGGCAACTACCGAGGGCTGATTACTGCGCCACCGGCGTGCGCATGGTGACGAATTCTTCCGCCGCCGTGGGGTGCACGCCGATGGTTTCGTCGAAATGCTGCTTGGTCGCGCCCGCCTTGAGTGCGATCGCCAGGCCCTGCACGATCTCGCCAGCGTCAGGGCCGACCATGTGGCAGCCCAGGACCTTGTCAGTCTCGGCGTCCACCACCAGCTTCATCAGGGTCTTTTCCTGGCACTCGGTCAGGGTCAGCTTCATCGGCCGGAAGCGGCTTTCGAAAACCTGCACTTTGTGGCCGTCCTCACGCGCCTGCTCTTCGCTGAGGCCCACGGTGCCAATGTTCGGCAGGCTGAACACCGCGGTCGGGATCATCGCGTAATCCACCGGGCGATACTGCTCAGGCTTGAACAATCGACGCGCCACGGCCATACCTTCAGCCAGCGCCACCGGCGTGAGTTGCACACGACCGATCACATCGCCAATCGCCAGGATCGACGGCTCAGCGGTCTGGTACAGGTCGTCCACTTCGACAAAACCACGCTTGTCCAACTTGACGCCGGTGTTCTCGAGCCCCAGGTTATCGAGCATCGGGCGCCGGCCGGTGGCGTAGAACACGCAATCGGTTTCCAGCACGCGACCGTCTTTCAAGGTGGCCTTGAGGCTGCCGTCGGCCTGCTTGTCGATACGCTCGATGTCAGCATTGAATTGCAGGTCCAGGCCGCGCTTGGTCAGTTCTTCCTTCAAGTGTGTGCGTACCGAGCCGTCAAAACCGCGCAAGAACAGGTCGCCGCGATACAGCAGCGAGGTCTGTGCGCCCAGGCCGTGGAAAATCCCGGCGAACTCGACGGCGATATACCCCCCGCCGACCACCAGCACACGCTTGGGCAGCTCTTTGAGGAAGAACGCCTCATTGGAGCCAATGGCGTGCTCGCGCCCCGGGATTTCCGGGATCTGCGGCCAGCCGCCGGTGGCTACCAGAATGTGTTTGGCGGTGAAGCGCTCGCCGTTGATTTCCACCTGGTGCGGATCCACCAGTCGCGCATGTCCTTCGTGCAGGGTCACGCCGCTGTTGACCAGCAGGTTGCGGTAGATGCCATTGAGGCGGTTGATCTCGCGATCCTTGTTGGCAATCAGGGTCGCCCAGTCGAAGTTGGCTTCACCCAGGGACCAGCCAAAACCGCTGGCTTGCTCGAAGTCTTCGGCGAAATGTGCGCCGTACACCAGCAGTTTCTTCGGCACGCAGCCCACATTCACGCAGGTACCGCCCAGGTAACGGCTTTCCGCTACCGCCACCTTGGCGCCAAAACCTGCAGCGAATCGTGCAGCGCGCACACCGCCGGAACCGGCACCAATTACATAAAGGTCAAAATCGTAGGCCATTTCACTCTCCTCGGCAGGACAACAGCATACCTGCTTACATGGGGCCGAAAAACGAAAAAGCCACCCGAAGGTGGCTTTCCCAGATCAAGCAGGCAACCGTGAATCAGTAAGCCTTGCCAGTCTTGTAGAAGTGCTCGTAGCAGAAGTTGGTTGCTTCGATGTAGCCTTCAGCGCCACCGCAGTCAAAACGACGACCTTTGAACTTGTAGGCAATCACGCAACCGTCTTTTGCCTGCTTCAACAGGGCGTCGGTGATCTGGATCTCACCACCCTTGCCTGGCTCGGTCTCTTCGATCAGCTTGAAGATGTCCGGGGTCAGGATGTAGCGGCCGATGATCGCCAGGTTCGATGGGGCATCTTCCGGCGCCGGTTTTTCAACCATGTCGCGTACGCGGATCAGGCCATCACCGATATCGTCGCCGGCAATCACGCCGTACTTGTTGGTTTCCTGAGGGTCAACCTCTTGAACCGCGACGATGGTGCAACGGTACTTCTGGTACAGCTTGACCATCTGGGTCAGCACGCCGTCGCCTTCCAGGTTTACGCAAAGGTCATCCGCCAGTACCACGGCGAACGGTTCGTCACCGATCAGCGGGCGACCGGTCAGGATCGCGTGGCCCAGGCCTTTCATTTGGGTCTGACGGGTGTAGGAGAACGAGCACTCGTCGAGCAGTTTACGGATGCCGACCAGGTATTTTTCCTTGTCGGTGCCCTTGATCTGGTTTTCCAGCTCGTAGCTGATGTCGAAGTGGTCTTCCAGGGCGCGTTTGCCACGGCCGGTCACGATCGAGATTTCGTTCAGGCCGGCATCCAGTGCCTCTTCAACGCCGTACTGGATCAGTGGCTTGTTCACCACCGGCAGCATCTCTTTGGGCATGGCCTTGGTCGCTGGCAGGAAGCGAGTGCCGTAACCGGCTGCTGGGAACAAGCATTTCTTGATCATATGAGTCCTTACAAAGGGCTGTGCGTACGAAATTCGGCGCAGTCTAATCAGGCCGCAGTCACCTTACAATGGGTCCTGCTGGCGTTGCGATGTCAACATAGAGAAAAAATGTCGGCGTAAGTTCCGCCGGCATTCAATCAAGTGCCTTCGTCGCTGTTAAAAATCGTCGGCTTGCGCCCGTCATTCAAAGGGCTTCAACCTTTTTAGCACGCTTTATCGCGATCGGCACTGACCTGCAACAACTTGCGCCGCCCCACGCCGTTTGGCGCTATCATTGCAGCCTGAACCAAACAACGAGATTGATAGATGTCAGAACCAAAAGGCGTGAACGGCTACCTGATCACCAAGCGAGCGGACGGCTGGCACTTGATCAACTTCCACGGCGACAGCGTTGCCGGGGCATTCGCGAGCGAAGCCCAAGCCATTGCGGTGGCCGAAGTGTTTGTGGATGAAGCAGGCCACGCGTCGAGCAAACGTCCCAAGACCAAGTAAGGCCTGTTTCAGGGGCTGCTTCGCAGCCCAACGGGGGGCAAGCCCCCTCACCACAAGACAGTGTCAGCGCTCCCTTCCAACACCCTGATGACGACTCCTACATGAACAAGATTCTGGCACTGATTGCGGTACTGGCGCTTACGGGTGGTTGCACCACCACCTCCGACACCGTCCTGAAAAACGGCGAACAAGGACTGGCTATCGACTGCTCCGGCGAAGCCAACTCCTGGGCCAGTTGCTATGAAAAGGCGGACGCGTCCTGCGCGGGCACCGGTTACCGGATTGTCGGCACTGAAGGTACGCCAGCCCTGAAAGAAAGCGACAAGACCCTGGGCAAGGATGTCGGCAACTACAAAACCCGCAGCGTGACCGTGGTCTGTAAGTAATTACATGTGAATTTCGGCGAACTTGATGCCCAGGCCGCGAATGGTCTCGATCAAGTCGTCCAGGCGAGAGAAGGATTCGACTTCATCTTGGTCATCTACCAGGAAATAGCTGCGACCGCCGCTCTTCTTGAAGAATACGATCCACTCGCCTGTATCCGCAGGATTTTGAATCACATGGGTCGCAGAAATATGACCCCCTGCATGTCGCTCTCTGACTTGCTCACGCTTCATGACTGAATATCCGAAAAGACAATGCCGCTGATTCAGCGGCATTTTTTATGGGTGATCGACAGTTTAACGGATGCCTTGGCCAATCAGCACGCCATCGACCGTCTGCCCGTAAAGATTGATGCCATCATTGGCGTGAAACTTCACCCGGGTTTTCTCCACGGAGCCTTCCACCAGGCGCGGGTCCTGAGGCCGCTCGTGGCGATTGACGTAGGCCGCCACGTCCCAGGCCTGTTGGTCGGTCAGGCTGCCGCCCTTGCCCAGGGGCATGTTGTGCTTGATGAAGGACGCCGCCGTATTGATCCGGTGCATCCCCGCGCCCCAATTGTAGGAGTCTTTACCCCAGAGTGGCGGCATCACGTAGCTGTCGCCGACTTTCTGGCCCTGGCCTTCAGCACCATGACAAACGGCACATTGGCCCTTATAGACTTCAGCGCCCTGGGCCAGGTCATACCCCTTGTCGGGGGCCGGCACGTCCGGGTAGCCACGCCCCGGCAGTTCGACGCCCAAGGGAGCCTTGCTCGCCAACCAGTAGGCATACACCGACAACGCAGTAATCTCCGGGCTGTCTGCTGCCGGTGGCGTGCCGCCATTCATGCTGAACTGGAAGCAACCCTGCAGGCGCTCGGCGAAGGTGTTGACCTTGTCGTTCTTTTTTCGATACGCCGGGTACATCGGATAGGCACCCCACAGCGGCGCGGAGTTGGCCAGGCGTCCCTGGTCCAGATGGCAGTTGCTGCAATTGAGGCCATTGCCGACAAACTGCGGCGCCAGGCGCTTGGTGTCGACAAACAGCGCGTAACCCTGTTTAACCAGCTTGCCGTAGGCGTTGTCCGGCAACTCACTCTCTTTCGGCGGCTGGAACTGCTGGGCCGCAGGATGAGCAGCAGGCTGCAACTGTGACTGGTCCTCCATGGCGATGGTGGCCGCATGGGCCGGCACACTGATCAGGGTTCCCAGCAACGGCGCACACAAGAAACGCTTCATGGCTTGGCCTCCTGGCCGCTCAGCGACGCGAAATAAGTGGCCACCGCCTGCACTTCTTCAGCGCTGAGGGATTTGGCGACATGCCCCATCAGATCGTTCGGATCGTTATGGCGTGTACCGCTGCGCCAGGCGTTCAACTGCGCTGCCAGGTAGGCTGCCGATTGCCCGGCCAAGGGTGGAAACGCCTCGCCGACACCCACGCCGGCCGGGCCATGGCAACTGACGCACGCCGGGATCTGGCGCTCCCACGCGCCTTGCATGGCAATCTTTTGCGCAGCGTCAGTTGGCATATCGCTGCGGTGCACCGGGACAGGCGCCGGCGCGGGCATTGCCGCCAGCTCCTCGGTCACGGCGTTGATTTCTTCTTCCGTCAGTGCGCTGGCCAGTGGTTGCATCACGGGACTGTTACGCGCGCCGCTTTTGAAATCCTGCAGTTGCTTGCGCAAATAACCCGCAGGCAAACCGGCCAAGCGCGGAAAACCCGCCGCCGCCAGCCCCAGGCCATCAGCCCCGTGGCAAGCCACACAGGGCGCCGCTCCCGGCTGGGAACCGCCCTGTGTAAACACGTTTTTTCCCTCTAGCGCATGGGCGCTGCCCACTATCAGCAACAACGCGCTACCCATCAGAACTCGTTCCAGAGACATCATCACGACTCCATTTTTATAGTTATATGCTTAGGCGAATCAGGTATAAGCCTACAAATGGTAGGGTAATGATCGGACTGTCACAACACCCAATGGCGAGTGGAAAACCAGGCGCTGAATATCGCGCACAAAAAACCCGACACTGCGATGGCAGGTCGGGCTTCTTGATCGGATTCGAAAGTGGGTGACCTACCGGATTAACCGGAAATGCAAGCCTCGCCGGCCGCCTTCACGTCACCCGGGCGAATCGGCACATTGGACATGCTCTCGTAGAGCTTGATGCTGCTGCCGCTGGAACGCTCTTCGATTTCGAAGATAGCCGACGGATCAGCAGAGAATTTCTGCGGCACAATCACTTGAACACCCTCCTTGTGGGGCTCGATCTGGGACGGCCTGCGGGTTTTGGACAATTTCTGAACCACACACGCCGCGTATTCCTGCGGCTTTTTGCCCGAGATCACTGCCAGCGTCGGTGGGGTCTGCTTGATATCCGCCACCGAAGCACATCCACCCAACGCCAGGGCCAGAACCAACACACTCCACTTCATATAAAAAACCTCCGATAAAGACCCTACGACAGCGAGGAAGGTATTTTTCTCCCGCCCACGTTGGATTTATCCCTGATAACTCGGTAAATAACTGTTTTAAATTGTCGAAGTCGTCGACGACGGTCCGATAATAAACGTGCTGGGGCTGATAAACTCCATCTTAACCTACGTATCGTTCTGATTTTTCAGAAAAAGCCCTTCTGGAGACACCCAATGAAATTCATCCACCAGCGCGAACACCTTAATGAAGGAGATATCGTCGTCATTGAATGCTCGCAAACCTGCAACATCCGCCTGATGAGCGACGCGAACTTTCGCAGCTTCAAGAACGGTGGCCGCCATACCTACCACGGCGGCGCATTTGACAAGTTCCCTGCAAAAATCACCGCTCCGAGCACCGGGTTCTGGAACATTACCCTGGACGTCGTAACCCGCCGTGCCATCAGCGTGACCAAGAAGCCGACCTTGTCCCACAAGATCCGCATCGTGCGCCGCACCCATTCGAAACTGAGCTGACAGGAATGCCCGTGACTACCACCAAATATGTGATCAAGTACAAACTCAACGGTGAGCGCCGCTTCGAATTCGCCCAATTGCAGGCCGGCAGCCTCGAAGAAGCCAAGGAAGCCCTGGCGAAAATCCACGACGCCAGCGATGAAATCACCGATATCAATGTGAGCAAGGCCCTGTAATTCGAGCGCAAGCATCGGAGTGTCACGCCGCTGACGACTTCCTAGACTGGCAGCCTTTACCCGCTGCCACAGGAACTCGTCGATGCCTCCTACTCCACTGCAAGAACGCCTGGCCAACCTGAACTGGGACGCGATCGAGCGAGACCTCGATCAACAGGGTAACGCGCTGATTCCGGGCCTGCTGGAGCACTGTGAATGCGCAGCACTCAGCAGCCATTATCCCCGACAGGACCTGTTTCGCTCCCAGGTGCTGATGGCCAGGCACGGCTTTGGCCGTGGCGAGTACAAATACTTCCGCTACCCGTTGCCCTCGCCGATCAGCGAGCTGCGTGAACAGCTATATGGGTACCTGGCGCCCCAGGCTAATCGCTGGAACGAACGGATGAACCTGCCGATCACCTACCCGGCGCACCATGCCGACTTCATCGCCCGCTGCCACGCCGCCGGGCAGCAACGCCCTACGCCGTTATTGCTGCAATATGGCCCCGGTGACTACAACTGCCTGCACCAGGATCTGTACGGCGAACATGTATTCCCCTTACAAGTGGCCATCCTGTTGTCGCAGCCGGGAGAGGATTTCCAGGGCGGCGAACTGGTACTGACCGAACAGCAGCCAAGAATGCAATCCCGTGCCCATGTCGTACCGCTGAACAAGGGCGACGCGGTGGTCTTCGCGGTCAATCAGCGACCCGTGCCCAGTGTGAGGGGCTTTCATCGGGTCACCTTGCGCCATGGGGTCAGTGTTCTGCACAGTGGCATGCGCCATACCTTGGGAGTGATTTTTCACGATGCGCAGTAAGAGCAATCCCGGCCCCACCCTCGATCTGTTTGCCGACGAGGCCTTGCGGCAACCCGCGGGGCGCGAGCAAATCGGCGAGCAGTCCTGCGTGCTCAAGGGCTACGCCCTGCCCTGGGTCGAGCGTTTGCTGCCGGAACTGCGGCGCATATTGGCCCAGTCGCCGTTCCGGCAAATGGTCACGCCGGGCGGTTTTACCATGTCGGCGGCGTTGAGCAGTTGTGGGGAGTTGGGCTGGACAACCGATCCCACGGGCTATCGCTACTCCCCGGTTGACCCCAACAGCGGACAACCCTGGCCAGCACTGCCCGAGGCACTGCGCCAACTGGCGATCACGGTCGCAGCAGATGCGGGTTTCGCTGATTTCGAGCCGGATGCCTGCCTGATCAACCGCTACGTGCCGGGGGCCAAAATGTCCCTGCATCAGGACAAAAACGAGCGCAACTACGCAGCCCCGGTGGTCTCGGTGTCCCTGGGTTTGCCGGCGATCTTTCTGTTCGGCGGCCATGAACGGAGCGACAAGCCACAAAAGGTCTCGCTGTTCCATGGCGATGTGGTGGTGTGGGGCGGCGTGGACCGCCTGCGCTTTCATGGCGTGATGCCGATCAAGCCCGGCACTCATCCGGTGATGGGGCCGCAGCGTATCAACCTGACATTTCGAACCGCCGGATGAATTTGACCGCAAGCATCGGAGTGATGGGAATGCCGCACGGGACTAACCTGGCATTCCTCAACCAGGAGTCATCACCATGACCGCGCGCCACGCCACCGAACAAGATCCACGCTGGGCCGCCATCGTCGCCCGCGACGCCAAGGCTGACTTGACCTTCGTCTACGGTGTGAAAACCACCGGCGTGTACTGCCGCCCCAGCAGCTCCGCACGGCGGCCGCGCCCGGAGAACGTCGAATTCTTCGACACCCCGCAACAGGCCGAAGCCGCGGGCTACCGACCCAACAAACGCTATTCGGGGGACCAGACCCAAGTCGCCGCACGCCATGCGCAACTGGTGGCAGGCGCCTGCCGACACATCGAGCAAGCCGAAACCTTGCCGTCCCTTGAAGCCTTGGCCGCCCTCGCCGGCTTGAGCCCGTTCCATTTTCATCGGGTGTTCAAAGCGGTGACCGGCCTGACGCCCAAGCGGTACGCCAGCGCCCATCGCTCGCGCAAGGTGCGTGACGGGCTCAAGGACCAACACTCGGTAACCGACGCGCTGTACGACGCGGGCTTCAATTCCAACAGCCGCTTTTACGAAGCTGCCGACCAATTGCTCGGCATGAAGCCTGGCGACTACAAAGCCGGCGGCACCAACACAGACATCCGTTTTGCCGTCGGCGAATGCTCATTGGGCGCGATCCTGGTGGCGCAGAGCAATCGTGGCGTATGCGCGATCCTGCTGGGAGATGACCCGGACAAACTGGTGCGCGACCTTCAGGACCAGTTTCCCCGTGCCAATCTATTGGGCGCCGATCACGACTTCGAACAATTGATCGCCCAGGTGGTGGGCTTCATCGAAGCGCCGGCCCTGGGCCTGGATTTGCCCCTGGATTTGCGTGGCACCGCGTTTCAGGAACGGGTCTGGCAGGCCTTGCGGGAAATCCCGGTGGGTTGCACCGCCAGCTACGCCGAGATCGCCCAGCGCATCGGCGCCCCAACTGCCTATCGCGCCGTGGCTCAAGCGTGTGGCGCCAACAGCCTGGCCGTGGCGATTCCCTGCCACCGTGTCGTGCGCGCCGACGGTAACCTGTCGGGCTATCGCTGGGGCGTTGAACGCAAACGCCAACTGCTGGAGCGCGAAAGCCCGGCAGAATCCTGAAGACGGTTAGTGGAGTTTACGTTTGCGAAACTCCGCCACCTTATGCCGGTTGCCACACAGCGCCATGCTGCACCAGCGGCGCTTGTGCCCCTTGGTACGGTCGTAAAACCACAGCACGCACTCGGGATGCTCACAGGTGCGGATCAACCCGAAATCCCCTTCCACCAGCAACGTCGCAGCGGCTTCGGCAATGGGTGCCAGGAACTGCTCGGCGGTTTGCTGTTTGCGCTGTCGCTCCAGGCGCAACTCGCCAGGTGCCGGCCAAGCCAGCTGCGGGTGACTGACCGCCTTGCGCAAAAATGCATTGAGTGCGCCAGGGTCGCCCTGCTCGCCGGCCTTGCGCTGTTCGAGCAACTGCCGGATCACCTCCCGCAAGCCCCGCGCCGCGCCCAGCAGCGCGCCCTCCTCGAACACCGGCACCGTGCCCACATCGCACCAGCCCAGCCGCACCAGCCAGCGCTCGACATCGCCATCGCCTTGCCAGAATTCAAATGGCACGCCGTCGACATTCGCCCGGGTATTGAGCATGTCCAGCACCGGATGGTCGGCCAGAACGTAGGGTTCCAACGGGGATGGGGTGATGGCGGTCATGGCGAGTCCTCTTCAAGTCCGGGTCATCGTAACCGCTGACTGGGCTTTTGGATAGTTACCAAGCCAACATAAAAGTAACCTCTTAAATTAATTTGACAGGTTACTCTTTCGGGCGCAGCCTAAAAACCAGTAACCCGACAAACAATCTTATCCAGTTACAAAGAGGACTCCGATCATGTCGATTTCAACCCCAGTGGTTCGCTACCAGCACGTTGATGCCGATGGCGTGCGCATCTTCTACCGCGAAGCCGGCGACCCGTCCGCCCCCGTGATGTTGCTGCTGCATGGTTTCCCCAGTTCGTCCCATATGTACCGCGACCTGATCCCGCTGCTTGCCACCCGCTACCGGGTCATCGCGCCAGACCTGCCTGGTTTCGGCTTCACCGAAGTCCCCACCGAACGCAATTACCACTACAGTTTCGACAACCTGGCGTTCACCGTCGGCCATTTCGTCGACGCCCTGCAGCTCAGCCGCTACGCGCTTTATGTGTTCGACTACGGTGCGCCGGTGGGCCTGCGCCTGGCGGTGGCGCACCCGGAACGGGTCAGCGCGCTGGTGTCGCAAAACGGCAACGCGTACCTGGAAGGCTTGGGTGACGCCTGGGCGCCGATCCGTACCTATTGGGCCGAACCCAGCCAGGCCAATCGCGAGGTGATACGCAATGCCGTCATCAGCCTGGAAGGCACGCGCTATCAGTACCTGCATGGCGTCCCGCAACCGGAGTTGGTCGCACCGGAGTCCTACATGCTCGACGTGCTTTTGATGCAGCGTCCCGGCAATGACGAGATCCAGCTGGACCTGTTCCTCGACTACCGCAACAACCTGACGCTGTACCCGGCGTTCCAGGCGTTTTTCAAGGCCACGCAAGTGCCGGCGCTGGTGATCTGGGGGCAGAACGATCCGTTCTTCATCCCGCCGGGCGCCCATGCCTACAGCCGCGACAACGCCAACGCGGTGGTGGAATTACTCGAGACCGGCCACTTCGCCCTGGAAACCCACGCCGCGCATATTGCTCAGCGGATTCATGAGGTATTGGGCCACGCCATCGACTGATGGCCGCGCACGAAACACTGGATTCGTCCAGTGAATAATACAGACTGGCCTGGTGCTGCCTGGCCCTGCTAAAACGACGGAACAGCATTCCACCGTTGGAGAAGCGTCCCATGAGCACCTGGCCAGACACCCGAATTCTTGACCTGCTGGGCATTGAGTTACCGATCATCCAGGGGCCCATGGCCAATGCCACCAGCACGGCGATGGTGATTGCCGTCAACCAGGCCGGCGCTCTCGGCTCGATGCCCGCCGCAGCACTGAGCATCGAGCAATTGCGCGAAGCGATCTCTGTTATCCGCCAGGCCAGTTCGCGGCCACTCAACGTCAATTTCTTCTGCCATCAGCCACCGGCGCCGGATGCTGACCGCGACCTTCAGTGGAAGAACCTGCTGGAAACCTACTACCGCGAACTGGGCGCCGACTTTGACGCGCCTACGCCCGTCTCCAACCGTGCACCGTTCAACAATGCCGCGTGTGAAGTGGTGGAAGAGTTCCGTCCGGAAGTCGTGAGTTTTCACTTCGGCCTGCCGGAAAAATCCCTGCTGGACCGGGTCAAGGCCACCGGCGCGAAAGTACTGTCGTCGGCCACCACCGTTGAAGAAGCCATCTGGCTGGAGCAGCACGGCTGCGACGCAATCATTGCCATGGGCGCCGAAGCCGGCGGCCATCGCGGGATGTTCCTCAGCGACGACCTCAATACCCAGATTGGCACCATGGCCCTGGTGCCACAGATCGTCGACGCGGTGAGCGTGCCGGTGATCGCAGCCGGCGGCATCGGTGATGCACGGGGCATTGTCGCCGCCTTTGCCCTCGGCGCCTCGGCGGTGCAGATCGGCACGGCGTACCTGTTTACCCCTGAAGCAACGGTGTCGAAGTCACACCACCACGCCTTGCGCAACGCCCAGGCCAGTGAAACCGCGCTGACTAACCTGTTCACCGGGCGCCCGGCACGGGGCATCGTCAACCGGGTGATGCGTGAACTGGGCGCGATCAACCCGACGGCACCGGCGTTTCCGCTGTCAGGTGGTGCGTTGATGCCGCTCAAGGCCAAGGATGAAGCCGGCTTCAGTAACTTGTGGTCAGGCCAGGCACTGCGCCTGGGCAAAGACATCTCCACCTATGACCTGACACTGGAACTGGCCGCGCAAACCCTGGAAAAACTCGGCCGACGCTGAACCTGAACTCTCGGGACAACTTTGCACTGTACCGGCAGTGGCCAACCGCTATATATTCCCATACATAGCGGTAGCCTCCCTCTGCCTATAACAAGCCGCAAACCCCAAGGAGCTTCTTGATGATGATTCGCGCCTCACGCCTGGCCCCCACGGCCCTCGCTACCCTGATCGCTGCGTTTGCCTTCTCCTCGGCGCATGCCGATGAAGTACAGGTGGCCGTGGCTGCCAACTTCACCGCACCGATCCAGGCGATCGCCGCCGACTTTGAAAAAGACACCGGCCATAAACTGGTCGCGGCCTACGGCGCCACCGGCCAGTTCTACACCCAGATCAAGAACGGCGCGCCGTTTGAAGTGTTCCTCAGCGCGGACGATACCACCCCGCAGAAGCTGGAAGCCGAAGGCGACACCGTCAAGGGTTCGCGCTTCACCTACGCAGTCGGCACCCTGGCGCTGTGGTCGGCCAAAGAAGGCTACGTAGATGCCAAAGGCGAAGTGCTGAAGAAAAATGAATTCCAGCACCTGTCCATCGCCAACCCGAAAGCCGCGCCGTATGGCCTGGCCGCCACCCAGGTACTGGCGAAGGAAGGCTTGACCGAGAAGGTCAAGGACAAGATCGTTGAAGGCCAGAACATCACCCAGGCCTATCAGTTCGTGTCCACCGGCAACGCCGAGCTGGGTTTTGTCGCGCTGTCGCAGATCTACAAGGACGGCAAAGTCACCAGCGGTTCGGCCTGGATCGTGCCCTCTTCGATGCATGACCCGATCAAGCAAGATGCGGTGATCCTCACCAAAGGCAAGGACAGTGCAGCCGCCAAGGCTCTGGTCGAATACCTGAAAGGTCCGAAAGCCGCCGCGGTGATCAAGTCCTACGGTTACGAGCTGTAAATGCCGCTGTCGAGTGCCGATTTTTCCGCGATCTGGCTGACCCTGAAGCTGGCGTCACTGACCACGGTCATCCTGCTGATCATAGGCACTCCGATCGCCCTGTGGCTGTCGCGCACCCGTTCGTGGTGGCGCGGCCCCATTGGCGCGGTGGTGGCCTTGCCGCTGGTGTTGCCACCCACGGTGATCGGCTTCTACCTGCTGTTGACCATGGGGCCCAACGGCTACTTCGGCCAGTTCACCCAATGGCTGGGCCTGGGCACCCTGACGTTCAGCTTTGCCGGGCTGGTGATCGGCTCGGTGATCTATTCCATGCCGTTCGTGGTGCAGCCGTTGCAAAACGCGTTCTCCGCCATCGGCACTCGCCCACTGGAAGTGGCCGCGACCTTGCGGGCCAATCCCTGGGACACCTTCTTCAGCGTGATCTTGCCCCTGGCGCGCCCGGGGTTTATCACCGCGTCGATTCTCGGTTTTGCCCACACCGTCGGCGAGTTCGGGGTGGTGCTGATGATCGGCGGCAATATTCCGAACAAGACCCGGGTGGTCTCGGTGCAGATCTACGACCATGTCGAAGCCATGGAATACGCGCAGGCCCATTGGCTGGCCGGCTCCATGGTGGTGTTTTCTTTCCTGGTGTTGCTGGCGCTCTACTCCAGCCGTAAAACCAAAGCGGGCTGGAGCTGATGTCGATGATCGAGGTGCGCCTGCAACTGAAGTACTCCGGGTTTGCCCTGGACGTCGACCTGCAACTGCCCGGCCGCGGGGTGACGGCGTTGTACGGCCACTCCGGCTCCGGCAAGACCACCTGCCTGCGCTGCATTGCCGGGTTGGAGCGGGCCGAAGAAGGCTTCGTGCAAATCAACGACGAAGTCTGGCAAGACAGCCGTAAAGGCCTGTTCGTGCCACCGCACAAGCGCGCCCTGGGCTACGTGTTTCAGGAAGCCAGCCTGTTCCCGCATTTGTCGGTGCTGGCCAATCTTGAGTTCGGCCTCAAGCGCATCCCGCGCCAACAACGACGCGTGGAGATGAGCCACGCCACCGAACTGTTGGGCATCGGCCACCTGCTGGACCGCCATCCGCAGCACCTTTCCGGCGGCGAACGCCAGCGCATCGGCATCGCCCGCGCGCTGCTTACCAGCCCGAGCCTGCTGCTGATGGACGAACCCTTGGCGGCGCTGGACAGCAAACGCAAAAGCGAAATCCTGCCGTACCTCGAACGCCTGCACGACGAACTGGAAATTCCGGTGCTGTACGTCAGCCATGCCCAGGACGAAGTGGCGCGCCTGGCCGATCACATCGTGTTGCTCAGCGACGGCAAGGCCCTGGCCAGCGGCCCCATTGGCGAAACCCTGGCCCGGCTGGACCTGCCCATGGCCCTGGGTGACGACGCCGGCGTGGTGATCAACGGCACCGTCTGCGCCTACGATGAGCACTACCAATTACTGACCCTGCAACTGCCCGCCAGCCAATTGCAGATGCGCGTGGCCCATGCACCGCTGGCGCTGGGCAAACAGCTGCGTTTCAAGATCCAGGCCCGGGACGTCAGCCTGAGCCTGCAGGCCGAGGAACACAGCAGCATCCTCAATCGCCTGCCGGTGACCGTGACCCAGGAGATTCCTGCAGACAACGCCGCCCACGTGCTGGTGAGCCTCGACGCGGCCGGTACACCACTGCTGGCGCGCATCACCCGGTACTCACAAGACCAGTTGCAACTGCATCCGGGCCAGACGTTATGGGCGCAGATCAAGGCGGTGGCGGTACTGGCCTGAATCCATTGGCACGACCGCAAAAACCTGCGGTCAATCAGAAATACCTGCCAAGGAATTTGCGCCATGCCCGATCCCGCGTTGCTTGCCGACCTGCCCCGCGACCTGCATTACGTCGACGACACCCAGCCCGGCATTTCCCGGAAAAAGCTGCGGGGCAAATTCCAGTACTTCAAGGCCGATGGCACACGCATCAGTGACGCCGACGAAATCAAGCGCATCAACGCCCTCGCGGTGCCGCCGGCCTACACCGATGTGTGGATCTGCGCCGACCCGCGCGGCCATCTGCAAGCCACTGGGCGCGATGCCCGAGGGCGCAAGCAATACCGCTATCACCCGCGCTGGCGCGAAGTGCGCGACACCGACAAATACTCCCGACTGCAACAGTTCGGCAGCGCCCTGCCCAAGTTGCGCAAGCAATTGGAAGCGCAGATCGCCGCGCCCGGCTTCAATCGGGAGAAGGTGCTGGCCACGGTGGTGCTGTTGCTCGATGCCACGCTGATCCGCGTCGGCAATACCCAATACGCCCGGGACAACCGTTCCTACGGCCTGACCACCCTGCGCACGCGCCATGTGGACATCAAGGGCAGCGAGATCCTGTTCCAGTTTCGCGGCAAGAGCGGCATCGAACACCAGATCACCGTCAAGGACCGGCGGCTGGCCACAGTGATCAAACGCTGCCTGGAGCTGCCAGGGCAGAACCTGTTCCAGTACCTGGACGAGAACGGCGAGCGCCACACGGTCAGCTCCACCGACGTGAATGCCTACCTGCACACCCTTACCGGCGCGGACTTTACCGCCAAGGACTACCGCACCTGGGCCGGCAGCGCCCTGGCGTTGGCGGTGTTGCGCGAGCTTGAATGGCAGCCGGAATCCGATGCCAAAAAGCACGTGGTGGAAATGGTCAAGAACGTCGCCAAGCAGTTGGGCAATACCCCGGCGGTGTGCCGCAAGTGCTATATCCACCCGGCCGTGCTGGAGCATTTCAGCCTTGGCGAGCTGGCAAAACTGCCCAAGCCACGGGTGCGCAAAGGCCTGAAAGCCGAGGAAGTGGGGCTGGCAATGTTTCTGGAGCAACTGGCCGAGCGCTTGTAGAAAAAATCCAAACCGGGTTAACCTGCCCGTCCTTTCTGATCCCGGGATGACCGCTGACGTGAACCACTAAGCCTTCCAACATGTAAACGCAACGAGCCGCCTGGCGCGCTTGTTGGCTTGTGCCACATTGTTTTGGAGGTGCTGATGACTGACGTCAAACGGCTGCCTGTGCTTGTTTCCCTGCAACATGTGTATTTCCAGTTCGCCAATGGCGAAACCCTGCTGGACGACCTGAACCTGTCTTTCGATCGCACGCCCACCGGGATTGTGGGGCGTAATGGCGCGGGCAAAAGCGTGCTCGCGCAATTGATTGCCGGCAGGCTGGCGCCCTCTTCCGGTACGCTTGAGACCTGCGCCGGGCTGGCCTATGTCCCACAGACCCTGAGCCTTTCTCCCGGGCAAACCGTCGCGCAAACCACCGGCACCGCCGACGTACTGGCCGCCCTGGACCGGTTGGCCCGGGGCGAAGCGCACACCGACGACCTGGAACGGATCGATGATCGCTGGGACCTCGCCGAGCGCCTGCGCCAGGCGTTGGACGCCGCGGGACTGGCCGACGTCGGTTTCGAGGACCGTGCCGCTCAGTTGAGTGGCGGCCAACTGGCCCGCCTGGCGGTGATCGGCGCCCTGCTGGCCAATCCTCAACTGCTGATTCTCGATGAACCCACCAATCACCTGGACAGCCAAGGCCGCGAATGGCTGCTGGGCATACTGGGCGAGTGGCGTGGCGGCTTGATCGTGGTCAGCCACGACCGGCAATTGCTCAACCGCATGCGGCGAATCATTGAGCTGTCGCCCTTGGGCACCCAGGTCTACGGCGGTAACTACGAGGCGTTTCAGGCTCAGCGTGAGACCGAACAACACGCCGCCCAGGCCACCCTCGAACATGCGCGCCTGGTGCGCAGCCGCGAACGCAAGCGCCTCAAGCAAAGCAACGATGACATCCAGCGCCATGCCGCCCGCTCCCGCAAGCACGCCGAAACCGCGAACGTGGACCGTTTCACCAAAGCGCGCTGGAAAGGCGCCGCCACCGAAATCGTCAGCACCGTGCGCAGTGCCCATCAGCAACACAAGGACGCGCTGGATGAGCGGGTGCGCAAAGCCTACGAACAGGTGGTGGATGAGACGCCCACCCTGCTGGCATTACCCGGCACGGCGGTGCCTTGCGGTCGGCAGGTGTTGACCCTGGAGCACACGCAACTGCCTTGGCTGGATCCGCAACGGCCGACCACCTTCCTCAGTGCCCAGCTTATGGGGCCGATGCGGGTGGCCGTCCACGGGCCGAACGGTTGCGGCAAATCCACGTTGCTCAAATTGCTGGCGGGGCAGTTACGGCCGGTCAGCGGTGACTGCACGGTGCATGTACCGACGGCCTATATTGATCAGCACCTGGCGCTGCTGGACGACCAGCGCTCGATCGTCGAACAGCTCAACCTGCTGGACACCCCGCTGGCCGAGGGTGAACTGCGCGCACGCCTGGCCTTGCTGCAACTGGACGCCTTGCGCGTGACACAACCCGTGGCGCGGCTCAGCGGCGGCGAGCGACTGAAGGCCGCGATGGCAATTGCCCTGTGGCGCAAAACCCCGGTGCAACTGTTGCTGCTGGACGAACCGACCAACCATCTGGACATGCAATCGGTGATCGCCTTCGAGCAGGCATTGCAGGGGTTTACCGGGGCGATGGTTGCGGTGTCCCACGATGCCGAGTTTCTCGCCGCACTCCACCCCAGCCACACCCTGACATGGCAACCTGCGGGCTGGCGCCTGGAACCGGTGTGAAAGGCCTGCGCCAAGTCATTGCAGCCGAACGCAAAGCGCCCTACGGTAGTGGCCGGATAATCTCACCGAGGAACCCGGCCCCATGCTGCCTTCATCCCTGAAGCCCTACACCAACGCCGCCCTGTTGCACCGCCACAAATGGCGCGGGCGTGTCGGGCTGATGCTGGTGGCCAGCCTTTCCGTACTGGCGGGGATGACCGACGCCATCGGCTTCATGGCCAGCGGGGATTTTGTCTCGTTCATGAGCGGCAACACCACGCGCCTCGCCGTGGCGATCAGCGAAGGCGACCTGGGACTCACCGGGCGCCTGACGCTGTTGGTGGCGACCTTTATCGCCGGTAACGCGCTGGGCGTGATGGTCAGCCGCATCAGCCGGCGCCATGCCCTGCCGCTGTTGCTGTGCATCGCCACCTTGCTGTGCGGGGCCGCGGCCTGGCCGTTCGAGGATCAGTTGCCAGCGTTGCTGGCGGCGATCATCGCCATGGGCATGCTTAACGCCGCCGTCGAAGAAGTGAATGGATTACCGGTGGGCCTGACCTACGTCACCGGGGCGCTGTCGCGATTCGGGCGCGGGCTGGGCCGCTGGATGCTCGGTGAACGGCGCAATGGCTGGCGCGTGCAACTGATCCCCTGGGCCGGGATGTTTGCCGGTGCGGTGATCGGCGCGTTGCTGGAGCATCACATGGGGATTCGTGCGCTGCTGGTCAGCGGTTTGCTGTCGGCGCTGCTGGGGCTGGTGTCGCTGAAGATTCCCCGGCGCTGGCACCTGGGGTATATGCCACGCTAGAAAAAGACTGCCCTCCCGGCGCTCCGGCCTCGACGTCCCTGTACCGGTAAAGAGCCGTCACGCCGGGTGAGCACGGGAATACTAAGACAATGCCCGCGGGGCTGTCCGCAGGGCATTTCTGAATTTTTCTAACGTAAGGGATTACAGGCAAGTCGCCAGTGCGGCGAGGCGACGCTTGGCCGGGTAGTCATCCTGGGCTGCGTAATAGTTGACGGTGGCGCCAGCGCCAGCGCTGCGTACATCGACAAAATAATCACCCGCCGTGGTGTAGATGGTGAAGCCGCCGGCCTGTGCGGGCTCCATAAAACCACCGGCGTCCACGCCGAATACGGCTTCGTCCTGCCAGCCGAACTGGATGCACTGGGCAACCACCAGCGGCGCCTTGTCCGAGGCCAGGGTTTTGTAGGGCGTACCGGTACGCGCCTCTTTCATCTTAGAGCCCGCGCAACCGGCCAGCGATGCCAGTACCAATGCGCCAATGACCACCATCCGCATACCGTAGCTTCCTTGGAAAAAACGCGACTGTACCATTAGCAGGCGACACCGAATGATTATTGCGTCACCCTGCCGCCTACTTACGAACCCGCTTTTACCCGGAAACCCCATGACACCCAACGCCGAGCGCTACAACCCCTCCACCGACTACGCCGACAAGCTGATCAGCCGCATCGGCCAAACGCCTTCGTGGATCGCCAAACGCATCGGTGTGACCGACAAGCGCATCCGCTACATCCTCGACGGGATGCGCACCGTCAAGGGCGAGAGCACGCCGATCCAGATGACCTACACCGAGCAGTTTGCCCTGGAGTGCCTGGCGGCCGAGGCCAAGGCCAACAAGAAAGCCGCGGCCCCGGTTATCGAATAGCTGACAGATTCATGAACTTTGTTTCACTGTGAAGGGAGACCTTGCCGCCTATAGTCGGCAGGCTCATTTTTAAGAAGTCTCCCTTCTAGCTCGCCCTCCCGCGGGCTTTTTTTTGCCTGTTTTTCAGAGCAGCCAGCGGAACAGATAGAACAGCGCCATGCTCAACAGCACGGTGATCAACACGCTGCGGGTCCAGAACATCAGCGCCACCGCGCTGATCCCGGCCAGCAGGTAGGGGTTGCTCACGCTCAGATTGAGTGTGTGGTCGGCGAGGAAAATGATCGGGCCGCAGATGGCGGTGAGCATTCCCGGTACGGCAAAGCCGAGAAACTCCCGCGCCCCGCGATTGAGACGCACCGGCAGGCGCGGCTCGATAAACAGGTAGCGGTTGAGAAACACGATCAGGCCCATGCCAAAAATCATCACGAAGATCATTGTTGCCCCACTCCCAGCCGCTTGCAGGCAAACCCCGCACTCATCCCCAATACACCGGACACCACCACCGCCGACTCCCAATGCAGGTAGCTCAGCCATACCGAACACAGCAACGACACCGCGACACAGACAATGGTCGGCACGTCGCGCACCACCGGGGTGATCAGGGCGATAAAGGTTGCGGCGATCGAGAACTCCAGGCCCAGTTGATCGAGCCCGGGAATGCTTTTGCCGAGCACGATGCCGGCGAAGGTAAACACGTTCCAGATGATATAGAACGTCAGGCCAACGCCCAGGGCGTACCAGCGGTTGAAGGTCTGGCGGTCATATTGGCTGACCAGGGCGAAGAATTCGTCGGTCAGCAGAAAGCCCAGGCTCATGCGCCACCGGGCCTTGAGCGGCGACAGCGTGGGACGCATGTGCATGCCGTAGAGCAAATGCTGGGAGGTCAGCAACAAGGTGGTCAGCAGGATCGAAATCAGGCTGGCGCCGCTCTTGACCATGCCGATGGCCACCAGTTGCGCAGCACCGGCAAACACGATGGTCGACAGCCCCTGGGCTTCCAGCGGGGTGAATTGGGCGTCAATTGCAGTGGAACCGGCCAGCAATCCCCAAGGCGCGCAGGCCAGGGACAACGGAATGATCGCAATCGCGCCACGGGAAAAGGCGTTTAGAGGCAGAGCATCAGGCATACACAACGGGCTCATCGACAGTCAGTCGACAAGCATGCCAGCGGTGTCAGGGATTGTCTTGAACGATCGTGCTCACGCCAGCTTGACCGACACTCGCTCCACCGCATCCCGGGCTTCGCGCAGTTCGTGGGCGTCCTGGTTGAGCCGGTGGATGGTATTGAGCAGGCGCTGGCGCAGCACTTCATCACTGAGTTTTTCGACGGCGCGCATCAGGTCAAAGGCCGCGGTTTCGTTATTGTCCGCGACGGAATCGAGGGTCTTGCGCAGGTTGCGAGTGGCACGGGTCACACGTTTTCTTCCTTCATCACCAATGGGCAGGCACTTTAGGACATTTGTGTTTCAGTTTAATTTCAACCACTTGTCGTCGATTGTCGGGCCGTTGACGTAGATCAATCGAAACAGGGTTTGACCAATACATATGGAAATACGTATATTCGTATTTCCATATGTATCAAGGCGTCTCACATGGCCGATCCCTTCTCCCCGCCCAACGTCTTCAAATGCCTGGCCGACGCCACCCGCGTCCGGCTGACGCTGTTGATTGTGCGCGAAGGCGAACTTTGCGTGTGCGAGTTGATCCATGCTCTGGACGACAGCCAGCCAAAAATCTCCCGCCACCTGGCGCAACTGCGCAGTTGCGGGTTGCTGCTGGACCGTCGCCAGGGCCAGTGGATTTATTACCGCCTCAATCCGGCATTGCCTGAGTGGGTGACGGCGGTGCTCGACACCACCCTGCAAGCCAACCAAGCCTGGTTAAAAACAGACGCCCAGCGTCTGGACACCATGGGCGACCGACCACAACGGGCCAGCGCCTGCTGCTGACCCTGCGGAGAGCTTTTCATGCTTGTTGCCGTTGCTATCTTTCTGTTCACCATCATCCTCGTCATCTGGCAGCCCAAGGGCCTGGGCGTAGGCTGGAGCGCCACGATGGGCGCGATCCTGGCCCTGGCGCTTGGCGTTATCAGCCTGGCGGATATTCCGGTGGTGTGGCACATCATCTGGAACGCCACCGGCACGTTCGTCGCACTGATCATCATCAGCCTGCTGCTGGATGAGGCCGGCTTTTTCGCCTGGGCCGCCTTGCATGTGGCGCGCTGGGGCCGTGGGCGCGGCCGGCGATTGTTCGCGTATATGGTACTGCTGGGTGCGCTGGTCTCGGCGTTGTTCGCCAATGACGGTGCGGCGCTGATCCTCACCCCCATCGTGATGTCGATGCTGCTGGCGTTGCGCTTTTCCCCAGCCGCCACCCTGGCGTTTGTCATGGGCGCCGGGTTTATCGCCGACACCGCGAGCCTGCCGCTGGTGGTGTCCAACCTGGTGAACATCGTCTCGGCCGACTACTTCAAGATTGGCTTCAACGAATACGCCGCCGTGATGGTGCCGGTAAACCTGGTGAGCGTTGCCGCGACCCTCGCGGTATTGCTGTGGTTTTTCCGACGCGATATTCCGCAAACCTACGACCCGGCAGACCTCGACGATCCCGCCAGTGCGATCCACGACCGCGCGACGTTCCTGGCCGGCTGGTGGGTGCTGGGCATCCTGCTGGTGGGCTGCTTTGCCCTGGAACCGCTGGGCATTCCCATCAGCGCCATCTCCGCCGCTTGCGCCACCTTGCTGCTGGTGATCGCCGCCAAGGGCCACAAGATTTCCACCCGCAAGGTGCTGAAGGAAGCGCCCTGGCAGATCGTGATTTTCTCCCTGGGCATGTACCTGGTGGTCTACGGCCTGCGCAACGCCGGGCTGACCGACTACCTCGCCACCTGGCTCGACACCTTCGCCGGTTACGGCGTATGGGGCGCCGCCCTGGGCACTGGCGTGCTGACCGCCCTGCTGTCTTCGGCGATGAACAACCTGCCGACCGTACTCATCGGTGCACTGTCCATCGAGGCCAGCCATGCCGTGGGCGTGGTCAAGGACGCGATGATCTACGCCAACGTGATCGGCAGCGACCTCGGCCCCAAAATCACCCCCATCGGCAGCCTGGCCACCTTGCTCTGGCTGCATATCCTGGCGCGCAAAGGCATCACCATCACCTGGGGTTACTACTTCAAGGTCGGCATTGTGCTGACCCTGCCCGTGCTGTTGATCACCCTCGCCGCCCTCGCCTTGCGCCTGAGTTTCTGACGGAGTCCACTCAATGAAAGTCCTGTTCATGTGCACCGCCAACAGCTGCCGCAGCATCCTTTCGGAAGCGCTGTTCAATCACCTGGCGCCAGAAGGATTCCTGGCCATCAGTTCCGGCAGTTTTCCCAAGGGCCAGGTACTGCCCCGCAGCCTGACCACCCTGAAGGCCGCCGGCATCAGCACCGAGGGTTTGTACAGCAAGGGCAACGACGCCTTTGAAGGCAACCCGCCGGACATCGTGATCACGGTGTGCGACAAGGCTGCCGGGGAAGCGTGCCCGGTGTATTTCGGCCCGGCACTCAAGGCGCACTGGGGGCTGGAAGATCCGTCAGATGTTCAAGGAGATGAAGCTGAGATCGACGCTGCGTTTCACACCACCCTGGACATAATTGAACGCCGTTGCCGGGACTTTTTCGAGATTCCGTTTGCCAGCCTGGGTCCGGTCGAAATCAAGGCCGAACTCGATCGCATCGCGGCGCTGTAACCGGAGCAACTGATGAGTACCCTGCCCAACCTGAACCACGACCTGTCCAAGCCGCAACAACTGGACCCACCGCCGCGCATCCTGCTGCTCTACGGCTCTACTCGGCCACGCTCGTTCAGCCGTCTGCTGGTGGAAGAAGCCGCGCGCCTGTTGCAGCACTTTGGCGCCGAGACACGCATCTTCAACCCGTCGGGCTTACCGTTGCCGGACGATGCGCCCAACGACCACCCCAAGGTCCAGGAACTGCTGCAACTGATGCAGTGGTCCGACGGCCAGGTCTGGTGTTCGCCGGAGCGTCACGGCTCGATGTCGGCGGTGTTCAAGGCACAGCTGGACTGGGTGCCATTGGCCCTCGGCGCGGTGCGTCCGACCCAGGGTAAAACCCTGGCAGTGATGCAGGTATCCGGCGGCTCGCAGTCGTTCAATACCGTCAACCAGTTGCGGGTGCTGGGACGCTGGATGCGCATGTTCACCATCCCCAACCAATCGTCGGTGCCCAAGGCCTATATGGAGTTCGACGATCAGGACCGCATGAAGCCGTCGGCACTGTATGACCGGGTGGTGGATGTGATGGAAGAGCTGGTGAAATTCACCCTGCTGCTGCGGGATCGCCCGGACCTGGTCGACCGCTATTCAGAGCGCAAGGAGAGCAGCGAAGCACTGTCGAAACGGGTCAATCAACGGTCGATCTGAAGCCCTTTTCCGGCGTATGCTCGCGGGCAACCGTCACTGCGAGCCACCTCAATGCGTTCCATGCAACACGCCTGGCTGGGCAACTACGAAGTCAGCAGTACCTCCTGCACCGGCTTGACGTTTGCCCGCCACAGCCATGATGAATGTGTGATCGGCGTCAACCTGCTCGGCGAGGAACAGGTGTGGCTGGACCGCCGCACCTTCGAGGCGGGCCCCGGCAGCATCACCTTGTACAACCCGGGGCAAATTCAGGGCGGCGGCGCGGCCGAGGGGCAGCCGTGGCGCTTTGTCAGCCTGTATGCGACCGCTGACCAATTGGCGACCGACCTGGGCCTGGCGCACCTGGAGTTCGACCGTTCGCTGTGCTTCCAGCCGGAATTGGCGATGAAGCTGGCCGGGGCGATCGAAGGCTCGTTGAGTGCCGATCCAATGGCCCGCGAGCTGAGCGAAGAAGCCCTGGTGGTGCTGCTCGGCGAGGTGGTCAGTTGCAGCGGTGTGCGCCTGCCCGGTAGCACCGCAGCGGGTCGCGGGCTGGTGATCAAGGCCCAGGAGCTGCTCGCCGAAAACCTGCATCAGGCCGTTGCCCTCGACACCCTCGGTGATGAGCTGGGCCTGTCGAAATTCCATCTGCTGCGGGCCTTTCAGAAAGAAACCGGACTGAGTCCGCGCCAGTGGGCGATGCAACTGCGCACCCGACGCGCCAAAGGCCTGCTGCGCTCGGGCGTTGCAGCGTCGCAGGTTGCCCACGCCCTTGGGTTCGCCGACCAGAGCCATCTCAATCGGCATTTCCGGGCGGCTTACGGCATCACACCGGGGCGCTATCAAAGCGTACTCAAGGGCTGAAAAGCGCAATCTGGTTCAAGACGCCTCACCTGCCCTCGCGCAAAATGCCGGCCATCACTTGAAGGAAGGCAGGCATGTTGACGATCTTTTTTTCGGCGCTGGTATTTGGTTTTGTGTTTTGCCTGTCGCCGGGGGCGGTGTTGGCGGAGACGCTGCGCCGTGGGCTGTTGCATGGGTTCACGCCGGCGCTGCTGGTGCAGATTGGATCGCTGGTGGGGGATGCCGTGTGGGCGGTGATTGGGCTGACGGGCATGGCGTTGTTGACCCAGCATGAGTCGGTGCGGGTGCCGCTGACGGCCGTTTGTGGGTTGTATCTGGCCTGGCTCGGGGTTCGCAGCCTGATGGACGCCTGGCGCTTGCCAGAGGCCGAAAGTGCACCGGCCGGGTCCGGGCAGAATGCGCTGGTGGTGGGGGCGGCTATTTCGTTGGCTAATCCGAAGAACATTGTTTATTGGGGGGCGCTGGGCAGTGCGTTGTCTGGGATAGTCGGGGCGGCGCCGAGCCATGGGCAGACGTTGATGTTTTTTGCGGGGTTTATGGTGGCGTCGGTGCTTTCGTGCTTTCTGATTGCGGCACTCGTCAACCTGCTGCGCCAGAACGCGTCACCCCTATGGCAGCGTGTCAGTTATGGGGCGTGCGGGGGGGTGTTGCTGTATCTGGCGGTTCTGGCTTTGCGTGCGATTTGAAGGAGGGTTGGGCGGTGGGCATATCCGTTGCTGCGGTCACGGCCTCCTAAGGTTTCGCTCTTACAGCGACTCACTTTGGAAAAGCCCCAAAGTAAGCAAAAGGCTCTGCCCCGCCTGTCGGCACCTCGCTAAGGCTCGGTGTTCCCTCACTCCGGCGATGCTCCGCGGGCCGCCGCGATGGGCCATCCTTGGCCCAGCGCGGCTAAACCGGCGTCCTGCCGGTTTACCCGCTCCGCACCACCTGCGTTCGGCCTCGGGCTTATTGGGGCAGTCAGATCAAGATCAAAAGCAAGAGCACAGCGGCCTACAGGCCGGCTTGAGTGGTAGAAGCCAGATCAAAAGCGAAAGCCAAAGCGAAAGCCAAATCTGAAACTGATGCAGCTCTGCTTTTCTGTGGGAGCTGGCTTGCCTGCGATGCAGACAACTCGGTTTTTCAGATACACCCAGTTGATGCTATCGCAGGCAAGCCAGCTCCTACAGTTGGACCGTGCCCGCTGGTAGATTTTGATGTTGCCTTTGCTTCACACCACTCAAGCCGGCCTGTAGGCCGCTGTGCTGTTGATCTGCTTTTGATCTTGATCTTAGGCGCCCCGTTAAACCACGCTGGCCGAACGCAGGCTTTGGAGCGTGGGTAACCCGGCAGGACGCCGGGTTAGCCGCGCTGGGCCAAGGATGGCCCATCGCGGCGGCCCACGGTCCAAAGCCGGAGTGAGGGAACACCGAGCCTAGGCGAGGTGCCGAGTGGTGGGGCAAGAGCCTTTTGGTTACTTTTGGGCTCTTTTCAAAAGTGACCCGCTGTAAGAGCGGAACCAATCGAAGCCATCACAAAAAAAACGGATATGCCCCCCCCCGGAAAAATCAAGCCACGCCTCTGATCAAGCCGGCCACCGCCGGTGCAGATCATCGATAACATAGTCGTGCCTGTGCACCCCGCCATGGTTAAGCGCCAAGTGCGGATGCCCCACCGGCAGATCATCATGACGATGGAGCATCTGGATTTGCTCATGACCCGGTCGCCACAGAAAAACGCAAGCCATCAGCGCCAACACCGCTATCACCGCCATCGCGGCAAACGACGCCACCAACCCCGCATTGGCACTCAACCAACCCGCCAGCGGATAAGTGATCAACCAGCAAACATGAGACAGCGCAAATTGTGCGGCAAACAACGCCGGACGATCTTCAGCGTGCGCAGAACGACGCAACAAACGCCCTCCCGGTGTTTGCGCCAGCGAGTAACCAACCCCCAGCACACACCACAACACCCACAACTGGCCGTAACCCGACAACTGGATACCGGCGCTCAACCCCACTATCAACAACCCGCCCCCCGCCAACATCGCCACTCGGTCACTGATGTTTTTCAGAAGCCCGGGCAACGCCAATGCGGCAATCATCGACCCCGCACCAAACGCCGCCAGCGCCATCGCAGTAAACCGTTGCGGCAATTCAAAGCGCGACTGCACCAGCACCACGGTGTTGACGATCACCATGGAGCTGGCCGCCGCCACCGCCAGGTTCAACGCCAACAACCCGCGCAGGCGCGGTGTCGCAAGGAAGATCCGTACGCCCCGGGTGGTGCGTTCATAAATGCTGCGAGGCACCATCGCCCGGGCCTGAGGCAGCAGCACCGAAGACACCAGCAGCGCCGACACCACAAACCCCACTGACGTACCGGCAAACAGGCTGTGGAAGCTGATCACCGTCAGCAATGCAGCGGCCAGCATCGGGCTCACTACGCTTTCCATGTCGTAGGCCAAACGAGCCAGGGACAGCGCCTGGGTGTACTGCTTTTCATCGGTGAGGATGTCCGGGATGGTCGCCTGGAAGGTCGGGGTAAAGGCCGCCGAGGCTGACTGCAGGACAAAGATCAACAGGTAGATCTCCCACACCTGCGTCACAAAAGGCAGCGCCAGGGCCACCAGCGCCCGGGTCAGGTCCAGGGTCACCAGCATCGCCCGACGTGGCAGGCGCTCGGCGAAGGCCGCGGCCACCGGGGCAACGCCGATATAGGCGGCCATCTTGATCGCCAGCGCCGTGCCCAACACCGCGCCCGCCTGGGCACCCGCCAGGTCGAACGCCAACAAGCCCAGCGCAACGGTGGTCAAGCCGGTGCCGATCAGCGCGATGATTTGCGCCAGGAACAAGTGGCGATAGGTTCTATTGCCGAGAACATCGAACATGGGAAGTTGCCTCGTGCACACACACATAGAAGTTGTTGCGGCATTGTGACTCCGCGTTATCCACCCGGTACAGATCATTTATCAATAAGTGCATTGGATACTATAACTTCCCTCCCTTTTTGTCTGAACGAACTCTGAACCGGTAACAAATTAAGTCATTAAATGTTGACAGGCAGCAACTGCCTGAGTAGATTGCCCGTGCCTGCAACTCCGGGCCATTTTTTAACCTCACAAAAGAAGCCAATGGACACAGTATCTAGTCGCTGTCCGATCACCGTGAATGCGGCGAATCGGGCGCAAAACCCAGAGAAAATGACGGGACTCGCCTTTCCGGCCGAGTAAGCTGCGCTAGAGCCTGACGCTCCAACGTAACTGCCTCACCGGATGCCAGTCCGGTCCCGAGGTGTGTTATGACCTTTCAACTGATTGCTTTGCCTGATCTGCGTACGCTGGCGTCGGCCCTGCGTGCCAAATTGTGCCGCGAGCCCGTAGGCTTTTCGCCTACCCGCAGCGCTTTTGTGACCTCATCCCCCCGCGTGTGCCCGGCTCCCCTGGCCCACTGGCGTATCTGCCCCACCACCGGCCACCTGGTCCAGCAATGGGATCACGCCGACCCTCAAGACCCACAGAGACGGGACGTTTCCGGCCTGGTCGCGCAAGCGAGCCTGATGCTGAGCCTCTACGTGGACGCTCGCGCGGCGTAAGCCGGCTGGAAACAGCAACTTCCTGATTATCCGTTAATTATTTAGCTGGAGTTCTCTATGGACGAAGCCAGTAGTAGCCCGCTGCGCGCTAGTTAACTAACGCGCTGTTAGCGGGCCTCTAGAAAGTTACTCAACACTTTATTTAAACCGATCGCGAAGTCAGCGACTCGGCATGCTTTCGCTCGCCTGTCATCAGGTAAGTACCGGGTATGTTTTGTCGAAAAATTGGCGACAGGAGTACACACAATGAGCGCAGTAAAAAACCCGAAACTGCACAAGAAAAACGGCACCGACACCGACACCAAGCTGTCGATGCGTGCTGCCCGCGAAGCCCAGAACGGCCTCTCGGCAACCCTCGCCAATGTCCGGGCAACCAAGGATGGCCTGACCGAACTGGACGCCTCTGCCCGCCTGCAACGTGAAGGCTACAACGAGGTGGCCCACGACAAGCCGCCTCACGCCATCGTGCAATTCCTCCAGGCACTGAACAACCCGTTCATCTATGTGCTGCTGACCCTGGGCGGCATCAGCTTCGTTACCGATTACTGGCTGCCGCTGCAGGCCGGTGAAGAAGCCGACCTGACCAAGGTCATCATTATCATGACCATGGTCATGCTCAGCAGCCTGCTGCGGTTCTGGCAGGAACACCGCTCGGCCAAGTCCGCCGAAGCCTTGAAAGCCATGGTGCGCACCACTGCCACGGTGTTGCGCCGCGAACAAGTGGGCTCCACGCCGACCCTGCGGGAAGTGCCGATGCGCGACCTGGTGGCCGGCGATATCGTGCAACTGTCAGCCGGCGACATGATCCCGGCCGATATCCGCCTGATCGAGTCCCGCGACCTGTTCATCAGCCAGGCCGTGCTGACCGGCGAAGCCTTGCCGGTGGAGAAGTACGACACCCTGGGCGATGTCACGCAAAAATCCGCCACCTCCACGGCGGCAGACCAGGGCAACCTGCTGGACTTGCCGAACATCTGCTTCATGGGCACCAACGTGGTCAGTGGCCGGGCGAAAGCCGTGGTGGTTGCCACCGGACCACGCACCTACTTTGGCTCCCTGGCCAAGGCGATTGTCGGTTCCCGGGTACAAACCGCGTTTGACCGTGGGGTGAACAGCGTCAGCTGGCTGTTGATCCGCTTCATGCTGGTGATGACGCCGATCGTGTTTTTCCTCAACGGGTTCTCCAAGGGTGACTGGAGCGATGCCTTGCTGTTCGCCCTGGCAGTTGCGGTAGGCCTGACCCCGGAAATGCTGCCGATGATCGTCAGCGCCAACCTGGCCAAGGGCGCAACCGCCATGGCCAAGCGCAAAGTGGTGGTCAAGCGCCTCAACGCGATCCAGAACTTCGGTTCAATGGACGTGCTGTGCACCGACAAGACCGGCACCCTGACCCAGGACAAGATCATCCTCGAGCACCACGTCAACGCCTTTGGCAACCGTGATGACTCGGTGCTGACCCTGGCCTGGCTCAACAGCCATCACCAAAGCGGCATGAAGAACCTGATGGACCAGGCGGTCGTACAGTTCTCGGAACAGAACCCGAAGTTCCAGGTGCCGTTCGCCTACAGCAAGGTCGATGAATTGCCGTTCGACTTTATCCGTCGTCGCCTGTCGATTGTGGTCAAGGACGCGCAAAACGATCACCTGCTGGTGTGCAAGGGCGCGGTCGAGGAGATGCTGAGCATTTCCACCCATGTGATGGAGGGTGACGTTGCCGTCGAGCTGGATGATCGTCGTCGCAACGAGTTGCTGGCGATTGCCCAGGATTACAACGAAGACGGCTTCCGGGTGTTGGTGGTTGCCACCCGCAACATTCCAAAAGCGCTGGCGCGCAACCAGTACACCACCGCCGATGAGCGCAACCTGGTGATCCGTGGCTTCCTGACCTTCCTCGATCCGCCAAAGGAAACCGCAGGCCCGGCCATCGCTGCCCTGCGCGAAATTGGTGTGGCGGTCAAAGTGCTCACCGGCGACAACGCTATCGTCACCAGCAAGATCTGCCGCCAGGTCGGACTGGAGCCCGGCGTGCCGTTGCTGGGCGTGGAAATCGAAGCGATGGACGACGCCACCCTCAAGCTGCGGGTTGAGGAACGCACGGTGTTTGCCAAGCTGACGCCGCTGCAAAAGTCCCGGGTGCTCAAGACCTTGCAGTCCAACGGCCACACCGTGGGTTTCCTCGGCGACGGCATCAACGATGCACCGGCCCTGCGGGACGCCGACGTGGGTATCTCGGTGGACAGCGCGACGGACATCGCCAAGGAATCGGCCGACATCATCCTGCTGGAAAAGAGCCTGATGGTGCTGGAAGAAGGCGTGCTGAAAGGCCGTGAGACCTTCGGCAATATCATGAAGTACCTGAACATGACCGCCAGTTCCAACTTCGGCAACGTGTTCTCGGTGCTGGTGGCCAGCGCATTCATTCCGTTCCTGCCGATGCTGTCGATCCACCTGCTGCTGCAAAACCTGATGTACGACATCTCCCAGCTGGCCTTGCCGTGGGACAAGATGGACAAGGAATACCTGGCCAAGCCGCGCAAGTGGGATGCGAAAAACATCGGCCGCTTCATGATCTGGATCGGACCGACCTCGTCGATCTTCGACATGACCACCTTTGCCCTGATGTGGTACGTGTTCTCGGCCAACAGCGTGGAAATGCAGACCCTGTTCCAGTCCGGCTGGTTCATCGAGGGGCTGCTCTCGCAAACCCTGGTGGTGCATATGCTGCGCACCCGCAAGATCCCGTTCTTCCAGAGCAACGCCGCATGGCCGGTGATGATGATGACGTGCATCGTGATCGGGCTGGGCATCTACGTACCGTTCTCGCCGCTGGGCGCGATGGTGGGCCTGGAGCCGCTGCCACTGGCGTACTTCCCATGGCTGGTGGGCACCCTGGTCGCCTACTGCTGCGTGGCACAGCTGATGAAAACCCTCTACATCCGCCGCTTCAAGCAGTGGTACTGATCAACCGCCCCTGAAAAGCGCTGGCTATCGATGGATAGCCAGCGCCTGCGGAGACTGACAATGAACCGACTCATGAGCTACCTCGACAACGCCGCACGCGCGGTCTTGGTGTACGGCCTCGCCCAAGCCGCCAAGGCGGTGATGGTGCTGGGCGTACGGCTTTACGTACGCAACCTGCTCAGCGCCGTGGAAATGCGCTTCATGCTGGGCTTTTCCAGCACGTTGAACAGCACCTGCCTCCGCTTGCTGCGCCCGCGTCGATAAATGGCAATACGCAATACAAGGAAACATCACCATGCGCGTCTTGATCTGTGCAGGTCGTCATTACGCCGATACAAAAATGTCCCGCCAGGTGCTGGACGCCTACCACCGCCTGCGCCCGGTGCAGGTATTGATCCACGGCGGCAGCCAGTTCCTGGGCAGCGACGTGGAGGACTGGGCCCGGGAAACCGGCGTGGATGTGGTGCGTTACCCACCCAACTGGCAACGCCATGGCAAGCAGGCCGAGCGTCATCGCAACCAGTTCATGCTCACCGACAGCCGGCCCGACGTGATCATCGCGCTGCCCGGTGGCGACGACACCTCGGAACTGGTGAGCCAGGCCAAGGCCTGCGGCATCCATGTGCTGACGGTAGACAGCTGAATCAACCCTTACTGGAGCATCCAGACATGAACGAAGAACCCAGTTGTAGCGGTACCCAATTGCACACCCTTTTCTATTTGAATCACGGCGCGTCCCTGCCAAGTCCGGCCGGGACACGCCTCAGGCTGTTGATCGAGGTTCACCATGTACAAGAAACACACCCCTGACGGTTTCACCAAATACCGCAACCGCAGCACCCACGTTACCTTCCATCCCCTGCCCGCCTCCAAGCTACGAGCGGTGCGGCGTAATCTGATCTTCGTTGGCGTGACCCTGGGCGTCGTGCTGGTGCTCAGCCTGATGTCAAATGCCTATGCGGCCGGTGGCTCCTACGTGGTCGACGACGGCGCGATCAATGCCCCGGGCGAATGCAATGTCGACGCCTGGTTCACCGCCAATCGGCACGACGGCTCAACCCACAGCGAAACCCTGGCGCCGGCGTGCACCTCCACGGCCATTCCGTGGTTGCAGTGGACTGCGGCCGTGTCGCGGGCCAACCATGATGGCGAGGGCGAAACCCAGGTGAATCCGCAGCTCAAGGCGCAGTTGTGGGCCCGGGAAGACCTGGGCCTGGAACTGGCCGCGTCTGCCGGCGTGCATTACGCGCTGAACCGCCAGCATTCGTTTGATGGTGCGGACTTGAATGTGCCGCTTACATGGCAGCCCATGGACGCCCTGCGGCTGAACTTCAATGCGGGCTGGAGCCATGCCTATAACGACGGCGACCAAACCCATCGACCGACCTGGGGCACCGGGTTTGAATACACCCTGGCCGACTCACTGACGCTGATCGCCGAACGTTACGGCCAGCAAGGCGGCGACCAGGCCTGGCAAGCCGGGCCGAGGGTGCATATCGGTAAAAATGTGGATGTGGACCTGGTGGTGGGGCGCAGTTTGATCGGGGATCGGCATCAGTGGCTGACAACCGGCGCTACACTCAGGTTCTAAAAACCAAGGGAAGTACACACAACCTGTGGTGAGGGGGCTTGTCCCCCGCTGGGCTGCGAAGCGGCCCCAGAAAGGCAACCGCGATCTTTCAGAAATACAGCGGTGGATGAATCAGGGCCGCTTCGCAGCCCAACGGGGGACAAGCCCCCTCGCCACAGCCCCCTCACCACACGTGTCAGACGCAAGACTTGCCGCAGCGGCTAAACCTGCCCTTTGGCCTGCTGCTCCAGATGCACCTGCAATGCTGGATCAATCTTCAACTGCCCCGCCAGCTCATCCAGGTAATTGCGCTCCGCGTCCTGCTGGTCATCCACCAGCATCACGCTGACCAGGTACACCTCGGCCGCCACCGCCGGGTCTGCGGCAAACTCGGCAAAGTCCGCCGGATTCAGCGGCTTGGCCACCTCGGCATCCAGCCATGCCTGCAACTGCGGATCATCGGTGTGCTTGCCGATCTCGGCCGAGATCATCTGCTGCTCGCGCTGATCAATCTCGCCATCGGCCTTGGCTGCCGCAATCAACGCACGCAGCACGGCGTGGCTGTGTTCCTCGACCTGAGCGCCGGACAATTGGTCAACCGTTTGCAAGGTCTGCTGCGGTGCCGACGCCTGTTGCCGCTGCCAGGCCTGATACGCCTGGAACGCCATCATCCCCAGGGAGGCCAGCGCCGCATAGTTGGTGCCGCCGGTGCGCCCTTGGGGCGCCGCACGGCTTCCGCCCAACAGGCCACCCAGGCCTCCGAGCAGACCGCCCAGGCCACCACCGCCGGAAGCTGAAGCGCCACCGCCGCCCAGCAAGCCGCCGAGCAACCCGCCCAAATCGCCGAGCCCGCCCTGGGACGCCGGAGCAGCGTCGCCCTGCTGACGCGTCGAGGCCTGGCCTGCGCGCAGCAATTGTTCCAGTAGATCGCCAGTATTCATGGTGTCACCCTCCCAGGGCGCAGAGTTCCAGATCAACAACAATAGACCGGCTGCGCCAGAACACCATGACCGCCCGGCAGGCACGCACTATCATGCTGCCAACCCCCCATGGAGGACGCACCACGTGACCCGTACCGAGCAGATTGTCTTGATGGCGAGCTACAACCAGTGGATGAACCGCAAGGTGTACGAGGCTGCCGGCGGCCTGAGCGACGAGGCGTTAATGGCCGACCGTGGCGCGTTCTTCAGCTCGATCCTGGGCACGCTGAACCACCTCGCCCTGGGTGATCGCGTCTGGCTCAAGCGTTTCGCCGAGCATCCGGCGCAATTTACCGCGCTGGCGCCGTTAAGCACGCTGGAAGTGCCGCCACGCCTGGACCAACTGGCGTTCGCCGACATCCGAGAACTGTCGGCCCACCGAGCCTGGCTCGACCGACTCATCATCGAATGGGCGCAATCGATCACTGAGCCGGACCTGGAGCAGCTGCTGCAGTACCGCAACATGGCAGGCACGGCCATGAACAAGAATTTTCATGCACTGCTGGTGCATTTCTTCAATCACCAGACCCACCACCGGGGCCAGGTGACAACGCTGCTGACGCAGGCCGGGCGCGACGTGGGCGACACCGACCTGCTGGCGCTGATCGACTAGTTCAACTGGCGTTGAACTCGGCGTAGGCCTGTATCAATGCCGGGAAATTCTCTCGCTCCGGCAACTGCGCAAAGCTGTGCTGCGCAGGGGTCGTCGCCCACGGCAGCTTTTCACTGGTCCAGGTTTCAATGAACGGCACATAGTCGCTGACATCATCAAACATGGTGGGCCGCAGGTTGATCAAGTCCTCGACACCGTTGGGGCGGGAAAACATCCAGCTCATGCAGTGCGGGCAGCAGTAATGGCGGTCTACGCCGTGCAGCCCGCCGATCACCGGGTTGCCCTGGGTGATGGTAAATCCGCTGCTGGGGATCAGCGCGCTCAGGGAGAACGCGCTGGACGACATCTTCTGGCAGCCGGTGCAGTGGCACGCCATGGTGATCAACGGTTTTTCGGTCACGGTAAACCGCACCCGATCACAACGGCAGCCGCCTTCCTGGGACTCTTGATTACTCATCTTCCACTCCAGTCACATTGTGTGTGTGCCCGGAGAATAAACGAGCGGGTGCGTCACGAACAGCAGCAGGCTCTATGGGTGCCGACGTGGGCGCAATACCCTCAAACGAACGCCTGGGGCAGCGAACTGTCATAAAAAAGACAGAGCGGTGAAATCAGCCAACGGCTGCCCGCCCTGCCCGCGCGCATCAGCAGATTACCGGTGCGACGCATCCCCCAAGAAGGAGACGCTTACATGGTCATTCACTTCAAGGTCGCCGGGCATCTTGCCTGCGGTCATCACGGCAACAACCTCCCTTCCTGCACCGAGCTGAAGCGGGTCAAATGCCGTACCTGCCGTAATACCGAAGCCTACAAGGAAGCCCGCCGCACCCAACGCAACGCCGCCCGGCGTGCCGCACGCCGATCCAAAGTCGCCCATGCCGCCGGTGACTGGCGCAGCGCCTGGACCCAACGCCTGACCGATCTGCCAGGCCGTCAGCGCCTGCCACGCGGCTTCAGCGGCCAGCCATTCGTCTAGGCTGTACAGGCCACACCGTGGCGAGGGAGCTTGCTCCCGCTGGGCTGCGTAGCGGCCCCAAAATCCGGGGAGCGCTTCGCACTGGAGCGCCAGCCCGGTCCAGCGGGAGCAAGCACCCTCGCCACAACCAGCTCCTCGCTACAGGTTATGTGTTGCCCAATCAGGCCCCAATAAAAAGCCCCGGACTGACCGAGGCTGTTGAGGGTTCACGCATCATTGGCAACGGGCCTCGACCGCGCCTTGTAACCCGGCAGTGCAGCAGCATACGCCAGTGCCTGCTCACGGGAACCGAAGGACGCCAGCCGATCAGCCTTGGTACAGACCCGCCACGGGCCACTGTTGACCTGCACGATGTCGTAGCCGTTGAGATGCAGCTTGTTCAGCATGGGAGTGCTCATAGTCACCTCTCTCTCCAGAGATAATCCAGGTGTTTGCCCGGTCTACCATACACCCGGGTAAAGCGGTGTAACCTACCGGGCGTCGCACAGGCGTGCACTTCATGGAGCAGGGAAGATGATCACTATCAAACAGGCGACGGTCAGCGATGTTGCAGTGCTGCGTGACATTGGCATCCAGACCTACACCGAGCATTTCTCGGCCATCTGGAGCCCGGCGGGCATGCAGGGCTTCCTGGACAAGGACTTCTCCCCCGAATCGCTGCAAGACACCCTTGAGCGTCCCTCGGCACATTGTTGGTTACTCGCCCAGGATGAACAGGCACGTGCCGTCGGGTTCGCCAAGGTCAACTGGGACCGGGAGGTTCCGGGCAGCGATAACGCAGGCGCCGAACTGCAAAAGATCTATTTCCTGAAGTCCGCGGCCGGTAATGGTTACGGCCAGCAGTTGCTGGACCACGTACACCAGCTCGCACGCACCCACCTGCAACCGCTGTTATGGCTCGAAGTACTCAAGACCAACGAAAGCGCCCAACGCTTTTATCAACGCTACGGGTTTGAACGCCTGGCAGAAATCCCTTTCAGCACCGACATCACAGCGATCCCAATGGTGGTCATGTCCCACCGCTTGGCCCGGTAAAAGGTTCATCCTGCATCGGGTAACGGCAAACCCCAAGCCCGCAAGTCAAACGCCTCCAGGCTCAGCAGTCGACCATCGGCATGCAGGAACTTCTCCTGCGGCATCGCCGGGTCCGGGATGGCCACGGCGTACATCCCCGCCGCCTTGGCCGCCGTGATGCCGAATGGCGAATCCTCGAACACCAGGCAGTCAGCCGGCGCCACGCCCAGCCGCTCGGCGGCCACCAGGAAGATGTCCGGCGCCGGCTTGGCGGCACCCACCTGTGGGTCATCCGCCGTGACGATGGCGTCGAACAAGGCGAACCACTCACGGTGCAAGGTGGTTTTCAGCTCGAAATAATGCCGCGATGAGCTGGTGCCCACCGCAATCGGCACACCGTGGGCCGACAAATGCCGCACCAGCGCCTGGGCCCCGGCCATCGCCGCCGCTTGTGGAAAGCGCGCATTCATCAACGGTGTGCGTTCCTGCAGGAACACCTCGGGGCTCATCGGCAAGCCCACGGCTTGCACGATATAGCTGGCAAGCTCATAGGCCCCCAGGCCGATGGTGTTCTGCTTCATGCTCCAGTCAAACGTGAGGCCGTAGCGGTCGGCAATCATCTGGGTGACTTCGGTGTAGATGCCTTCGGTGTCGAGCAGCAGGCCGTCCATGTCGAAGATCACAGCCTTGATCGGCGCGGGTCGCGGTGCATTCATCAAGGTGCCCTCAAGTACGGCCGGCGTAATGGTCGATCAAGCGGTTGAGCAAGATCGCCAGCACGATGATCACCCCGGTGATCGCCATCTGATAGAACGAGCCCAGCCCCAGCAGGTTGAAGATATTGCGCAGCACCTGCAGCAGCATCACCGCCACCGCCGTGCCCACCACACTGCCGCGCCCGCCGAACAGGCTGGTGCCGCCCAGCACCACGGCGGCAATCGCATCCAGTTCCAGGCCTTGGGCAGCGGTCGGTTGGCCGACGTGCAGGCGTGAGGTCATCAACAAGCCGGCAAACGCCGCCAGGCCGCCGCAGATGGCGAACACCGCAATCGTCACCGCACGCACCGGCACCCCGGACAGCCGCGCAGCCTCCAGGTTGCCGCCGGTGGCGAGCACATACTCGCCAAACACCGTGTAGCGCAGCACCAGCCAGGCGATGACGGTGATCAGGATAAAGATCAGCCCCAGCACCGGGAACGCGATACCCGCGCTGGGCAAGATGTCGATCATCGCCGAGCCGAACGCCGTAAAGCTGGACGGCAACCCGCCAATCGGCGCTCCATCGGACGCCAGGAACGTAGCCCCGCGCAGCGAGACCAACCCGGCGAGGGTGATGATAAAACTCGGCACTTTGCCAAACACCGTCAGGCTGCCCATCAAGGTGCCGATGGCCAGGCCCACCAGCAACGTGGCCGGCACCGCCAGCCAACCGCTGACCTGCTGTTGCAGGAGCACGGCCACCAGAATCCCGCCGAAGGCACACAGGCTGCCCACTGAAAGATCGATATTGGCCGTGAGGATGACGAAGGTCATGCCGATGGCGATGATCCCGACAATCGCCCCCTGCTGGAACAGGTTGGCGATGTTGCCGAAGGTCAGGAAGTCATCCGACAGGAGCGTCGCCACCACCACGGCAAACAGGAAAATGAACACGAAGTTGTAGCGCATCACCCATTCCAGCACCGCACTGCGACGGCGGCTGGCGAGGGCGACAGGCTTATCGAAAACCGGGCTTGGATTGCTCGCAATAGTCATGGTTCTACACTCGTTTTACCGATAAGGATGGCCTGGTCGATCTGGTCGCGGCTGGCACTCAAGGGGTCGAAACACAGCGCATTGCGCCCCTCGTGCATCACCCAGATACGGTCGCAATTGACGTACAACTCATCCAGCTCGCTGCTGGCCACCAGCACCGCCGCCCCTTCCTGCGCCAGGCTGCGGGCCAGGGCGTAGAGGTCGGCCTTGGCGCCGACATCCAGGCCGCGGCTGGGCTCGTCCAGCAGCAACAGGCGCGCGCCGTCGATCACCCACTTGGCCATGACCACTTTCTGTTGATTGCCGCCGGAGAGCTGGCGCACCGGCTGCTCGAGGTTGTCGAGCTTGGTCTGTAAGCGTTGCAGCACCGGGCCGGCGCGGTCCTTGGCCTGGCGATGGGAAAACCAGTTCAGGTGTCGGGTGTGCACCAGGCACGCGTTGCGGTAGATCGGCGCGTCCAGCAGCAGGCCTTCGGTCTTGCGGTTTTCCGGTACCAGCCCGACACCCTGGCGGATGGCCTGGCGTGAGGTTTGCGGGTGATAGGGTTGGCCGAACAGCTCGACATCGCTGTCGTTGCGGCCCACGCCAAACAAGGCCTTGAGCAAGGTGCTGCGCCCCGCTCCGTTCAGCCCGGCAAGCCCGACGATTTCGCCCTGGCGCACTTCCAGTCCTTGCACGTCCAGGCCCTGCTCGCCCCGCAAGCGGCGAATGTTCAGCGCGAGGTTTTCCCGGGGCGCCTGGCGCGGGCTGCGCTCCAGCAGGTCGCGGTGTTCGCCGACCACGGCAGCAATCAGCGCCTGGTCATCGATCTGCGCCAGCTCATGGGTTTGCAGGGTTCGCCCGGCGCGCAGCACCGTGACCCGGTCGCCGATCTCGCGGATTTCATTCAGGCGGTGGCTGACATACAGCACCGCCACCCCGGCCGCCGTGATCTCGCGGATCACCTGGAACACCCGCTTGAGTTCGGTCTCATTCAGCGCCGCCGAAGGCTCGTCCATCACCACCAGTCGCGCCTCACAAGTCAGTGCCCGGGCAATGGCCGCCAATTGCTGATTGGCAATCGACAGGCTGCCCACCCGGTCGGTACTCGAAAAATTCGCCCCAACCCGCAACAGCGCGGCCTTGGCCAAGGCACTGCGCTTGCCCCGGGAAATAATCCCGAAGCGTTGGGGCGCGTAGCCGAGCATCAGGTTTTCTTCGACGGTCATCTGCGGGATCAGGTCGAGTTCCTGATAAATCATCGCGATCCCGGCCTGGCGCGCCTGTTGCGGGTTCTTCAACTCCACACGCTGCCCGGCCACCGACATCTCGCCGCCATCCGGGCGATGAGCGCCGGCGACGATTTTCAACAAGGTACTTTTGCCCGCGCCATTGGCACCCAGCAGGCAATGCACCTCCCCCGGCCGAACGTCGAGGGACGCGTCAGTCAGCGCCACCACATTGGGCGGAAAACGCTTGCTGACATGACGGATATCCAGGGCCAACTCACTCATGATCCTGCTCCAGCAAATAACGGGCGGTCGCCGCGTCGGTGGCCAGCACATTGACGTAGCCGGCCTTGACGCTGGCGTGGACGATGCGGTGCTTCTGCGCGCCGACGCACACGGCAATGGACCAGGCCTTGTCGCGCAACGCGGCCAACGGCAGGCCCAGGGTGCGGGCGTCGAGTTCGGGCATCACCGGCTCGCCATCCATGCCGATAAAACGGCCCATGATGTCGCCGACGGCGCCCAGGCGCTCCAGCGCTTCGAGCAGCGGGCGGTCGATGTAACCCGACTCCATCAGCACCGAATGATCAGACAACTCCCCCAGGCTGAAACACGCCACCGGCGCCTGTTGGCCGAGGCGCAAGACCTGGGCGATCACCGGGTCTTGCTCCAGCGCTTCGCGGGTGTGGGCATGCCCCAGGATCGCCGGCACCGGCAGCAACGTGGCCTGGCCACGAGCCGCCTGGGCGAAGCGCTCGGCAACGTTATGGCTGGGCTCCCCCATCGAGCGCGTATTGATCGCGCCGTTCAGCAGCACCACATTGACGCCCTCGTTCCAGCGCGGCACCAGCCACTGGGCCATTTTGGTCAGGGTGCGGCCCCACGACACGCCGATCAGTGCCGGCATCGGCTGCAAATTGCACAGGTAACGGGCGGCGGCCTGGGTCACCACGTTCAGCGCGGTGTCGGCGTCCTCTACATCCAGCACCAGCGCTTCACGCAAGCCGAAGCGCCGTTGCAACGCCACTTCCAGCTGCGGCAGGCGGGCCGAGCGGGCGACGATATCGATGCGCACCACCCCGCAATCCCGCGCCTCGCGCAGCAGGCGGCTGACCTGCCAGCGGGTCAGGCCGGTTTCCCGGGAAATATCGCTTTGGGTCTTCTCCAGGTCGTAATACAGCTTGGCCACCTGGACCATCAGGTCGTCGCGCTGGGAATCCGCCGACAACCGCGTGGCAAATGATTCTTCAGGATGGGCGCTCATGCTGCCGGCCTTACGCCGAGCGTGCGGTTCGCCGGCGGCTTGCAACTGATGGGCGCGACGCTGTCGGTGGCGGCGCGGTAGCGGCCCAGCAGCTCGATGTATTGCTCGTGGGCGTAAGGGTCGGGCTCGATCAGCCGGCCGATGGTGGTGAAGTCGGTGGCGGCCTCCTGCAAGTTGCCGAACTCGCCCAAGGCGCAAGCCGCCGCTGCTGCGGTGCCGATCAGGGTGAGGTTGTCGTGGGGCACCATTTCGAACGGCACACCGGTGGCGTCTACCGTGGCCTGCAACCACAACGGGTTTTTCTGGAAGCCGCCTGCCGCGACCACACGGGTGATCTCGATGCCTTCGGAGCGCCAGGTATGAAAGATGTTCGCCGAGCCCAGGGCAATCGCTTCCACCGAGGCGCGGTACAGGTCATGCCGGTCATGGTTCAGCGAGAGGCCCATGATCGCCCCGCGCATGTCCGGCGAACGGTACGGCGTGCGGTTGCCCATCCAGTAATCGAGCACCAGCAAACCGGTGGAGCCAGGCTGCAGCTGCGCCGCCTGGCGGATCAGGCGTTGGTGCCCGGCATCGTCGAGGCCGAACATCTTTTGCGCCAGCCAGTTGAGGATCGAACCGGCGGAGACTTGCCCGCCTTCCATCAACCATTGACCGTCGAGCAAAGCACCGGGGTACGGTCCCCAGATGCCCGGCACGTCAATGCGCTGCGGGGTGTGCATCAGTTGCACCACCGACGTACCGCCGATGAATAACAGCTCGCCGGCGCCGGTGGTGCCGGCACTGAGCATTGCCATGTGGGCATCGATGCCACCCTGGGCCACCAGGGTGTCGCGGCCCAGACCCAGATGGTTGGCGGCATCGGCGCTCAACGGGCCAATGCGGCCGCCAACCTTGATCACTTCCTGAGGGAGTTTTTGCGCCAGTTCCGGCACGCCCAGTTCGGCGTACAGTTCCACCGGAAAACGCTGCTGAAGCGTGTCGTAGTTCCACTTGCAGCTGGCATTCAATTGGGAGGCGACCCAGCGCCCGGTCAGCTGGAAGTTGATCCAGTCCACCGCCTCGCAGATGCGCTCGGCGCGCTGGTACACCTGGGGCTCGTGCTCGGCCAGCCACATGGCCTTGGGCACCAGCCACTCCACGGCGTCACCGCCCTGGTTCATCATCGGGTGGCTGACATGGGCGGTGCGCGCCGACTCGGCTGCGGCGCGGCAATCCATCCATAACAGTGCCGGGGCCAGGGGTTGGCCGTCCGCCTGGGCGACCACCACGGTGGAGGCTGTGGTGGCGACGCACACTGCCGCCACCTGCGGGTGCCCGGCCTGGGCCATCAACTGCCGGCAGGCTTTGCCCAATGCCGACCACCAATCCGCCGGCGCCTGTTCGGCCCAGCCCAACTGCGGGTATTGCGTGGCATACGGCGCCTCGGCGACGTGCACCAGTTTGTGGCTGTACAGGTCATACAAACCGGCCCGCACCCCACCTGTTCCGAAATCCAGTCCCAACAACAAGGTCATCGGTAGTCCTCCTGCGTCTTTTTACGACGACGCTTTTTGTTTTAAGCCCGGCAACGCTCCGCGCTGTCGGGCTTGGCGACACACAGCAAACGGCATGGCTCAGGGACGGAAAATCACCTTGGCCGCCACTTCACTGCGATCGGCATACCGCTTGAACATCGCCGGCAACTCATCCAGCGGCAAGTCGTGGGTAATCATGAACTGCCACTGCAATTCACCGGAAGCCAGTTTGTCGATGGAAGCCGTCCACTCGTCACCCGGGAACGGTGCCGAGAACGAGTTCCAGGCGCCGTGCAGGGAGATTTCCTGGCGCAGGAAATGCGAGAACGTCGCGGTGCTCAGGGCCACGTCGCTGGTGGGAATGCCGATAAACACCACGTGCCCGCCGGCCTTGGTCAGTTGCACGGCCTGGTTGATGGAGCTGGGGTGGCCTGCGGCTTCAATCACCAGTTGGCAACGCGGCAGCTCGGCATCCGCCGCGCCGCTGAGCAGGGTGTGGGTGGCGCCGGCCTGGCGGGCCATGGCGAGTTTTTCTTCGGCGATGTCGATGGCGACGATGTCCTTGGCGCCCATGATCCGCAGCCATTGAATCGCAAACAGGCCGATCGGCCCGCAGCCCACCACCGCCCCGCTCTGCCCGGCCTTGAAGTCGGCTTTCCAGATCGCATGCAGGGCAATCGCCGCCGGGTCTACCAGGGACGCGGCAATCGGGTCCATGCCTTGGGGCACCTTGATCAGGTTGCTCAGCGGCACGTTGACGTACTCGGCATACGCGCCGTCGCGGCGGCTGCCGAAGTAATCGTAGCGCTCCGAACGGGACGGAAAGCCACGGGCATATTGGTCGCTGCTGACGTCCGGGATCATCGGCGGCACGGTCACCAGCTCGCCGATGACGTAGCCTTCGACGCCGCTGCCGATCTCTTCGATGAAGCCTGCGAATTCATGGCCGCAAATCAGCGGCATCACGTGGGCGCCCTTGCTCAGCATGCGCGGGATATCCGAGCCGCACACGCCGCAGGCTGCGACCCGGACCAGCGCATGGCCGGCCTTGACCGCCGGTTTTGGAACCTCTTCGACCCGGATATCGCCCGGTTGGTACATGACGGCAGCTTTCACAGTGAATTCCTCTGTTGAGTGACGAGTGCGTTCGAACAGGCACCTCTCGCAAGAGGTGCCCGCAAAAATCCATAAGGTGGCGGCGCAGATCCGTCAGAGCGCGCCGGGGCGGTATTCGCCGAAGGTAGAGTCATGCTTGACCTCGGCCACGTTGGCCTTGGTCACCACCTGGGTGCCGGCGTCGACAAAGTTCGGCACCGATTTGCCGGCGGCCAGGGCCCGCGCGGCTTCAATGGCGACCTCGCCCAGGTAGCGCGGGTCGTTGAGGGCGGTGGCCACGTATTGATCGCCGCTCTGGATGGCATTCAAGGCTTCGGACAAGCCGTCGATCCCGGCCACCAGCACGTCTTTCTTGCCGCTTTCGGTGAGCACTTGCAGCGCGCCCATGGCCATGTCGTCGTTATGCGCGATCACGGCCTTGAGGTCGGGGTGCGCTTGCAGCAAATCCTGCATCGCCGTGACGGCGTTGGCGCGCATGTACTCGCTGTAAGGGCCGTCGATGATCTTGAAGTCGGTGCCGGCCAGGGCGGTGTGGAAGCCCTTGCGGCGTTCTTTCATCACCGTGCCGCCGGCATCGCCCTGGATCTCGATGATCTTGCCCTTGGTCACGCCGCGCTGCTTGAGGGCGGCGAGCAAGGCTTTGCCGGACAGCTCGCCCATCTCGGCATTGTTGCGGCCGATGGTGGTAGCCACCGGGGCATTGATTGCGCGGTCGACGGCAATCACCGGCACCTTGGCGCGCTTGGCAGCGTCGAGGGCGGCGCCCACGGCGTCGGGGTTCACGGCGTTGATGATGAGGATGTCGACCTTGCGGGTCAGCAGGTCCTGGATGTCGTTGTTCTGCTTGCTGATATCGCCGTTGGCATCGAGGAAGATCAGCTCGTCGCCGCCCTTGGCCGCGGCGGCCTTGGCGCCATCGCGCAGCTGTACATAGAAGGGAGATTGCAGGGTGACCTGGCTGAAACCGATCTTCAGATCCTTGGCCTGGGCATTCAGCGCCAGCGCCGAGGCCGCGACAGCCAGTGCAAGGGCCAGCACATGAACAGGTTTACGGGCTATCTGGAGCATGGTGATTCCTATTTTTTATTGTTGTCAGGAGTCGGGCATGGCCTTCAGCGAGGCCATGCTCACAAATGTGAACCGCGATCACATTTGAAAAACTATGCCTTGCTCCCGAGGGTGTCAAGGCTAATTTGTTAAATTCCAAACAAATGAAATAAAAATCACAATGCCATTTGAATCAGATCAGCAGGATCGCCCCGCTGTCCTTGATCACCTGCTGCTGTGCCGCCTGAAGGCCGGGGTCACTGATTACCCGCTGGAAGTCCGACAGCTCGGCAAAGTGCGCGGCGCGTACCTCGTCGAACTTGCTGTGGTCGGCCACCAGCACGCAGGTTTGTGCCCGTGCCATGACCCGGCGCTTGACCTCCACTTCATTGAGGTTGTAGCAGGTCACGCCGTGGGCCGCGCTCACGCCCGCTGCGGAAATAAAGGCCCAGGCCACGCGAATGCCGTCCAGGATGCCCGCCTCGGCATGGCTTTCGAAGACCATGTTGCGCCGGTGAAAGGTGCCGCCGCAGAGGATGATGGTGCAGTGGGGCTTTTGCTGGAGCTTGAGCAATACGTTGAGGGAATTGCACAGCGCGGTGAACTCCAGGTCATCCGGCAACGCCTCGATTATGAACGGCGTGGTGGTGCCGCAATCGATAAACACCGTGTCGCCGGGCCTTACCAGGCTGGCGGCCAGTGCGCCGATCTGACGCTTCTCGGCGACGTGGCGCTGATCCTGTTCGGCCACCTGGTAGTCGGGCTCCGGCGGCCCGCTACGGGTGACGTGACCGCCCAGCAAACGCAGGCCCTGCGGGCTGTCTGCCAGGTCGCGGCGCAGGGTCATCTCCGATACACCCAGCAATGCGGCCATGTCCCGCAGGTGAACCGCCGACTCGCCCTGCAAGGCCTTGTGCATGGCCCGAAATCTTTCGCTTTTCTTTGAATCCACTGCGTTCCAGCCCTCGTTGAATGCGCGCCCTTGATCAGGGCAGTCACAAATTCCATTTACAATGTTATTTATTTCACATTTAATGCATCCAACTTAACACAAACCGGCTTTTCCCAGCACCTCATCCTGACAGGACACTTGCCATGCCGACTGATCCGTTGCCGCTCGCGGCCTATATCGACCACACCCTGCTGGCCGCCGATGCCTCCCAGGCGAGCATTCGCCAACTGTGCAACGAGGCTCGCGAGCATGGCTTCAAGTCCGTGTGCGTCAACAGTGCGAACGTGCCGCTGGCCGCTGAATGCCTGCGCGACGCTGCCCCGCTGGTGTGTGCGGTGGTGGGTTTCCCGCTGGGTGCAGGCTTGAGTGCAGCCAAGGCGTATGAAGCAAAGCTTGCGATCGAGGCCGGTGCCGGCGAGATCGACATGGTGCTGAACATCGGCTGGCTGAAGGACGGCCTGCTGGATCAGGTTCGCGACGATATTGCCCAGGTACTGGCGGCCTGCGGCGCGGTGCCGCTGAAAGTCATCCTCGAAACCGGGTTGCTTGATGACCAACAGAAGACCGAAGCCTGCACCGTCTGCCGCGAGCTGAACGTGGCATTCGTCAAGACCTCCACCGGCTTTGGCCATGGCGGAGCGACGTTGGCGGATGTGCGCCTGATGCGCGGCGTGGTGGGTGGGCAGATCGGCGTGAAGGCTTCAGGCGGCGTGCGCGACCTGGCGACGGCCCAGGCGATGATCGAAGCCGGCGCCACCCGCTTGGGCAGCAGTTCCGGGATCGCCATCGTCAGCGGCGCAAAGGCGGCTGCGGGCGCTTACTGAATTCAGTGCAACGCTGGCGCCCTTTCACAACTCTTTCACAGTCGGGCGCCTATGGTCACCTCAGCTCCTGGTGAAAACCTTTAAGCCCGCGCTCCCCATCGCGGGCTTTTCTTTGCCCGGGATTTGCCCCTAGCGAGCGATGACGTTATTGCTGGAGCTGCGTGGCGGCATACCGCTGCATGTCTGCTCCAGGCAGAATACAAACGGGGCCACCACTTCAATTTCGCCTTTGAGCAGCATTGAGGGTGGAGGCGCAGGCACTGGCGATGCCGCCGGAATAAATGCCTCCACTGCCCCCACGAACACCTCCGAGCCGGTATGGCTGACGATTTTGTGGCGTATCAGGTTGCCTTTGGCGTCGACGACAAAGGCCACTCTGACCAGACCGGTCAGCCCTTGCAGGCGAGCTTCTTCAGGGTAGGACTTGAACCGGTTGAGGTGGGTGAGCAACTGATATTCCCATAAGCGCTGCTCTGCCCTTTGTTCCTGGTGGTTGGGCCCGCTTGTGCAGGCACAAAGCAGTAAGACAAGTGCGATCCAGCTGTATTTCATAAACGCAGTTCCGTTGACGTTCTGGTGTACTAAGTGAGGCTAATCAGCCGACGCTATGCTGCGTCTCAGGCGGTGGTACTGACGATTGAACCGGTACTGCTTCCACCCTCGGAAGTGACCGCTTGCAACAACGCCGAAGACGCCGACTGCAACGCTGCTGCCGTGGCGGCAATCTGCGTCTGGGCGGCTGCCACGGCTGCAGCTTTGGCGTCGGCGCTTTGATTGCTGGCCTGAGCCTTCTGCATGTTTTGCTGCTGCTCTTGAAGCTGCTTTTGCAGCTCCGCAATCTGCTTTTTCAGTTCCTTGACGGTGTCGGACTCCTGCGACGTCGATGCCGCCTGGCCGCCACCTGCAGCCGGCGCACTCTTGGCCTCTGCGCCCGGGCTTACGCTCAAGGCGCCAGGGTCATCCGTCTTGGAGCTGTCGCTAACGCCGGCTGGGGTTGGGCTGGTGGGTACTGAAGCGAGACTGCTGACGTTAGTGATCATCTCAAATATCCAATTGCGGTATAGATCCTGGTTCATCGGCGCTTTAGCGCAATACTTTAACGCGTTAACCGCGGTAATGCCCGGGGCGGCGGTGATTATCCGGAAAGTCGCCGGCCATGTCTCCGCTCAGCCGGGAATGACCGCAATTCTTTGATTCGCCTGGATCAACGAGCGGCGTGTGCAGAGGTGATAAGGACCGGGCATTTGCGTGCAGATACCGGGCTGGTGCGGGAGGCAGGTATTGCTCGATGGGCATGCCGGGTCAATCCGATATAGTATGCCGACTTATCACCCACTCCATTTGCTGGAAGCTAAACGAACGTCATCTTCCGCGCGAAGAGTCGTGCGCCGCGGGTGATCTACCCCTCGTCAGTAACTCAACTGTTTACGGAATGAACATGCAAAACAATACAGATTTAAAAGGATTGAGTGGCTGGCTGATATTAGTTGGAATCGGCTTGATCTTTAGCGTTTTCCGCCTGGCCTATCTCTTCATCCCGTTGTACTACTCCATTTTCACAAACGGCACATTTGACAGTGTCACAACCCCTGGAACAACGTTTTACAATCCGTTCTGGGGCGCGCTGTTGATTTTTGAAGCGGTCTTCAACTCCCTGCTGACCTTGACGTATCTGTATCTGGCCTATCTGTTTTTCTCAAAGCACTACTTATTCCCAAAAATTTATATAGCCACACTCACCGCCGCCGTTATTTTCATCCCTTTGGACGCCTGGTTTGTCTCACTTATCATGCCTGGTCAACCCACATTCGACGTCAACACCGTAAAAGAATTTATGCGGGGATTAGTGTCCGCCGCCATATGGATTCCTTACATGCTCGTCTCTAAAAGGGTAAAGGCAACTTTTGTAGAATCCAGGCCTGAGGCGAAGCCGAACCCGGTCGTTCAGACGGAGATCGTCGCCGGCAATAACATGGGAAGTGGCGATTAACAGCCGCAACGCAATCAAGCTGCGCACGCCCGGCACCAGGCCGGGCCCACCCTCAGTCAGGGTCAACCGCCCCCCGAATCCTGCTGCCGAAAAGGTATGTGTCTTCAGGCAGCCGGAGAAAGGGCTTCTGCTCGCGGTGGTACGGCGAGGGGACGTCTGAGCCGTTGCTGACCAGCCAGTTGGGCCTGAACCACAGCGACCGCATCCAGAACCCTCTGCGCCCAGTGCTCATCCTCCGGATTCACGACCACCACCCGAAAGCCGTGATCATGACCTTCAAGCTGCACACCCTCGGAATCATCGACATGCAAGTCGATATCAAAGGCCGGCGGGAATTTCGAGGGCGTGTTCGACAGCCCGCGCACAGTCAGGGCGCGGTTATGCAGCACACTGTTAACCACCCCGTCGACGCGAATGCCGTAGAGCATCAACCAGCGCCTGATGTAGGACGGCTCTCGACCGGACGATGTGTAGACCCAGATACTGCAGCCCTGGCGGCGCAGCTCGCGGGTCAGGGAACGTGTGCCAATACGCAACGGCTCACCCAGCCAGCGGTGAACACAGTCCGGCAGCCAGCTTGGCTCGACGGCAGAATGATGGAGTTGGCAGGCCAGCGTCTCATCGATATCAAACGAGATACGGATGCGCGGGCGCTTGAGCACGCGCATGGGCATGACCTGCCGGACGGCTTGCAAGACGCTCTTGCCGGAGGTCCGGCATTTGCTGGCAAGCGTTGGATACCCGCTCATTAATGGCCTCCCTGGTAGAGGGTCTGCGGTGCGTCGCTTAAGAAAAACACCTCGGGATCAGGAGCCTGTTCCTCCAGGAAGGCGGCGTATTTTTTCTTGATCTTGGGCAATTCATACAACGCCTTGACTCCATGTTTGGCAGAGTTGCGTATCACCGAGGAGGGATTGAAGTAGCCCTCGGCATTTTCAAGCGTCAACACGAACGGCGGCAAACCTGCGCGCATGAGCAAATAGCTGACGATCAGCGACCCGCTGCGGTTGTTGCCTTCGATGAACAATTGCGGCTTGCTGAGGATTCGTACATAGACACCGGCTGCGCGCTTCCAGACGGATTCACTGCGATACGCGCAGTACCAGTTGTACAAGTCCTTGATGCCGCCTTCAACGTTGTTGAAAAAGTGCTGCTCGGTCGCCTCCAGGTGATGACTGTACTCCTGGCGACGTGCCGGATCCGTGCCGCAGAGCACGGTGGCATTGATTTCCAGCATCAGGTCCAGGTGCTGAAGGTCAAACAGGTCGACACCCCGTGCGACATAATCGTCAATCAGCGCATAGCCCTCAAGCACGTTGAGCAGCACTTCGTCGGTAAAGGGGTCGCGCGGCTCGGTAAAGTGCCGGCTGAGCTCGGCAAAGCGGCGCTGTACCTCACGCAGTGCGCGTTCAATCGCAGCTAAATCAAGGCGACGTGGAGCAGACATTGGCAATCCTGGGAAACGGTAAAGGGGCCGGTCAGCTGAACTTGCCGCTGATGTAATCCTCGGTCATTTGTTCACGCGGGCTGCCGAAGATCTGGGTGGTCGGGCCCATTTCAACCAGGTACCCGGTGCGTGTGCCCTGGGAGATGTCCACCGAGAAAAACGCGGTGGTGTCAGCCACACGAATGGCCTGCTGCATGTTGTGGGTCACCAGGGCGATCGTGTAGTCCTTCTTCAACTCGATCATCAGCTCTTCGACCCGGCGGGTCGCGATCGGGTCGAGTGCGGAACAGGGCTCATCCAGCAACAACACTTCCGGCTCGGTGGCAATGGCGCGGGCAATACACAGCCGCTGCTGCTGGCCACCGGAGAGCGACAGGCCGCTGACCTTGAGCTTGTCCTTGACCTCGTCCCACAGCGCAGCGCCTTGCAAGGCGTGCTTGACGCGGTCGCCCAGGTCGCCCTTGTAGCGGTTGAGGCGCAGGCCGAAGGCGACGTTGTCGAAGATGCTCATCGAAAACGGGTTTGGCTGCTGGAACACCATGCCGATGTAGCGGCGGACGACCACCGGGTCTACACCCTTGCCATACACGTCCTGCCCGAGGAAATGCACGTGGCCCTCGAAGCGAAAGCCCTTCACCAGGTCGTTCATGCGGTTGAGGCTGCGCAGCACCGTACTCTTGCCGCAGCCGGAAGGCCCGATGAAACCGGTGATCTTGTTTTTCTCGATCGGCACATGGCTGTCACGCACCGCCATGAAGTTGCCGTAGAAAATCCGGTCCAGCTTGCAGTCCATGACCACAGGTTCCTGGGTGACAAACGGAGCGGCTATTTGCGCAGTTGATACGTTCAAAATTCAGGTGCTCCCGTTCTCAATACTTGGGCTTGCCGAAAATCCGGCTCACGATATTCACGACCAACACGATCATCACCAATACCAGCGAGGCCGCCCATGCGAGCTCGAGCTGGTTGTCGAAAGGCATGCCGGAGAAGTTGTAGATCAGCACGGCAAGGGATGCCGTCGGGTTCATGACCTCCAGGCTGCCGTCGTGGAAGATCCAGTAGTTGCTGAACAGCGCGGTAAACAGCAATGGCGCGGTTTCACCGGCAGCACGTGCCACGGCGAGCATGACGCCCGTGAGGATCGCCGGCATGCCGGTGGGCAGGATGATTTTCCAGATGACCTGCGAGCGGGTGCAACCCATGCCGTAGGCGGCGTCCTTCATGATCTTGGGCACCATGCGCATCGACTCTTCAGCCGTCAGCACCACGATGGGCAGCATCAGTACCGCCAGGGCCACGCCACCTGCTGGCGCCGAGTAGGTGCCGGTGGTCATCACCACCAGGGCGTAGGCAAACACCCCGGCCAGGATGGAAGGCAGGCCGGTGAGCATTTTGGCGGCAAAGCGCGAGGCGTTCGCCAATTTGCTGTCCGGCCCCAGCTCAGCCAGGAAGATGGCGGCCATGATGCCGACCGGAACCGCAATGGCGGCACCGATACCGACCATCACAAAGGTGCCGGCCATGGCGTTGCCGAAACCGCCACCCGTCTCGAAGCCCGTCGGTGGCAGTTCGGTGAACACCTCCAGGCTCAGGCGTGCGCCGCCACGGGTGATCAGCATGTAGAGCACGGAAATCAGTGGCACGCTGGCCACCAGTGCGCCAAGCCACACCAGCGTGGTCAGCACCAGGCTGCGCAGGGCACGACCTTCAAACTTGCGCTGCAGGCTGGGCACCGCGCTGAGGGGGGACGTAAGGTCAGTCATTGTTTGGTACCCCGCTGGGCGTAGAGCATGATCATCGAACCGATGACGTTCACCAGCAGCGTGATGAACATCAGCACCAGGGCGGCATACATCAACACCTCAATCTCGTTGGGCCCGGCTTCCGGGAAGTTCAGCGCCAACAAGGCGGCCAGCGTGTTGGCCGGTGCAAACAGGGAAAGCGAAATGTTGTTAGCGTTGCCCACCAACATGGCCAGCGCCATGGTTTCACCCAGTGCGCGGCCCAGGCCGAGAACCAGGGAGCCGAAAATACCGGTGGCGGCGGACGGCACCATCACTTTGAGAATGGCTTCCCAGTGGGTGGTCCCCATGCCGTAGGCAGCCTGCTTGGTTTTCATCGGGACGCTGGTGAGAGCATCCTGGGAAACGGCGGCAATCGTCGGCAGAATCATGATGGCCAGTACCAGCGCGGCCGGGAGTAACCCAGGCCCACTCAAGGACGTGCCGAAAAAAGGTATCCAACCCAGCTCGCTGTTCAGCCAAGCCGTCAGTGGACGAATCGCCGGGATCACTACATAGATGCCCCACAGGCCGTAGACGACGCTGGGGATGGCTGCGAGCAATTCGACGATGGTGCGAAACACGGCTGCCAGCTTTGCCGGCAGAAAATCCTGGGTCAGGAAAATCGCCATGCTGACGCCAAAAAAGCCTGCAATCAGCAGCGCGATCAGGGCGCTGTAGAGCGTGCCCCAAATGGCCGGCAGGATGCCGTACTTGCCTTGGTTAACGTCCCAGACACTGCCAAAAATCACGTCAAAACCGTGTTTTTCCATGCCGGGAAGGGCCTTGCGTCCCACCTCGAATACCAAGGCGGCGACCAATGCCAGAATCAGTACCACCCCGATTCGTGCAAGCGCACGGAACGTGCGATCCACCAGGAAATCCTTTGCCGAAGGTGGCTGGCAGGCAGAATCCGGGTTAACCGGTACGACGAAAGGTTTGTTCATTGGCTAATTCCGGACCAGGGGGGAAACGCTCCCGGCATGGCTGACAGCACACACCGGGAGAGACCTCACGCGCATTACTGGATATTGGCGGACGCTTTGCGAACCTGTTCGACAACCGATTGCGGCAGAGGGATGTAACCCATCGAGTCGGCGATTTTCTGCCCCTCGGTCAGGCTGTATTCGACCATTTCACGCATGGCCTTGGCCTTGGCCGGGTTACCGTTGTCCTTGCGGAAGATCATCCAGGTGTAGGAAGTGATCGGGTAGGACTTGGCGCCGTCCGGGTCCGGCAGCCAGGCCACCAGGTTTTCCGGCATTTTCACCGCGGCCAGTGCCTCGGCACCGCTTTCAGCGGTCGGCACTACGTAATGACCGGCCTTGTTCTGCAGCTGGGCGAAGTCAACCTTGGCCAGCTTGGCGAAGCCGTATTCGATGTAGCCGATGGCGCCCGGGGTCTGGCGCACAGTGGCGGTCACACCGTCGTTTTTAGGCGATTTGATGAATTTGTCACTGGCTGGCCAGTTGACGGTGTTGCCTTCACCCAGCGCCTTCTGGAACTCCGGGTTGATCGCTGCCAGGTGCTTGGTGAATACCGCGGTGGTACCGCTGGAGTCTGCCCGCACGACCACGGTGATTGGCGTATCGGTCAGCTTCAGGTCCGGGTTGGCAGCGGCGATCTGTGGATCGTTCCACTTGGTGATCTTGCCCAGGAAGATGTTGGAGTAGACGTCCCGTGGCAATTTCAGCCCTTTTGGGTTGCCTGGCAGGTTGTAGGCCAGCACGATTTCACCCGCGGTCATCGGCAGCAACTGCACGCCTTCGGCAACCTTGGCGATATCTTCGTCTTTCATGGCCGAGTCGCTGGCAGCGAAATCGACGGTTTTATTCAGGAAGTCCTGCACACCCGCGCCGCTGCCCTTGGATTGGTAATCCACCGTGACACCTGGGGTCTTCTTGCTGAAATCCTTGAGCCAGGTCAGGTAGATCGGCGCCGGGAAGCTCGCACCGGAACCGGTCAGGCGAACGCTTTCCGCAGCAAAAGCCATAGAGCTGGCACAAAGAGATACCGAAACGGCGAGTGCAGCGGACTTCATCAAGCTCTTCATTAAGGAAACTCCTTGTGATAATTGGCCTCCGCACTCTGCAATAGGGTTGTTACAGTTTTATGAAAATTGGGTGGCGACGCGCTTTTGTCCCCATTTGCCACCTCAATAGCCGGGTTTTCCGATGTAATTACTTCGTAACAAGTTGCGACTAACACTCAGCCACTCCCCTCCCGACGCGAGCGCCTCCCATGTTTTCAACAGAAGAAGCCTTGATACAACGCATCCACCGTGAGCTGCTGGATCACAGTGACGAAGAGCTGGAACTGGAGTTATCCGAAGACGGGCATGACCTGAATGCCCTGTTCGATGAGCACGTTGAGGAAAGCAGCGAGAAGGCCGCGCGACGGATCTACTTCAGCGAACTGTTCCGCCTGCAAGGCGAACTGGTGAAGCTGCAAAGCTGGGTGGTCAAGACGGGCCACAAAGTGGTGATTCTGTTTGAAGGGCGCGATGCAGCCGGCAAGGGCGGTGTCATCAAGCGAATTACCCAACGACTCAACCCCCGAGTCTGTCGTGTGGCCGCCCTGCCCGCCCCCAACGACCGCGAACAGACGCAGTGGTACTTCCAGCGCTACGTCTCACACCTGCCGGCGGCCGGTGAAATCGTGCTGTTCGACCGTAGCTGGTACAACCGTGCAGGCGTCGAGCAAGTCATGGGGTTTTGCAACGAAGATCAGTACGAGGAGTTCTTTCGCACCGTCCCGGAGTTCGAACGCATGCTCGCCCGCTCCGGTATCCAGCTGATCAAGTACTGGTTCTCCATCTCCGACCAGGAACAACACCTGCGCTTTCTGAGTCGCATTCACGACCCGCTCAAACAGTGGAAACTCAGCCCGATGGACCTGGAGTCGCGCCGGCGCTGGGAAGCCTACACAAAGGCCAAGGAAATCATGCTGGAGCGCACCCACATCGCCGAAGCTCCCTGGTGGGTGGTGCAGGCCGATGACAAGAAGAAGGCCCGGCTCAACTGCATCCATCACCTGCTCGGGCAGATGCCTTATGAGGAAGTGCAGCTACCGGTGATCGAACTGCCGCAACGCGTCAGGCAGGAGGACTATTCCCGCAGCCCGACGCCACCGGAACTCATCGTGCCTCAGGTTTATTGAGGCAGGCCAAACACAAATCACCCAACGCTGATCACTACCTTCGCGGTACGCACCGCACTGAAGGATTCACGTTGCCTTGGGCGGCACCTCAGGTAATCTCAGACGTGGCAGGTCCAAAGGGGGGCCTGCCCAAGAATGCAAGGTCTTTCGGCATGATGAGATTGCGACACGTAGCCCTGGTGGCCCTGCTCGGCGCCCCCTGTCTTTCTTATGGGGAACCCACTATTCAAGTTGGTTTTTCCCCGGAAGGCTCCGCCAGGAAACTCGTTCTGGAAACGATTAAGGGTGCCAGGCACAGCATTCAGATGCTTGCTTACGCCTTTCAGGCGCCCGACATCATGCAAGCGTTGGTAGACGCGAAGACCCGAGGTGTGCAGGTACGGGTGGTGATCGACAAGAAGCGCAACCTGGGTAAAACGAGTAAAGCCGCCATGGACTTCGTGACCCGCAACGGGGTGGAGTTGCGGACCAACGACCAATTTCACCTCCACCACGATAAGACAATCATTGTCGACGGCAACACGGTCGAAACCGGCTCCTTCAATTTCGCCCAGTCCGCCGAGACGGCCAACTCCGAGAATGTTGTAGTCATTCGCGATAGGCCGGAGGTGACACGCCAGTACATTGCGCACTGGCAATCGCGATGGGATCTTGGGAAGCCCTACCCTTCACGATAACGGGCGCGCGATCAAAAAGTCTTGCTGACAGGCGAACGTTCCTGAGACTTAGTTAGCCGCCCCTTCCGAACATCGCTCGCCATATCTTCAGAAACTGCAAAGCCGTTAGTGCGCGGAGCAGTCCTGCGAACAATCACAACTGAAATATCGCAGATGGCTGCATCCAGATAGGGTAAAAGGTCACGCCAACTAAGTAAGTTGCGGAGCAACAGCTGGAATTGCGGACCGAAAACAAACAAGGGCTTGCATCAGCTTTCGCCCGCAAACCCTTGATTTTAGATGGTGCCCGAAGCCGGAATCGAACCGGCACGCCCTTACGAGCGGGGGATTTTAAGTCCCATGCGTCTACCAGTTTCGCCATTCGGGCGGTAGCGCTATACAGCGTGCCAAGCAGCGTCTAAAGCCGTTGAGCGTTGCAGCAGGCTAGGGAATATATAGATCCAGCCCCCTCGATGCAAGGTCGGGGGCGGCCTTTTTCAAACAAACAAGCTGCACCCCGGCAAAAAAAAAAAGCTCGCCAGATCAGTGATCTACAGATTTAGTCGGCGGTAGCGGGCAATGGTGAGGCGCACCGGTTCGCCACCTCCGGCACTCGCCCCCAGGCGTACTACGAAAAATAAGTCATTACCGCAATAACCACCGAAACCCAAACCAGGGTCATCAAAAACGACAGCGCAGCCAACGTTTTGCCCATTTGCCTACTCGCCCCGATGAAAATTGCTTCAGTGAGTCGCCCTTATACCTTCCCCGGGTACTCCGTGGTGCTATCCAGCGCCGCGTGAGAATAGCCAAAACTGGCACGTTCTGCCTAAGCAAACTCAACCAGCCCGCAAGGCCGCCAGTTTCAGCCCGAAGCCGATCAGGAAGACGCCCGCCAACTTTTGCAGCCCTTGGGAGACCTTGGCATTGGCGCGCAGTTTCGCCGCGAAAAAGCCGGTCAGCGTTACCACAATCAGGCCGTACAGCAAGGTCAACGTCGCCACCGTGGCGCCCATCAAGGCGAAGGTCTGAAGGCCAGGGTTGGCCGCCGGGTCAATGAACAACGGGAAAAAAGCCATGTAGAACACGATGGTTTTCGGGTTGAGCAGCGCGATGGTTGCGCCCTGGCGCAGGTAGTGCCGCGGCTTGATGTCGAGGATCGGTGCCGCGCCAGGCTTGGCGAACAGCAAGCTCACACCCAGCCACATCAGGTACGACGCCCCCAGCCATTGCACGGCGTGAAACGCTACCGGGTGGGTCTGCAGAATCGCCGCCACGCCGGCCACCGCCAGCCACATCAGTACCTGGTCGCCGAGGATCACGCCAAAGGTCGCCGCCATACCGGCGCGGAATCCGCCCTTGCCCGTCGACGTAATCAGCGCCAGGTTTCCCGGGCCCGGAATCAGCAACAGGATGATAAAAGCGAGCACAAACGAGCCGTAATCAGTCACACCCAACATGGGATTACCTCAATGGAAAAATGAACGGGATAGGCCCGCACCCTCTTTCATAACGCCACTGAGCCGCTGTTTATTCCCTGATACCCGAAAATCGCCCTCCCCGGCTTTACAGCTCCTGCGGCTCCTGGAGCCATCTGATACGCTTTTTTCTTGTGCATCTGCCCCTGTATCGAAATTCGCCCAGCCCTGACAATACTCCCACTCCCGACACGCCCGTGGAGCCCGACAGGAAACGTCCTGCCGGCCCGTTCATTTCGGAGGCCTTATGGCTAAGATGGCATTTTTCCTGTTCGGTTTTCTTGCACTGACCATCGCGATTGGTCTGCTTGCCACCATCTCACCGGTCTAGGGTTCACCGTCAGCGCACTCAGCGAAACGTAACCATCTCAAAGTCCGCTGACGTTCCCGCCGACTGCCTTGCCAGTTCACTGATCGCAATCGTGCGTACCTGTGCCCCTTCATTCCACGGGTTGGTGTAGCTCAGCATGCCCGTCGCAGGGTTGATCTGGATGATCGCAAAGGCGTGCCCGTCGCCTCTGGACCAATCCCCATTGCGCGCCGGCTTGCCGCCGAACACCACCGCCGCCTGGCTGCCCACGGCACTGGCGTTTTTCAGCAGGAAGTCGGTGATGCCCTGGGGTGTGTTTTCGGAATCGGCCAGGCGCTGGTGATCGCCGTATTGGCCCGCCAGCAGTTCCATGACTTTATTGGTGGGCAATGCGCCCTTGGCCGGGTCGAGCTTGAAGTACTGGAACATCGCGCCAACCACTGCAGCGGCAGGTGGATCGCCCTTGCCGTATTGGTCCAGGTCGCCCGCCTGTAAATGGTAGACCGTGGTGGGGTCGCCCGGCAGGCTGACATTGAAGCTGCCATCGGCGTTCCTGGTAACGCCCTTGTGCAGGATCGCCGCCCCCGTGCGCGTATTGGCGAACGCCCTGACTACCGAAATGCCGACGCAATCACCTTCGCGGGTCTGATTCAGGTGGGTGCCGACCGGCTCTGCGATCAACGCCCCGCCCAGCGTTGGCTTCCACGGACCGGCGTCGATCACGCTGCCCTTGGCATCGCGGCGCAGTGCATTGATGCTGCCATCGGCGCTGTAGCTGCCGTCACTCAGGGACACGACGATGTTTTTTACGTCGGTACGCAGGTTCTCCCGCGCGCCGCCGTCCTGCTTCATCGCGTCCTGAAACGCCTGTGCTGCAACGATGATGCGCTGGCGTGTGGCGTCGTCCGGTCGGGCGCCACGGCTTTGGTCCAGGGCCTGGAGCAGTTGATGGTAGGTGGTTTCAATAGCGCGAATGCCAACCTGGGGAGCGGCAACGGCTGTGCCGGCAGATGCCATCGCGAGGGTAAACGTGAGGAACGAAAAACGCAGGTGTATCTGATAACGACCAGGGATTGGGAGCACGGTCGGGCATCTCGGATAAGGAAGTTTGGAAGCGATACATCGAACCACCCTCCCGTTCAATCGCTTCGTGCCGCAACGTCCCGTAGCAGGCCTGAAAACAACGGAGAGCATGCAATAAGCCGCCAAAAAGCGTCAATGGCGGCCTGTGGCTATGCTCGGCAGTGCTTCAGCCGGCAAAAAACATCGGATACAACGACAGCACCAACAACCCCGCCATGGACCAATTGAACAGCCTCAACCAGCGTGGCTCGCGCAGCACATTGCGCAAGCCGCTGCCGCACCCGGCCCATACACAAACGCTGGGCAGGTTCACCAGGGCAAACACCGCTGCAATCAACAGCACGTTGGTGACATAACCCTCGGCAGGCGTGTAGGTGGTGATCGCGCCCAACGCCATGACCCAGGCCTTGGGGTTGACCCACTGGAACGCCGCTGCGCCGAGAAAGGTCATGGGTTTGCGCTTGTCATCGGTGTCATCGGACATCGCGCTGGAGGTCGCAATCTTCCAGGCCAGGTACAGCAAATACGCCGCCCCCACATAACGCAATACGGTATAGGCCCAAGGCAGCGCCTTGAACACTTCGCCGAGCCCAAGGCCCACGGCGATCACCAACAACATGAAGCCAATACTGATGCCCAGTGCATGGGGAATCGAACGGATAAAACCGAAGTTCACCCCGGACGCCAACAACATCGTGTTATTGGGGCCGGGCGTGATCGAGGAAACGAAGGCGAACAGCGCAAAGGCTGACAACAGGCTTGAAGACATGAACATGGCGCGATATCCAAACGAAATACAGTGGCCACGACAGTAGAACGTTGCACCGGTGTGCGCCCCGTACAGCTACGGGGAGATACAGGCATACACTTTTTGTCAGGCCTGAGCGTTCAAAAACTCCCGATAGCGCGCCACCGTTTGCGCTGTTTGCTCGACCATCGGCAAGTGGCCCACACCGTCCATACATTCCAGCCGGGCATGGGCAATGCCCTGGGTCCACGTTTGCGCACTGGCGATTGGCGCCATCCGGTCCTCGCGGCCCCACAGCAGCAAGGTGGGAACCTGCACATCCTTGAGCCAGGGTTCCAGTCGCGGGCTGCCGGAAAAATCCGAGAAAATTTCCGCAAGCGCATCGCGTCGCTCGATATAAGCCTGTGCTTCAGCGGCCAGCAGCACTTCCGGTATCCACGGCGCAGATGCCATGGTCATCGAGAAAAACCGGTCGAATTGTGCCCGCGAGTGAATCAGGAAAGGGTTGTCGCCCTGGTTCACCAACTCTTCCACTTCATTGGGCTGGGGCAAGAGCACGCCGACCGGGCCGATCAACCCCAGTGACACCACACGCTCGGGGTGATGCACGGCCAGCCAGGTGGCGACATAACCGCCCATCGAGCTGCCGACCACATGGACGGCATCGATCCGGCAAGCATCCAACAGTTCGATCAACCTCTGCGCCTGGGCCGCGATGCTGTAGTCCGCGCCGTGCTCGAAAGGGTTTTTGCCATGCCCGGCAAGGTCAGGGATGACAACGCGATAGTCAGCGGTGAAGTGCCGGGCAAAGCCGAACCACACGCCTTTGTCGGCGCTGAAACCGTGGATCAATAACAGCGGCGGCGCACTGACAGGGCCACCTTGATAGGTTGCCAACGTCATACGCTGAATGGACACCAGCACCTCTTTCAGCCGAGCACGCCTCGCTTCCACCGTCGCAATGAGCGTAAACAACAGGTTCCCGACCCGTGGGTAGGTCCACCACACCCACACTGCAGCCACCACCAGCAAGACGACGATCACGAGCATCAAAGCTTCTCCGAACATGGAAACGACATACACGATTCCAGACTGCATATGGCGAACAAAATTACAGCAACCCGGCAAGCGTCTGACTGCAAACTGCCATTGGTTTGCCTTCACTGATCGGTATACTTGCGCACTTCTCTGCACCCTGTGCTGAACACATCCTGAAAGGACACTCGATGAGCAACTACCTCGACCGCGCATTGACCGGCCTGCGCACGCTGGGAATCAACCTCCTGCAACCGGTTCCAGATGCGCCGGTGCTGGTGTTGCTGGACCGCGTGGCCCAGTACGACCTCGCCAAAGTCACCGCCATCGCCGCCGTGCTGCAACAGTCGACCACCTTCAACAGTGTGGTTCGCGAACAAATCGCCGGCATGGACATCTCCACACGCTTTATGGACATCACCCAGAGCTTCACCTCGATCCGCGAAGACGCTGCGGCCATGGCCGGCTGGATGGATGACGGGCGTCTGGACACGCTGGAAAAACTCAAGCTTAGCTGGATGAACCTGCGTCGCGGCTCCATCCCCAGTCGCTTCAGCGAGATACGCGAAAACTATCTGCAAGTGTGCAAGTCAGCCAACGACCAGATCGCCCGGGAGACCGTGATCCTGGAGGCCTATCTGGACTTCCGCATGGCGATGAAAACGGCAGAGGTAGAGGCCCAGCAAGTGCTCGCCATGGCAGGCGAAGTCCTGGAGCAACGCACCCAGGCCTTGAACGAGGCCAACGCCCAGGTCACGGCTGCCGAAACCGTGGCGCCCGCCGAGCGTGCCGCCCTGGAACTGCGCCGCGACGAAGCCGTCCGCGCCCTGCAGGACGAGGACAAACGCTACCAGATCGTCAAGGACATCGCCGATGACCTCAAGGTCGGCTACAACACCGCAGAAATGGTCTTCGCCCGGATCAACCAGGTGCACGTGATCAAGGAGCGCCAGTACCAGCGCATGGTCTCGTTCTTCTCCACCAACGAAGTGGTGCTGACCGGCCTCGCCGTGTCGTTCACCAGCAACAGCGGCCTGGCCGAAGCCACCAACACGCTCAACGCCACCACCGACGGCATCAGCAAAGGCCTTGAAGCCCTGGGCAGCAGCGGCAACACGCAATTGGAAGCGGCGGTCAAGGCCAGCTATGGCTCCACCATCAAGGTCGACTCGGTGCGCGCCTTGGCGGATGCCACCCTGAGTTTCCAGACCGACATGCATGGCCTGACCGAAACCTACCGCGCCGAGTCCAGCAACGCGTCCCGTGATATCGCCGAAGCCGTCGAAGAGGCCAAACGCAAGTTCGCCGCATTGCTGACCAAGGCCGCTTGATGAGTGACGTTCTCCTCTCCGAACAACTCGGCGCGATGGCGTTGGTGGATCAATTGCGCCATCAGCAGATGGCCGTTGAAAAGGACCTGAGCCTGCCGCAACGCCGCGCCGAAGTGGCGGCGCGCATCCGCGAGTATTACCAGAACAACGGCATTCAGTTTACCGAAGCGCAGATCGACCAGGGCGTGCGCGAATTCTTTTCCAAACGCCTGGTGTTTGAGGCGCCGGAACTGAGCGCGCTTGACCGTTTCTGGAGCAATGTGTTGCTCAGGCGGCATCGCGGCATACTCATCATTCAGCTCATCGCGATCACCTTGCTGGTGGTGCAATGCAGCCGGGTGCTGGTCGCCAGACAAGAGATCCAAGAGGCTCAAAGAGCGTCCATGGCCGTTGAGACGAACGCGGCCCGGAAACAGTCGGACATCGCCAACCTGAAAGCTCGCCTGAGCGCCGTGCAACAGGACCCGGCCTACCTTGAGGGCAGCGACGTGTTCAGTGCTCTGCCCCGCTTGAATACCAAGGCAGAGCATGCCCTGGCCATGGTCGATACCTCCGGGGTCGATTACGCCAGTGAGCAGATCGGCGTGCTGGAGGCGTTTTTGGCCAAGGTCAAAGCAGTCCAGCCGATGACCGACCAGCTCAACGAATTGACCCGCAAGGTCGCCGAGATTCACCTGCCCGCCGCTGACAGTAAAGCGACGCGGGGCATGCAGGCCGAATTGGTCCTGATCAAAGACCTCATCGGGAAGTTCGAGGTCGAACAAGCCGGCGGCCAACTCAGGGCCCTGCGTGCTAACACCGAACTGATCCCCAAAGAGGTGACCATCCGGGTTGTCGACCGGCCCGGCACACCGTCCGGTGTCGAGCGCTGCTACGACAAGGCGCTGTGTAATTCCAACCCCGGGTCGACCCAGGGCAAGAGCTGGTATTTGGTTGTCGAAGCCGTCGACCTGTCAGACAGGCCGGTGCTGATGCCCACCGTCAGCAGTGAGACCGGCACCGGCGCCTGGGCCAGCCAGTTCGCTGTGCGGGTACCGCAGGCCGAATACCTGAAGGTCAAGGCCGACAAACTCGACGACGGGCACCTGAACAACCGCGTGATCGGCCGCAAGCCAGCCGGCAGGATGGAAGTCACCTACTTGAGCCAACGGACCACCGACCCGCTCGAAACGATATTGGAGTGGTGAAGACATGACGCCTGACACCCTGATCGGTCTCACCGAACGTAATTCCCGCACCGCCGAATTGATGATGCGCACGGCCGAGCAACACCTGTCTGAACTGCTCGGCGAGCAACTGGCGCTGGAGCAGGACATTACCCAGCGCCTGGGTAAAATCGCTGCCCTGCACCTGGACCAGGGCACCACGCAGAACGAGCAAGTCGCCGCCACCTTGACCCTGCGCCAACAGTCCCTGGACTTGCTCCACCAGCAACTGCGCGACGCCGAGCAGGCCGTGGCCCAGGCGCTGGCGGGCAAGGAAAAGCTCCAATCGCGAGCCGACACCCTCGATCAACGAGCCCGTCAATCCCTGGAACAGAGCCCCGACTACGCCCGCCAGGCCGAGCAGCTGGACCTGGCCCAGGCCGCCCACCGCGAACACATCAGCGGTTATGAAGACCTTCGCCAGGAGTGCGCGCTGAAGCGCCCGACCTTTGATAGCAACCTGGCCTACGTCTACCTGCGCGGACACGCCTTCGGCACCGACCAATACCGGCGCAACCGCCTTAACCGCTGGATGGACAGCTGGCTGGCGACCAAGGTGAATTACCTGGCCAACCGCAAGAACGAGCTCAGCCTGATCGCCCTTGGTGAGCGAAACGAGGCCTTGCAGGCCGAACGCACCGCCCTGATCAGCACCTTGAGCGCAAGCGTCGATGCGCAACTGGCTCAGGCACGTGACCAGCTCGGGCAGGCTTCAATACAGCCCGAACTCGACACCCTGCAACGCGTGGTCGACAACGCCAAGCGCCAGGCCAATGCCATCCAGGAAAAACTGGGCAGCTACTCGCGCAACGAAGACCCGCAGTACCAGCGCGCTCGCCAGTTGCTCACTGACCAGTTGAAAACCCGCAGCCTCGGCGAATTGATCGATCTGGCCAGCGAGACCCCGGACGACGCCGACGACCTGATCGTCGAGCAGTTGCAAACCCTGCACCTGCGTTTGAAATCGGTGTTACAGCAACTGACGGATACCCAGGAGGAGGTCCTGCTGCACAAGAGCGGCTACCAGCGTGCCAAAGAGCTGGAACGCAAAGTTCGAAATGACGCCTTTACCGGCCGCGATGTTTACTTTGACCTGTCGACTGACTTCGAACGGCTGGTAGCCGGCTACATGACGAGGGACGTGACACTCGGGCAGGTAGTGGATGTGCTGAGCCAGGGCCTCAAGATTGTGCGCCGCAGCCAGGTAGCGGCAGGCGCGACACGGGGCTATGTCAGCGCATCGATCAGCCCTTTCACCTATGGCGTCGCCACTGTCGACAGCAACAGTGATAACAACACCGCCAGTTTTTCGTCGTCAGGCACTACGGGCGGTGGCAGTTTCAGAACGACCGACAGTTTCTAGTCCGGCGGCGAGGCACATCCGGAACTTCCTCGTTGCTAGCCGTCAGACAACGAGGAAGTGATTTGCGCAATCGCGTCCTGATCCATCTGGTCCAACGTGCGGTAGTGGTTGATGATCAACGTTTCCTTGTCGCTCAAGTCGTCCTGGCTGATAACCGCCCGTTCCCCCGTCAGCACGTAAAGCACGTCCACGCCCTTGCCCCGGATGGCGATCAGGTAATCGGACTTGGGCAGCCGCGCACCACTTTCATAGTGCACCTGGGCATTGGCGGCGACACCGCCAATCGCGCCGAATTCCTGCTGGGAGAGCCCGAGTGCCTTGCGTTCCTCTTTCAGGCGGGCGCCGAGCCGATCGTCCATGGTGGGTACCTCAATAAGCATGTTTAACACCCACCATACGCTTATGTGCAGGAGCAGGGTCCATTCATTCGGATAGGAGCCTATAAGGCCTCCCCTTGCATCGCTCTGCCTCATTCCTCAGGATAGTGTTCTTGAGCTCAACATCGGCAAGGAAGCAGCAGGTTACCGAGGCCGACCCAACATGACGCTCCATGAAGATAATCCGTTGGAGATACAGGCGTGCGCGCGCCAGAAGCATCTATGGTTCTGGGTGCCTGTCGGTTTTTTAATTGTTTTTTTAACGATTACATCGATGATTTTTCTGGGGGCAAACCCACCTGAGTGGATGTTTGTTGCGCTCAGCTTTGGCTGGGTGATCGTTGCGTTGACGCTGCTGATGAAACTATCGGGTGCGCGCTGCGCCAAGTGAGGTGCGCCATCACTCAACCTGGGGCCGGAACCCACAACGTGAAACAACGCACATTTATGGAATTCCAATATTGAAGGTCAAAAAGTGACCAAATAATATCGGGCTCCACCCGAGCGCTCACTTCTATACGGATATTGTTCTGCGCCTGCTCGGGCTCCCACACGTGCGCAGGCAATTAAACATTGAGGTTTGCCATGCGTCTTTCCACACTCGCGCCAGCCACCGCCCTGCTCAGCCTGCTCACCCTGCCCGTCCATGCCGCCGATCTGTCTGCCCTCACGGGAGCCCTGTCGTCTGCCTTGGGTGGCGCCAGTAACAGCAACATCAACACCGTCAACGCCAATACCGCCTCCTGCCAGCAACAGGTCCGTGATCTGCAGGCCAATATCAATGCGGCCAATGCCAAGGGCGACACCTTGCGCGCGACGGCCTTTCAGGCGGCGCTGACACAAACTAACAAAAGCTGCAGCAACAGCACCTACAACACTCAGGCGCAAGTGAACACCAACCCCCAACACCAGCAAAACGTGAACAAGGCAGCGGATGCGATCAACGCCATTGGCGGCCTGTTCAAGTAAGTCGCAATGCCCGGTGAGAAAGGCCCGCGATCGCGGGCTTTTTATCGCCAATCGAAACGTCGCGGTGTGTAAGACTTCGTCTGGTGAAGTCACGTCGACCGGCGATGCACAGGGCATTTAAGACAGATCAAACTTGGGAAGCGCCTGCGCCGCCTGAGCCAAGCGCTGCGTGGCGATGCGGATTTCCTCCTGGTTGAGCGAGGCGAATCCCAGGCGCAGGGCGTTCTCTGGGTGATCAAAGGGTGAAAACAGCCGACCGCCGCGCACCACCAGGTCCAGCTCCAGCGCTTTTTCAGCCAGTTGATCGACGTCGATTGAGTCGGCAAACCTTACCCACAGCGCCAGCCCGCCTTCCGGTTCCTGCACGGATATCTGCTCGCCAAAAGCCTCCAGCAGGCAATTGAGCAGGGTTTCCCGACGCCGACGGTATTCTTTGGAAACCCGACGCAGGTGCTTCTTCAGCTCGCCATCGTTGATCAAGTCCGCGAGCATCCGTTGCATGACTGCATCGCCCTGCCCCAGGCTCACCGCCGCCTTGCGCTCGAGCACTTCGATGACATTCGACGGTGCAACGATGTAGCTGCAACGGAAGGTGCTGCCCAGGGATTTGGACAGCGAACCGATGTAGATCACATGACGCTGCGCGCTGTCGCTGGCCAGAGGCAAATAGGGCCGTCCGGCAAAGTGGTACTCGTGGTCGTAATCTTCCTCAATGATGCAGAAGTCATGCTGCCGGGCCAATTCCAGAAGTTGCTGCCGACGCCCGGCACGCAGGCTGACGGTGGTCGGAAACTGGTGATGGGGCGTGACATACATCATGCGGACGTTGTGTACCCGGCACAGCTCGGCGAGTTGATCGACCCGGCAACCTTCGTCGTCCAGGTCAACGGTGACCAGTTGCGCGCCCAACTGGCGGAAAATCTCCCAGGCAGGCGGGTAACTCAGGCGTTCGACCACCACCACATCACCGGGTTTGATCAGCACGCTGGCCGCCAGGTACAGCGACATCTGGACACCTTGGGTCAGGCAAATCTGGTCCGCGTCGACCATCAGGCCGCGATTATGGCGCAACATTTCGGCCAGGGCGTTGCGCAGGTATTGACCGCTGCCCTCGCTGCCATGGCGCACGGTGTTGGTGGTAAAGCTGTAGCGCAAGGCATTGCGGTAGTAGCGGTGCAGGACGGCTTGCGGCAGTAAACGATGGTCACAGGCGCCATTGTCGAAGAACAGCGCGCCCGGCCGCTGTTGCAGCGCAGTCACCTGCTCCCCCGGCGTGAAATAGACCGCCGCCGGCGTCTCCCGCAGCGTCAGGGCAAATGCCTTTGGTGCGCGGGGGGCAGCCACCGTGCCTGTCGCCAGTTGCGTACTGACGAACGTGCCACGCCGCTGAATGCTGACCAACCAGCCTTTGGTCACGCCCTCCTCGTAGGCAAGGATTACCGTCTTGCGGTTGACGTCCAGCAGTTGCGCCATTTCCCGCGTGCCGGGCAACAGCGTTCCGGGGCGCAGGCGGCCCTCGGCAATCGCGCTCACCAGGCCCTCAATGATTTTTCGATACGACGCCTGCGACTGCGCCCCGTCGAGCTTGAGCAGAGGACGCCATTTGCGAAGCTGGACCATGTGAATTATCCAAAACTGGAGGTTCTTATGGTCCTAGTCTACCGCAATAATCGAACCTCAATTGCCCCGAGGTATTTATGCATAACCGCCATGTCGTTGAATTGTTGCCCTCGGGCAAGTCCTTCGAAGCCGCCGATCAATTGCTGCTCGACGCCATGCTGGCCAGCGGTCTCGCCGTGCCCTTTTCCTGCCAGCGCGGCGCCTGCGGGTCGTGCAAGGTCAAGGTGGTGTCAGGCGAATATCGAGAAAAGACGCGCACACCAGACACCCCGGCGCCCTCTTACCCGCTCGCGGCTGACGAGATGTTGCTGTGCCAGAGCCATGCCTGCAGCGACATGCGCCTGGAAATTCCCGGCTGGTCACTGGACACGCCAACGCTGGAAGTCAGCGCACAGGTAATCGGCAAGCGCGCACTGAGCGGCGATATCGTCGAGCTGGTGTTGCAGACGGCCCAGCCACTGGAAGTGCGACCCGGCCAGTACCTCAGGTTTCGCCTCGACGATGGCGACAGCCGCTGTTTCTCCGTGGCCAATCTGCCCGCGCAGGAGCACGGCCGGCTGGTGTTTCATATTCGCCAGGTCAGCGGCGGCGTGTTTTCCGAACGCATCCTGTCGACCCTGCAAGCGGGCGATGCGTTGAAACTCGAAGGCCCCGTGGGCGCCTGCACCTGGCAACACGAAGATGAGCGCCCTGTGGTGCTGTTCGCGACCGGCACCGGCTATGCCGGCGTCAAACCGTTGTTGCTGACAGCCCTGGCCCGCCAAGCCGAGGTCACCCTGTACTGGGGTAACTCGGCACCGGCGGACTTCTACGACGCCGAGTTTCTCGAATGGGCCAGCGAGGCCCATCCACGCTTTAACTGGCATCGCGTCCAGGCGGCAGACGCCCGCGTGCAACAGGTCGCACTGGCACAGCCCCATAACTGGGCCGATAGCCAAATCTATGCCTGCGGCAATAGCACGATGATCAACCAGGTCCGCGAAACCTGCCTGGCAGCGGGTGCGCAGGCGCATCGGTTTGTCGCCGAAGCCTTCGTCCCCAGCGGTGCGTTGACCCTGGCGTCGTCACTTAAGACGCTGGACCCGGTGCTGGAAAAAGTCGGCCCGCGTTACTCGCTGGACGGCATGCTCGCGGCCCGCGAGCAAACGGTGAGAGCCCTGGCCGCCATCGCCGACCAATTGAAAGTCGGCATGACCACTGCGCAAGCGCTGCAAATGGCCAGCCAGACATTGCAGGACATGGGCGCGTCTCACACCTGGCACCCCACCTATATACGTTTTGGCGACGACACCGTCCGTACTCCGCGCCAGGGCGTCGACCTGCTACGCGAGCTGCGTGCCACCGATATCGCCGTGGTCGACCTGGGCCCGGTGTGGGACGGCTATGAAGGCGACTATGGCGACACCTTCGTGTTCGGCGAACACCCGCTGCATGACGCTTGCGTGAAGGCACTGCACCAAGTGTTCGACGAAACCCGCGACGCCTGGCACCGCGGGCTGACCGGGCGCGAGCTCTATGACTTCGCCGAGCACAGTGCCCTCTCCAAAGGCTGGCGCCTTGAACGCAACCTGGCCGGGCACCGCATCGCCGACTTCCCGCATGCGCTGTTCGGGCAGGACAAGTTGGCTGAAGTGGAGATCGTACCGAGCGAGATGGTTTGGGTACTGGAGGTACAGCTGTGCCACCCCACACTGCCGATCGGGGCGTTCTTCGAGGACATCCTGATTGGCGAGGCCAACCGGGCCTAGTCGGGGCGGCGGCGGTTGGTAGCCTGAAACCGCCCGCTTTTTCTGCCAACCTACCGGTGATAAGCCTTTCGGTAGGTGGTGGGACTCACGCCCACGATCGACAAGAAGTGTTGACGCAAAGAGAGGCTTGTACCAAACCCGCAGGCGTCAGCGATTGCCTCAACGCTATGGTCGGTGGTTTCGAGGTGCAGTTGAACGGCTTTGATTCGCTCGTTGGTAAGCCACTGCCCAAACGTCGAGCCGGTCAGTTGCTTGAAGTGCCGGGTGAAACTGCGTCGACTCATCGCCAGCCTCTGCGCGACGTGATCGATTGACAACGGTTGGCCCAGATTGGCCCGAAGCCAGTCGAGCAACTGGCCGAGACGCTGGTCGCTGGCGCCTTGAGGCACCGGCTGGCTGATGAACTGAGCCTGGCCGCCGTCGCGATGAGGCGAGACGAGCAGTTGGCGCGCCAACGCGTTGGCAACCCCCCGCCCGTAGAGACGCCTGACGATGTGGATGCAGCAATCGAGCCCCGCTGCCACGCCCGCCGAGGTCAGCACCTGTTCTGCTTCGACATACAGCACTTTGGGGTCCACTTCGATGCGCGGGAAATCTCGCGCCAGATGCGCCGCCCAGGCCCAGTGCGTGGTTGCCCGCTTGTCGCACAGCAGGCCCGCGTGGGCAAGTACGAACGCCCCCAGGCACAGCCCCACCACCAACGCGCCGCTTGCATGGGCGGCCTTAAGGGTTTCGACCAGTGCATGCGGCGGCGCTTCGGCGACATCACGCCAGCTGGGGACGATGACAATATCGGCCCCGACGACCTGATCCAGACCATGGTCGCACTGGACGGCAAAACCGGCGTTGGTCATCAGCACCCCATCCTCGCCAGCACAGACCACCAGTTCAAACCAGGGTGAATCCCCTACCCGGCGGTCTTTACCGAACACCAGGCAGGGAACGGAAAGGTGAAAGGGACTGATTCGGTTAAAGGCGATGACCGCCACTTTCACACTTTTTTTCACGGAGACGCACCTGATCAAGATTGGCCCGATTCTAATGAAAAATGGTCATTGGGCCAATGGTGTCGATACTGAGATACGTCCACTCTGACCTCAGCTGCATTTCACCGGGAAATGCGCAATTCAGAGCTCAGGCCTCAATGAATATCGCGACTTTTTGCACACTGGGAGTACTTATGACGACGCTGTCGATGACCCAACCGGCGCAAGCGGCCGGACCTGTGCCTTCCCTCCCCTATACCAGCGAGTCCACTGCCTATCACTGGTCCAGCGTGGACGGCGTGAAGGTGTTCTATCGTGAGGCCGGCCCCAGGGACGCGCCAACCCTTGTGCTGCTGCATGGCTACCCTTCGTCGTCGCGCATGTGGGACTCACTGATACCGCTGCTTGCCGATCGGTATCACGTGATCGCCCCCGACTACCCCGGGTTCGGCAAAAGCGACGCGCCCTCCGCTGCGACCTACGCCTACACCTTCGACCATCTGGCCGAGACCATGAGCAAGCTGCTCACACAATTGAAAATCGATGAGTACACCCTGTTCATGCAGGACTACGGCGGCCCGGTAGGCTTTCGGATGATCCTCAACGCCCCGCAAAAACTGCACGGCATCATCATCCAGAACGCCAATGCCTATAACGAAGGCCTGGGTGCCAAATGGGCAAACATCGCCAAGTATTGGAAGGCCCCTTCCGAACATCCCGAGCAAGTCGATGCGTTCACGGGGTACGAGGGCACGAAGCAGCGTCACCTGGGCACCAGCCCCCATCCCGAGCGCTATAACCCGGATGCCTGGGAAGACGAGTTTGCTGCCTTATCCCGTCCGGGCCAGCGGGCCATCCAGTCGGCGTTGTTGCTGGACTACCAGAACAACGTCGCTTCTTACCCTAAATGGCAGCAATGGTTGAAAGACAACCAACCGCCCATGCTGGTCATGTGGGGAAAATACGACCCGTCGTTCATTGTGCCGGGGGCCCTGCGCTACAAGGATGATGTGCCGGGTGCCGAGGTACATATCCTGGAGGCGGGCCATTTCGCACTCGATGAAAAAACCGAACAGATCGCCAGCCTGACGCGCCTGTTCATGGCGCGCATTACTGGTCGACCTAACGCCCCGTGAATGAACGCTTTATGGCCAACTCAACCTTATTGCGAAACTCATCCAGCGCCGCTCGCTCTTCGGCGCTGTACTCCTTGGCCTCTTCGTGCAAGGCGCAGACGGTGCCATACACCTCGCCGTCAGGGCCACGCACTGGATAGCCTAAATAGTTGCTCAACCCAAATTCCACCTCATCTTCATTGCCAGCCCAGTCGGCCTCCAGGCGAGAGTCCTTGACATAGAGCGGCTGGTCGGTGTCCACAACCCGCTCACAATAAAGTGCCTGGCCGTTGTGGGCCAGGCTGCTTTTCTTGCCCTGAGCGCCGATGGGATAGGTATCCTCATGACGGCCGCCAGAAGCCTCTACTTGCATGTGCTGGGGCAGTGATCGCATGACAAGGATGGAACTGACACCGAGTTGTTTCGCTAACGCGTCGATATCCTCGCGTAGCGAGTCGAATACTGAACTGGATTTGGCCACAAAAAGGTCCGGACTATGGGTTGGAAAAGTCCAACTATAGGACGCAGGATCAAAGATCCTAAATACCCAATGGGCATTAGATTAGAAGCGCCCGCCGCCCAGGATCCCTCGGGGTCAGACCACTATTCCCGACATCACCCCCCTGCACCTGATACTTTCCCACGCCCAATAAAAAACCCCGTAGACGTTAATCTACGGGGTTTTTAAGAGTGGAGGCCGAGGTCGGAATCCAACCGGCGTAGGCGGATTTGCAATCCACCATATTTTACATATAAATCAGTAGGTTGAGTCGATGTAAATTCCGCACCACCGCTATTTTCAACCGAGTGTAACGCAGACAGGCCAAGCAGGCAGCGTTGGGTTGCGGAACTACTTCTAGGCACCTCGCTAATCCCCATACGCCCCTACAATGCGCAATGATGGACAGACCGGTCTGGCTGAAAAACATAGATCTACAATAGGTGCGTGCTCCCGCTAGCCGGTTTTGAAGACCGCCATGCAAACTCAAGCAGTCGGTGGCCCCGAAGGCGGCGGACGTTCGATTGCTCGTAGCCGCCAGCCGGGCTAAAAGCCACACTCTATAAGGAGTGCGGTTTTAGTTTAGGAACTGTCTTTCACACTCTTCGGCACCCTGTCGGCCAGACACAACCGTGAAAGATGAACCTGCTGCTTAGCGGTTTAATCCACCCAAGAACGCTAATTTCAAACCCTGACTAGGCCATCTTTGCACTACCGCCCCAAACTTTTGTCTCGACTGAACCATTGGGCTTTCGAACAGCGTGATACTTCTTCTTACATTCAACACAGTGTACGACTTTTGTGCTTGGATATTCTCCAAGCTCAACCTTAGTCTCGCCTTCACAAGTATCATACGGACAAGAAACAGATGCGATAGGATCCAAGGCTACTCCTTTATCTAAGGCGTCCTGAATACCTTTAAGAAAGGATGTGAACTCTTCTGCACTCGGCTTGATTTCACCACTTTCGATTTGCGTAATTAACAACCCTACAGAATATGACGTCTCATTGAGGACGTTTGGATCAAACTTTTTCTCAGCCAAATCATTTAGATCCGCGATTATTGCTCTTAATCCCGGCACCATTTCTGAGAGTCTATTGATTGCATGGTTATCATTTGCTTTTTTCTTTTCCTCTAGGATAACGGCACCAATTTGTGATGTGATCGTAGCGAGTAACCGATTTATGGATACAAGCCTCGGCGCTATGGACTTCAAGAAACGACGTGAAGTAACAAATGCATCGGCTAATAACGCTCCGCCAACAGCAGAAAGCATTGCACTCACAGCACCTACAGAACTCGCACCATTAGACGCAACTACCGGCAAATAGACCCCAGCAAAAATCAAGAGCAATGCTCCTAAAATTTTCAGCCAGTGAATTTCCATCTCCTTGAAACTCTTATTTAGGCTATCTATGAAACCCATACTTCACTCACTTCTTATCAAATAATAACTCGATATGGAAATAAGAGTGTGACAAGCGCACTCCTTTGCAAAAAATTCACTGACACTATCTTTTAGGATTCGATTACACACAGCCCATCTCCATATCAGCTTTCAGATAACGCTATCACCTTGCCATCATTAATACTAGAGCCTGGCAACGCGAATTCATGCCCTATCTGCGGGTCTTGCGAGCCTCCGGCAAACGGTTGCATAAATGCATAATTGGCATTGGATGGCATAGATTGGCGTCCGGGTTGCCCCATTTTTGCCGCATGCTCGGCGCTTCAGGCTCCACAGGAACGATCGGTTCGATGATGGATTGGACGTAGCGGCGAACAAAAAACCCAGCTAGATTGACTTAGCGACCCTCCACCTCTTTAACCCGTAGCAAATTTTAAGCAACGTCTTCATGCTACCTTTCATGGATATAGGTGCTTCTGTTCTTGTATTCTCGCAAAAAGAGTGATGATCATTATTGGAATGCCTACAATGATCAAACTCAAAAGAGGTCGACGCATGAACACATCCTCTGTGAATTGGATTGCCGCCTACAACCGGCTCTTCATCCTTCTGGATAAGAGCGGTACACCGACCTATTGCAGCGGCCCAAGCTTCCTCAGAATGGCTCAGCAGGTTGACCCAGGTATACCTAGCTACGAGCAATTGATTCCGATGCTGCAGCGCCAAAGCAAAAGTACCTCTCGGAAGTCGTTCTACTGGGACATCATCCAAGGGCTTAACGAGCAACAGCGTTTCCAGCTATTTCGGCTTTTCATCGATGACCTAGAGCCCCATGCCAAGGAGGAAGTGGATGCCATCAGAGCCATTGTCTTTGGTGGCGGCTATGCTGTGCCCACCACCGTGGTCCCCCTTGACCTCTGGAACTCGGAGAAGCTGAACAACAGCCTCAGAGATATTGACCACGCCATTGATGCTCAGCATTACAACCGAGCGACTACGCTTGCCTACACATGTCTTGAAGGTCTCTATAAGACATATGTACGCAAACATGTCCCATCCAAGTCAGATCTCTCTGACCTCATGCCGCTATGCAAGGCAGTAAAGGATGACATCACCGAAAAGCTGAAGGAACGCGGGCCCTTCCCAGAGCAAATCGTAAATGCCATCCCGACCTTGACCAATGCAGTGGCTAACTCGCGAAACGGCTTTAGCGAGTCTCACTTTTCTGATGATGCACACAAATGGCTAGCGCTATTTGCACGAGATATGACCAATTCCATCGGACGGCTTCTGCTCCATTTCATCTAACGTTAAATCCCACTAGAGAACCTTGATGAAAGTATGGCGACTAATAGCCCATCACGAAGATCCAGATGGTGCTATAGAAGAAATGAAACTACGTAATCGTATTGCGATTGGCTGGAGCAAAATTGGTGATCTACGAAACGTAGATGTTTCTGGCCCCTCTGAAATTGCTTCGTTGATTGCAGTAGAATATCACCCTATAGAAAACTCTCATCTGGGTGGTCCAAGCCTATGGAATCTTTATAAAAATATGGATGCAGGCGATTTAGTTATCGTGAATGCAAAAAGCAAAAGAGTCTGTGTTTTTGAAGTCATTGGACCATATTTATATGAGGCTGGGGCAGGACAAATCAAGGGCTATGGCCATCAGCGGCCAGCATGCCTTACAAGCATAAAACCAGATGACCTATGGAATGGTTCAGACTCCCCAGTTCTCAAGGGGCAAAACATCCGCTGGACGTTGGTGGCATGCTCTGTCTCTGCTGCTGCCAAAAAATCGATATATAAAGAGGGATTAAGAAATTCCGTTACATCAACTACCATCGAAAGGAACCCGATCGCCCGTCAAAAATGCATTGAACACTTTGGATGCAAATGCTTTGTTTGCGGACTTGAGTTTTTAAAACGATACGGCGAACTTGGTAGAGACTACATTCACATTCATCACAGAGTAGACATTTCCACTCGACCTGACGAGTACGATGTTGATCCCAAAAAAGACCTTGTGCCACTCTGCCCTAATTGTCATGCAATGGCCCATCAGCAACGACCGTCAATCCTGGTGGAAAAACTGAGGACGTTATACGAACAGCACAATCCCCAACAACTCGACCAAAATCCAAATAATTAACTACGACACTTCCACCACAACCAGAGAACATGGGTTCTAAAATGGACAAAACTGAACTGCCAGAAGGCTACCTTTTGGAAGCTCTCACTAGATGGAGCTATTTCCCCACACAAAAAGATGAGTGCGAGTTCATTCCATCCTTACACTCAACCAAATTTACTCCCGAGGTAGCAATAGCACTCGCCGACATACCCCTGAGGAGAGATGGATACGACCAAGTTGAATTCAGACTCACTAGGCACAACTTATCCACCAGGCCATTATCTATTCCACACCCGGCCCCCTATTCGCATCTTTGCAAAGTACTCGCGGAAAACGAAAAAAACATAATAGAGCAAGTTGACATTTATAACAACACCCATAGCCTTATCAAACCCACTGAACATCAGTGCGGGAAGTTGATAATCATGGACTATGAAGACCCCATTGAAAAATCAGAACGACTAATAAATCAGAGCTTCGGAAAGAAATTTAGGGTTCAAACAGATATCACCAATTGCTTTCCAAGTATCTACACCCACGCAATACCATGGGCACTTATGGGGTTAGATCACTCCAAAAAAAAAATAAAGCAGGCGGCCTTTGGTTTAATAAAATCGATGCTGCCTATAGAAACATACGAAGAGGCGAGACACAGGGTGTTGGTATCGGCCCCGCAGCATCAAATTTTATTTCTGAAATAATTTTAACACGAATAGATGAAACACTATCCAAAAAATACGAATATTATAGATACATTGACGATTACACTTGCTACTGCGAAACCCATCAACTCGCCATTCAATTCATAAATGACTTAGACGCAGAACTAAGAAAATATAAACTTAGCCTCAACACCAGAAAAACACACATCCGAGAGCTCCCAGCAACTGTCAATTCAGAATGGGTAATCGAGCTTCAATCAAGAAGTCCTCTCGGTTTTTTTAGCACAGCAACCGACGAAGTAGTCGGTATCAAGCATAGCTCACTCGAAGCAATAAAACATCTTGAGCTTGCTGTACACCTCAACTCAAAAGACCCAGATGGCAGCATCATAAAATATGCTACAAAATCAATAATTAACAGACTGCAAGCCGATGCTTACGAACCAGTCACACATTACCTACTTAACCTTTCCTTCATATACCCACATCTTCTTCCACTACTGGACACACTACTTGAAAGCACACACATCAATCCGGAAAACTATGAAAAACATCTAAACTCGATAGCCATAGAAAACTGCCGAACTAGACGTTCTGACGGTATTTGCTGGCCCATCCACTATCTAAAAAAATTGAATCTAAAAGTCTACCCAGAACTGAGATCCAGAGTAATTGAATCAGAAGATTGCACTGGCATGCTTCTACTGGAAGGGTTCGAGGAACACTACGGGTCAAGTATAGAATTCATAAACTCCTTAGAAACAGAGTATGACAAGGATCGCTACTGGCTGCTGACATACCAACTTATAAAATGGGGACGCATCAAAGAAGAAAAACCGTCCCCAGACTTTGAAATCATGCTAAGTCACGACGTAAGTTTCTCTACTATAGATTCCGCCCCAAGCAAAAGCGAAGCTAGGCTAGAAGCAAAAAAAGTTGCCATCACGTTTGGTGAAGCCCTATCTAAGTAAAAGTAATAACGCCTCTATGAGGCGTTATAGAATTAAAACAATCCACCTAACACCGCTGGCTCCCAATTCATGATCACCAATTCTCCGCTGACATCGGCCTTTCCCTGCCGTTGGTTTGTGGTGCTGTAGCGGATGTCGACTGTTTCAAAATGGAAGCCTTCAAACACTCGGCGAATGTCCGGGTGATCGTTGATGCTTACCATGACCTTCCCCTTGCAACGCCTCATAAAGTCAGCCATTCGCTCGTAATTCTCAAAGGGAAAATCCACGCCATAACCGGCCGTCTGCCAGTAAGGCGGATCCATGTAGTGGAAGGTGTGGGCACGGTCGTAGCGCTCGGCACACTCAAGCCAGCCCAGGTTTTCCACATAGGTGCCTGACAGACGCTGCCACGCTGCAGATAAATTTTCCTCAATCCGCAGCAGATTGATCGCAGGGCCGGTAGTAGCGGTACCAAACGTCTGCCCGGTCACCTTGCCGGCAAACGCATGGTGCTGCAGGTAGAAGAATCGAGCGGCGCGTTGGATGTCAGTGAGGGTTTCCGGGCGGGTCATCTTCTGCCACTCGAACACCTGCCGAGAACTGAGCGCCCATTTAAACTGGCGCACGAATTCCTCCAGGTGGTTCTGCACGACGCGATAGAGCGTCACCAGGTCGCCGTTGATGTCATTGAGTACTTCAACCGGCGCGGCCTGGGGGCGCATGAAGTAGAGCGCGGCGCCGCCGGCAAAGACTTCAACGTAGCATTCGTGGGGTGGGGAAAGCGGGATAAGGCGGTCGGCCAGGCGGCGTTTGCCGCCCATCCAAGGGATGATGGGTGTAGACATAAAAAGCAAGACCTTTGCTGTATAGATAAACAGTTCTAGGCTCGCTCCGCTTTGTGCACGAAGCAGGAGCCTTGGCTGGACTTGCAGGGACGATCTGCGAGGAAGGTGGCCGGGTTGGATGTTGACGCATCCTACCCGGCCGCTCATTTTTCCTTCGGTGTAGAGACTTCATTTGCGTAAGCCTGACAGGCCCGCAGGGCGATCAATCCTCGGTCGCCGGTATCGGTGACTCCAATAATTCGTTGAGCATGCGCTGGGTCAAGTTGGGCTCTTGTGGTGCCATGAACCATGCGGCCGGTGGCGGTGGTGGGTGGCATTGAACAGCTGCCGGCGGTTTCGGTGGCGGCGAGTACGACTGACAGCCGTAGCTCAGTAGTAGCCAGGCGATCACGAAGGCGAGCCTGCTTGGTTTGCTCATCGGTCAATACCTTGTAGTGGGTTTCATCTTTGTTCTGCAGCCGCAGCTCCAGAGCCAGGCGCTTGTCCTGCTCGGTACGCTGCACCTCAGCAGATGCTTGGGATATATCGCTGAGGGTGTCCGCCTGCAGCCGGGCTTGGCGCTCCAGCACGCGGCCATATCGCCAATCCTGTGCAGTCCAGGCCAATGCTGCAGATCCTGCGGCCACCATCAGCAACAACACACCGATGGCAGCGATGCGGAACTGCGCAGGGATCAGGTCGAGGAGACGCATAACGCTGCCCTCGCCCGGCCCCAGAGCCGCAGCCGATCCTCCAGGCCGTTGAGGCCGCCATTGATGCGGCGGGTGATGGTGTTGAACTGATCCTGATCCGCGAGCGCGTTCAGCCCGTTCACCGACCAGAACTACGCCGCCGACTCTGCCGCCCATTGCGGCTGCTCCAGCAACTCCGGTGTACGCAGCAATCGTTCATCACCGAACAGCGCCAGGCTGCAGCGCAGGTAGTTGTTGTGACCGGTGATCTGGATCAGCCCACGGCCACGGTAGCGCTGACCATCACCGTCAGCTTCCGGGGTGTTGCCGAGCTTGGCCGCCAGAGGCCCGGTGTCGTATTTGCTGACCAACAATGCCAACCCTTGCTTCGGTGTGCGTCGAAACAAAGAGACCCCGCGGGACTACTACGCCGGCGATATCGTGTGGAATGCCATGTATGACGCAGCCGTGCAAGAACTCAAAGATGCCATGGACCTCGCCTACTTGACCGGTCAGCGCCCCGCCGACGTGTTGAAAGTGGCCACCACTGATTTAAACGCCGAGTTCCTGATGGTCAAACAGGGCAAGACCGCGAAGAAACTTCGTCTACGGCTGGAGGATGAAGGTGTACAGTCCGGGCTGAGCGCCTTTATCAATGACCTGCAGGAACGCCGGGCCCTCAGCGGCATAAAAACATCGAGACTTATCACCAACACATCCGGCCTTCGGATGAGCCAGCAGATGCTGCGCAATCGCTGGGACGAAGCTCGCGAGAAAGCTGCCATCAAAGCAGGCACCGACGGTGACTCTGACCTGGCAGTGCTGATCCGCCAGTTCCAGTTCAAAGACATCCGCCCAAAAGCAGCCAGCGAAATCGAGCTGACACACGCCAGCCGCCTACTTGGGCACACCACCGAAAAGATGACCAAGAAGGTCTATCGACGAGTGGGTGAGATCGTAAAGCCAACCAAATAACATTTCGCTACTTTCTCGTACCTAAATCACTGTGGTGGGCTGAGTGCATCCAGTAATCGCACGAATTGCCGCAGTTTCTCTAGCTCTGTTGGGGCAGTACCATCTGGATCGAAGTGCATCACGTCGTTACGAATGTCTCTTATCTCCTTCAAGCGTTCGACAAATGTTGCGCGATCTATATTCAGCCCCAAGGTAGACCAGCGGCTGGGATTCTCAAGTAATCGAACATGCTCTCCAAAAGTAAGATCGGACAAACTGTTTATATCTCGAGACATGTCTCCTGGGTCTTTTAGTGAGGACAGATCATCCCTTGTAAACTTCCCATCACCTAAGCGACGAAGGTGCATCTCGATCTCGCCGAGCAATAAGAATGGCTCGGCGAGCTGACGGAATTGAAGGCTTAAATCAGTTGTCGTCACTATGCCAGATATCGTTTTGTCGCTAGCTTCGATCAAAACGAAAGCACGTTCAACGATTGTCGGAATTGCTGAAAAAAGTGAGCTGTCCGCATTAATAACTACCGCCTCGTCGAGGCAATCCCTGACGTTTACGCACGGACGGTTAAGCGCGAGCATGGAGCCAATAGACTTCCAGGTGACAACGCCCTTAAGTGATCGATCACCTTGCATAACCGGGAGCTGAGAATAGTCATAGAGCAGCATCAGCGTAACTGCTTCAGAAACGGTGGCATTCGGCCCAACAGATATTAGTTTGAGGTTAGCAGATGGTAGCTTCCCAATTCTTTGAGTAGGATCCTCAGGCTCCTCAGTTACAACTTTACCCAAAGACTCTTCATGCAGGTCTGAAAACTGGCTGGCGATAATTTCAGGTTCTTCTACCAAATGAAATACAAGAGGCCCATCAAGGTATGCGTACTCAATATCTGGATCGGTAGTTAATTTTAATTCTTCCAGATTCTTTCTGATAGCGTCCACAATATAGCGACTGCGACGCTCGTACCGATACCAACTTAGGAGAGTACGAACGGAGTACTCTTGAGGCCCTTCAGATCTCACACGTTCAGCAACCTTACTTAGCTCTTCTGGAGCGCTATACATCATTCATCCCTAGTAGATATAAACGACCTAAAGAACAACTACGCAATTCGTTTAGGGGATTGGCGGCTGGTCAGTGGAATTTGCAAGCCTGGATGCAGACTATCGCTGATTTTCTGTACTGATGTATAGAGCCCTTGGCACCAGAGCCGTTGATTTTGAGCCCCGTTTGAATCGAGGTTGCGGAACACATGTCAAAAGTTGCGGAACGGATCATAAATCGCAGGCAATAAAAAACCCCGTAGATCATTGATCTACGGGGTTTTAAGAGTGGAGGCCGAGGTCGGAATCGAACCGGCGTAGGCGGATTTGCAATCCGCTGCATAACCATTTTGCTACTCGGCCTCAAACGATCAATGCCTTACAACCGACATTCACCGCATACAAACTTGAGTGGGCTATGTGAAGCTTGCCTCTACTCTATCTCATTGAAAACATTGAAGTTTTTAATGCTTCAGTGCGTTCGATGGGCGCAATTATGTACTCATTTGCCAGGGCTTGCAACCCCTTGATTTCAAAAAATATTCTCTCAAGGGGCGGCCATTGCCGGTGGCCTACCCTACCGTCCGGCTTCTTCCTTGTCACGGACAACCTGCAATTGGTACAGCGGATCAGCCTTGATCTGCTGTTCGGTAAACGGCAGTGGCCCGAGTTTTTTCTCGGAGAACGCCAGGGTCTGGTCCTTGAAGTATTTCGACGCCGGGTCGCTGGACAAGGAGAACGCCAGTACGCCAACCGCTTGCGGCCCCTTCTCGTCGAACGTGACGATTTGCAAGTAGCTGCTGCCGCTGACCACTTCGCGCTTGCCATCCGCCCGGGGCACGCTTTGCATGGCGTTGTACACGCCCAGTTCCTGCGGGCCGCCATGGATCGGTGTTTGTCCCGAGACCTGGATATCACCCCAATGGCTGTCGGCGGTCAGCCCGCGCTTGGCCACGTCGGCGGCGGACGCCAGCATCGCCTCGCGCAGTGCCTTGGCCACCCCTGCCCGTTCAATGGCCAGCCCACGCGGTGTGGTCAAGGGGTGTGCCGGGTCGAAGCCGACCTTCCACGCGTCGGGCGCTTGCGCCAGTTGCTCTGCCAGGTTGATGAAGTGCACCAGGCCCAGGCCGCTGTCTAGGTTGGCGCGCTGGTCCCAGTTTTTCAGGCTGTCGCACACCGACTTCACGCTGGCATCGGCACCCGCGCAGAATTTCAGCAAGTCCGGCATGACCTGGCTCGCGAGGTACACCTGGTTGTCCATGACCATGTTCTGCAAGTCGACGACCTTGATCGGCTGCTTGTCGAGTTCCTGCAAGCGTTGCAAGGCGAAACGGGCACGTGGGCCCAGGCCGATGTTCTCCTGGCTGATCACCGGCGAGAAGCCGGTCAACGGGGCCTTGGGGTTGACCATCCATGCCGAGTCGTTGGAGTGCTGCACGTAGTCGGTGCGCTCAAGTTGCGGCTGCTGATCGGCCGGGAAGATCCCGGCCTGGGCGGCACGCGGGTCCACGTCCCAGGCGCAGGCGCTGCGGGAGCCGTCGAGCATGATGAACTGCAGCCCCACGCGCGGGTCGCTGCACTGCGCGAGTTTTTGCGCGCTGACGTTGGGCACCACCGACAGGTTCATGTACAGGCTCTGACCCTGGTCGTCCGCCGCCAGGGTGTTGACCCACGGGATACCTTGCAGGGTGTGCACCGAGGTTTGCAGTTCCTTGAGGTTCGCGGCGCGGTTCATCGCGTACCACTGTTGCAGCACCCGGTCGTTGCCCAGGTTGGCGTCCCGCAGGCTGAAGGCATATTTTTTATCCCAGTCCAGCTTGCCCGGCCATTGCACCATCGGGCCGAATTGCGAGCTGTAGACGGTGCGCGACTCTTCCCGGGTACTGCCGTCGGCGGCTTTCACCGTCACCTTGAGGTTGGTTTTATCCATGGGCACGGATTTGCCGTCCAGCAGATAACGGGTCGGGTCCTTCGGGTCCAGGGTCAGGCGGTACAGGGTGAAGTGTTTGGAGGTATCAACCGTATGGGTCCAGGCCACGTGCTGGTTGAAGCCGATGTTGATCACCGGCAGGCCCGGCAAGGCGGCGCCCATCACATCCAGTTGGCCGGGAATGGTCAGGTGCATCTCGTAGAAACGCATGCCACCAACCCACGGAAAATGCGGATTGGCCAGCAACATGCCACGGCCGTTGAATGATCGGTCGCGGCCCACTGCAACGGCGTTGCTGCCACGGTCCAGGGCGAAACGCTGCTGGTTGGCAGCGGCGACCTCAAATGCCTTGGCATCCCTTTGAGCGACAGCATTCGGCGGCGCGGCGCCCACCAAGGCCTCGGCAAACTGCCCGACGCCGCCTTCCACCAGCAAACGACGGGTCAGCTTGACCAGGTCTTGCGGCGTGATGGGCCGTACCCATGCGGCCTGGCACTGCGCCGGCAAGCCTTGGGCGGTACGCTCCTTGAGGTAACGGTTGTAGCCGGCCACATAGCCTTCAATGCGCTGCTGCATTGCAGGGGTTTGTGCCTTCCAGAACGCCGCAACCGCCTCGGGCGTGTTGAGCCAGGTGAAGAACACGTCGTTGGCGAGGTTGTTGCGCCCTTCCAGGGTCGCCTGCTCGGGGCCGAAGTACCTGGCGCGCTCACCGTTGACCGTCACCACCTCATTGGCCAGCAGGCACAGGTTGTCCTGGGCATAGGCATAGCCGATGCCAAACCCCAGCCCGCGCTCGTCGCTGGCCCGGATATGGGGGACACCAAAACCGGTGCGGCGGATCTCGGCCGTGGCCTGCTGCTCCTGCACCCGCGCCGTGGCCGAAAGACTCAGCCCCAGCAACGCACCCGCCACGCACACCCTGAACAACCCGTTGGTAATAATCACGCAGACTCCACAGCCAAATTAAACACCGTGACGAGGGACAGCTTCGCCAACACCTCAGTTAAGACGTAAAAACCGGGAATAATTTAGCAGCCGCAGGCGTTTATTCAGACATGTCGATATGTCTCCGGGATGTTACCGACAAAATTTCTACATCCCGCGCTTCATGATTTCGGCTGCTCGTACGTCTTATTAGTTAAGAGCACCATCATTTTCCTGATCAGGCTCTGATAAGGAGTTTCTGCATGTACAACTCGCAACTGCCCACGGAAGGACACTCATCCATGCATGACGGCGCTTTTGGCTCCGGCAACCAGGCGTTCGGCAAGGCGCCGGAACATGGCAACCAGCGCATTCGTCATTTGCTCAAGTGCTTTGGCCTGCGCACCAGCCTGATCCGGCTGAAGGTCATCGACGCCCTGCTGACCGCTGCCGACAACCAGCGCACCCTCGGCGTGCGCGGTGTGCACAGCCATTTGCTGGAGCTGGGCATCCCGTTGTCGTTTCTCAGCGTGCGCGAGGTGCTCAAGCGCCTGTGCACCGAAGGCGTAATCACCCTGAACGCCGACAAGAGCTACAGCCTGCACGAGCAGGCTGCCAAAGTCCTGGAAGGCCGGGCCTGACTCAGAGGTTGGGCTTGACCTTGCGGCGCATCACACCGTTGATCACCACCACGGTCACCGCCACGGCAATGGCGATGTACTGGAACGTTTTTTCGCTGATGACCCCGTTGTTCTGCAGGTAGGACAGGCCAAACATCGTCCCCAGCACCACCAGGGAGATCAGAATCGAGTATTTCAAACGTTGCTTTTGGGTCATGACGGGTTCCTGAAGCTGAAAAATTGTATCCACTTTGTATCGACTGCCACACCAAGCGCATACCCTTTGGCGGGGATGGAATGGGGTCGGCGGGGTCTCATGTTACAGGCGATGAAAAACTTTGGCTTGTCCAACGCCTGATTGAACCTGTGAGTACCCTAGAGGATTTGGAAATGCTTCGTCGAATCACACTGCTGATTCCCTTGCTGATCATGCTGAGCATGAGCGGCTGCATTATTTTCCCCCACGGCGGTGGCGGGTGGCATGACCATCGCTACTACGACGGCGGACCGGGGTATTACCATCGCTGATCACGCTGCATAAACAACAAACCCGACATCCAGTCGGGTTTGTTTTGAAGGGCCAGGCCTAACTGTTGGCGCCATGCACCCAACGCTGGTGCAACCACCGCGCAAACGCATCCAGAGCAAAGCCCAGCAAGCCGATCAGCAGCACCATCGCCATCAGCTCCGAGTAAGCCAGCCGGTCACGGGTGTCGAGGATGTAGTAACCCAGCCCCGCACTGACCCCGAGCATCTCGCACGGCACCAGCACGATCCACAGAATGCCGATGGCCAGGCGCACGCCGGTCAGCACGTGCCCCATGACCCCGGGAATAATTACCCGGCGCAAGGTTTCCCAGCGCGTGGCGCTCAGGCTTTTGCTCAGTTGCAGCCAGCGCGGGTCAAGCTGACGCACACCCGCCGCGGTATTCAACAGAATCGGCCACACCGCCGCGAACGCCAGCAGGAAGTAGATCGGCTGGTCGCCCACGCCCATCAACATCACCACGATGGGCATCCACGACAGCGGCGAGATCATCCGCAAAAACTGGAAGGCCGGCGTGGTCGCCGCTTCCAGCTTGCGCGAACTGCCCACCAGCAAGCCCAACGGCACACCTATCAGCAACGCCAGGAACAGCCCGACAAAGATTCGCTTGAGGCTCACGGCGATGTTCAGGTACAGCTCGCTGCGCCCCAACAATTCCCACAGGCTGGCGAAGGTCGCCGACAGCGAGAACCGCGCAGACAAACCGTCTGTACTGCCAAATACCTTCACCCCCAGCCACCAGAGCAACAACAACCCTGCCAGCCCGCTCAAGCCGAGCAACCAGCCCGGCAGTCCCAAGGTTTTGCCGTGATTCAAACGCCAATCTCCTCGTTTCTCTCGAAGCCTTCCGGCAGGCCGAAGGTTTTCATGCCGCCGACCGCCGCGATGGCGTTGCGTACGAAGCGGTCGTCCACCAGGTCTTTGGCGACGAAGGCAGGATCCAGGTCGGCGAGGAATTTCTTGTCGCCCTCGATCAGCGTGTCCTTCAAGCGGCGCACCAGTTCCTCGGTGTAGCTGGGGAATGGATACGGTTGGAAGTCAATGCGGTGCTCGTCCCAGTTGGCGTGCTGGATCGCACCATCGGCCAGGTACGCGGCACGGTCGCTGGCCGCCGGCGCGAGGACTTTGCGCAGCACCGGTTCGGCGTGCGGGGTGTAGCGGTTTTCGCCGTCCTTGGACAGTAGCTTTACTGCCTCTTCGCGGTTGTCACGGGTCCAGACCTGGGCCTTGACGATGGCATTCACCACCTTCTGCGACCATTCCGGGCGGTTGGTCAGGTCGTGCTCGTGCATGAACACCACGCAGCACGCGTGGTTGCGCCACACGTCGCCGGTAAAGCGCTGCACCCGGCCCACGTTGAGGTTTTCGGCCAGGGCGTTGAACGGCTCGGCGACGATGTAGCCGTCGATGCGCTTGCTGGCCAGCGCCGGCGGCATGTCGGAGGGCGGCAACACGATCAGGTTGACCTCATTGGCGGCAATCGCGCTGCCAGCGGCACGCGCCACCGGGGTCAGGCCGTTGTCGCGGAACAACTGCTGCACCACCACGTTGTGGATCGAGTACCAGAACGGAATCGCCACCGACTTGCCGCCCAGTTGCTTCACATCGGTAATGCCCGGGGACACGGTCAAACCCGAGCCGCCCACGTGGTTCCAGGCCACGACCTTGGCCGGGACCTTGCTGCCATAACGCGCCCACACCGTCATCGGCGACAGCAGGTGAATCACGTTGACCTGGCCCGAGATAAACGCCTCGATCACCTGCGCCCAACTGCGCAACAGCACCGGGCGCTCGGCCTTGATGCCCTCGGCTTCGAACAGGCCATTGTTGTGGGCCACCAACAACGGCGTGGCGTCGGTGATCGGCAAGTAGCCGATACGTACCGGTGCGTCCGGCTCACTGGCCGCCCGGGCCTGCAAACTGCTGAGCAGTGGCAAGGCACCGGCGGCACTGAGCACGGCCGAGAGTTTGAGAAAGTCACGGCGCGAGTGAGTGAGGTCATCCAGACACATGGCAAGGCTCCAGCAGTTCAGTGGGTTGGGGGTTAGTGCGGCTCGCCTGCCGTAGGGTTTTGAGAATCTCGATGCGCAGGATGCCGATGGCTTCTACCTGTTCTTCCCGCGGTTGCGGCAGGTCGATGCGCCATTCACCGAGGGTCCGCGCCGGGCGGTTACCCAGCAGCAGAATCCGGTCGGACAGCAGCAGCGCTTCGTCGATGTCGTGGGTGATCAGCACCGCCGCCGAGCCTTGCTCGCGGTTAACCTTGAGCAGCAGGTGCTGCATGTCGGCACGGGTCACTTCATCCAGGGCGCCGAAGGGTTCGTCCAGCAGCAACACCTGCGGCTGGCGCGCCAGGCAACGCGCCAACGCGGTGCGCTGGGCCATGCCGCCGGACAACGCCGCCGGGAATTGCTGCCGGGCGTGTTCCAGGCCTACGGCGTTGATTGCGTGGTCGACCCGCTGGCGGCGCTCTTCAGGACTCAGGTGCGGTTGGCGGGCAAAGTCCAGGCCGAAGGCGACGTTCTTTTCCAGGCTCAGCCACGGCAGCAGGCTGGGGTCCTGGAACGCCACCGCCACCCGTGGATGCGGGCCGTTCAATGGCTCGCCCAGCAGGCTGATGCTGCCGCCCTGGGGCGCCTGCAAACCGGCGAGCACCCGCAGCAGGCTGGACTTGCCAACACCGCTGGGGCCCAGGATCGACACCACTTCACCCGGCTGCAGCTGCAGGTCGAAACCCTCCAGCACCGAATTGCCCGCGTACCCCAGGCAAATCCCCTGGGCGTGCAATACCGCCTGGCTCATAGATTGGCCTGACGGTTCAGCTCGGTGCGCAACTGCACCAGGCTCGGGGTCACGATCGGCACAAACGCCGACTCGCGCCAGCGCCGGGCAAAACCGCTGCCGTGGGCGGTCAGGTAGGCCTTGCCGCCGCTGGCTTGCAACTCAAGCTGAACAGCGCTGGCGGCAATTTCGGCGAGGGCAATGCGCAGGCGGAACAACGGCACCGGCTCGGTACCGAAACGGCCACTCAGCAGGCCTTTCTTGAGGTCGTTGACCGCCTGCTCCAGGGAGGTACGCAGCACTTCCAGTTCTTCGCGCAATACGGTGCGGCTGGAGCCCAAGTGATTGGCCACCTCAGCCAGCGAACGCCGGGCCAGGCCGATGGACATGCCGCACTGCAACCCGAGAAACGCCGGGCGCACCGCCGGCAGGAACTTGCGCGCATCGTCATGCAGCAGCCAGTCGCGGCTCAGTTCCACGGCTTCAAAGCCGAGGGCGGCGGTGTTGCTTGATTGCAGGCCCAACAGCTCCAGGTCACGGGAGCGTTGCAAGCCGCTCACCGAATCGGGAATCGCCAGGATAAACGGCGCGCCGCCCTGGGCATGCTCGATGGCAGCTGCCACCACAAACCCGTTCTTGCGCAGGTTGGTCACCCAGTGCAGGCGGCCATTGAGGTTCCAACCGTCATCCGTCGGCTCGGCGCTGATTTGCAGCGTCTCGATGCCAGACAAAAACTTCATCGCGTTGGACAGCCCGGTCGCCCCGGCGAGCTTGCCGCTCAGCAGGTCCGGCAGCAGTTGCTCGCGCAGCCGCTGGTTCGGGCTTTGCAGCAGGTACTCGATAAACGAGCGTTGGCCCCAGCAGACAAACGCCGACGCCAGGGAATGGCTGGCCACGTCGGCAATGGCTTCCACTGCGCCCGTGACATCGCCGCCCAGGCCACCGAGGTCCTTGGGCACACCGATACGTAATACATTGGCCTCTGCCAGCCGTGGCAGCACTTCCTGCGGATCGCAACTGCCCACATCCAGGGCCTGCGCTTGAACATCGAGCCAACGGCTCAAGATTGGGTCAAGCATTCATGTTTCTCCTTGTTACAGCATGTTTACCATCGCGAACGCTTGCGCGCCTTCAGCTTGCCGGTTTTTCCCAACGGTATTGCGCCAGCTCCGGGTTCAGCGGGGTACGGGCGAACACGTTGGCGAAGTTGCACAGGGTCGCCAGGCTGACGCCCAGGATAACCTCCAGCGCATGACCGTCCGTGTAACCCGCCTCACGGAACGCGGCATAACCGGCGTCGCTGACATCACCGCGGGTGGCGATCACTTCGCGGGTGAACTCGGCGAGTGTCTCATAACGCTCGTTGGGCAATTCACCGCGCTGGCGCAAGGCGTCGATCACGTCTTCCGGCAGCTTGGCCTTGTTGCGCGCTACGGCAGTGTGCCCGGCGACGCAGAAATCGCAACCGTGGATCGTGGCGGCAATCAACTGCACCACTTCACGGTCGGCCAGGCTCAGGTCCGACTTGGCGTTTAGGCCGGACACGGTGACGTAGGTTTCCAGTGCCGCCGGGGCGTTGGCCAGCACCGCCAGCAGATTGGGGATGAACCCGGAACCCTTCAGGGCATTTTCCAGAAAGGGCTTGGCCGCTTCAGGGGCGGTTTCCAGGGTTAGCATCGGTACGCGGGACATGGAGTGGTCTCCTCATGGATTCGTGTACCAAGTCTGTTGGTTATAAAAAATCCGCTCAATAGTCTAAAGTAGCGATTACTTGCTCTTGAGTCTTTCCATTAGATGAATTCGTCCAGTTCACTCGTCGATTGGTTATTAGATAGCCTCGAACTCAACACCAGCCTGTTTCACGTCGGGCGTTACTGCGGCGACTGGCGTGCCAGCACCCACGGCCTGGCGAGCGCGAGCTTTCATCTGGTGGTGCAGGGCCACTGCTGGATGCACATCGATGGCGACTCCACCCCTTACCCGCTGAACAACGGCGACGCGGTGTTCCTGCTGCGGGACCTGGCGTATCGCTTGTCCAGCGATGGCACCGCCGACGGCGCCCAGGAATGCCCGCGCAAGCCAATGCTGCCGCTGGACAGCCAGGCAAGCGACGGCGTGGGCCTGGTGTGCGGGTTCTTTCATTTTCAATCCGGGCTGTCGGCGATGATTGTCGACACCCTGCCCACCTGGATCATTCTGCGGGCGGGCGACCCTTCGCTGACGGCCGCACGCAACCTGTTCGAACTGATCCTGCAGGAATGCGAGCGCACACCCGCGCCCTCGCCCGCCTTGCTGGAGCGCCTGTGCCACCTGCTGTTTCTGTATGTGCTGCGCCAACAGGTACTGGACAACACCGAACTCGGCGGCCTCGCGGCGCTGGCCCGGCAACCGGCATTCGCGCGCCTGCTGGAACAACTCATCGCACGGCCGGCGGATCCCTGGACCCTGGAAAGCATGGCGGCCTGCACCGGCTTGTCGCGCTCGGCGTTCTTCAAGCGCTTCAATGAACTGTGCGGCCAGTCGCCGGGGCAAGTGCTGTTGATGATGCGCGTGCGCCATGCCTGCCAATTGTTCAAGCAGGACCAGACCGTGGCAGACGTATCCCTGGCCGTGGGCTATCAATCGGTGGCCGCCTTCACCCGCGCCTTCCATAAGGTCACCGGCTTTCAGCCCGGCGCCTATCGCAAAGCTCAAGGCTGACGCTGCAACCCGTTGCCCGGCCGGGCGCAAAGTTCCACCAGCCAATCGACAAATACCCGCACCCGCTGCGACAACTGGCGGTGCGGCGGGTACAGCGCGGTCAATGGCAACTTCGGTGGTTGCAGGTCCGCCAGCACCTCCACCAGGGTGCCCGCTTCCAACTGGCGAACCGCGTGATAGTAAGGCGTCTGCACCAAGCCATAACCCGCTTCACAGGCCGCCAGGTAACCGTCGGCGCTGTTTACGGCGACTTGCTTGGGCAGGTCCACCAACCGTATGTCATTGCCCAACTGGAACTCCAGGCCATAGCGCTTGCCGCTGGTGCTGGAGAAGTACTCGACCACCCGGTGGCCGGCCAAATCATCCAGTGTCGACGGCAGGCCGAACTGCTGCACGTAGCCGGGACTGGCGCAGGTCACCTGATCCATCATTGCCAGCGGCCGGGCCACCAGTGACTCGTCCAGCGCCAGGCCACCGCGCAACACGCAATCCACGCCTTCGCGAATCAGGTCCACAGGGCGGTCGTTAAGGCCGATTTCCAGGTCGATCTGCGGGTAGCGGGTGGTGAACTCGGGCAGCGCCGGAATCACCAGGAAACGCCCGATCCCCGACGGCATATCAATGCGCAACGTGCCGCGCGGGTTACGCCGGCTGGTGGAGAATACCGCTTCGGTTTCCTCAAGGTCGGCCAACAGCCGCACACAGCGCTGGTAGTAGGCGGCACCGTCCAGGGTCGGGCTGACCTGGCGCGTGGTGCGCTGCAACAGTTGCACCCCAAGGTGGGCTTCCAGTTGCTTGATCAGAATCGTCACCGAAGCGCGCGGCAGCTGCAGGCTGTCGGCGGCCTTGGCAAAGCCGCCCAGTTCGACGATCCGCACAAACACACGCATGGCGTTAAAACGGTCCACTGGCGGGTTTCCTTCGAGGATTGTTTAGAATTTCATAATAGTGATAGTGGTTTTAGCCGGTTTATCCCGCTTTTGTCGAGGGCAACAATGGAGCCCTTCCCCACACAGGAGCTGGACCCATGCACACTCGTCAACTCGGCAAAAACGGTCCCCAGGTTTCCGCCATCGGCCTCGGCTGCATGGGCATGACCGATTTCTACACCACGGGCACCGACACCGCCGAAGCCATTTCCACCCTGCATCGCGCCCTGGAACTGGGGATCAACCTGCTGGACACCGCCGACATGTACGGCCCCCACACCAACGAAGCGCTGATCGGCAAGGCCATCGCCGGCAAGCGCGACCAGGTGTTCCTTGCCAGCAAATTCGGCATCGTGCGCGACCCGTCGAACCCCACGATACGCGGCGTGAATGGCCGCCCGGAATACATTCGGGATGCCATCGACGGCACCTTGAAACGCCTGGGCGTGGAAACCCTCGACCTGTACTACCAGCACCGCATCGACCCCGACGTGGCGATTGAAGAAACCGTGGGCGCCATGGCCGAGCTGGTCAAGCAAGGCAAGGTGCGTTACCTGGGCTTGAGCGAGGCGTCGGCCGCCACCCTGGAGCGCGCGCACAAGGTTCATCCCATCAGCGCCCTGCAAAGCGAATATTCGTTGTGGAGCCGCGACCAGGAAGACAACGGCTGCCTGGCAGCCTGCCAGCGCCTGGGCATTGCGTTTGTGCCGTACAGCCCGCTGGGCCGGGGCTTCCTCACCGGCGCCCTGAAAAGCCCGGACGATTTTGCAGCGGATGACTACCGCCGCTTCAGCCCGCGTTTTCAGGGCGAGAACTTTGCGAAGAACCTGTTGCTGGTGGAACAGGTGCAGGCACTGGCCGCCGATAAGGGCGTGACCGCCGGGCAGCTGGCGTTGGCCTGGGTATTGGCGCAAGGGGATTACCTGATCCCGATCCCCGGCACCAAGCAACGCAAGTACCTCGAAGAGAACGTCGCCGCACTGGAGGTCAAGCTGAGCCCGGCCGAGCTGGCGGCGCTGGAGGCGATCTTCCCGGCCAATGCAACCGCCGGATTGCGTTACCCGGAAGCCGTGATGCAGATGCTCGACAAATAACCCCCCTCAAGGGTGCTTGCGAAAGTCCGACAGGATGAAGGGCGTGTGGGCTCTCAGCCAGGTATCAACCTCGTCCAGCGAAGGCAACCGCTCGCTGTGGGACTCCACACTGTTGCGCGTGATGCTGACGGTATAGCCGTCGGCGTCCTGTCGCAGGGTGCCCGTGCACTTGACCGGTAGGCCGTCTTCCTCGGTAAACGAGGTGGCGGTCAATGGCGCAGTGGTTAACGCCTCAGTGGCGCGTGCCTTGAGGGCCTTGCGCTTGGCGGCAAGCTCCCTGGCGACTACCACGCCGCCAATTGTGACGGCCAGGTATAAAAGCGCCAGGTAGTTGTTGGTGGTGCCTCTGCGCGTGTGGTGCTCAATGCTCAGCCAATTCACCACCTGATAGATGATTTCGTCCATGTTTTACCGGGGGATCCGTCGCAGATTCAAGCCCGCATCAAACACCCCGGCCACCCAAAATAGAAGCCTCCTACAGGTTTTATTTATTCGTACTACTTTCTTGCACCATAGTACCTAAAGCTCCTCCCTCCCAAGCCGATAGCCCTTCGAAGCTCTAACAAAGCCGCGTCGCACAATAAACGCTTCGTAAGGACGACCCCATGCCCTCATTGCGCTCTATCCAAGCCCGTTACACCCTGTTTCTGGTGCTGTTCGTCCTGTTGTTATTCGTATTGACGGTGGTGGGCATCGGACAGTTGGTGGCCCCCAAGCTGCGCCACACCGAAGAACAGGTGGCCCTCAATCGCATTGCCGAAGTGGCCGAGCAGATCCAGGGCGAGCTGAACAAGGTTCAGGCCCAGCAACGCAGCATCACCCAAACCATCCCGCTGCTGGACAGCGACGCCATCGACAAGGTGCTGCCCGGCCTGGTGGACCAGTACGGCGAACTGAAAGTGTTCGGCGGCGGCATCTGGCCGCTGCCCAACCAGCGCACGCCGGGGCGTAACAAGCACAGCACCTTCTGGCACCGCGATGCCTCGGGCAAGCTGGCCGTGAATACCTTCTGGAACAGCGACGCGGCCCCCAATTATTACGACCAGAGCTGGTACAAGGGCGGGCTCGCCTCACCCCGTGGCCAGTGCGCCTGGGCGGCAGCCTATAAGGATGACGCCAGCCAGGAGCCTCGCACCAACTGCGCGATGGCGATCCAGCGTGACGGCGCGGCGTACGGCGTCGCCACCATCGACGTGACCCTGGGCTTCTTCAACGACCTGGTGGCCAGCAAGGAAAAAGACCTCGGCGGACAAATGCTGATCGTCGAAGGCGACGGCAAGATCATCAGCAACAGCACGCGCCTCAGCAGCCCGGTGGTGTTGAAAAACATCAGCGAACTGGTCGGCACCTCAGCCTTTGCCGCCCAGGTCAGCGCGGGCCTGGCCCATCGCGATCAGACCCTGCAGCGCAGTGAGTTCGACAACCAGGGCGTGGCCAGCACTTTCTTCATGCGCCCGATCGAAGGCACGCCGTGGTTCCTGGCCACGGCACTCCCGACTTCACTGATCACCGCCCAGCGGGATGACGTGTTGGGCACCCTGGCGATGCTGCAAATCCCGATGATTCTGCTGCTGGTGCTGTTGCAGGTGTATGCCATCCGCCAATTGATAAAACGGATGACCGCGCTGAAGACCAATATCGACGCGCTGTCCAACGGCGATGCCGACCTGACCCGGCGCATTACCATTCGCGCCGAGGACGAACTGGGGGCGATCGGGCATTCGGTGAACCGTTTTATCGTCTACCTGCAGAACATGATCGGCGAAGTGACCCAGGCCACCGGCGCCATGTCGTCGAGCCTGGCGCAGTTGCAGCAGACGTCGGCCCAGACCAACCAGATCCTGGTGCGCCATGCCTCGGAAACCGACCAGACCGTCACCGCCATCACCGAGATGAGCTCCACCGCCGACACCGTGGCCGAGAACGCCGCCGAAACCGCCGCGTTCACCCAGCGCGCCAACGAGCACGCCGACCGTTCGCGGGTGGTGGTCGGGGAAGCTTCGCGCAGCGTCAGCGCGTTGATCGGTGAGGTTTCCAGCGCCACTCACACCGTGGAAAACATGCGCCAGGACGCCGCCCGCATTACCGAAACCCTCGGTGTGATCGGCGCCATCGCTGGCCAGACCAACCTGCTGGCACTCAATGCGGCCATCGAAGCCGCCCGCGCCGGCGAACAGGGCCGGGGGTTTGCGGTGGTCGCCGACGAAGTCCGTGCCCTCGCCGCCCGCACCCAGGCCAGCACCTCGCAAATCAACGAGATGCTCGCGCGCCTGACCAGCGGCGTGAGCTCTTCGGTGACCGCCATGGAAGCCACCCAGGCCAGCTGCCAGTCCGCCGCAGACGCTACCGCACGGGTCAACACGGGCCTGGACGAGATGGCCGGCTCTGTCAGCCATATCAACAACCTCAGCACCCAGATCGCCACGGCTGCCGAACAGCAAAGCGCGGTGACCGAGGAAATCAACCGCAGCATGGTGCACATCCGCCACATGGTCGAAGAACTGGTGCAAAGCGGCCACGCCACGGAACACAACACCCAGAGCCTGCTGGATGCAAATGGCCGGGTAATTGCGTTGATGGGACGCTTCAAGGTGCGTTGAAAAATAGCCTGCCGACTCCCGTGCAATGTGCGGGAGCCGGACTATTCTGACAGCTCAAAGTGCTTAGTCTCGCCACACAGGAGGTGTGTCATGCACGCAGTTGAGCACCCGATCCGCACTGAGCAGATCAGTCAGGAACGCTTTATCCAAGTCCCTATCGAAGCGGTTTACGACTACGTCACCCAACCGGATCGCTGGCATGAATGGCATCCGACGTCCCTGGGTGCCGACACCGGCACCACCGGTTCATTACCCAGCGGCCACCGTTTTACCGAAACCATCGACCTGCTGGGTGTGCGGGTGCCGATGAGCTATCGCGTGCAGATTGCGCAGCGACCGCGGGAGTTCAAGACCGCATTCACGTCCCTGGCCGTCGACGGCTGTATCCACTATCTGCTGCAAACACGGGGCAGCGGCACGCTGTTCAAGCGCATCCTGACCTATGAAACCGAACTGCAACTGACCACCCTGCATGAACGCATGGTCGCGCTGTCCAACCAGGCCCTTGATCAACTCAAGCAGCGCCTGGAATCCTCGATTACCTGACAAAACCGTCATCTCCCCCTCAGTTTTTCGACAGCACCAGGCCGTTATTCTGGTGCTGTCGGTTTTTCGTAAAACCTCGTAACACTCCCGGAAAACCCTTAGCTGAAAAGCAGGGAGAATGCCCGGCTGTTGCCCTTTACCTGATGAGATGACGATGAAAACCACCCTGCGACTGGCCGCGCTGTCGGCCCTGCTCATGAGCCCCCTGGCCCAGGCCGCCGAGCTGATCCCGATTGATGTGCACCGCGATGCCAACTGCGGTTGCTGCAAAAAGTGGATTGCCCACCTGGAAAGCAACGGGTTCAAAGTCAATGACCATGTGGAAGCCAACATGAGTGAGGTCAAGCAACGCCTGGGCGTGGCGCCGCGCCTGGCGTCGTGCCACACCGGGGTGATCGACGGCAAGTTCGTCGAAGGCCATGTGCCTGCCGATCAGGTGCTGGCCCTGCGCAAGCGCGACGATTTGCTGGGCATTGCGGCGCCGGGCATGCCGCTGGGCTCGCCGGGCATGGAGATGGACGGCAGCAGCGATGCCTACCAGGTGATCGGCCTGACCCGTGAAGGCAAAGACGTCGTCGTGGCTGACTACCCGGCCCGCTGATTGATGCTCGCCGGTTACCTGGGGCTGTTTTTCGCCGCCTTCGGCGCTGCCACGCTGTTGCCGATGCAGTCGGAGGCGTTGCTGGTGGGGCTGTTGATCAGCGGGCATTACAGCCTGTGGCTGCTGCTTGGGGTTGCAACACTGGGCAACGTATTGGGCTCGCTGGTCAATTGGTTGCTGGGGCGTTCGATTGAACGCTTCAAGGAACGACGCTGGTTTCCGGTGAGCCCGAAACACCTGGAAAAGGCCCGGACCCACTATCAACGCTGGGGCCACTGGTCATTGTTGCTCAGTTGGGTGCCGATCATCGGTGACCCGCTGACGCTGGTGGCCGGGGTGATGCGCGAACCGTTCTGGCGTTTCCTGCTGCTGGTGACCCTGGCCAAAGGTGCGCGCTACGGGGTATTGGCCCTGCTGACCCTGCACTGGATTTAATCTCCCGTTAATCCCCCCGCCACAGCATCCGGGCACTGTTTCCGGAGCCTGTCCCCATGCCCAACATCCGCTCATTCTGCGTCGCCGGCCTGCTGCTCGGCAGCGCCCTTCCCGCCTTCGCCGCCACCGAGGGTCCGACCTACGGGCCCGAACTGCAAGGCTTCCAATACCCTTATCCGGTGGAGCACTTCACCTTCCAGTCCCAGGGCAAATCCCTGCAAATGGGCTACATGGACGTGCCGGCCAAGGGCAAAGCCAATGGCCGCAGCATCGTGCTGATGCATGGCAAGAACTTCTGCGGCGCCACCTGGGATGCCTCGATCAAGGCCCTGAGCGACGCCGGCTACCGGGTGATCGCTCCCGACCAGGTCGGTTTCTGCACCTCCAGCAAGCCGGACAATTACCAGTACAGCTTCCAGCAATTGGCGATCAACACCCACCAACTCCTGGAAAAACTCGGCATTCAAAAGGCCACGCTCCTCGGCCATTCCACCGGTGGCATGCTTGCCACGCGCTACGCCCTGCTTTATCCGCAACAAACCGAACAGCTTGCGTTGGTGAACCCTATCGGCCTGGAAGACTGGAAAGCCATTGGCGTGCCCTATCGCAGCGTTGACCAATGGTACGAGCGCGAGCTGAAACTGACCGCCGACGGCATCCGCAATTATGAGCGCGACACCTACTACGCCGGCCACTGGAAGCCCGAATACGAGCGCTGGGTGCAGATGCTCGCCGGCATGAACAAGGGCCCCGGCCACACCCAGGTGGCATGGAACTCGGCGCTGATTTACGACATGATCTTCACCCAGCCGGTGTACTACGAGTTCAAGGACCTGCAGATGCCCACCCTGCTGCTGATCGGCACCGCCGACAACACCGCCATTGGCAAAGACATCGCGCCACCGGCGGTCAAGGCGAAGATCGGCAACTACGCCGTGTTAGGCAAGCAAGTGGCCAAGCTGATCCCCCACGCCACCCTGGTGGAATTCCCGGGCCTGGGCCATGCGCCGCAAATGGAAGAGCCGGCACAGTTTCACAAGGCACTGTTGCAAGGGCTGAATGCCCTCTAATCCAACCTTTTCGAGGCACGCGTGAATGTCGGTACAGATCGCAGTGATTGATGATTGGCAGAATGTGGCCAGTGGCGTGGTGGACTGGTCAGTCCTGGCGTCGGTGGGCCAGGTGCACTTCCTCCACGACTATCCGGCGGACACCGCCACCTTGATCGAGCGTTTGCAGGGCTTCGAGGTGATTTGCGTGATGCGCGAACGCACCACCTTCGATCAGGCACTGCTGCAAGGTTTGCCCCGGCTCAAGCTGCTGGTGACCGGCGGCATGCGCAATGCCGCCCTCGACATTCCCGCCGCCAAGGCCCTGGGCATCCAGGTGTGCGGCACCGACAGTTACAAGCACGCCGCCCCGGAACTGACCTGGGCGCTGATCATGGCCTCCACCCGCAACCTGCTGGCCGAAGCCAATTCCCTGCGGGCAGGCGGTTGGCAAGTGGGCCTGGGTGGCGATCTGTACGGCAAGACCCTGGGGATTCTCGGGCTGGGCAGCATCGGCCAGAAGATCGCCAAATACGGCCAGGCATTTGGCATGCGGGTGATTGCCTGGAGCGAAAACCTCACGCCGGAACGCGCCTCCGAAGCCGGCGTAACCTGGGTCAGCAAGCGCGAACTGTTTGAACAGGCGGATGTACTGTCGATTCACCTGGTACTCAGTGACCGCAGCCGCGGGCTGGTGGACGCCGAGGCGCTGGGCTGGATGAAACCTGCTGCGCACCTGGTGAACACGTCGCGCGGGCCGATTGTCGATGAGGCGGCCCTGATTGACGCTTTGACCCATGGCCGGCTGGCAGGCGCTGCCCTGGATGTGTACGCCCAGGAGCCGTTGCCGGACGGGCACCCGTTCCGCCAGTTGCCGAATGTCTTGGCCACGCCACACGTCGGTTATGTCAGCGAGCAGAATTACCGCCAGTTCTACGAACAGATGATTGAAGACATTCAAGCGTGGGCCAAAGGGGTGCCCGTTCGCCCGCTGTCCTGATCACTCCACGCACCAATTAAGAGCGCCCGCTTCCTGGTGGCCAGGAAGTGGGCGCTTTTGTACATGAAAAAAAATTTGTCCTACAAAATCACCCACAGACCCCGCAGGCTCCGGGATCTTGTCCTAGACTCATGACCGATGGGTCCGTTCCAAAACAAAAACCCCGCAAAAAATCGAAACTTTCGAACTCTGCCGCAGGTCAGGTTTAAGGTAAGGCGAGCGCTGACGGTTCACGCCGAATGCCCGTCCATCCACTCTATTTAAGACTCCAACACAACTGGCATAAGCCTTGCCAGTCTGTGTAGCGCTTGTGCGCCTGGCCGCAGGATGCGGTCAACCTTCGCTGATTGCCATATGCCATCAGCCGACCAATACATGGGAGAGAACTATGATCAGTGCCGCTGTAGATACTCAGGGAGAGCGTTTTAGTCAGCCGGTTGGCGGGCCGACCTCATTGGCCGACCTGCCGAACACGCTGCGGCCGGTCCCAAGTCAGAATCCCAATCGCAAGAAAGTATTGTTCGTGACGTCCGAGCTGGCTGACCTGGTGAAAACCGGCGGCCTGGGTGACGTGTCCGCCGCCCTGCCCCGTGCCATGGCGCACCTGCACGATGTGCGCGTGCTGATCCCTGGTTACCCGCAGGTGCTTGATAGCGACAACCCCATTCATATCATCGGTGAGCTGGGCGGCCACGCTGCGTTGCCACCGTGCAAGATCGGGCGCATGGACCTCAAGGATGGCCTGGTCATCTACGTGCTGATCTGCCCCGAGTTGTATGAGCGCGAAGGCACGCCCTACGGCGCCAACAACGGCCGCGACTGGCCCGACAACCATATTCGCTTCGCCCGCCTGGGCCTGGCCGCCGCCGATATTGCCGCTAACCTGGCGCAGATCCACTGGTGCCCGGACCTGGTGCACGCCCATGACTGGCCTGCTGGCCTGGCGCCGGCCTATATGCACTGGCGCGGGTCACGTACCCCGACCCTGTTCACCATTCATAACCTCGCCTACCAGGGTGTGGTCAGCCTGGCCTCGTGCCCGGAACTGGGAATTCCCGAACACGCCTTGCAACAGGAAGGCATGGAGTTCTACGGCAAGCTGTCATTCCTGAAGGCCGGCATGGCGTATTCCAGCCATATCACCACGGTCAGCGCGACCTACGCCCAGGAAATCACCACCCCCGAATTCGGCTGCGGTCTGGACGGCTTCCTCGCCAGCAAGACCCAGCAAGGCCTGCTCAGCGGCATTCCCAACGGCATCGACGAAAGCTGGGAAGCCTCCACTGACCCGCACCTGACCCACCCCTTCAACATCGGTGACTGGGAAGGCAAGGCGCTGAACGCCGCCCATGTACGCAACCTGTTCGGCCTGGAAGAGTCCACCGGCCCACTGTTTGCCGTGGTGTCGCGCCTGGTCTACCAAAAAGGCCTGGACCTCACCGAAGCGGTCTCAAGCTTTATCGTCGAACATGGCGGCCAGATCGCAATCATCGGTCGCGGCGAGCCTGAAGAAGAACAAGCCATGCGCGCCCTAGCCCTGCGCTTTCCAGGCCAGATTGGCGTGCGCATCGGCTTCAACGAGACCGATGCCCGGCGCATGTTCGCCGGCAGCGACTTCCTGCTGATGCCGTCCCGTTATGAACCCTGCGGCCTGAGCCAGATGTACGCCCAGCGCTTCGGTTCCCTACCCGTTGCCCGCAACACCGGCGGCTTGGCCGACACCATCGAGGATGGCGTCACCGGTTTCCTGTTCAACGAATCCACCGTCGAGAGCTACGAAGCGGCGCTGAGCCGTGCGTTCAAGGTCTTCGCATTTCCCGGCCTGCTCAACGCCATGCGTTGCCGGGCCATGGCCGCACCGTTCAACTGGTGCAAGGCGGTGGAACCCTACGCCGAACTTTACGAACAACTGGTGGCGAAATCACTGGGAAGATCGGGGAAAAATTAAAAAAGAGGTCTTCATAGATGCCGTCAAGGACTCTGGAAACATGGCCCCACGGCGCGATCATGCTGGATGCGGAACACACCCGTTTCGCCTTGTGGGCACCTGACGCGTTTTATGTCAGCGTTGAATTTGAAGAAGGTAAATCGGTAGCGATGCTGCCCCAGGCCGATGGCTGGTTTGTGGTGCAGCTGCAATGTCCCGCCGGGACACGCTACCGCTATAGCATCGACGGTGAACAGGACGTTCCCGACCCGGCTTCCCGGGCACAGGCCACGGACGTTCACGGCTTCAGCGTGGTCGTCGACCCTCTGGCCTATCAGTGGCGCCACAGCCACTGGCAAGGCCGGCCCTGGCACGAAGCCGTGATCTACGAGCTGCACGTGGGCGTGCTGGGGGGCTACGCCGAGGTCGAGAAACAACTGCCGCGCCTTGCGGAGCTGGGTGTCACCGCCATTGAGCTGATGCCCATCGCCCAGTTCCCCGGCGAACGCAACTGGGGCTACGACGGGGTCCTGCCCTACGCACCACAATCTTCCTACGGTTCGCCCGAACAGTTGAAACAGCTGATCGACAGCGCCCACCACCACGGCCTCGCGGTGATCCTGGATGTGGTCTACAACCACTTCGGCCCCGACGGCAATTACCTCGGCACCTACGCCAAAGGTTTCTTCCGCGAAGACGTGCACACGCCCTGGGGCGCCGGCATTGACTTTGATCGCCGGGAAGTTCGGGATTTCTTCATCGACAACGCCCTGATGTGGCTGCTGGAGTACCGCTTTGACGGCCTGCGCCTGGACGCGGTACATGCCATCAACGACCCCGAATTCCTGGAGGAGCTGGCCGAACGCGTGCGCCAGCAAGTCGACGCGGGACGCCATGTGTGGCTGGTGCTGGAAAACGAATACAACCAAGCCAGCCTGCTGGAGCGCGGCTTCGATGCGCAGTGGAACGACGACGGCCACAACGCCCTGCACGTGCTGCTCACCGGCGAAACCGACGCCTACTACACCGACTTTGCCGAAGACCCCACCGGCAAGCTGGCCCGCTGCCTGAGCGAAGGGTTCATCTATCAGGGCCACACCACCCGCCACGGCCACTCACGCGGTGAGCCCAGTGGCCACCTGCCGCCCAGTGCCTTTGTGCTGTTCCTGCAGAACCACGACCAGATCGGCAACCGGGCCCTGGGCGAACGCCTGCATCAACTGTGCTCGCCCCAGGCCTTGAGCGCTGCGACGACCTTGCTGCTGATGTCGCCGATGATTCCGTTGATGTTCATGGGCGACGAAGTCAACGCCGAAGAGCCGTTCCTGTTCTTCACCGACCACCACGGCGAACTGGCCGAGGCGGTACGCGAAGGCCGGCGCAACGAGTTTGCCGACTTTGCCGCGTTCAGCGACCCGAAACGCCGCGAACGAATTCCCGATCCCAATTCCCTGCAAACCTTCCGCCGCTCGGCACCCGCCCTCGCCGATTGCGGGGACTCACAGCTCTATCGCCAACTGCTGAGCCTGCGCCACCAACATATCGTGCCGCACCTGCCGGGCAGCGTAGCCCTGGGTGCGCACGTACTGGCGGTGGGCGCGGTCACGGCGCGCTGGCGCCTGGGCAATGGCAGCCTGCTGCAGATCGACCTCAACCTGAGCGCCGATTCTCTGAACTACCCAGCGGCCGAGCACCTCCTATTTGTGACGCAGGCCAGCGGGGCCCAACAACTGGCCCCCTTCAGTGCCCGCGTCAGCCTCACCCATTCCCCTGTTGGAGAGCACCCTTGAGCGACGCGCAATTGGAAATACTCGCCAGCCGAGCGGGCCTGGCCGTCGATTGGATCGACGCGAATGGCCGCCCGCAACATGTCAAACCCGACGCCCTGCGCGCCGTGCTCAAAGGCCTGGGTCACCCGGCCGACAGCGATGCCGCCATCGAAGCCAGCCTGCTGGACCTGGAACGCGTGCAGCAAGACAAGCACCTGCCACCGCTGATGACCGTCGACAGCGGTGCCGGCCTGGACCTGGCGCGCTACTTCGCCCCCGGCACGCCGTGCCAGATTCACCTCGAAGACGCCAGCGTGCTCGACCTGAAGCTGGACGATGACGCGGTGCTGCCCGGGTCGATTCCGGTCGGCTACCAGCAGGTGCATATCGCCGACCAGCATTTCACCCTGGCCGTGGCACCGACTCACTGCTACACCGTCGCTGAAGCGGTCGACACCGAAACCGCCCACGCCTGGGGCCTGAGCGCCCAACTGTATTCCCTGCGCCGCAGAGGCGACGGTGGTTTTGGTGACACCCAGGCACTGGAGCAACTGGCCCGTTCCGCCGCCGAACGTGGCGCCGATGCCCTGGCCATCAGCCCGATGCACGCGATGTTCAGCGCCGACACCGACCGCTTCAGCCCGTATTCCCCGTCCAGCCGGCTGTTCCTCAACAGTTTGTACGCCTCCCCCGGCTGCATCCTCGGCGAACGTGCGGTGCAAACCGCCATCGAAACCAGCGGCCTGGCCGACGAACTGCAAGACCTTGAGCAGCAAAGCCTGATCGACTGGCCGGCCGCCGCCAAAGCCAAGCAGCGCCTGTTGCACACCCTGTATGAAGACTTTCGCCAGGGCGACCACCCGCAGCACGCCGACTTCCTGAGCTTCCGCCAGGCCGGCGGCGAAGCCCTGGAAAACCACTGCCGCTTTGAAGCTGTGCAAGCCGAGCGTGCAGCCAATGGCGAGAGCCTCGACTGGCGTCACTGGCCCGAGGACTGGCACAGCCCGCAAAGCCCGGCGCTGGCGCAATTCGCCGAAACCCATCGGGATGAAATCGGCTTCTATGCGTTCAACCAATGGTTGATCGCCCGCTGCCTGGAGCGTGCGCAACAAGCGGCGCGCGGCAGCGGCATGGGCGTCGGGTTGATCGCCGACCTCGCGGTGGGCGCGGACGGCGGCGGCAGCCAGGCCTGGAGCCGCCAGGATGAACTGTTGGCAGATCTCACCGTGGGTGCACCACCCGACATTCTCAACCGTGCCGGCCAGGGCTGGGGCATCTCCGCGTTTTCCCCGGAAGGCCTCAAGCGCAACGGCTTTCGTGCGTTTATCGAAATGCTGCGGGCCAACTTTGCCCATGCCGGCGGCCTGCGTATCGACCATGTGATGGGTTTGCAACGCCTGTGGGTGATCCCGATGGATGCCTCGCCGCGGGACGGGGCTTATCTGTATTACCCGGTGGATGACCTGCTGCGGCTCCTGGCGCTGGAGTCGAGCCGCCACCAGGCAATCGTCCTCGGTGAAGACCTCGGCACCGTGCCCGACGGCCTGCGGGAAAAACTTATCGCCCGCTCGATCCTTGGCATGCGCGTGCTGCTGTTCGAGCAAGACCACGACGGCCAGTTCAAGCCGATTCTGGATTGGCCGGACAACGCGCTGGCCACCACCAGCACCCACGACCTGCCAACCCTGAACGGCTGGTGGCACAGCCGCGATATCGACTGGAATATCCAGTTGGGGCTGATCGATGCTCCCACCGTCGAACAATGGAGCGACCACCGTCTGCGGGAACGCCAGGCGCTGCGCCAGGCCTTGAGCCAGGACCCGCAGAACTTCACCGATGAAGTGCGCAACGAAACCGATCACATCATCGACGCCAGCGTGCGTTACCTGGGCCACACCCGCGCACCGTTGGTATTGCTGCCGCTGGAGGATGCCCTGGGGGTTGAGGAGCAAGCCAACCTGCCCGGCACCACCGACACCCACCCGAATTGGCGGCGCCGCCTGGCGGGCGATGCAGCCACCCTGCTCGACGATGAAAACGCCGCCCGCCGCCTTGAGCTGCTGGCCGTGGCGCGCCTCCAGGCCCACGAGCGTGACCGATGAAGCCATTGACCCTGCGGGCTACCCAACGCCTGCAATTTCACAAGGGCTTCACCCTCGACGACGCCGTGCCGCTGGTGCCGTACTTCGCCGGACTGGGCATCAGCCACCTTTACGCCTCGCCGCTGCTGAGCGCCCGCGCCGGCTCGATGCACGGCTATGACGTGGTCGACCCGACCACCGTCAATCCCGAGCTCGGCGGCGAACCGGCGCTGCGCCGTCTGGTAGCCGCACTGCGCGAGCATGAGATGGGGCTGATCCTCGATATCGTCTCCAACCACATGGCCGTCGGCGGTGCCGATAATCCCTGGTGGCTGGACCTGCTGGAATGGGGCCGACTGAGCCCCTACAGCGAATTCTTCGACATTCAATGGCACTCGCCGGACCCGCTGCTCAAAGGCCAATTGCTGATGCCGTTCCTCGGCAGCGACTACGGCGAAGCCTTGCAATCCGGTGCCCTGCCCCTGCGCTTCGACCCACAGCACGGCAGCTTCTACGTCGAGCATTACGAACACCGTTTTCCGATCTGCCCGCGGGAATACGGTGACCTGGTGCCCATCAAGGCCCTGGCCGACCGTTTCAGCAGCCTGGCCTACCAGCCGGACGCCTACCCTCAGGCGGTCGCGCTGAAACGGGAGCTGGCTGAGGCGGCCCGCAATCCCGAGACCCTGAAGGCTATCGAAGACAACCTCGGCCTCTACGACGCGCGCCAGCCCGACGGTTTTGCCCGCCTGCATACCCTGCTGGAACAACAAAGCTACCGCCTGGCCAGTTGGCGCACGGCGGCGGACGATATCAACTGGCGGCGCTTCTTCGACGTCAACGAGCTGGGCGGCCTGCGGGTTGAACGCAGCGCGGTGTTCGAAGCCACCCACGGCAAGATCTTCCAACTGATCAGCGAAGGCCTGATCGACGGCCTGCGCATCGACCATATCGACGGCCTCGCCGACCCGCGTGGTTACTGCCGCAAACTGCGGCGCCGGGTGGATTCCCTGGCGGGTGGGCGGCACCTGCCGATCTTCGTCGAGAAGATCCTCGGCGAAGGCGAGACCCTGCGCGAAGACTGGCGGGTCGACGGCACCACCGGCTACGAATTCATGAACCAGCTGTCGTTGCTGCAACACGAACCCAAAGGCTTCGAGCCTCTGGCTGAGTTATGGACTCGCCACACCGAACGCCCCTCTTCGTTTATCGAAGAAGCCTGGCTCGCCCGTCAGCAGATCCTCAACGGCTCCCTCGCCGGCGACTTTGAAAGCGTGGCCCAGGCCTTGCTGCAAGTGGCCCGGGACGATGTGATGAGCCGCGACCTGACCCTGGGTGCGATTCGCCGGGCGTTGCAGGAACTGATCGTGCACTTCCCGGTATACCGCACCTACATCAGCGCCCGGGGCCGCAGCGAACTGGATGACGTGTTTTTCCTGCAAGCCCTGGCCGGTGCCCGCAGCACCTTGAGCGAAGCCGACTGGCCAGTGCTCGACTACCTGGAAAAATGGCTCGGCGGCCAACCCTGGCGCGACCGCCCATTGGGCCGCGAACGCAAAATGCTCAAGCACGCCTGCGTACGCTTCCAGCAACTGACATCGCCGGCAGCGGCCAAGGCAGTGGAAGACACCGCGTTCTATCGCTCGGGCGTGTTGCTGTCGCGCAATGACGTGGGCTTCAGCACCGAGCAATTCAGCGCATCGCTGGACGACTTTCATGCCGTGAATCAGCAACGCCTGCGCACGTTCCCCGACAACCTGCTGGCCACCGCCACCCACGACCACAAGCGCGGCGAAGACACCCGCGCGCGCCTGGCCGTGCTCAGCGAATGCGCCGAGTGGTACGCCGAACAGGTGGAGCAATGGCGCCCCCTCGCCGCCCGCCTGCGCAGCGATGGGCAGACGCCTTCGGCGGGTGACGAACTGATCCTCTATCAGGTGCTGCTGGGCAGTTGGCCCCTGGACCTGCACCGCGACGATGCCGAGGGCCTGGCGGACTATCACCGGCGTCTCTGGCAGTGGCAGCAGAAAGCCTTGCGTGAAGCCAAGTTGAACAGCAGTTGGAGCGCACCCAACGAGCTGTATGAACAAGGTGTCGAAGCGTTCCTGTCACGGCTGCTGCTGGAGGACTCCGGCAAGTCCCTGCGCGACGCCATCGGCGACGCCGCCCAGGCCATCGCCCCGGCGGGTGCGCTCAACGGGCTGGCGCAATCCTTGCTTCGCCTCACGGTGCCGGGGGTGCCGGATCTGTATCAGGGCGATGAGTTCTGGGACTTCACCCTGGTAGACCCGGATAACCGCCGGCCCGTGGACTTTCACGCACGGCAACAGGGGCTGCACACACCGCCGGACATCGGCGAGTTGCTGTTCAACTGGCATGACGGGCGTATAAAACAGGCGGTGATCAGCCAGGTCCTGACATTGCGCAAGGCGCATGCGCAACTGTTTCGCCAGGGCAGCTACGAGCCGCTGGAAGTGGTCGGCGAACACGCTGAACGGGTGGTCGCCTTCTACCGCGAATACCAGGGCAAACAGCTGCTGGTGGTGGTGCCACGCTGGCCGCACCGTCTGCTTGAAAACGGTGTGTACCCCCTGATCAACGCGCAGATTTGGGGCGATACCCGGGTCAGATTACCGTTCGCCGCCCCAACCCAAAATTGGAAGGGACTTTTCCGAACAGGCGCAGTCACACCAAACAAGGAGCTCATGATCAGCGCTGCCCTGGGGGATTTCCCGGTCAATGTCTTTATCAATCCTGATGGTCAAGAAAGCTGAAAATTTTCTGCGAGGAGCATTGTGATGAGTACTGAAGACAAACGCATACGCGAATTAGCGCATCAGATCTGGGAGTCTGAAGGTAAACCCCACGGCGAGGACGCGCGACACTGGGAGATGGCGCGCAAACTGGCAGAAGCCGAAGCGCTGACGCCATCCAAGACGCCAAAGGCCGCCGCCAAGGCCAAGCCAAAAGCCAAGCCGGCAGCGGCTGCCGCGGCCAAACCGGCCGCCGCACCCAAGCCAGGCGCGGCACCGGCGCCGAAAAAACCCGCTGCGGCGAAGAAGCCCAAGGCCCCCTGAGCCAAAGCCCCTCCTGCGGCTGCGCCCGCACCGCAGGAGGCTATCCAGACACCGATATTTAACTGGCTTCACGCCGGAACGGCCTCGTTCGGCCCGGAAAATCTACTTGCAGGAGCATCTCAATGAGCAAACCCAACAAGCCCAACTCGACGCCGGAAAACGAGCCGTCGCGGATTCGTGAAGGTTTGCCCTTCCCCCTCGGCGCGACCTGGGACGGTCTGGGTGTCAACTTTGCACTGTTCTCGGCCAACGCCATCAAAGTCGAACTGTGCATTTTCGACGACAGCGGCGAAGTCGAGCTGGAACGCATCGAACTGCCGGAATACACCGACGAGACCTTCCACGGCTACCTGCCCGACGCCCACCCAGGGCTGATTTACGGCTATCGCGTGTACGGTCCTTATGACCCGGCCAACGGTCATCGCTTCAACCACAACAAATTGCTGATCGACCCCTACGCCAAACAACTGGTGGGCGAGCTCAAATGGTCCGAGGCGCTGTTCGGCTACACCATCGGGCATCCAGACGCCGACCTGAGTTTCGACGAACGCGACAGCGCGCCCTTCGTGCCCAAGTGCAAAGTCATCGACCCGGCCCACACCTGGGGCAACGACCAGCCGGTGCGCACGCCGTGGGATCGCACGATCATTTATGAAACCCACCTGCGCGGCATCACCATGCGCCACCCTTCGGTGCCTGAAGAAGTGCGCGGTACCTGCGCCGGGCTGATGGTCGATGACGTGCTCAAGCACATTCGCCAGTTGGGCGTGTCGTCGGTAGAACTGCTGCCCGTGCATGCCTTCGTCAACGACCAGCACCTGCTGCAAAAAGGCATGACCAACTACTGGGGCTACAACAGCATTGCCTTCTTCGCGCCAGACCCGCGCTACCTGGCCAGCGGCAAGATTGCCGAGTTCAAGGAAATGGTCGCGCACCTGCACGAAGCCAAGCTGGAAGTGATTCTGGACGTGGTCTACAACCACACCGCCGAAGGCAACGAGCAAGGCCCGACCCTGTCCATGCGCGGCATCGACAACGCCTCGTACTACCGCCTGATGCCGGATGACAAGCGCTTCTACATCAACGATTCCGGTACCGGCAACACCCTCGACCTGAGTCACCCGTGCGTGCTGCAAATGGTCACCGACTCGCTGCGTTACTGGGCCACCGAGATGCACGTCGACGGTTTCCGCTTCGACCTGGCAACCATCCTCGGCCGCTACCGCGACGGTTTCGACGAGCGCCACAGCTTCCTCGTGGCCTGCCGCCAGGACCCGGTGCTGCGCCAGGTGAAAATGATCGCCGAGCCCTGGGACTGCGGCCCCGGTGGCTATCAGGTCGGCGGCTTCCCGCCGGGCTGGGTGGAGTGGAACGACCGTTTCCGCGACACCGTGCGCTCGTTCTGGAAAGGCGACGACGGCCAACTGGCCGACTTCGCCGGGCGCATGACCGCCTCGGGCGAGATGTTCAACCAGCGTGGTCGGCGCCCTTACAGCTCGGTGAACTTCATCACCGCCCATGACGGTTTCACCCTGCACGACCTGGTGTCCTACAACGACAAGCACAACGAAGCCAACGACGAGAACAACCAGGACGGCAGCAACAACAACCTGTCGTGGAACCACGGTGTCGAAGGTCCCACCGACGACCCGGAAATCAACGCACTGCGCCTGCGCCAGATGCGCAATTTCTTCGCCACCCTGCTGCTGGCCCAGGGCACGCCGATGCTGGTGGCCGGTGACGAATTTGCCCGTACCCAGCACGGTAATAACAACGCCTACTGCCAGGACAGCGAGATCGGCTGGATCAACTGGGAACTGGATGAAGACGGCAAGGCCCTGCTCAAGTTCGTCAAGCGCCTGATCAAGTTGCGCCTGGCGTACCCGATCCTGCGTCGCGGGCGCTTCCTGGTAGGCGACTACAACGAAGACATCGGCGTCAAGGACGTGACCTGGCTGGCGCCAAGCGGCGATGAAATGACCACCGAACAATGGCAGGACAGCCATGGCCGCTGCCTGGGCATGTTGATGGATGGCCGCGCCCAGGAAACCGGGATTCGTCGCCCCGGGGCCGATGCCACCTTGTTGCTGGTGGTCAACGCCCACCACGACATGGTCAATTTCCGCCTGCCACCGGTACCGGATGGCGGCTTCTGGACCTGCATGCTCGACACCAACCAGCCGGCGGTGCGTGGCCAGGAGCGCTTTGATTTCGACCACGAATACGCGGTCACCGGGCGGTCGCTGTTGCTGTTTGAACTGCAGCATGAGGACGAGGTGTGAAATGGATTTACACGATTTCCTGCAACATACCCCAGGCTACCCGGACACGGCGGCACTGGGCCGAGCACTAAGCACGCTGGTGGAGACCGGGCTGGACCAACTGCCCCGGCCCGGCAGCGGCGATACCCTGCAACGGTTCAGTCGCCTGGCCCAGGTGGCGGGCCATGACTTGGGCCTGTGCAAACTGTTCGAGGGGCATACTGACGCCCTCGCTATCATCGCCGAATTGGGCAGCGAGCTCCCGCCCATCGGCAGTACGTGGGGCATGTGGGCGGCCGAGCCGCCCACGGCCCGGGTGCGGGTGCGGCGCGACGGCCATCGGCTCGTACTGGAAGGCCGCAAGGCCTGGTGCTCCGGCGCGGCGGTGGTCAGCCATGGTTTGCTGACAGCCTGGGATGACGAGGATCGCCAGCAGTTGGTGGCGGTGCAAATGGACCAGCCTGGGGTGACCGTGACCGATGACGGCTGGCAGGCCGTGGGCATGGCGGCGACGGGCAGTGTCGAGGTGATTTTCGATCGGGCCACCGGGCTGGCCGTGGGCGGCCCCGGGGATTATCTGGCGCGGCCCGGCTTCTGGCAGGGCGGGATCGGTATTGCGGCGTGCTGGTACGGCGCCGCCCAACGCCTGGCAGAAGCCTTGCGCGAACACTGTGCCCGCAGCAAGGAGCCCCACGCGCTGGCCCATTTGGGCGCGGTCGACAGTGCCCTGCACAGCGCCGCCTGCGTGCTGCGCAACAGTGCGGTACAGATCGACCGGCAACCCAAGGCCAATGCGCAACTGCTGGCTCAGCAGGCGCGGGCCTGTATCGAAGACTCGGTCGACCAGGTGGTGCGCCACGTCGGCCGTGCGCTGGGCGCCGGTCCTTACTGCAAGGACCCGCACTTTGCCCAACTGATGGCGGACTTGCCGGTGTACATCCGCCAAAGCCACGCCGAGCGTGACCTGGGCGCCCTCGGCCAACAAATCGCTGAACAAACCACAGGGCAGTGGCAACTATGAAAACCAACCCTATCGTCGGCCAGGGCACACCGTTGCACCTGTGGCAAAGCTCCTCGCGGCTGGCCGAACTGGCCTGTGTCGAGATTGCCGAGCTGGTGCCCGAGGGCAGCCGCGCGGTGATCATTGCGCCTCATCCGGACGATGAAGTGCTCGGTTGCGGCGGCCTGCTGCAAGGCCTTGCCGCCCTGGACCGGCCCATGCTGTTGATCTCCGTCACCGACGGCAGCGCCAGCCATCCGGGCTCGCGTCGCTGGCCGGTGGAGCGCCTGAGCGTGGTGCGGCCGCAGGAATCGGCCCAGGCGCTGCATCGACTGGGGTTGCCGTTGCACAGCCTGAAGTGGCTGCGGGCCGGTTTTTCTGACAGCCAGGTCGCGGCTGGCGAAGAGGACCTTGGGCAATTCATCCAACGCTACCTCAAGCCCGGCGACGTGGTCTTCACCACCTGGCGCGAAGACGGCCATTGCGACCATGAAGCCGTGGGCCGTGCCAGTGCCAAGGCGGCCCGGGCCGTGGGCGCGACCTTGCTGGAACTGCCGGTGTGGACCTGGCACTGGGCGACCCCCGAAGACAGCCAGGTGCCCTGGCACCGCGCGCGCAAAATCCTCCTCACGCCTGAAGCCGTGGCCCGCAAACGCCATGCGATCCACGCGTTTGCCAGCCAGCTGGAAGGTGACCCGCAGATCGGCCTGCCGCCGGTGCTCGCACCCTACGTGCTGGAGCGCCTGCTGCAACCCTTTGAAGTGGTGTTTGTATGAGCGTCGCCACGCCCTACTTCGATGAGCTGTTTGCCGGCAACGACGACCCCTGGGCCTTTCGCCAACGCTGGTACGAACGCCGCAAGCGGGCACTGACCCTCGCGGCGCTGACCCGGCCGCGCTACGCCTCGATCTTTGAACCCGGCTGCGCCAACGGTGAGCTGAGCTTCGAGCTGGCCACGCGCTGCGACCGCCTGCTGTGCTGTGACACCGCGCAGGCCGCCGTCAGCCTGGCACAGGCGCGGTTGCTCGGTTTCAGCCATGCCACGGTGCAGCAGAGCCGCTTGCCGGACCAGTGGCCCAGCGAGACGTTCGAGCTGATTGTGCTCAGCGAGCTGTGCTACTACCTCGACCCGAAGGACTTCGACGGGCTGATTGATCGCGCCCTCGCCTCGCTGACGCCTGACGGACAAATCCTCGCCTGCCACTGGCGACCACCCATCGAAGGCTGCCCGCAAACGGCGGATCAGGTGCATGCGCGCCTCGGACAGCGCCTGGGCATGCCGCCTTTGATACAGCATCACGAAAGCGATTTTCTACTGGACCTGTGGAGCCGTGACGGCACCACGGTTGCAACCTTGGAGGGGCTGCGATGATCGGCATCCTGATACCCGTGCACAACGAAGAAACACTACTGCCTGAATGCCTGAAAGCCGCGATGGTCGCGGCCAGTCATCCGGGCCTGCTGGGTGAAGAGGTGCAGATTCTGGCGGTGCTCGACAGCTGCAGCGATCGCAGCGCCCTCATCGCCCGCGAATACCAGGTGCACAGCCTTGAAGTGCAGGCGCGGAACGTGGGACACGTGCGCGGCGTGGGCGCGCGGCACTTGCTGAACAACGGCGCGCGCTGGATTTCCTGCACGGACGCCGACAGCCGCGTGGCTCCCGATTGGCTGGTGGCGCAACTGGCCCTGGGGGTGGACGCGGTGTGTGGCACGGTGACGGTGGACGCCTGGAGCGAAGGCTTCGACCCGGCGGCACAGATCCGCTATCACCAGGCCTATGAGGCGCGGGACGGGCATCGGCATATTCATGGCGCCAACCTCGGCGTGAGCGCTGGTGCGTACGTGCGAGCCGGCGGTTTCGAACCCCTGCCGTGCCATGAAGACGTCGAGCTGGTGCGCCAGCTGGAGCGCTGCGGCGCGTCCATTGCCTGGAGCCACTCGCCCCAGGTGATCACCAGCGCCCGCCTGGATTGCCGCGCCCAGGGCGGCTTTGGGGATTACCTCAAGAGCCTGATGCAGGCCTCCTGAAAAAATAGCGACATCCGGCTATGTAAAAGCGACGATTCGTAACTATCATCAGTATTCCTTGCACGGCAATCCAGGGTTGGAACGCCGTCGCGCCGCAAGCGTCGGTTGCCCGACCCTTGTGTATCAACAAGAGCCGTCCCGACAACGGGGTACGGCCTGCACCACCGATGAACAAGGACGTGACACCCATGAAACCTGCACCGTTAACCGACAGCCGCCGGGGCCCCGCGCAAATCTGGAACAGCGCCCCGCAACTCGCGCAAATCCCTGCTATCAACCCCGCAACCCTGGTGCCCGAAGGCAGCCGCGTAGTCGTCATCGCCCCGCACCCCGGCGACGAAGTGATCGCGTGTGGCGGCCTGCTGCAATTGCTCAGCACCCGCGAATACGCCCTCCAACTGATCTCCATCACCGACGGCAGCGCCAGCCATCCGGGCTCTACCGTGTGGCCGGCCAAGCGCCTGAGCGTGGTCCGCCCCCAGGAAAGTGTCGAGGCGCTGCGACGGCTCGGTGTGCCCCTGCACAGCCTGAAATGGATTCGCGGCGGCTTTGCCGACAACGCCCTGGCCGCGCGGGAACAGCAAATGAGCCAGTTCATTGCGCGCTACCTGCAACCCGGCGACGTGGTGTTCACTACCTGGCGCAACGACGGCAACGACGACCATGACGCCGTCGGCCGCGCCGCCGCCAAAGCCTGCGCGGTCAAGGGCGTGCACCTGCACGAGCTGCCGATCTGGGCGTGGCACTGGCCGGTCCGGGAAACCGCCGCCATCCCCTGGCAACGCGCCCGCAAGGTCAGGCTCGACACCTGGAGCGTCGCCCGCAAGCTGCATGCTGCCCACGCCTACGCCAGCCAATTGGCCGGTGACCCGGAAATCGGCCTGGCGCCGATCCTCGCGCAGGTGCTGCTGGAACGGATGCGCGAACCGTACGAGATCGTGTTCCTGTAGCTGCGGCCTACTCGTCTGTACCTGTTACTTTTCACAGTAGCGGCGCTGCCCGTGCAGCGCTAACGTGAAAGCCCACGCCTGCCCCTACGGCATCCAGCGAGGGCAGATCATGACCGCACGGCTTGCTACCCTGATGCACCTGGGAATTGTCTCTTCAGCCTTGCTGGCGGGATGGCCGCTGGCTTCGCTCGCCGACTGCACCCTGGTGCCCACCGTCGGTGACGACACCTTCACCTGCAGCAGCGGCACCAGCGCAGGCGTTGTCGACACCGCCGGCAACAACACCGTGCTGTTTCCCGCCGCCGGCACTGGCGTGATCAATGGCGACGTGACATTCGGGCCAGGGCGTGACCTCGTGACCATGAACTCGGGCAGCGTCGATGGCACGGTGAACATGGGCGACGGTGCGAATATCTTCCAACTGTTCGGCGGCACGGTGACCGGCAGCATCATCCAGGGCGCCGGCAACGGGATTGTGCAAATCAGCCAGGGCAGTGCCGGGGCTGTCATTCAGGGACTGGGCAGCAATAACTTTGCCATGAGTGGCGGGACCATTGCGTCCGTGACCCAGGGCGACGGCGACAATAAAGCGACCCTGAGCACCGGCCGAATCGACGGCGACATGACGGCCGGAAATGGCAACAACGAGATCACCGTTGCCAATGGCAGCATTGGCGGCAAGATCCGCGTCGGCAACGGCGACAACGACATCATCGTCAAGGGCGGCGATATCACCGGCGGTGTTCAGGCCGGCAATGGCAACAGTATTTTTACCTGGCAAAACGCCGGGCTGATTCACGGCCCCATCGTGACAGGCAGCGGTACCGACCGGGCATTCCTGACCAGCCTGACGGAGCCGATCATTGCCTCCACGCCCCTGCTGGATGGCGGCCTGGGCGATGACTCGTTGACGTTCGACAACACCCGGGCTGCCACACCGTCGCGTTATGCCAACTGGGAAACCGTGACCCTGAACAACACCTCGGTTTTTACCCTGGGCAGCGGCACCTTCACCCTCGGCGACGCCGGCACCCACACCGGCACCCTCAACATCAATGTCGGTACGTTGCTGGTCACCCAGGGCAGCATCAGCCCGTTTACTCCCGGCCAACTCGTCAACGTCAACAACGCCGGCCTGATCGACATGACCAGCAACAGCGCCAGCGCCACCGACAGCCTGACCATCAACGGCAACTACACCGGCAACCATGGACAGTTGGCCCTGCAAAGTGTCCTGGCCGGAGACAACGCGCCCAGCGACAAGCTGGTGGTGAACACAGGCGCCATGCAAGGGAGCACCACGATCAACGTGACCAACCTCGCCGGCCCGGGCGCCATGACGGTGCAGAACGGCATCCTGGTGGTCCAGGCGGCCAACGGGGCGACGGCCAGTGACCTGGCGTTCTCCCTGAGAGGCGGTGCAGTGTCTGCCGGGGCTTACGAGTACTACCTGTACAAAGGCGGCGTCACCCCCGGCACTGCGCAAAACTGGTACTTGCGTTCGGCCATCGAAGCACCGCCACTTCCTACCCCGGAAGGGCCTGTGGGTGTGATTCCACCGGTCCCCCCCGACGGCGGCATCATTCCACCAGTCCCACCCGACGTCGGTATCTTCCCACCGGTTCCGGCCGACGGAACACCGGACACGCCGGGGATTTTCCCGGGTGAAGAACCCATTCCCATCTACCGCCCGGAAGTGGCGGACTACTCCGTGCTGTTCCCCGCCGTGCAGCAAATCGTCCAGGGCATGTTGAGTACGTATCACGAGCGCATGGGTGACCAGGGCCCGCCACAACCGACCGGTGCGGCACCTGCCGGCTGGGCCAGGGTATTTGGCAGCAGCACGCGCCAGTCTTTCTCCGGTACCGTGAGCCCGACCCTGGACAGTTCGCTGTCGGGCTTCCAGGTGGGCACCGACCTTTACGCCTGGACCTCGGACAATGGTCTGAACCAGCGCATCGGATTCTTTGTCGGCCACAGCCGCCTGACCGGGAATGTGAAGGGCTTTGCCGGTGGCTTCCAGAACACCGACACCGGCGACATTACCCTGCGCGGCGACAGCCTGGGTACCTACTGGACCCTGATGGGCGCCAACCGTGCTTACCTGGACCTGGTGGTGATGGGCACCTGGTTCGACGGCCACGACGAATCCAGTCGGGGCGTGAAATTGCAGACCAAGGGGCATAACGTGGCGGGCTCGGCAGAAGTCGGCATGCCGTTCGCCGTGTCCGCACATTGGGAGGTGGAACCGCAGGCCCAGGTGATCATTCACCGTACCTGGCTGGACAGCCAGAACGATGGCATTTCGGATATTTCGTTCAAGGCCGACACGAACGTCACCACACGCGTCGGCGTTCGCTTGCGGGGCGACTACAGGGTGGGCGGGATGCCGGTGCAACCTTATGTGCGGGCCAATGTGTGGCATGCCGGCGCGGGCACCAACACCGTCACATTCAATCGGTCGACAGATATCAATACCGACCAGCAATCCACCACGATGGACCTGAGCGCCGGGGCGACGCTGCAGGTGTGCAGTTCAGTGACGGTGTATGGCGAGGTGGGGTACAACCGGAACCTGGACAGCCTTTCGCTCAATGGGCGGGAGGGCACGATTGGGCTGAAAGTCGATTTCTAAGAAACAACAAATCCTCTATGTGGGAGCCGGGCTTGCTGTGGTGAGCCCGACGGGGGACAAGCCCCCTCACCACAACAAGCCAGCTCCCAAATTTAGCCTTTATCGTCTGGGCATCAGCCTTCCGGCCGCAGGATCAACACACCCAACGGAGGCAGGTTCAACGACAGCGACAACGGCTGCCCATGCTTGGGCTCATCCTCCGTAAACGCCCCGCCACCATTGCCGAAGTTGGAACCGGCATAGGTATCGGCGTCGCTGTTGATCACCTCGCTCCAGCGCCCGGCAAACGGCACGCCGACCTTGTAGGCCTCGCGCGGCACCGGTGTGAAGTTGGCCACCACCAGCACCGGCCGGCCGTCCTTGCTCCAGCGCAGCCAGGCATAGACGCTGTTGATGGCGTCATCCCCGATCAGCCACTGGAAGCCTTGAGGCGCGTCGTCCTGGTCATGCAGCGCGGGCTCTTCGCGGTACAGGCGGTTGAGGTCGCCCACCAGCTTCTGCACGCCCCGGTGTTCCGGGTATTGCAGCAGGTACCAGTCCAGTTGCTGATCGTGGTTCCATTCACGCCATTGGCCAAACTCGCAGCCCATGAACAACAGCTTCTTGCCCGGGTGCATCCACATGAAGCTCAGGTAGGCCCGCAGGTTGGCAAATTTCTGCCAGCGGTCACCGGGCATCTTGTCGATCAGCGAGTGTTTGCCGTGCACCACTTCGTCGTGGGAAATCGGCAGGATAAAGCGCTCGGACCAGGCATACACCAAACCGAAACTCAGCTCGTTATGATGATGGGCGCGGTACACCGGGTCTTGCTGGATGTAGTGCAGCGAATCGTGCATCCAGCCCATGTTCCACTTGTAGTTGAAACCCAGGCCGCCCTGTTGGGTTGGCTGGCTCACGCCCGGCCAGGCGGTGGATTCCTCGGCGATCACCAGCGCGCCGGGGGCTTCCAGGGCCACCACGTCGTTGAGGTGACGCAGGAAGTCGATGGCTTCGAGGTTCTCCCGCCCGCCATGGCGGTTCGGTACCCATTCGCCGGCCTTGCGCGAATAGTCGCGATACAGCATCGACGCCACGGCATCCACCCGCAGGCCGTCGATATGGAAATGCTTGAGCCAGTGCAACGCCGACGCCAGCATGAAGCCGTGGACTTCGGTGCGGCCGAGGTTGTAGATCAGGGTGTCCCAATCCTGGTGGAAGCCTTCCAGCGGGTTGGCGTATTCGTACAACGCAGTGCCGTCGAATTGCGCCAGGCCATGGGTATCGGTCGGGAAATGCGCCGGCACCCAATCGAGGATCACGCCAATATCAGCCTGATGGCAGGCGTTGACGAAAAACGCGAAATCATCCGGCGAGCCGAAGCGCGCCGTCGGGGCAAATTGCGAGAGGGCCTGGTAACCCCAGGAGCCGCCGAACGGGTGCTCCATGATCGGCATCAGTTCGATATGGGTGAAACCCAGTTGCTGCACATAGGGAATCAACCGCTCGGCCAGCTCGCGCCACGTGTACTGGCGGGCCACTTCGCCGACTTCATCCAGTTCGCACTGCCACGAGCCGGGATGCAGCTCGTAGATCGACAACGGCGCGCTGGGCTTTTGCCGCTCGCCGCGGGACTGCATCCAGTCGTGGTCCTGCCAGTCGACTTGCAGCGGCGAAGCGACTTTGGAGGCGGTGTCCGGCGGCATCTGCGTGGCGAGGGCCATCGGGTCGGCCTTGAGCGGCAGAATCCCGTGAGCCCCGAGGATTTCGTATTTGTAAGCGGCGCCCGGTTGCAGGCGCGGGATAAAGATTTCCCAGACCCCGGACGGGTGGCGCAGGCGCATCGGATGACGGCGCCCGTCCCAGACGTTGAAGTCACCCACCACCGACACCCGGCGGGCATTCGGTGCCCACACCGCAAAGCGCACGCCCTGGACGCCGTCGACGCTGGTCACCTGTGCACCGAGGCAACTGCTGAGGTCGCGGTGATTGCCTTCGGCGAACAGGTACAGGTCCATCTCGCCCAGCAACAGCTGGCTGAAGCTGTAAGGGTCTTCCGTGATCTGTTCACCGCCGGCCCACTGGATCTTCAGCAGGTACGCCTGGCGGCTGCCGAAATGCCCGACAAACAGGCCTGGCACTTGAGTCGCGTCGAGGCTGCCGATGTGCTCGCCGCTGTCCTTGGCCAGTACCTGGACGCTCAAGGCTTCAGGCAGGAAGGCGCGAATGAATTGGCCGCCCTGCTCGTCATCATGGGGCCCGAGGATTGAAAACGGGTCATGGTGCTCTGCGCGCACCAGCGCCTCGATGTCCTTGGACGCTGGCATCGCAGTCAACTTTGGCTGCAGCGGTTCTTTGCTTGTAAAACTCATGACGTCTCCCCACCGCGTGCAGTTTTCGATATTGGTTTCAACCCGCTGAGCAGCCCGTGCAAACCTTGCAACGGCACCGGCAACCAGCTCGGGCGATTCTCTGCTTCGTAGGCCACTTCGTACGCGGCCTTCTCCAGGCTGAACAACGCCAGCGCTGCGTCCTGGCCTTTGGCATCCTGCCAGTCATGGCCCAGTGTAGTCGTGGCCGCGTGGTAGGCCTGGATAAATGCCTGTCTGGCCTCATGCAAATAGCGATCCGCGACCCGCTGCCGGGACGCATTGGCTTCAGGCGACTGGTCGACGCCCTGCACATTCACCGCCATGGCCGCCGCGTAATCAAACGAGCGCAGCACCCCGCTCACGTCCTTGTACGGGCTGTGTTTGCCGCGACGTTCATGCAGCGGTCGCGCCGGTTCGCCCTCAAAATCAATCAAGTAGGCATCGCCCTTGACCACCAGTACCTGGCCCAGGTGCAGGTCGCCATGCACGCGAATGCGCAACCCGCCCACCGTGGCTTTCGCCAGGTCCTGAACATGACTGGCAATCGCCTTTTTCTGCTCCAGTAAAGCACTGACCAATGCCTGGTCAGCAGGGTTCAACTGGGTTTGATGCTGTTTGAGCAACTGCAGCGCGCGGTCGATTTGTGCACCCACGTGCCTGGCCCAGCCCTGGCTATCCTTGAGGGAAGTAACCTCGGGTTTGAAGGCCTTGTTAGTGGTCGGCGCGGCCAGCACCTGGTGCATTTCACCCAGGCGCTGGCCGAGCAAGCCGGCGAAGTCCGCCAGTTCGCCAAGAGCGTTGTAGTGCTGCTCCTGCTCGGACATGGCTTCTGCCAGTTCGTCGCGAATCGCCCGCTCCAGGTTGTTCTGGGTCCAGCCCCAGGCATCGCCCTGGTTGCTCAGGTAACCCTGGGCAATCATCAGCAGGTTGTCCTGGCCATCGGCGTCGTGGCGTATCACCGAGCCCAGCAGCGGCGAGATATGTTCGTAGCCGGCTTCCGTCAGGTAGGCGCCCATTTCCAGCTCCGGGTGCACACCCGCGCTGACTTTGCGGATCAGCTTGAGCACCAGGCTGCCGCCCACTACCACCGAACTGTTGGACTGTTCGGCGGCGAGGTAACGCACTTCCGATTCGTCGTTCAATTCCAGTTTGGCCAACTGCGCCGTGGGCTCGAAGCGAATCTCGCCGTCGGTGGAACTGAGCACGGTGTTGGCCTGCAAGCCCTGGATCACGGCGCGGATATAGGTGTCGAGGCTGAACGCGTCCGTCACCAAACCGACCTGGCGCACCCGCCGCACACGGGCAAGCGCCAGTTGTTGCGGCAAGGCGCTGGTGAACTGGTCTTCACCCAGGAAGCCGAATGGCAACTGATAACGGCTGACCTGCCCGGCACTGGTGACTTCAATCTCACTGAGCAACACCGGGTGCTGCGGGTCGCCAAAACGCACGCCGTAGGCGATGTGCACGCTATCAATCGCCGTGTCCTTGCTGGCAAACCAGCGGCGCTTGGGCAGCCACGCCGGCAAGGCATTTTGTTCCAGGGTGGTGCGGCATGGCGCTTCGAGCAGTTCTTCCAGGCGCTTTTTCAGCACCAGGGTGGTGAAGTCCGGGATGCTTTGCGCCGGCTCCACGTGCCAGCTCGGCATCTGGTTTTCCGCCGCGAGCACGAACCAGTAGAAGCCATACGGCGCCAGGGTCAGCAGGAAATTCAGCTGGCCAATGGGCGGGAATGCGTTGCCGCCGAGCATCTCTACCGGGACCATGCCGGCGAACGCCGAGAGGTCCAGCTCCGCCGCCTGGGCGCTGCGGGACACGTTGGCCACGCAGAGGATGATCTCGCTCTTGCCATCGGCGCCCGTGTATTCACGGGTATAGGCCAGGATGCGGCGATTGCTCGGCGAGAGCATTTTCAGGCTGCCGCGACCAAACGCCTTGGACTGTTTGCGCACGGCCAACATGCGCCGGGTCCAGTTCAGCAACGAGTGCGGGTCCTGGGTCTGGGTTTCGACGTTGACCGATTGGTAGCCGTATTGCGGGTCCATGATCGGCGGCAACACCAGGCTCGCCGGGTCGGCGCGGGAGAAGCCGCCGTTGCGGTCGATGGACCATTGCATCGGGGTGCGCACGCCGTCGCGGTCGCCAAGGTAGATGTTGTCGCCCATGCCGATTTCATCGCCGTAGTACAGGGTCGGCGTGCCCGGCATCGACAGCAGCAGGCTATTGAGCAGCTCGATGCGTCGGCGGTCACGCTCCATCAACGGCGCGAGGCGGCGACGAATCCCCAGGTTGATCCGCGCGCGGCGGTCGGCGGCGTAATAATTCCAGAGGTAGTCACGTTCTTTGTCGGTGACCATTTCCAGGGTCAGTTCATCGTGGTTGCGCAGGAAGATTGCCCACTGGCAATTGGCCGGAATTTCCGGGGTCTGGCGCAGAATGTCGGTGATCGGGAAACGGTCTTCCTGGGCCAGCGCCATGTACATGCGCGGCATCAGCGGGAAGTGGAAGGCCATGTGGCATTCGTCGCCGTCATCGCCCTTCTTGTCACCGAAGTACAGTTGCGTGTCTTCCGGCCACTGGTTGGCTTCGGCCAGCAGCATGCGGTCCGGGTAGTTGGCGTCGATCTCGGCGCGAATCTGCTTGAGGACGTCGTGGGTTTCCGGGAGGTTTTCGTTGTTGGTGCCGTCGCGTTCGATCAGGTACGGGATGGCGTCCAGGCGCAGGCCGTCAATGCCCATGTCGAGCCAGTAGCGCATCACCGACAGCACGGCTTTCATCACCTGCGGGTTGTCGAAGTTGAGGTCCGGCTGGTGGGAATAAAAGCGGTGCCAGAAGTACTGGCCGGCGACCGGGTCCCAGGTCCAGTTGGACTTTTCGGTGTCGAGGAAAATGATCCGGGTGCCGTCGTATTTCTGGTCGTCATCGGACCACACGTAGAAGTCCCGCGCGGCCGAGCCGGGCTTGGCCTTGCGCGCACGCTGGAACCACGGGTGCTGGTCCGAGGTGTGGTTGATGACCAGTTCGGTGATCACCCGCAGCCCGCGTTTGTGGGCTTCGGCGATAAAGCGCTTGGCGTCGGCCATGGTCCCGTAGTCGCTGTGCACGCCACGGTATTCGGCGATGTCGTAGCCGTCGTCGCGGCGGGGCGAGGGATAAAACGGCAGCAGCCAGATGGTGTTCACGCCGAGGTCGGCGATGTAGTCGAGCTTGGCGATCAGCCCGGGAAAGTCACCGATACCATCGTTGTTGGAGTCGAAATAGGATTTGACGTGAACCTGATAAATCACCGCGTCCTTGTACCAGAGCGGGTCTTTGATAAAGGTGGCAGCCTTGGGTTTCTTCGCCATTGGAAACTCCTGGAAAATTCGTGGGGTCGCTGATCGTTCCCACGCTCTGCGTGGGAATGCCTGTTGCGACGCTCCGCGTCACGCTTGGGGACGCAGAGCGTCCGGGGCTGCATTCCCACGCGGAGCGTGGGAACGATCTCAATCAGCTTCAGGAAACGGTAATGCGCCAGATACCAAACGGCTGGTGCCACGGTTCGATCCGCATCCACTGGGTCTTGCCGTACCAGGTCCAACGGTGGCCGGTCATCAAATCCTCGCCCTGAGTCTGGGCGTCGTCCGGCAAGCCCATCTCCCACAGCGGCAACTCGAAATTGGCCTCCTGGGCGTTGAACGGGTCGAGGCTCACGGCAACCAGAATAAAGTTGCTGCCGTCCTCGCTGCGTTTGCCGAAGTACAGGATGTTGTCGTTCCACGCGTTGTAGAGCGTCAGCCCGAGGTGCGTCTGCAGCGCCGGGTTTTGTCGGCGGATGCGGTTGAGCTGGGCGATCTCGGCAATGATGTTGCCGGGCGCTGTGAAGTCCCGTGGGCGGATCTCGTATTTCTCCGAGTCCAGGTACTCTTCCTTGCCTGGCACCGGGGCCGCTTCGCACAGTTCAAAGCCGGAATACATGCCCCACAGGCCGGAACCCATGGTGGCCAGCGCGGCACGGATCAAGAAGCCGGCGCGGCCGGACTCATGCAGGAAACCCGGGTTGATGTCCGGCGTATTGACGAAGAAGTTCGGCCGGAAGCACTCGCGCCACGGGGATTCGTTCAGCTCGCTCAGGTACTCGCTCAACTCGGCCTTGGTGTTGCGCCAGGTGAAGTAGGTGTAGCTCTGGGAGTAACCGACCTTGCCCAGGCGCGCCATCATCGCCGGGGTGGTGAAGGCTTCGGCGAGGAAGATCACCTCCGGGTACTTGGAACGCACATCGCTGATCAGCCATTGCCAGAACGGCAGTGGCTTGGTGTGGGGGTTGTCGACACGAAAGGTCTTCACGCCCTCTTCCACCCAGCCGACCACGATGTCGCGCAACTCGACCCACAGGCTGGGGATAGCGTCCGCGGCGTAGAAGTCGACGTTGACGATGTCCTGGTACTTCTTCGGCGGGTTCTCGGCGTATTTGATCGTGCCGTCGGGCCGCCAGTTGAACCAGCCCGGATGCTGCTTGAGCCACGGGTGGTCCTGAGAGCACTGGATGGCAAAATCCAGGGCGATTTCCAGGCCATGTTCGGCTGCGGCCTTGACCAGGTTACGGAAGTCTTCGCGGGTGCCCAGCTGCGAATGGATGGCCTCATGGCCGCCTTCTTCGCTGCCGATGGCGTACGGGCTGCCCGGATCATCCGGCCCGGCGGTCAGGGAATTGTTCTTGCCCTTGCGATGGCTGCGGCCGATGGGATGAATCGGCGGGAAATACAGCACGTCAAAGCCCATGTCATGGATCATCGACAGCCGTGAGTGCACATCGTTAAAGGTGCCATGGCGCGCAGGATCATCGGTGATCGAGCGGGGAAACAGCTCGTACCAGCTGGCAAACTGCGCCGCCTCGCGCTCTACATCAATCGGGTATACCGCACTGATGCTCAAATAGGCGCGGTGGTCGGCCTGGGTCATCAGGTGTGCACTGTCTTCGTGCAGGAACAGCGCGACTTGCTCGGTTTCCAGCAGGCCGGAGAGTTCGTGGTGCAGCAGCATCAGGCGGTCGCGCAATTCGTTGTCGCTGCGCTCGGCGGCTTGCAGTACCTGGCTGCGGCCTTCCTGCAATTCCAGGCTGACGGGCACACCGGCCTCGTGTTTCTTGCTCAATTCGTAGCGGAAGCTGGCAAACGTGTCGATCCAGGCTTCGATGCAATACTCATGCGGGCCCTGGGTGGTCACGGTGAACGCACCTTCCCAGCCGTTGTTGCCAACATCGGTCATTACCACGCTGTGCCAGCTTTCTTCACTGCGCGGGCGCCAGCGGATCAGCACCGCGAGCTTGTCGTGGCCGTCGGCAAACACCTTGCTGGCGACCTGGACGCGCTGGCCGACCACAGCCTTGACGGCAAACTCGCCGCCATCGATGACCGGGGTGGTGCTTTCAATCGCAATCCTTGGCAGCAACAGTGCCTGGGACAGCGGTAACGTAGAGGTTGAATCATCGTGCGTCAGTGTTTCAGCAGTCATCGAGCATCTCCCCTTAACGCCCAGTGGACGCTCTTGTGCCTGATCCAAATTCTGAAACGGCACCGCTCTCCCTGAGCAGGGCCGTATAGGTTCCGAGCGTGCCGGCGGATGAAAAGTTCAGGTGAATATGCCGCCATCGGGCGGGGAATCAAATCCGTCGCCCGATTGTCCACCGATAGAGCAAAGCACAAAGGAGGCCACACCGATGAATATCCCGATCCCGGCTGAAACCCCGGACCCGAACATTGACACGCCCACCCTGCCACCGACCGAACCGGACCCGATTCCCGAGCAGGAACCGCCTGGCACTCAGCCACCACCGGTGGAGGAACCGCCGACGACCATGCCACCGGTGATTGTGTAAACCCTGGTATGAACCACAGGGGAGCGCCATGCTCCAGAGGGCTGGCAGCATGGCAAACCCTCCCCACCTCACCTGATATACGAAACTTCCCACACCTCACAGGGACACTTCTTAGTGCTCCCCCGCTCTACGGACATCAGTCTTGTCACGCAATGGCCCCGGTACCTGGCGGCCTGGCAACCCTTAACGCGAGACAAGACCATGTCGATAAGCACAACTCAGCCGTCCGGCAGTACGGCATACCAACAAATCGAAGACTTTAAGCACCGGGATGATCGCGGGGGCGACATAGAGCGTAATGGCCTGAAGTCCAAGACCTCGGAGCAAGCGACCCAGACGTTGACGCGTTCGCATAAGGGCTTTAATGACAAGAACAGCGATGGCACGACACGGGTCACTTATTCATTTGTGCCTGCATCCAAAAAGCCTCAGGGCGAACAAGGCAACTATCAGGGCGTTAGCAACATCGATGAAAAACAGCAAACCCAGACCCGGGATGCTTTGAATACTTGGTCAGATGTCACCAACCTCAAGTTTGTCGAAGGGCCCAAAGACAAGGACAGTGAAGGCCACATTGCCTTTGGCAGTTTTAACAAGACGAAAATCAACAAAGAGTTCAAGCCGTTTGCCCCCCATACCGTCCACCCGAATGCCAGCGACCCGAATGCCCAAATCTGGACAAAACCCAAGGACACCGAAGGCCCCGCCGGCAAAGCCATCCTGATCCACGAGATTGGTCACGCAATAGGCCTCGACCACCCAGGCAACTATGGCAAGGAGTACCGGGAGAAAAAGCTCGGTTATAAGGAAGATTCAAAAACCCACTCCATCATGAGCACCTATCACCACGGCAATCCGCCGCAGACACCGATGATTGACGACATCGCGGCCATGCAGGGCAAATACGGCGCCAATTACGAAACCCGCAAAGACGACACGACCTACGGTTTCAACTCAAATGCCAATCGCGCCGCCTTCAGGCTCAACTCGGAAAAGGACACGATGAGGGTCGCCATTTGGGACGGCGGTGGCAACGACACGCTGGACTTCTCCGGCTACAAGACAGACCAGAAGATCAACCTCAACGAAGGTACTTTTTCCAATGTAGGCGGGGCGGATCGAAACGTGGGGATCGCTTACGGCGCGGTCATCGAAAATGCCACAGGTGGCCAGGGCAACGACTTGATACTCGGCAACGACGTTGCCAATGAACTCCATGGCGGCGCCGGCGATGACGTGATAGCGGGCGGCAAAGGGGCCGACACGTTATGGGGCGGCAAAGGTTCCGATGTCTTTGTCTATGGCAACGTAAGCGAATCGAGTTGGCCCACGGACCCCGACCAGATCATGGACTTCGAGAGCGGCAAAGACAAAGTGGATATATCGGGCATTCGCCAGGAGCTGGGGTTGCCGCTCAGGCAGGTGGAAGTGCAGGCTGGCACTTTATACGCCGGAGAATATTCCATTGCGTACGACCCGAAAGAAGACCTCAGCACATTGCGCGTGCGCGGCAAGCACGCGGGAGAGAGCCTGATGGTGCATGTCCATGGGCGATTGCAACCTGGCGATATCGTGACCTGAACCAAGGCGACGGATTGAGCCAGAGCAACCTCAACGCAAGGCCGGGCTCCAGCTAATCCTTCTCCAGCAACCTGACGATCCTTGGCATCACGCTGAACACCATCAGCGCCAGCACCGTACTCAACACCGCCGTCGACTCACGCCCCATCCCGGCCGCGACGCCAATGGCAGCGGTCATCCAAAGGCCGGCGGCGGTGGTCAGGCCTTTGACGTGCTGGCCCTCCTCGTCTTCCTTGCCCTTGAGGATGGTACCGGCGCCGAGAAAACCAATGCCCGCAATCACACCTTGCAACACGCGGCTCATGGCGTCGGCCTGGGAGCCGGACAAATTCGGCACCAACACGAACAGCGCTGCCCCCATGGCCACCAGCATATGGGTGCGCACCCCGGCGGCCTTGCCCTTCTGTTCACGTTCAAAACCCAGAATGCCGCCCAGAATGGCCGCAATCAACAACCGTACGGTGATCTGTGTCAGTTGCCGGGCATCGCCAATGTCGGCAAATTCAGCTTGCAGGGTTTGCCAGACTTCATGCCACCAAGCGTCCATGGTCGTGTCCTTTCAAGGGTCGATACGGGATGGACAACGCCGACCGTCAGTCAGTTGCGCAGAACCATTCATCCACGGGCAACGCCTAACCCTCAATACCCCTGGAAAAGGACAGCACCATGCCCGTACGTATCGAAAACCAGACTTGTTACTTCAAGGTCGATGAGCACGGCGACGAACAAAGCCTCCCCGCCACCGATGTCACGGTGATTACCGACAGCGCCAAGTCCATGTCAGCCGTGGAGTTGAACGGCGATCGCGTCTACATCACCGAAGCAGAAGCCGACGCTTTGACCGTCGCAGGTGCCACCGACGGCCGTAAGCATCTGAAGGCCACCGACGGTGATTCGGTGATTTGATTGACCTGGATCATCCCCCCCGCAAAAGTGCTGCACCCCACGCGCCACAGGGTGCAGCACATTGTCGCAGGCGCGCATCAAAGGCCCATCTGATCCGCTTTTAATCGCCATACCTGAGCCTGTTATGCAAACAGAGCGCCGGTCATAGTTCATCTGCCTGATGGAGGCTGATGAGCGAAAGACCATGAGCGATAGAATCCCCGTCCGAACCGTAGAAATGTATGAGCCTGCGCATCCAAAGAAGATGAAGGCCACCTCCAGCGACAACCTGATTCACACCCGCAGCTTCACGGGCCTGTTCCGAACCTTGCGCGTGGTGGGCGCGGGCTTTCTGTTCCTGGCGTTTTTCGGCACCGTGTGGCTGAACTGGGGCGGACGCCAGGCCGTTCTGTGGGACCTGGCTGAAAGCAAATTCCACATTTTTGGCGCGACGTTCTGGCCCCAGGACTTCATCCTGCTGTCGGCGCTGTTGATCATCTGTGCGTTCGGCCTGTTCGCGATCACGGTGTTCGCAGGCCGCGTGTGGTGCGGCTATACCTGCCCGCAAAGCTCGTTTACCTGGCTGTTCATGTGGTGCGAAAAAGTCACCGAAGGCGAGCGCAACCAGCGCATCAAGCTGCAAGCCGCGCCCTGGAGCTTGAACAAGCTGGCCAGGCGTTCGGCCAAGCACACCCTGTGGCTGGGCATCAGCGTGCTGACCGGCCTGACGTTTGTCGGCTACTTCACGCCGATCCGCCCCTTGGCCGAAGAACTGCTGACCTGGCAGATGGGCGGCGTGAGCCTGTTCTGGGTGCTGTTTTTTACCGGCGCCACCTACCTCAACGCCGGCTGGCTGCGCGAAGCAGTGTGCATGCACATGTGCCCGTATGCGCGGTTCCAGAGTGTGATGTTCGACAAGGACACCCTGACCATTTCCTATGACGTGGCCCGTGGCGAGCACCGCGGCCCGCGCAAACGTGATGTGCAACCGGCGGACGTCGGCCTGGGTGACTGCATCGACTGCCAACTGTGCGTGCAGGTATGCCCCACCGGCATCGACATCCGCGACGGCCTGCAAATGGAATGCATCGGCTGCGCCGCGTGCATCGACGCCTGTGATTCGATCATGGACAAAATGGGCTATGCCCGCGGCCTGGTCAGCTATACCTCGGAACATCAGTTGCAAGGGGGCAAGACCCATCTGCTCAGGCCGCGACTGATCGGCTACAGTGCCGTGTTGCTGGTGATGATCGGGGCGTTGGTGGTGGCCCTGGTCGTACGGCCGATGGTGTCGCTGGACGTCACCAAGGACCGCGGGATGTTCCGCGAGAACAGTGAAGGCCTGATCGAGAATATCTACAGCCTCAAGGTCATCAACAAGACCCAGCAGCGCCAGGATTACCGCCTGGAGCTGGTAGATGCAGACGGCTTCCAATTGCAGGGCAAGACCGACATCAGCCTGGCGCCCGGGGAAATCACCGATGTTCCGGTGTCGGTGGCGATGACCGCAGAGAAGCCGGTCAGCAGTTCCCAGACCATCCGTTTCAAGGTAACGGACGTGGATGAGCCATGGGTTTACAGCGCGGCGGATAGCCGGTTTGTGGCGCCGTTGAATCGTTAAAAACCGGGTTTCAGAAACACTGGAGATCAAATGTGGGAGCGAGCAAGCCCACTCCCACCTTTTGATCTGTGTTCAATCAGCAAAATCTGTTCAAAGCACTAGGCCCCAATGAAACGCTACGAAAAATTCGCCGACGACATCGCAGAACTGATCCGCTCCGGCGTCCTCGGCCCGGGCCAGCGCGTGCCTTCGGTGCGCTATGCCAGCCAGACCTATGGCGTCAGCCCGTCCACGGTGTTCCAGGCCTACTACCTGCTGGAGCGTCGCGGGCTTATCCGCGCCCGGCCACGCTCCGGGTACTTCGTCAACACCCATGCGCCAAGCCCGTTTTCCGAGCCGGCGGTGAGTGCCCACGTGCACGAGACCACCGAAGTGGACGTCAGCGAACTGGTGTTCTCGGTGCTCGACTCCATCAAAGACCCGCAAACCGTGCCGTTCGGCTCGGCGTTCCCCAGCCCGACGCTGTTCCCGCTGCAGCGCCTGGCCCGCTCACTGGCCAGCGCCAGCCGGGAAATGGACCCACGCATGGTGGTCACCGACATGTCGCCGGGCAACCCGCAGCTGCGCCGGCAAATCGCCCTGCGTTACATGGTCGGCGGGCTGATGCTGCCGATGGAAGAACTGTTGATCACCAACGGCGCCCTTGAGGCGCTGAACCTGTGCCTGCAAGCCGTGACCGAACCGGGCGACCTGGTAGCCATCGAAGCACCGGCGTTCTATGCCAGCCTGCAAATACTGGAACGCCTGAAACTCAAGGCGGTGGAAATTCCCGTGCACCCGCGCGACGGCATTGACCTCAAGGTGCTCGCCCAAAGCCTGGAACGCTACCCGATCAAGGCCTGCTGGTGCATGACCAGCTTCCAGAACCCCATGGGCGCAACCATGCCCGAGGCAAAAAAACAGGAACTGGTGGAATTGCTGCGCAGCCATCAGGTGCCGCTGATCGAAGACGATGTGTACGCCGAGTTGTACTACGGCCAACAGGCTCCGAAACCGGCCAAGGCGTTCGACACCGAAGGCCTGGTGATGCACTGCGGGTCTTTCGCCAAAAGCCTGGCCCCCGGCTACCGCATTGGCTGGGTCGCCGCAGGGCGTTATGCGCAGAAGATCGAGCGCCTGAAGCTGATGACCTCGCTGTGCGCCTCGATGCCGGCCCAGGCGGCGATTGCCGATTACCTGCAACACGGCGGCTACGACCGGCACCTGCGCAAGTTGCGGTATGCGCTGGAAGAACAGCAAAGCGCCATGCTCGCCGCCATCGCGCGTTATTTCCCGGCGCAGACACGGGTCAGCCAGCCCGCCGGCGGTTACTTCCTGTGGCTGGAATTGCCGGAACAGACCGACTCATTGAAGTTGTTCCAGATGGCGTTGGCCCAGGGCATCAGCATCGCGCCGGGGCCGATTTTTTCGCCGACGCAGCGCTTCAGGAACTGCATTCGTCTGAATTACGGCAGCCCTTGGGATGAGTCGTGTGAAAAGGCGATGGAAACGCTGGGGAAGATTGTGCGTTCGTTTTAAAGTCTTGGAACCAAACAGGGTGCCGGACCACACAGGAGCGCGGCATTTCGTTGAACAGGAAATGTCCGTTCTCTGGTTCAAATCAAAGGTAATCGATGAAGATCTCCCCTCCAGCCGGCCTGAGGCTGCTACCGATCCCTCCCAACTACATGCGTGCCGCAGAACAAGGCCAGGTACGTGAGATGACCGGCCCAATGGGTCTGCCTGTCGGCGACCTTCGTTCGGCAGAAAGGATCATCGAACAGAGTCTGGTGCTAAGCGGTTTCCTTCGGCGTTACGATCACCTGGCCATAGGCGATGACCTCAAACGGCAAGTCGGCGACTGGACCGAAGCCAATCCGGATCCAGACTCACGCGCCGATGCCGCCTACAACCTGGACAAAGTGCTGCGGTTCATTGACAACCTCAACGACCGCAAGCTGAACGCCAGTCACACTCGAAACGGGGTGGTAGATGGCTTTTCTGACTCAGGCTATAGCACCCAGGACAACTCGGAGGCCAGGCTACTCAGCGAGTTCTCGAACAGGGGCTACACAGTGCTGCGTTGGGCCGGCTACTGAGCTACTGAGCGTGTGGCAAGGGCTTGCCCCTTGCCACAACGAGCACAGACCTAGCGACCGCCCGCCAGGTCAATAAAGGTCCCGGTGGCATAGGACGCCTTGTCCGACAGCAGCCAGATAATCCCTTCCGCGACTTCTTCAGCACGCCCGCCACGGGCCATGGGAATCCCGGGCTCCAGCTTGCTGACCCGGTCGGGATCGCCGCTCAGGGCATGGAAGTCGGTGTAGATAAAGCCGGGACGTACACCATTGACCCGAATCCCCTCACCCGCCACTTCCTTGGAAAGCCCGAGGGTGAAGGTGTCCAGCGCGCCCTTGGATGCGGCGTAGTCGACATATTCCCCCGGCGAGCCCAGACGCGCGGCGGCCGACGACACGTTGACGATACTGCCGCCCTGCCCGCCATGCTTGGGCGACATGCGCAGCAGCGCATGCTTGGCACACAGGATCGGCCCCAACACGTTGGTTCTGAGGGTTTTCAGGATGCGGAACTCGGACATCTCATCGACCCGCGACTTGTGCCCGACGGTACCGGCGTTGTTGACCAGCGCGGTCACCCGGCCCAATTCGGTATCGACCCGGTGGAACAGGCCGATCACTTCGTCTTCGATGCTGACATCGGCCCGTACCGCAATGGCCTGGGCCCCGAGAGCGCGCACTTGCTCAAGTACGCGGTGGGCAGCGTCCTCATCGGCCTGGTAGTTGATGCAGATGCGGTAGCCCTGGGCAGCGGCCAGCAACGCCGTGGCAGCGCCGATCCCACGACTGCCGCCGGTGATGACGACGACTTTATCCATGTGTAAGGTCTCCTGATTCAACGTGAGCTGATGGATCCAATACTACCTGCGCCCCGCAGGTTTTGCATGGGCTCACGTCACCGAATGCGCACGCACCACCTGCTCGGCACTCTGGATGTCGGCCATGAACCCCTCGGCCGGCAACGGATGCCCCAGCAGATACCCCTGCAACGAATCGCAGCCCAGCCGTGTGAGGAAATTCTGCTGTACGTCAGTCTCCACGCCTTCGGCCACAATGCGCAGGCCCAGGGCCTGGCCGAGGGCGACGATGGCCGAGACAATCGCCGCGTCGTCGCTGTCGTGCTCGAGGTCGCGGACAAACCCCCGGTCGATTTTCAGCTCATTGGCCGGCAGGCGCTTGAGGTACATCAGGCTCGAATAGCCGGTGCCAAAATCGTCGATGGACAGGTCGACGCCCATGTCCGAAAGCTTCTGCAGTACCGTCATGCTCGCATCGGCATCGCTCATGGCGGTGGTTTCGGTGATTTCCAGGGTCAGGCTGTTGGCCGGCAACCGGTGACGCTCCAGGGCATTGGCAACGCTCTTCACCAGCCCGGCATGGCAGAACTGCAACGCCGACAGATTCACTGCAATGCGCCAGTCGTGGTAGCCCTGGGCGTACCACACCTGCATCTGGCGACAGGCTTCGTTGAGCACCCATTCGCCGATGGGGATGATCAGCCCGGTCTTTTCCGCCAGTTCGATAAACTTGTCCGGCAACAACAGCCCCTGTTGCGGGTGTTCCCAGCGCAGCAGCGCCTCGGCACCGACCGGGCGGCCGCTGATGGCGTCGAACTTGGGCTGGTAGTACAACCGGAACTGCTCGTGCTCCACAGCGTTGCGCAAATCCTGCAGCAGTTGCAGTTGCTTGCGCGCGTTGGTGTTCATCGAGACGTCGAAAAAGCTATAGCCGTTCTTGCCCATGCCCTTGGCGTGATACATCGCCGCGTCGGCGTTCATCAGCAGTTCCTGAGGCGTGGCGCCGTTGCCGGGGAACAGCGCAATGCCGATGCTCGCGGAAATTTTCAGCTCATGCTCGGCGACGCGGAAGGCCTGGTTGATCAGACCCACCTGGCGCTCGGCCAGGCGCAACGCATCGTCAGGCTGACCCAATTGCACCAGCAACACGAACTCGTCACCGCCGATACGGGCCAGGGTGTCCTGGCTGCGCAAGTCTTCCCGCAGACGCAGGCCCACTTGCTGCAACAACTGGTCGCCCATGTGGTGACCGAAAGCGTCGTTGACCGGTTTGAAGCCGTCCAGGTCGATAAACATCAGCGCGAAGCAACCGCCCTCTTCGTTCACCCGCTGTATCGCTTGTTGAATCCGGTCGGCAAGCAAGGTGCGGTTGGGCAAACCGGTGAGCATGTCGTGCAGGGCCAGGTGGGTCAGTTCCTGGTTGGCTTGGGTCAGCGAGTCCGCCAACACTGCGGTGCGGGCTTCCAGGCGTGCGTCCAGCAGAGACGTCAGCAGCGCAATGATCAATACCGCCAGGGTGGTCACCAGCACCAGGTTGTCCAGGCCCTTGCCACTCAAGCCGTTCAGGGCCGCGCCGCAAAAACTGCCATCGGCGAAACGCGCAGCCGCCATGCCGGTGTAGTGCATGCCAACGATCGCCACGCCCATCACCATCGCCGCACCGCCCCGGGCCAAACGCACGTAAGGCGTGTTGCGCCGCAGGTTGAAGGCAATCCACAAGGCCGCCGCCGAAGCCCCCACGGCAATCAGCAATGAGGCGGTGAACAGCGTGGGGTCGTAGTCGATACCGGGCGTCATGCGCATGGCGGCCATCCCGGTGTAGTGCATGGCGCTGATGCCGGCGCCCATGATCAAGGCGCCAAACCCGAGCTGCCAGGCCGGCAAACGCGGTTGACTGACCAGCCACAGGGCAAAACCGCTGGAAAGGATTGCGATCAGCAATGACAGCGCCGTGATCTCGATGTCATAACCCAGGCTGATCGGCAGGCGAAAGGCGAGCATGCCGATAAAGTGCATCGACCAGATACCCACCCCCATCGCCAGCGCGCCACCGCCCATCCACAGGTAGACGGCACGCCCTTTGGCCGTGGCAATGCGGCCGGTCAGGTCCAGCGCGGTATAAGACGCAAGGATCGCGACAAACAGGGAAATCAGGACGAGGGCGGGGGAATAACTACCGGTGAGCATGGGACTTCTCGTGACCAATGGGCCGAACGGCATCCGTGCCGGGCTGAAAAGTCAGGGATTGTAGCGAGATTAATTCTTGTACACCTGAAATATTGTCGTATAGCCATCATTCAAAATTTGACGCCAATCGGCTGGCTCAAAAACAGCGCAAAACCCTGTGGGAGCGGGCTTTCTCGCGAAGGCGCAGTGCCAGTCAACGATGTATCAACCGACCCACCGCTTTCGCGATCAAGCCCGCTCCCACACAAGCCCGAACACCTGCCAGACCGGTGCCTATTTCTTGTCGCTCAACTGCATCTGCCCATCCCAGCCACCGCCCAATGCAGCGATCAGTTGCACACTGGCAACCAGCCGGGTTTGCAGCAGGGTCAGCACCGTGCGCTCGTTGCTCAGGGCCGTGGCTTGCACGGTGACCACATCGAGATACGCGATCAAACCGGCCTTGTATTGGTTCTGGGTCAGGCGCAGGGATTCCCGGGCGGCGTCGAGGGCCTCGTTACTGACCACCGCCTCGTCTTCCAGGACCTTGAGCTGGACCATGTAGTTTTCCACCTCGCGAAAACCGTCGAGTACGGTCTGGCGGTACTTGGCCACGGTTTCGTCATAGGACGCTTCGGCGCGGTCGACTTCGGCCGAACGCTGGCCACCGTCAAACAAGGTCATGGCGAGTTTCGGCCCCACTGACCAGAAGCGGTTCGGCAGGCTGATCCAGTCGGCGTAGGTGCTGCTGGAATAACCACCGGCCAAGCTCAGGGTCAGGTCCGGGTAGTAGGCGGTCTTGGCCACGCCGATATTGGCGTTGGCGGCAATCACAGAGCGCTCAGCCTGGGCGATGTCCGGGCGGCGCTCCAGGAGTTGCGACGGCAGGCTCACCGGAATCTGCGGCAGGGCCGGAATGTCCTTGCTCACCGCCAGGTTGAAGTTGGCCGGCGGCACACCGATCAGCACGGCGATAGCGTTTTCCAGCTGCGCGCGCTGCCAGATCAGGTCGATCATGCTGGCCTGGGTGCTTTTCAGCTGGGTCTGGGCCTGGGCGATGGCGTCCTTGCCCGAGACACCGGCGCGGTATTGGTTCTGGGTCATTTGCAGGGAGCGCTGGTAGGTGTCTACCGTGGCTTGCAGCAAACGGGTCTGTTCGTCCATGACCCGCAGTTGCAGGTAATCCTGCACCAGTTCCGACTGCTGGCTCAGGCGCATTGCCGCCAGGTCCGCGGCGCTGGCTTCGGCACTGGCTTCATTGGCTTCCAGGCCCCGGCGCAATTTGCCCCAGATATCGGCTTCCCAGCTCACGCCCAATTGGGTGTTCAGGGTGTCGCGGATACCGCTGCTGGAACTGCTCAGGCTGGCGTTACTGCTGCCAGTGCCCTGGCTGGCCCGGGTTTTGGTGGCACTGAGGTCGACGGTCGGGAAGAACGCCCCACGGGCACTGCGCACCTGCGATGCAGCCTGACGATAGCGCGCCTCGGCCTGGGCTACGGTCTGGTTGGAACTGTTGAGTTTTTCTACCAGCTCATTCAACTGCCGGTCGCCGTACAACTCCCACCAGGCGCCGCGGGCCAACGAGTCGCTGGGGGCTGCCTGACGCCAGCCCTGGGCTTCCTTGTACTGGGCCGGCTCGGTCAACTCGGGGCGTTTGTAATCCGGGCCGACAGCGCAGGCGCTGAGCATCACGCCGCACAGGGCCAGGCTCAGCAGCTTGGAGCCGCGCGTCAAGGCCAGGCGTTGCACAGCGGGAAACGTTGAATCGGTCATAGCGCAGTGTCCAGGGCAGCATCGGTACGCACTCCGCGCCAACCGTTGAAACGGTGGCGCAGGCGGTCGAGATAAAGGTAAACCACAGGCGTGGTGTAAAGGGTCAGGATCTGGCTCACCACCAGGCCGCCGATAATCGTCAGGCCCAGGGGCTGGCGCATTTCCGCGCCTTCGGCGGTGCTCAGCAGCAATGGCAAGGCGCCGAGAATCGCGGCCAGGGTGGTCATCAGGATCGGCCGCAACCGCACGAGGCAGGCCGCGCGAATCGACTCCAGCGGGCTCATGCCGTCGTGGCGCTCCAGTTGCAGCGCGAGGTCGATCATCAGGATCGCGTTTTTCTTCACCACCCCAATCAACAGGAACAACCCCAACAGCGAGATCAGGCTGAACTCGCCCCCCAGCACGTAGATCGACAGCAGTGCACCCACACCTGCCGAAGGCAAGGTCGAGAGAATGGTCAGCGGGTGGATGTAGCTCTCGTAGAGGATCCCCAGCACCAGATACACCGCCAACAGCGCGCCAAGGATCATGAACGGCTGGCCTTTTTGCGTGGCGGCAAAGGCGTCGGCGGTACCGGACATCTTCGCGATCACGTCTTCCGGCAGGCCGACCTTGGCAATCGCCCGCTCGATGGCGGCCGTGCCCTGCTCTACCGTGACGCCGGGGGACATGTCGAAGGCAATGTTCTCCGACGCGAACTGCCCTTCATGGCGCACGGTGTCATCGGCCAGGCTGTTTTCGTAGTGCGCAATGGTCGACAGCGGCACACGCGCGCCCGTGGAGGTGATGACCTGCACTTGATTGAGGGTGATCGGGTCCTGGGCGTATTTCGGGTTGACCTCCATCACCACCTGATACTGGTTGAGGCTGTCATAGATCGTGGAAATCTGCCGCTGGCTGTAGGCGTTGTTCAGCACCGCCGTGACCATGCTCATGTCGATGCCCAGGCGCTTGGCCTGGTCACGGTCGACAATCAGCGTCACCTGCGCGGCGCCGCGCCCCTCACGGGCATCGATGGCGGTCAGCTCCGGCAACTCGCGCAACGCGGCGACCACTTTCGGGTACCACAGGCGCAAGGCGGCCAGGTCACCGCTTTGCAGGATGTAGGAATACTGCGCAGTGGTCTGGTCCCGGCTGCCACCAAATTGCAGGTCCTGGTCGGCCATCAGGAACAGCCGCCCGCCCGGCACCAGCGGCACGTCTTTACGCAAACGCTCGATCACTCCCTGGGCAGAAATCTTGCGCTCGCTGATGGGCTTGAGCCGCACCAGCATCACCGCGTTGTTGGTGCCGTTGTTGCCGCCGATAAAGCCGGCCACGCTCAGCACCGCGGGGTCCTTCAGCACGGCCTGGCGGAAGATCTCCATCTTCGGCTGCATCACGCCAAACGACAGCCCGTCATCACCGCGCACAAAACCGATCAACTGGCCGGTGTCCTGCTGGGGCATGAAGGTTTTCGGCACTACGACATACAGGGCCACGTTGACCCCAATGGTCACCAACAGGCTGAGCAGGGTCAGGCGCCGATGGCGCAGCACCCAGTCGAGGCTGCGGGCATAACCGGCGACCATGCGCGCGTGGGCCTTCTCGCTCCAGCGCTGCAAACCGGTTTCCTGCCCCGGGACGTGGGGCTTGAGCCACCGGGCACAGAGCATCGGGGTCAAGGTCAGCGACACCACCAGCGAGACGATAATGGCCGCCGCCAGGGTGATGGAAAATTCGCGGAACAAACTGGTGACGATCCCGCCCATGAACAGGATGGAGAGGAACACGGCCACCAGCGATACGTTCATCGACAGCAAGGTAAAGCCGACTTCCTTGGCCCCCAGGTACGCCGCCTTCATCGGCGGCACACCCTCGTCGATATGCCGGGAAATGTTCTCCAGCACCACGATGGCATCGTCCACCACCAGGCCGGTGGCAAGGATCAACGCCATCAGCGACAGGTTGTTCAGGGAAAACCCGAACAGGTACATCACGGCAAACGTGCCCACCAGGGACACCGGCACCGCCAGGGTAGGAATCAACGAAGCACGGAAGTTACCGAGGAACAGGTACACCACCAGGATCACCAGCGCCACCGCGATCAGCAACGTCATCTCGGCTTCGTGCAGGGTCGCGGTGATCACGGGCGAACGGTCCATGGCCAGGTTCAGCTTGACGCTGGACGGCAACACCGCCTGCAACGCTGGCAACTGGGCCTTGATCTGCTTGACCGTCTCGATGATGTTGGCGTCGGACTGGCGGTTGATCACCAGCAGCACCGCCGAATCATTGTTGAAGAAGCCGCTGTTATAGCGGTCTTCCACGCCGTCGCTGATCTTGGCCACATCCCCCAGGCGCAGGGCCGCGCCGTTCTGGTAGCGAATCAGCAGCGGCTCATAGTCCTTGGCTTTTTCCAGCTGGTCGTTGGCCTGGATCTGCCAGTTGCGCTCGCTGTCTTCCAGGGAGCCCTTGGGCCGGCGCACGTTGGCATTGGCAATGGTGTTGCGCACATCGTCCAGGGCCACGCCGTACTGGTCGAGGGCCTTGGGTTCAAGTTCGATACGCACGGCGGGCAAGGAGCTGCCGCCGATCTGCACTTCACCTACGCCCGGCACCTGGGACAGGCTCTGGGACAGGATGGTCGAGGCCAGGTCGTACAACTGGCCCTTGGGCAATACGTCCGAGGTCAGGGACAGCACCATGATCGGCGCCTGGGACGGGTTGATCTTTTTATAGGTGGGCATGCTGCGCATGCCGCTGGGCAGCAGGTTGCGCGAGGCGTTGATGGCGGCCTGCACTTCCCGGGCGGCGCCGTTGATGTCGCGGTTGGAGTCGAACGCGAGAATCACCCGGGTCGAACCCTGGCTCGACGAACTGCTCATGGTGGTGATGCCGGAAATCGCGCCGAACGAGCGTTCCAGCGGCGTCGCCACCGTAGAGGCCATGACCTCGGGGCTGGCCCCGGGCAGGCTGGCCGAGACCACGATCACCGGGAAGTTGATCTGCGGCAACGGCGACACCGGCAGCAAGTTGAACGCCACGCCGCCCAGCAACATGATCGCCAGGCTCAGCAGCATCGTCGCTACCGGCCGGCGAATGAAAGGTCCGGACAGGTTCATGACTCAACCGGCTCCAGGCGCACGGGTTCTTTGCGCCAGCGACGCCCCAGGCGGTCGAAATACAGGTAGATCACCGGTGTGGTGAACAGGGTCAGCACCTGGCTCACCAGCAACCCGCCGACCATCACCAGGCCCAGGGGCTGGCGCAACTCAGCACCGGAACCGGTGGCGAGCATCAACGGCACGGCACCGAACAGCGCGGCCAGGGTGGTCATGAGGATCGGCCGGAAACGCAACAGCGCCGCTTGATAGATCGCGGTTTGCGGGTCCAGGCCCTGGTTGCGCTCGGCGTCGAGGGCGAAGTCGATCATCATGATCGCGTTCTTCTTCACGATGCCGATCAGCAGGATGATGCCGATAATCGCGATCATCCCCAGGTCGTTGCCACTGAGCAGCAAGGCCAGCAAGGCCCCTACCGCTGCCGACGGCAAGGTCGAGAGAATGGTGATCGGGTGGATGTAGCTCTCGTAGAGCACCCCCAGCACGATGTACATGGTCACCACCGCCGCCAGGATCAGCAGCAAGGTGCTCGACAGCGACGCCTCGAACGCCTGGGCCGCGCCCTGGAACTGGGTCTGCACACCCACTGGCATGCCGATGTCTTTCTGGGCCTGGTTGATCAGCTCCACACCCTTGCCCAGCGCCACGCCGGGGGCCAGGTTGAACGACATCATCACCGCCGGGAACTGGCCGATATGCGCGATCGCCAACTGTGCCTGGCGCTGTTCCACATGGGCCAGGCTCGACAGCCTTACCTGGCCGCCGTCGGTGGTTTTCACGTGGATCTGGTTCAGGGCGGCCGGCCCGAGGGTTTCGCCCGACTGGGCCTGCAGCACCACGCGGTACTGGCTGGCCTGGGTATAGATGGTGGAAATCTGCCGCTGGCCGAAGGCGTCATACAGCGCATCGGTGATGGTCGATACCGTCACGCCAAGGCGCGAAGCGGCGTCGCGGTCGATCACCAGGTACACCTGCAGGCCTTTGTCCTGCAGGTCGCTGGCAACGTCGGAGAGTTCCGGCAACTGGCTGAGGGCGTGCACCAGCTTGTCGCTCCACAGGGCCAGCAACTCGGCGTCCGGCGAGGACATGCTGAACTGGTATTGGGTACGACTCACGCGGTCTTCAATGGTCAGGTCCTGCACCGGCTGCATGAACAGGCGGATGCCCACCAGCTTGTCCAGTTGCGGCTGCAGGCGCGTGATGATCTGCGCCGCGCTCAGGTCCCGTTCGCCGTGGGGCTTGAGGTTGATCAGCAGGCGGCCACTGTTGAGGGTGGCGTTATCACCGTCCACCCCGATATAGGAGGACAGGCTCTCCACCGCCGGGTCTTCGAGGATGATCTTCGCCAACTCCTGCTGGCGTTGGCTCATGGCCGCGAAGGAGATCGACTGCGGCGCTTCGGAAATACCCTGGATCACACCGGTGTCCTGCACCGGGAAGAAACCCTTGGGCACCACCAGGTACAGCACCACGGTCAGGCCCAGAGTGGCGATGGCCACCAGCAAGGTCAGCGGCTGGTGCTTGAGCACCCACTGCAACTTGCGCCCGTAGGCTTCGATCAGCCAGTCGATCCAGGCGCCGCTGGCCTTGTAGAAGCGGCCCTGTTCTTCTTCCTTGGGTTCACGCTTGAGCAACCGCGCGCACATCATCGGCGTCAGGGTCAGGGACACCACCAGGGAAATCAGGATCGCCACCGCCAGGGTGATGGCGAATTCACGGAACAAGCGCCCGACCACATCGGCCATGAACAGCAGCGGGATCAATACGGCGATCAGCGAGAGGGTCAGGGAAATCAGGGTGAAGCCGATCTGCTTGGCGCCCTTGAGCGCCGCCGCCATCGGCGTCTCGCCCTCCTCGATATAGCGGGAGATGTTCTCCAGCATCACGATGGCGTCGTCCACCACAAAGCCGGTGGCGATGGTCAGGGCCATCAGCGTCAGGTTATTGATGGAGAAGCCGGCCAGGTACATCACCCCAAAGGTGCCCACCAGGGACAGTGGCACGGCGATGGACGGAATGAGGGTCGCGCTGAAGCGGCGCAGGAACAGGAACGTCACCATCACTACCAGGGCAATGGCGATCAGCAATTCGTGTTGCACGTCCTTGACCGAGGCACGGATGGTCTGGGTACGGTCAGTCAGCACCGTCACGTCCAGGCCCGCCGGCAGGTTGTCGGTGATGCTCGGCAACAGCGCCTTGATCCGGTCCACCACCTCGATGACGTTGGCCCCGGGCTGGCGCTGGATGTTCAGCAACACCGCCTGGTTTTCGTTGGCCCAGGCCGCAAGGCGTTCGTTTTCGGCACCGTCGACAATCTGCGCCACATCCTTGAGCCGCAACGGCGCACCGTTGTTGTAGGCCAGGATCAGCTCGGCGTATTCCTTGGGCGAGACCAACTGGTCGTTGGCGTCGAGCATCGACACCCGCGTGGGGCCGTCGAAGTTACCCTTGGGTTGGTTGACGTTGGAGGCGGCGATCAGGGTACGCACGTCCGACAGGTTCAAGCCGTTGGCCGCGAGGGCCTCGGGGTTGACCTTGATCCGCACGGCCTGGCGCTGGCCGCCGGCAATGCTGACCATGCCGACGCCGCTGATCTGCGCGATCTTTTGCGCCATGCGTGTGTCGACCAGGTCATTGAGCTTGGGCAACAGCATGGTCTTGGAGGTGATGGCCAGGGTCAGCACCGGGGTATCCGCCGGGTTGACCTTGTTGTACACCGGCGGTGCCGGAAGGTCCTTGGGCAGCAGGTTGGTGGCGGCGTTGATCGCGGCCTGCACCTGTTGCTCGGCGACATCCATGTTGATGTCGAGATTGAACCGCAGGGTCAGTACCGAGGCGCCGCCGGAACTGGTGGACGCCATCTGGGTCAGGCCGGGCATTTGCCCGAACTGACGCTCCAGGGGCGCCGTCACCGCGCTGGTCATCACGTCCGGGCTGGCGCCGGGGTACAGGGTCATCACCCGGATGGTCGGGTAGTCTACCTGGGGCAAGGCCGAGACCGGCAACAGGCGGTAGGCGATCACGCCGGCCAAAACAATGGCCAGCATGCTCAGGGTAGTGGCTACCGGGCGAAGGATGAACAGCCGCGAGAGGTTCATGCGCCGCCCTTTTGCGCCTTGCCGGCATCAGCCGGGCCTTGCTGCGTCTTGGCTGCCGGCTGGCCCTGGAGGTGTTCGGTCGGGGTGGTCGGCACTTCACTGCTGTCGTTGACCACTTCGATTTCACTGCCGTCCTTCAGCCGGTCGGTGCCTTCCAGCACCACGCGGTCGCCGGCGGCGAGGCCTTGCTTGATCACGGTGTTGTCGCCGTCGGAATCACCGATCACCAGCGGACGTACCTTGACCTTCTTGTCGCCATCCAGCACGTAGACAAAGGTGCCGGTGTTGCCGAACTGAATCGCCGCCGACGGCGCCAGCACCACGTTATGCAGGGTGTCGGCCAGCAGGTGCACGTTCACGAACTGGTTGGGGAACAGTGCCTGGTCCTTGTTATCGAACCGTGCCTTGAATTTCAGGGTGCCGGTGGTGACGTCGATCTGGTTGTCCAGGCTCTGCAACAGGCCACTGGCCTTGAGGGCCACATCGCCACGGTCCCAGGCTTCCACCGGCAGCTTGTTGCCGGCGTGATAACGCGCCAGTACGGTTTCCAGGGTGTTTTCCGGCAACGTGAAGACCACGCTGATCGGTTGGGTCTGGGTGATCACTGCCAGGAAGGTGGTGTCGTTGGCCGCCACAAGGTTGCCCACGTCCACCTGACGCAGGCCGACACGCCCGGTGATCGGGGCGCGGATCTTGGTGAATTCGAGGTTGAGCTTGGCGTCATCCACCGCGCCCTGGTTGGTCTTGACCGTGCCCTGGTACTGCAGCACCAGCGCTTCGGCGGTGTCGAGGGTTTGTTTGGCGATACTGTCCTGGGCGTACAGGTCGCGATAACGCTGCACATCGACCTGGGCGTTTTTCAGCTGCGCCTGGTTTTGCAGCAACGTGCCCTGGGCCTGGAGCAAGGCATTCTGGTAACTGCGCGGGTCGATTTCCGCCAGCAGGTCACCGGCCTTGACCATCTGCCCTTCTTCAAAGGCGATCTTGACCAGCTCTCCCCCTACCCGGCTGCGCACATTGATGGTGTTCAATGCGGTGACCGTGCCCAGTGCCTTGTAATACACCGGGAACTCACCCAGCACCGCAGGCGCCACGCGCACCGGCACCGGGCCGGTAGAACCACCAAAGCCCGGACGCATCATGCCCGACTTGCCGGCATGCCCGGCGGGCTTCTTCTCGGCGCTGTCTTTGTGGCTGCCAGGCCAGAATTTCCAGCACAGGCCGGCAATGACCAGCAGCACGAGGAGGCCGAACAGCCAGCGGCGGGAGTGACGAGGGGTGGATTGCATGGAGTGATCAACCATTGGGCGCGAGAGCTTCTTCTTTGGGAGGCTGAAAGATAAGCACTGGGGCGCGTTAAGAAAAGCGCCTTTACCGGCTATTTACCTTGGATTACAACTTTTAACTTCTTTGCTTAGTCCATTCGCTATCTGACTAAGCCTCTGAAGCACAAATAAAAACGGCCTGGACTAGGCCAGGCCGTAATACTGCATCACGCGTGTTACTGCAAAACGACAGTAATGCGTAGTAACAGTTACTTCAAAACAGCCAGGGCTGCTTCGTAGTTCGGCTCTTGGCCGATTTCGCTGACCAGCTCGCTGTGCAGCACGTTGTCATTTTCGTCCAGCACCACGACGGCACGGGCGGTCAGGCCGCGCAGCGGGCCTGCGGCGATCGCAACGCCGTAGTCAACGGCAAAACCGGCATCGCGGAAGTCCGACAGGTTCTTCACGTTTTCCAGGCCTTCGGCGCCGCAGAAGCGTGCCTGGGCAAATGGCAGGTCAGTGGAAATGCACAGCACCACGGTGTTGTCCACGCTGTTGGCCTGGGCATTGAACTTGCGAACCGAAGTCGCGCAAGTCGGGGTATCGATGCTTGGGAAGATGTTCAGCACTTTGCGCTTGCCGGCAAAGGTAGCCAGGGTCGCGTCCGACAGATCGCCAGCAGTCAGGGTAAAGGCTGGCGCTTTGGCGCCGACTTGTGGCAAGTCGCCGTCGACCTGGATAGGGTTGCCTTTATGGGTAACTTGAGCCATGAACGGAATCCTTCTAGTGGTGGTAGTGAAACGAATTTCAGGTGCCGAAGTTAAACACAAAGTTCGATTGGCACCTATGGTCGGACGCAAATTGTCATGGAGCGGGACTCAACGCCCCGCCGCCACGAACCCCCGTTGCAAATCCTCGATCAACGCCTCCACATCCTCCAGTCCCACATGCAGACGCACCACCGGGTTCAGTCCACGGTCAGCGACGCTCTGGCGGTCCTGGGTATCGGCCAGGGTCACCAGGCTCTCAAAACCGCCCCAGGACGCACCCAGGCCAAACAGCTGCAAGCCGTCGATAAACCGTTCGACGTAACCGGCATCCGCGCGGGTGAGTTCAAACGACAGCAAACCGTTACTGCCGCTGAAGTCGCGCCTCCACAGCGCATGGCCAGGGTGCTCGGGCAAGGCCGGATGAAACACTCGCTTGACCTGCGGCTGCGCCTGCAACCACTGGGCAATCGCCAGCGCCTGGCGCTCGTGCACGTCCAGCCGGGAAGCCAAGGTGCGCGCGCCACGCAGGATTAGGTAGGCATCGTCGGCACTCACCGCATCGCCAAAGGTGTCGCTCATTTTCGCCAGGGCCGGCCATGCTGCTTCGCTGGTGCAGACACTGCCCATCATCACGTCACTGTGGCCGCCGAGGTATTTGGTCAGGGCCATGATCGAGATGTCGGCGCCCAACGCCAGCGGCCGGTACAAGTAGGCCGAGCCCCAAGTGTTGTCCACCGCCAGCAGAATCCCGCGCGGCTTGCACAGTGCGGCTATCGCGGGCAGGTCACACAGTTCATACAGCAGCGAACCCGGCACTTCCGCATAGACCATTTTGGTGTTGGCCTGTAACTGCGCTTCCAGACCGCTGCCGTCCGGGGTGAAGTAGCTGACTTCGATGCCGAATGGCTGCAGGAACTCGCGGGCCAGCTTGCGCACCGGGGAATACACCGCGTCGGTGATCAGTACATGATCGCCGGGTCGCAGGTAGGCCAGGAACGTCTGCGCCGCAGCGGCGAGGCCGGTGCCATACAGCCGCGTGCGATAGCCGCCTTCGAGTTCGGTGACCAAATCTTCCAGGGCGAACGCGGTGGGGTTGCCACGCGCGCCGTAACTCAGGACACGCTCGCTGTCGCGCCGGGAACGCGCGTCACGCATCTGGGCGAGGTTGTCGAACAGCACGGTGCTCAAACGGGTGATGGGGACGTTCACCGCCCGGCCGCCATTGCCGCCTTCGGTACGTGCCGCATGAATCAGCCGGGTGCGCACGCGCGATACGGGCGCCAATGGTTTGAGGCTGGCGATTTCCGCCTCGCTCATCTGCGCCAACAAGCCGATTTCCCAGGCCAGGTATTGGCGGGCGGCATCCTTGTTGCCGCTATGGCGGTCGTGGGTGAAGAACAGGAAGTCGATGCACTGATTATCCGCTGGGGTCTGCGCATCCTCGATCACCGGCAAACCGGCTGCGACCCAGGCGGCATAGCCGCCGTCGAGCACGTGCACCTCTTCGCCCAACCCCAGCGCGGCAAACGCGGCCAGCGCCGGGTCATCCGCCAGCAGCACCAACGGCCGCGCACCGGCGGCCAACAACGAGCGAATCGACCAGCGCGAACCGGCAATCCGGCCCTTGCGATGGATCATGCTCGGGCGCAGGTCCACCAGGTCCACGGCATCGTCTTTCAGGGCATCGGCCAGCGCCTGCACCGAGATCAATGGCAACGCCTTGAACGGCACAGCCTGCCTGACCGGTAACGCCAGGCCACTCTGGACACCGTCCTTGAGCACATAAGCCTCATGTCCCAATTGCCGCAGCCAGCTGGCGACAATCGGCGCACGCACGCCGTCGCTGTCTACCAGCACCACCCGCGCCTGACGCACGCCGATGTACAGGTCGGTGGACTGGATCAACTGCCCGCCTGGGGTATGTTGCGCCCCCGGCAAACTGCCGGCGGCAAACTCTTCGGCGGTGCGCACATCACACAGGAACAGGCTGCGGGACGGGTCTTGCGCCCACTGGCGAACCTGATCCGCCACCACACTGACCACCCCTGCCCGCGCGGCCAATTGCCGGGCAGCCTCGCGCTGCTGCACCAGATCAGTGGAGACCTGATCGGCATACCGCCGGGTGCTGCCATGCTCCAGCTTGAAATCCGCCAGGTACCACCCCTGAGTGCCGTTCTCCAGTGCATAGACCGGGTTCTTCACGCCGAGGTTGATCAGCGTCTGGGCGCCGATAATGCTGCGGGTACGACCGGCGCAGTTGACCACGATCGGCGTGGTCTCATTCGGCACCAGGTCGTGCACGCGGTAGCCCAGTTCACCGTTGGGGCAGCAGATGGAACCGGGAATGGTCATCTTGCGGTATTCATCGAACGGCCTGCCGTCGAGCACCACCAGCGGCTCGCCCTTGGCCTGCCAGTCCGCCAGTTGCTGCGCGGTGACGTGGGGCGTGTGGCTGGCCTCTTCCACCAATTCGCCAAAAGCTTTTGACGGCACATGCACCCCGGCAAACAGTTGCAGGCCCGCTGCCTGCCAACCGTCCGCGCCACCTTGCAGCACATGCACATGGCGGTAACCCAACGCCTGCAAGCGCTGCGCTGTCCGGGCAGCCACCTCGCCGCCGTCCTGGTCGTAAATCACCAGGCGCACCTGAGGATTCGGCGCCAGGCGCTGCACCTCCAGTTCAAGACGGCTGTAGGGCAGGTTCACCCCGTGGAACAAGTGGGCCTCGCCGTATTGGCCGTGCTCGCGTACGTCAAACAGGGCGATTTCCTGGCCGTCGAACAGCCATTGTTGCAATTGCCCGGGTGTGATGGTCTGGCTCATGAAAGTCCCGCAAAAAAGAGATGAATTACTGCAAGGCCAACGAGCGCTCGCCAGCGGCGACTTCACGCCCCTTGGCATAGGCGCGCTGGACCGCCGGGCGCGCCTTGATCCGCAAGCGCCAGGCCTGGATGTTCGGGTAGTCCGCCAGGTCCTGGCCTTGGCGCAGGGGCTGGATCCACGGGAAGATCGCCATGTCGGCCACCGAATACTCGCCCGCCACGTACGGCACCTCGGCCAAGCGTTGCTCCAGCACCCGATACAGGCGCGTGGCTTCGGCGTTCAGCAGGTCCAGGGCGAAGGGAATCGGTTCCGGCGCCTTCTCCTTGAACAGCTGCAACTGGCTCAGGTACGGAGTGATGTGCCCCACCTGCCAGAACAGCCACTCCTGGACTTTCTGGCGCTCGGCGGTGCCGGCGGGCGGCAGGAAACGCCCGGCCTGGTCGGCCAGGTAATTCAGGATCGCCCCGGACTCGAACAGGCTCAGGGGCACGTCGAGGGTGTGGTCGACAATCGCCGGAATCCGCCCATTCGCGCTGATGCGCCGGAAGCTTTCCTGTTTCTGCGCGCCTTCACGGATGTTCACCGGAATCAGGCGGTACTCTGCTTCCAGCTCTTCAAGCAGGATGCCGACTTTCAGGCCGTTGCCGGTGGGCCAGTAATACAGGTCGATCATGCGTAGGCCTTGATCGACGGGGCCATCTGCGAGGCGTTGTAGTTGAGAATCCGGCCGTCGGCTTCAACGCCATAACGGCCATTGAGGGACTCCAGCGGCAAGCCATACAGGTGGAAGTGCAAGGTCGGCTGCTCACCCTCGACGCGAATCCCGTGCAGGTCTTCACCGAGGAACGAGATGGAAGTACCCGGCTGCACGATGACTTCTTTCTCAAGGGTCAGGGTGGTGAAGCCTGCGTCACGCCCTTCATCGTTGCGGCCATAGACGTAGTTGATCTCCTGGCCTTCAACGGCACTGATGATCGCCCAGGTTTCATGGTTGTGGGGGATGGTGCTTTTGCCCGGCAGCAGCGAGTTCAGGTACAGGGTCGGTGTGTCGCCATCGTCGTTCAGGCGATAACGGAAGGCAGTACTGCCCTGCCCCGGCACCGGTGCGGGGAATTCGCTGAAGTTGAACAGGTCCCGGCGCTCGGCCAGGGTTTCCAGCAGCCCGACGATTTCCACCAGGGCCGCGCGGTCTACGCCACGCTGGTTGATGACGCGGATCTGCTGCAGGAAGTCTTCGATAACGGCGGCACGGTTTGCGGTACTCATGACGAGGTTCCTCTTATTAGACAGACAGGGTGTAGCGGCTCAGGTTGGTCAACAGGTACGGATCGTTGGCGATCGGCGGACGGCGGCCCGGATCGCCCAAGGCATGGCGCAGGAATTCCTGGGTGCGCTCACTGGTGGGGCGCTGGAAGATTTGCTCGGCGCTGCCGTGCTCGACGATCACGCCGTTTTCAGTGAAGTAGACGATGTCGCTGATCTCTTCGGCGAAGCGCATCTCGTGGGTCACCAGCACACAGGTCATGCCCTCTTCGGTCAGCTCACGAATCACCGTCAGCACTTCGCCGACGGTTTCCGGGTCCAGGGCCGAGGTCACTTCATCGAACAGAATCAGTTCCGGGCGCATCGCCAACGCGCGGGCAATCGCCACCCGCTGCTGCTGCCCGCCGGAAAGTTGGCCGGGATAGGCATCGGCCTTGTGCTCCATGCGCACCTTGGCCAACAGCGCCCGCGCGTCTTTCTCGGCGTCGGCGCGGTTGCGGCCGAGCACCTTGCGCGGGGCGATCACCAGGTTTTCCAGCACCGACAAATGCGGGAACAGGTTGTACTGCTGGAACACAAAACCGACGCGCTTGCGCAACTCGATGCGCTGGGCTTCCTGGGTCAGGGTATCGACCCGGGTTTCGCCGACGCGGATGGTGCCGCGCTGGGGCTGCAACAGGCCGGTGATGCAACGCAGGATGGTCGACTTGCCCGAGCCCGACGGGCCGATGATCGACACCGCCTGGCCGCGATGCACATCAAGGTCGATGCCCTTGAGCACCCGGTTGTCAGCGAACGACAGCTGCAAGTCCCGCAGGCTGACCAGGGGTTCAATAGAAGGCATAACGGCGCTCCAGGCGTTGGGTCAAACGGGAAATCGGGTAGCAATAGGCGAAGAACAACACCAGCAAGCTGAGGTAGATCACCACGGTAAAGCCGGTCATGTTCACGGTGTTGCTGGCGATCTGCGCGGTGTCGATCACGTCGTGCACGCCCACCAGCGAAGCCAGGGCGGTGCCCATGGTGACCACCGCGTAGAGGTTCATCCACGGCGGCAACATGCGCTTGAAGCACTGGGGCAGGATGATCGAGCGGAAGATCTGGCCACGGGTGAACGCCAGTGAACGCGCGGCTTCCCACTGGGTACTGGGGATCGAGCCGATGGCACCGCGAAAGATCTCCGCCACGTTGGCGCTGGCCGGCAACGCGAGGCCAATGGTCACCTTGACCCAGTCGGGGAACGACACGTAGCTGCTGCCGATATGGATCTCGAACGGGAACACGTAGGTGGTGAAGTAGATCAGCACCAGCCACGGCGCGTTGCGGAAAACCTGCACCCAGACCCGCGCCGGCAACCGCAGCAGGCGCAAGGGCGACATGGCCAGTGCGCCCACCATCAGGCCCAGCAGCGAGCCGAGTCCGATCGCCACCAGGCTGATCAGGATGTTCTGGCCGAAACCGCTGACCAGCGCCGGCGACCATTGCAGCAACGCCGACAGCACCGGGAATGAATCAATGGCCATAGCCGGGCATCCTCAGGCGCGCTTCCAGCCAGCGCCCCACACAATTGACGGTAAAGCTCAGCAAGCCGAAAAAGCTCAGGATCAAAATCATCAGTTCCAGCACGTTGTCGCTCTGGGTCCAGATCATGATCGAGGCGTAAGTGATATCGCCCACGGCAATGGCCGAGGCCACGGCGGTCATTTTCACCAGGTCGATCAGGTTGTTGATCAGCGACGGCAACGCAAAGCGCAAGGCCAACGGCAACTGCACATTCCACAGCAATTGGCGGCTGCTGAAGGCCAGGGAACTGGCGGCTTCCAGCGTCACCGCGGGCACCGCCTCGATGCCGGCGCGCAGGGCTTCGGCGTGGAACGCGCCTTTATGCAGGGAGATCACGATCACGACCCAGGCAAACGGCGTCAGCGGGTTGGCCGCGCCGACCGCCTGGGTCAGCAGCATGTTCAACACCAGGAACGCGCAGTACAGCTGCACCAGGGTCGGGGTGTTGCGGGTGACTTCGATAAACACCCGCGCCGGCTTGGCCAGCCATGGGTTGCCCGAGGTCAGCAGCGCCGCCAGGCTGATCCCGGCCAGCAGGCTGCCGACGATGGTGAACAGGCACAACAACACGGTGGTCAACGCGCCCTGCGCCAGGGTGCCACGCTGATAGGCATCCAGCAGGAAGTTGTAGTTGAGGCCGATGCCGGCGGCCCAGTGCACAAACATCTCCAGCCAATGACTCATTCGACGCCCCGCAACTTGCCGCAGGCGACCGCGATACGGCGGCCGGCCTCGGCCACGCTGTCAGTCGCCGTGGCGATGGACAGGCGAAACCACGGCGACAGGCCATAAGCACTGCCCGCCACACCGGCGACGCCCTCCTCCAACAAGTACGCGACGACATCGCCGTCATCCTTCAACGGCTGACCGTCCGGGCGGTAGCGGCCGAGCAGGCCGGCGCAGCGCACAAACACGAAGAACCCGCCTTGAGGCTCAAGCACTTCCAGGCCGTCAACGGTGCCGAGGACCATCATCAGCAGGTCCCGGCGCAGTTGATAGGCCGCCACCTGCTCGGCCAAGAAGCCCAGCCCGCCGGTGAAGGCGGCCAACGCGGCGGCCTGCCCGACGGAAGACGCACCGGAGGTGGATTGGGATTGCACCACCGCCATGGCGTTGGTCAGGGTTTGCGGCCCGGCGCCGAAACCGATGCGCCAGCCTGTCATGGCGTAGGTCTTGGACACGCCGCCCACCAACAGGCAGCGGTCCTGCAAATCCGGCGCGACGTTCAGCAGGCTCTGGGCCGGGCGACCGTCGAAGCGGATGTGTTCGTAGAGCTCATCCAGCAGCACCAGCACCTGGGGATGACGACGCAACACCTCGGCCAGCGCTTGCAGTTCAGCTTCGCTGTAGACCGCACCGCTCGGGTTGCCCGGGCCGTTCAGGATCAGCCAGCGGGTGCGCTCGTTGATGTGCTGCTCGAGTTGCGCCGGCAGCAACTTGCAGCCCTGCTCCAGCCCGCACTCGATAAACACCGGCTCGCCACCGTTGAAGCGCACGCTGTCGGGGAACGACGGCCAATACGGCGTGGGTACCAGCACTTGATCGCCGTCGTCGAGGGTGGCGGCGAAGGCGTTGAAGATGATCTGTTTCGCGCCGTTGGCGATCACGATGTTGGGCAGCGAATAGTCGAGCTGATTTTCTTCGGCCAGCTTGCGCTGCACCGCCACGCGCAAGGCTTTTACCCCGGGTGTCGGCGTGTATTTGGTGGCGCCCGCGGCGATGGCGGCGTAGGCAGCTTGCTTGATGTGCTCCGGGGTATCGAAATCCGGCTCGCCGGTGGTCAGGTCAAGAATGTCGCGGCCGGCGTCACGCAGTTCCGTGGCGCGGGACTTGGCTGCCGCGTTGGCCGACAGCGACACCCGCTGCACGCGCCTGGACAGGCGAACGGTCATGGCTGCACCTCCAGGACTTTGCCCGGGTTGAGCAGGTTTTTCGGGTCGAGGGCGCGTTTGATGCGGCGCATCAGGTCCAGCTCCACCGGGCTTTTGTAGCGGCCCAGCATGCCGACCTTGCGCTGGCCAATCCCGTGCTCGGCGCTGATAGAGCCGCCGTGGGCGTGGGCGCTGTCGTGCACCAGCAGGCTCAGTTCGGCGTAGTTGCGCATGTGCGCATCCACCGTCGAGTCCAGCGGATGGGCAACGTTGTAATGCAGGTTGCCGTCCCCCAGGTGCCCGAAGGTGAAGTTGCGCACCCCGGGAAAATGCGCCTGCAACAGCGCATCGGTATGGGCGACGAAGGCGACGATTTGCGAGATGGGCACCGAGATGTCGTGCTTCATATTGCGCCCGGCGCGCTTCTGCGCCTCGCTCATGTTTTCGCGCAGCAGCCACAGGGCTTCGCTTTGCGCCAGGCTTTCGGCGATCAGTGCATCGGCCAGTAATGACTGTTCGAAGGCTTCACCGAGGACGGTTTCGAAGGCTTCACGGGCGTGGGCTTCGCCGTGGTTATCCGACAGCTCCAACAAGGCGAACCAGGGCTGGCTGGCTTTCAGGAACGGTTGCGGGCCTTCGGGAAACTGTTCGCGCAGCAGCGCCAGGCAATCGGCGCTGAGCAGTTCGAACGCAGTGAGATTCGCACCGAAACCGGCGCGGGCATGGGACAGGAATGCAACCGCCTGGGCCAGCTCATCAAAGGCCAGCAGCGCAGTAGCCTGGGCCTTGGGCAACGGGAACAGCTTCAGTGTCGCGGCAGTGATAATCCCGAGGGTGCCTTCGCTGCCGACGTACAAATCCCGCAGGTCATAGCCGGTGTTGTCCTTGCGCAAACCGCGCAGGCCATTCCAGATTTCGCCTTCGGCGGTCACCACTTCCAGGCCCAGGGTCAGCTCGCGGGTATTGCCATAACGCAGCACGGCAGTACCGCCGGCATTGGTGCCGAGGTTGCCGCCAAGGGTGCAGCTGCCTTCGGCGCCCAAGCTCAGCGGAAACAACCGGCCGGCTTCACGGGCCACGTCCTGGACGTTTTGCAGGATGCAGCCGGCTTCGACGGTCAGGGTGTCGTTATCAGTGTCGATCACGCGGACCCGGTTCATGCGGTCGAGCAACAGCAATACCGCGCGGCCACTGGCGTCCGGCGTGGCGCCTGCCATCAGGCCGGTGTTGCCGCCCTGGACGACAATGGGCGCCTCCAGGGCCACACACGCACGCACCACGGCGGCGACTTCTTCGGTATTGGCCGGGTGCACCACCGCGACTACCTGACCGGTGTAGCGGCCCTGTTTGTCGGTGAGGTACTGGGCAGCCTCGTCACTGCGCTGCACGTGGGCGGTGCCGAGCAGTTGTTGCAGGGTGGCAAATAGCGGTTCACTCATGGCTGTACTGCTCATGCAAATCACGCAGGGCTTGGGACGGAGCCATGCCGGTGCGTTCGCCGAGCGCAATCAACCAGCCGCTGCGGTGCCAGTCGCGCACGATGGCGTCGAGCCTGGCCCGGGTATCATGTTCGCCCTTGCGGATCCAGATTACCGATTTGGAAGGGATCAGATCTCCCGGCAACGGGATCTCATAGCCGGACCATTCGGCATCGTCCAGCAACGCGTGCATGGTCGGGCTGACGTGCACCGCCGCCACGCAGCCATTGCCACGCAACGACAACAGGGATTCAGACTGGCTGCGGAACGCCTTGATCTGCGCGCCGTAGGTTTCCTGCAACGGCTTGATGAAGTTGCTGCCCTGGGACACGCACACCGGCTTGTCCTTGAGGTCGGCCCACTGGGTGATGCCGGCGCCTTTGCGGATCAACGCCGCGCCGCCGACCTCTTCATAGGGCGTGGGCACGTAGTCGAGAATCTCGGCGCGCTCGTCGGTGTACTGCATGTTGGCAATCAGCACATCGACCTTGCCTTGCTGCAGGAACTGCACGCGGTTGGGGGCCAGTACCGAAACGGTCTTGGTCTCCACACCCAGCGCCTGGCCGAGGCCCTTGGCCAACTCCACGTTGTAGCCCAGGTGTTCGCCGGTCTTGGGGTCGATGGTGCCAAACGGCGGGCCGCTGAGAATCACGCCGACGCTGATGGCGTGGCGTTGCTGGATCTTGTCGAGGGTGGCGTCGGCGTGGGCCAGGCTTGCGCACAGGGCCAGGCCGAGAACGGTCAGGGATTTCAATCGCATGCTCAGGCGCCCTTGAACTGTTTCTGCAACTCCACCAGCGCCGGGGAAGCCGGGGTGATGTGGTTGCGGGTCTGGGCGTCGATCAGCCAGCCGCTGCGGTGCAGTTCCTTGACGATCGGGTCGAGTCTGGCCTGGGTGTCGCTCTCGCCACGGCGAGTCCAGATCACCGACGGTGCGGGATTCAACTCGGGACTGATGGTGCGGTAATCCTTCCATTCGGCGCTGTCGTTGATCAGCGGGTTGACCAGCGTGGAGTCATGCACGGCGGCGACGCAGTTGTTGCCACGCAGGGCCAACAGGGATTCGGAGGAGCTTTTGAAGGCCTTGATCTGCGCGCCGAGCTCGGTGAGCGGCTTCACGTAGCTGCTGCCCTGGGAGGTGCACACCGGCTGGTCCTTGAGGTCTGCCCAGCGGGTGATCTTGCTGTCCTTGAGCACCGCTGCGGTGCCGCCGATCTTGTAGAACGGGGTCGGCACGAAACCGAGGATGTCGCCACGCTCGGCGGTCCACTCCATATTCGCGATCAGCAGGTCGACCTTGCCCTGTTGCAGGAACTGCACGCGGTTGGCCGGCAATACCGGCACCAGTTGCACTTCGGCGCCCAACTGACGGCCCAGCTCGTTGGCCAGGTCGACGTTCAAGCCCTTGGGCTTCTGGGTAGTAGGGTCGATACCGCCAAACGGCCCGCCGGAGAGCAGCACGCCGACCACCAGCACATGGCGCTGCTGGATCTTGTCCAGGGTCGCATCGGCCTGAGCCACCACGCTGCCGCCCAGGGCAATCAATGCGCCCAGGACCACAGGCAACCTTCGTTTTACCGCCGCGCGCACAAAACCCATGGAACTCCCCTCATTAGCGATCGGCGTACCCCGACCTGATGTGGGGGCATGCTAGGGAGAGTGCCGGGGTAACGGAAATTCAAATATCTAATATCGTTATAACTTCCCGTATATGGACGCGCTGCTTTTTGGCCATATACTCGAAATCATTAGCTCTCGTAAAAATTCGACGCGACAAAACATAAACATCTGTAATGTTTATCTTCGCACCCTTGATATAAAAAACGCCCTGGAATGGCCATGTCGACCCTCGATCTCGAACTGCTCCGCACCTTTATTGCCGTGGTCGACCACCACAGCTTTGCCGAAGCCGGCACCCATCTGGCACGCACGCAATCCTCCGTCACCCAGCATATGCAGCGCCTCGAACAGCAAGTGGGGGTCAGCCTGTTTGAGAAACGCGGCCGGCAAAAACAGCTGACGGAACCCGGCTTGCAGTTATTACGGCATGCGCGGCAGATGCTGTCGCTGAATGACGAGGTGCTTAATTCCCTGCGGGAAAGCAGCCTCAGCGGCGTGCTACGCATCGGCTCGCCCCATGACATCGCCGACACCATCCTGCCGCCGATCCTCAGCCACATCGCCCGTTCGGCGCCGCGCCTGCGCCTGGAAATCGACGTGGGCCGCAGCCCGTTCCTGATGGATGACTTGCACCGGGGCAAGGTCGACATGGTGATTTCCACCCGCGCCGACGCCAACCTGGAAGGCTTTGCGTTGCGTACTTCGCCGGTGTGGTGGATCTGTTCGGCGCAATACATTCATTCGCCGAGCGAACCGCTGCCGCTGATTCTGGTGGATGAGCCGAGTATCTATCGACGCTATGCCCTGGAGGCGCTGGAACGGGCGAATATCCCGTGGCGCCAGGCGTATCTGGCGTCGAACCTGATCGGGATCAAGGCCGCCACCCGCGCAGGGCTGGGCGTGACCCCACGGAGCATGGAAATGCTCGGGCCGGACATGCGGGTATTGGGGGAAAACGATGGGCTGCCGAGGATGCCAGAGGTGACGTATTACCTGTGGATCCGCCCGAACACGGCGAACCCGATTGCGCGCAAGGCGTATGACTTGATCAGGGCCAGCCAGGGGCTGGCACTGGGGTGACGGTTATTGCTGGGTCAATTGGGTCCACAGCGCCGGGGCGCCGGCAGATTTGGCGATCGCCTCCAGACGCGCCGCGTGCTCGGCCATGTCCTGCTCGCTGGCGCGGATGATCGTGGTGGGCTGGCGATCCGCTGGCAGGCGGCGGATTTCCGAAGGGCGATTGCCCGAGCCTTCTGCCGAGCCGTTGCCATCCGACGCGTTGCCGGCCAGGGACAGGCTGGTCTGGCCGCCGGTCATGGTCAGGTAAACGTCGGCGAGAATCTCGGAGTCGAGCAACGCGCCGTGGAGTTCACGACCGGAGTTGTCGACCCCGTAGCGTTTGCACAATGCATCAAGGCTGTTGCGCTGGCCCGGGTGACGCTCACGCGCCATCATCAGGGTATCGAGGATCGAGCAGTGCTGGGTAATGTCAGCCCGATCGGTCTGGCCCATCAGCGCAAATTCGTTGTTGATGAAGCCAACGTCGAACGCCGCGTTATGGATGATCAGCTGCGCGCCGTTGATGAACTCGAAGAACTCATCGGCCACTTCGGCAAACCGCGGCTTGCCCACCAGGAATTCGTTGGTGATGCCGTGGACGCCGATGGCGCCTTCATCACTTTCCCGATCCGGCTGCAGGTAGACGTGGAAGTGCCGGCCAGTGAGGCGGCGGCCCATCAGTTCGACGCAGCCGATTTCAATGATCCGGTGGCCGTCGGTCACCGGCATGCCGGTGGTTTCGGTATCGAGTACAACAGATCGGATGGCCATCAGGGTTCAGCTCTCAACGGTTTGGTACATTTCAAGGGGCGGGATCTTAACACGTCAGCCGGCATCAGCTCTGCTTGTAGCCGCGCACGTCATCCACGCCACGGTTGGCCAACTGGTCGGCCCGCTCGTTACCCGGGTGGCCGATGTGCCCGCGCACCCACTTCCAGGTGATGTTGTGGCGGTTGCATTGCTCATCAAGCAACTGCCACAGGTCGGCGTTTTTCACCGGTTCCTTGGCGGCGGTCTTCCAGCCGCGCTTCTTCCAGTTGACCATCCACTCGTTGATGCCTTTCATCACGTACTGGGAGTCGGTCACCAGCAACACGTCACAACGGCGTTTGAGCTCTTCAAGGCCGCGAATCGCGCCCATCAGCTCCATGCGGTTGTTGGTGGTGTTGGCCTCGCCGCCCCACAGTTCCTTCTCCACGCCCTTGCACACCAGCAAGGCGCCCCATCCGCCGGGACCGGGGTTGCCCTTGCAGGCGCCATCGGTGAAGAGTTCTACGCTATCGGTCATTTCACTATCCATCAAAGCGGGATCCATCAAAGCGGGTTGCCGATAATCGACCGACAAGGGCCCGAGGTCGAGAGGCTCGACCTGAAATCAAAAAAGGTATGTTTATTGCTCGCTCTGCTTGCGATTGACCTTGGCCATCGGCATCGGCACCAGCTTGCCCATCGGTTCGCGGCGCACCTGGCGCACCGGGCGCAGGCCAACGACGATCTTGCGCGCCACCAACAGGTAGAAACCACCACCGGACAATTGCCAGGCACCGGCCCTGCGTTCCCAGCCGGCCAGCCGGCCCTGCCACTTGGCAGACGCAAGCGGCGGACGATAGCACCCGAAGCGGCGTTTCTCCAGCGCAAAGCCCAGCAGGTTCAACCAGTCACCCACCCGCGACGGCGAGATGCAGCGCGCCTGGCGCAGCCCGTCGTGGGCGAACACGTGGCGCAACCCCCAACTGCTCCAGGGGTTGATACCGATGATCAGCAAATGGCCACCTGGGCGCACACTGCTGGCCGCTTCACGCAGCAAACCGTGGGGCGACAGGCAGAAATCCAGCCCATGCTGCAACACCACCACGTCGGCGGCATGCTCGCTCAACGGCCAGGCCTGCTCCTCGCACACGATTTCAACACCCGGCAACGGCGCCCCCAGGCGCACATTGCGTTGCACCTGAGGCGCCGACGGCGGGGTTTGTGCCGACGGACCGTAATGCACCAGGTAACCGCCAAAGAACCGGCCCAGCTCGTCTTCGAGCATGCGCCGCTCCTCATCCAGCAAAAATTGCCCGATAGGCCCGGACAGCCATTCACGGGCCGCACCGATCAGTGCCAGCCACTCGGGATCGGCCTGGGCGAACGCTTTATCAGTCATTGCATTCTCCAACTCGCCAAGAAGTTCTAAGATGCACCAATGTGTTCAGCTTGGCGAATCAAAGAATGATACAGATCAGTGCCCTGCCCGCCTTCACCGATAACTACATCTGGTTGTTACAGGATCAGCCGAACAAGCGCTGCGCCGTGGTCGACCCCGGTGATGCCGCGCCCGTGCTGGCCTGGCTCCAGCAGCACCCCGACTGGACCCTCAGCGACATCCTGGTGACTCACCATCACCATGATCATGTCGGCGGCGTCGAGCAACTTAAACGTGTTTCGGGCGCCACGGTCTACGGCCCGGCCAATGAAAAGATCCCGGCGCGGGACGTCGCACTCCAGGATAACGACCGGATCGACGTGCTGGGCTGGGACTTCCAGGTGTTTGCCGTACCCGGCCACACCCTCGGCCATATCGCCTTTTATCACCAGGGCGTGCTGTTCTGTGGTGACACCCTGTTCGCCGCCGGTTGTGGCCGCCTGTTCGAAGGCACCCCGCAACAAATGCACACCTCTCTGGAGCGCCTCGCGGCATTGCCGGCGAACACGCTGGTGTACTGCACCCACGAATACACACAAAGCAACCTGAAATTCGCCCAGGCCGTGGAACCGCATAACGCGGATATCGCCGAACGGGTGGAGAACGTCCGGCAACTGCGGGCCAACGGCGAGATGACGCTGCCCTCGAACCTGGCCCTGGAAAAACTCACTAACCCTTTTTTGCGGACCTCTGAAACATCCGTTAAAGAAAAAGCGGACGAACGGAATGGCCGGGATAACCGGGCCGGGAGCGAGGTGTTTGCTAGCTTGAGGTCTTGGAAAGATACGTTCTAAGCGCGCGGAATTTAGTACGGAATTTCTGAATGGTTGACCGCAACCCAAGCGCTTTCTAGAATCGCCCGACATTTTTGCCCGGAACTTACTTCCAGCCAATGTCGTCATCTATTCGTAAAACCAACCATTCAGACGCATTGACCCGCCTGGCTCAAGCCGTGGCGGTGGCTGTGTCCGCTACTCTGGCGGGCTGCCAATCGACTAATTTTGCCGCACAATCCACCGTGCAACCCAAGCCAAACCTTACCGCCAAGATCAAGCAAAAACCCCTTTGGCTATCAGAGAAGCCAAGCCCGGAAGTGCCCCAGGATGTCTGGGAACGCATGCGCCGGGGCTTTCAATTGCAGGACGGGTTAGGCGTCAACCCGCGCATTGAACAGCAACGATTGTGGTTTGCCAGCAACCCTTCCTTTCTTGAAAACGCCGGCGAACGCGGCAGCCTCTACATTCATTACATCGTCGAACGCCTTGAAGAGCGCAACATGCCCCTGGAACTGGCGCTGCTGCCAGTGATTGAAAGCGCCTACAACCCGATGGCCTATTCCCGCAGCGATGCGGTGGGCCTGTGGCAGTTCGTTCCCGCCACCGGGCGCTACTTCAACCTGCGCCAGACCCGCGCCTACGACGGCCGCCGCGACATCACCGCCTCCACCACCGCCGCCCTGGACTACCTGACACGTCTGCATGACATGTTCAACGGCGACTGGCTGCTGGCCCTGGCGGCTTACAACGCAGGTGAAGGCACGGTCAGCCGGGCCATCGAGCGTAACGAGAAGCTCGGCTTGCCGACAGACTACTGGAACCTGCCACTGCCCCAGGAAACCAAGGACTACGTACCGAAGTTCCTGGCGCTGTCCCAGGTGGTGCTGGCCCCCGAGGCATACGGTGTCAACCTGAACCCGATTGCCAACACGCCGTACTTTGAAGTGGTAGAAATCAAAACGAGCATGGACCTGTCACGGGTCGCCGCGCTGGCCGAGATTGACGAAGACGAACTGTTCCAGCTCAACCCCGCCCTGAAGCAGCGCACCACCCTGGACGGCCCGCAGCATTTGCTGGTGCCCACCTCCAAGGCGCAGTTGCTGGCCAGCAGCCTTTCGGCGATGAAGCCGGAAGAATTGCTGAGCATGCGCCCGAAAAAGCCGGTGTTCGACGACGTTGAGCACAAGGCCATTGCCGGTCGCACCCGCAACTACAAGGTCCGCAGCGGCGATAACCTGACGCTGATTGCCAAGGCCAACAAGGTCGATGTGCATGATTTGCAGCGCTGGAACAAGCTCAATGGCCAGGCGCTGAAGGTCGGCCAGACCCTGGTGATGCAGGACACCCGCAAGCTGGTGGCCAAGGCCGACAGCAAGAAGCCGGTGCAATACAAGGTCAAGAAAGGCGACTCGCTGTACATCGTCGCCAAGCGCTTCAACGTCGAGATGCAACATCTCAAGCGCTGGAACCCGCGCACTGGCCAGGCGCTGAAGCCCGGGCAGATGCTGGTGGTTTCCGGGCCACGCTAAGCAGCAAATACAGGGGGGAACGGGCGACCGTTCCCCCTTTTTTGTTCGCCCTCCTTATCACCCCCCAAGCCTGTAGTCTTCCTCCCACGGCACCAGCCTTTTTCCAATCGGAACAAGCTGTTACTGTACGGCTCATAAAGCCCAAGCCGCCTGGATCGGATCTCTGACTTGAAGCGTCCCCTCCTTCTACTAATAAGTCTGGCCTTGAGCTTTTCCGCGAACGCGACCATTACCGAGAGCCACGGTTATGCGCAGTTCGGCATGCTCAAGTACCCGGCCAAATTCACCCACTTCGACTGGGTAAACCCTGCAGCGCCAAAAGGCGGCACACTGCGGGTGATGGCGTTTGGCACGTTCGACACCCTCAACCCTTATACCTTCAAGGGCTCAAGCCCGGTCTCCACCGCCAACTTCCTGCAATACGGCGTCAACGAGCTCAATGAGCCGCTGATGGTCGGCACCGGCCAGTACGCGCCGTCCGGCGATGAACCGACGTCCAGCTACGGCCTGATTGCCCAGTCGGTGGAATACAGCGAGGACCGCAGTTGGGTCGTGTTCAACCTGCGCCCTGAAGCACGCTTCCACGATGGCAAGCCGATTACCGCCTACGACGTGGCGTTTTCCTATCGCACGCTGCTGACCGAAGGCCACCCGCAGTACCGCACCAACCTGCAGGAAGTCGCCCGGGTCGATATTCTCAATCGGCATCGCATTCGTTTTGTGTTCAAGCGTGCCGGCAACCCGTTGCTGATCCTGCGCCTTGGGGAGCTTCCGGTATTGCCCCAGCATTACTGGAAAAACCGTGACTTCAAGGCCACCACCTTCGAGCCGCCGCTGGGCAGCGGGCCTTACCGCATCACAAAGGTCTCGCCGGGACGCCAGCTGGTGTTCGAACGGGTCAAGGATTACTGGGGCAAGGACCTGGCGGTCAACCGTGGTTTCTATAACTACGACAAGGTCGAGGTGGAGTTTTACCGTGACAGCGACGTGGCTTTCGAAGCGTTCAAGGCCGGCGAGTTCGATATCTATATCGAGCACCAGGCGAAGAACTGGGCCAATGGCTATAACTTCCCGGCGGTCAACCGTGGCGATGTGATCAAGGCGCAGATCGCCCACCAGATTCCGACCCAGAGCCAGGGCCTGTTCATGAACAGCCGGCGCCCGACCTTCAGCCAGGCCAAGGTGCGCGAAGCCCTGGGCTTGATGTTTGATTTCGAGTGGACCAACCGCACCCTGTTCAGCGGCGCCTATAAACGCACCCTCAGCTACTACCCCAACAGCGAATTCTCCGCCACCGGCGTGCCCACCGGTCATGAGTGGCTGATGCTCTCACCCTATCGCGATCAACTGCCGGCCAACCTGTTTACCCAACCCTTCAGCCTGCCCCAGACCGACGGTCGCGGCATCCCCCGGGACACCCTGCGCCGCGCCCTCGCGTTGCTGGCCGACGCCGGCTGGAAGCTGTCCGGGCAACGCCTGCTCAACAGTGACGGCCAGCCGCTGCGCCTGGAGATCCTGCTGGTGAATCCAAACCTGGAGCGCATCCTGCAGCCCTATGTCGAAAACCTGACAAGCATCGGCGTCGATGCCCGCTTGCGTACGGTAGACCGCGCACAGTACAAACAGCGCCTCGATCAATTCGACTTCGACATGATTCTGATGACCCTCAACCAGACCCTCAGCCCCGGCCTTGAGCAGTGGCAGTATTTCCACTCCAGCCAGGCGGCGGTCAAGGGCAGCAAGAATTACGCAGGCATCGCCAACCCGGTGGTCGACCATCTGCTGGACCAACTGCTGGCGGCGCAAACCCGCGAAGAACAATTGGCCGCCGGCCGGGCGCTCGACCGCGTCCTGCTGTGGCAGCACTACAGTATTCCCAACTGGTACCTCAACTATCATCGCCTGGCGTACCGCAACCGGTTCGCCTTCGTCACCACGCCGCCCTACAGCCTGGGCCTGAGCGCGTGGTGGCTGAAAGCTTCGGAGAAAGCCCAATGATACCTTTGCGTACTGTGATCCTTGGCAGCCTGTTGTTGTGCGGCGCCGCCAATGCGGCCCCGCAACATGCCCTAACCCTCTACAACGAACCACCCAAGTACCCCGCCGATTTCAAGCATGTCGACTACGTCAACCCGGAGGCCCCCAAGGGCGGCACCTTCCGCGAGTCAAGCATGGGCGGCTTCGACAGCCTCAACCCGTTCATCAGCAAAGGCGTGCCGGCCGACAACATCGGCCTGATCTACGACACCCTCGCCCAGCAAAGCCTGGACGAACCCATCACCGAATACGGCCTGGTAGCCGGCAAGATCGAAAAGGCCCCGGACAACAGTTGGGTGCGCTTCTACATTCGCCCCGAAGCGCGCTTTCACGACGGCCACCCGATCCGCGCCGAAGACGTGGTGTTCAGCTTCCAGACGCTGATGAAAGACGGCTCGCCGATCTACAAAACCTACTACGCCGACGTCGATGAAGTGGTCGCCGAAGACCCGCTGCGCGTGTTGTTCAAGTTCAAGCGCACCAATAATCGCGAACTGCCGCTGATCCTCGGGCAACTCACGGTATTGCCCAAGCATTACTGGGAGACCCGGGACTTTTCCAAGGGCAACCTGGAGATTCCGTTGGGCAGCGGCCCGTACAAGGTGGCCGAGGTCAAGGCCGGGCGTTCGATCCGCTACGAGCGGGTCAAGGATTACTGGGCCAAGGACCTGCCGATCAACAAGGGCTTCTACAACTTCGATTACCGCGTCACCGATTACTACCGCGACAACACCGTGGCCCTTGAAGCGCTGAAGGCCGGGCAGTTCGATTACTGGCTGGAGATCAGCGCGAAAAACTGGGCGAACGCCTACAACACCCCCGCCGTCGCCCAGGGCCGCCTGATCAAGGAAGAAATCCCCAACGGCAACCCCACCGGGATGCAGGGCTTCGTGTTCAACATCCGTAAGCCGATGTTCCAGGATGTTCGGGTACGCAAGGCCATCAGCCTGCTGCTGGACTTCGAATGGAGCAACAAGCAGTTGTTCAACGGCGCCTACACTCGCAGCCGCAGCTATTTCGAAAACTCCGAGATGGCCGCGACCGGCCTGCCCGGCCCGGCCGAGCTGGCAATTCTTGAGCCGCTGCGGGACAAGATCCCGCCCCAGGTGTTTACCGATGCCTTCGAGCCGTCGAAGACCGACGCCAGCGGCATGATCCGCACCCAGCAGCGCGAGGCTTATCAGTTGCTGCAAGAGGCCGGCTGGAAGATCGTCGATGACAAGATGGTCGACACCACCGGAAAACCGGTGACCATCGAGTTCCTGCTGGCCCAGACCGAGTTCGAACGCATCCTGCTGCCGTTCAAGCGCAACCTGGCCGACCTGGGGATTGACCTGGTGATTCGCCGGGTGGATGTCTCCCAGTACATCAACCGCATCCGCTCGCGGGATTTCGACATGGTGGTGGGCGGCTTCCCGCAGTCCTCCTCGCCGGGTAATGAGCAGCGTGAGTACTGGAAGTCGTCCAGCGCCGACAAACCCGGCAGTCGCAACTACATCGGCCTGAAAGACCCGGCCATCGACCAACTGGTGGAAGAACTCATCGACTCCGACTCGCGCAAGAGCCTGGTGGCCCACGCCAAGGCCCTGGACCGTGTGCTGCAATTCGGCTACTACGTGATCCCCAACTGGCACATCAAGACCTTCCGCGTGGCCTATTGGGACCACCTCGGCCACCCGAAAGTCTCACCGCGCTATGACGTCGGCACCGCCACCTGGTGGAGCAAACCCGACGCCAAACCTGCGGTAACCCTGGACACCAACCAGACCGCCGATCCGGCGAGCGGGGGCGACTGAGATGCTGGCCTATATTGTTCGCCGACTGCTGCTGATCATCCCGACCCTGTTCGGCATTTTGCTGATCAACTTTGTGATCATCCAGGCCGCCCCCGGTGGCCCGGTGGAGCAGATGATCGCCAAGCTGGAAGGCTTTGAAGGCGCCACCAGCCGTATCGCCGGTGGCGGTGCCGAAGTCTCGGTGGCCGGCTCCAGCTACCGCGGCGCCCAGGGCCTGGACCCGGCGCTGGTGAAAGAAATCGAGAAGATGTACGGCTTCGACAAGTCGGCGCCGGAACGCTTGTGGATCATGGTCAAGAACTACGCCCGGCTGGATTTTGGCGACAGCTTCTTCCGTGACGCCAAGGTCATCGACCTGATCAAGGAAAAGATGCCGGTGTCCATCTCCCTCGGGCTGTGGAGCACGCTGATCATGTACCTGGTGTCGATCCCGCTGGGCATCGCCAAGGCCACGCGACACGGCAGCCATTTCGACGTGTGGACCAGTTCGGCGATCATCGTCGGCTACGCGATCCCGGCGTTCCTGTTTGCGATCCTGCTGATCGTGGTATTCGCCGGCGGCAGTTACTTCGACTGGTTTCCGTTACGCGGGCTCACCTCCAACAACTTTGACGAGTTGAGCTGGGGCGGCAAGGTCCTCGATTACTTCTGGCACCTTGCGCTGCCGGTGACGGCGCTGGTGATCGGCAACTTCGCCACCATGACGCTGCTCACCAAAAACAGCTTCCTCGACGAGATCAACAAGCAATACGTGGTCACCGCCAAGGCCAAGGGCCTGACCAACCACCGCGTGCTGTACGGCCATGTGTTTCGCAACGCGATGCTGCTGGTGATTGCCGGCTTCCCGTCGGCCTTTATCGGCATCTTCTTTACCGGTTCCTTGCTGGTGGAAGTGATCTTTTCCCTCGACGGCCTGGGCCTGATGAGCTTTGAAGCGGCGATCAACCGCGATTATCCGGTGGTGTTCGGCACGCTGTTCATCTTCACCCTGCTGGGGCTGGTGGTGAAGTTGATCGGCGACCTCACCTACACCCTGGTCGATCCGCGCATCGACTTCGCCAGCCGGGAGCATTGAGATGAATCTATCCCCCCTCAATCGTCGCCGGTTCGAGCGCTTCAAGGCCAACAAACGTGGCTGGTGGTCGCTGTGGCTGTTCCTGATCCTGTTCGGCCTGAGCCTGGGCGCCGAGTTGATCGCCAACGACAAGCCACTGGCGGTGCATTACGACGGCGACTGGTATTTCCCGGCCCTCAAGCGCTACCCGGAGACCACCTTCGGCGGCGAATTCCCGCTGGAAGCCAACTACAAAAGCCCCTATATCCAGGAGCTGCTCAAAGCCAAGGATGCCTGGACGTTGTGGGCACCGATCCCGTTCAGCTACCAGAGCATCAACTACGACCTGAAGGTTCCGGCCCCGGCCCCGCCGTCGCGGGACAACCTGCTGGGTACCGATGACCAGGGCCGCGATGTGCTGGCGCGGGTGATCTACGGCTTCAGGATTTCCGTGCTGTTTGCGCTGACGCTCACCGTGCTCAGTTCGATCATCGGCGTGATCGCCGGCGCGTTGCAGGGCTTCTATGGCGGCTGGGTCGACCTGGCCGGCCAGCGGTTCCTGGAAATCTGGTCCGGCTTGCCGGTACTGTACCTGTTGATCATCCTCGCCAGTTTCGTGCAGCCCAATTTCTGGTGGCTGCTGGGGATCATGCTGCTGTTTTCCTGGATGAGTCTGGTAGACGTGGTGCGCGCCGAGTTCCTGCGTGGGCGTAACCTGGAATACGTGCGGGCGGCCCGGGCGCTGGGGATGCAGAACGGCGCGATCATGTTCCGGCATATCCTGCCCAACGCCATGGTTTCGACCATGACCTTCATGCCGTTCATCCTGACCGGTGCCATCGGTACCCTCACCGCCCTGGACTTCCTGGGCTTCGGCCTGCCCGCCGGCTCGCCGTCCCTTGGCGAACTGGTGGCCCAGGGTAAATCCAACCTGCAAGCGCCGTGGCTGGGTATGAGTGCCTTTGCCGTGCTGGCGATCATGTTGAGTTTGCTGGTGTTTATCGGCGAGTCCGCTCGCGATGCCTTCGACCCGAGGAAATGAGATGAATCAGGACAATCTGATCGAAGTCCGCGACCTCTCTGTCGAGTTCGTCGTAGGCAACAGCCACCAGCGGGTGGTGAACAACGTCAGCTTCGATATCAAGCGCGGCGAAACCCTGGCGCTGGTGGGCGAAAGCGGCTCGGGCAAGTCGGTGACGGCGCACTCGATCCTGCGCCTGCTGCCCTACCCGCTGGCACGCCACCCTTCGGGCACGATCCAGTACGCCAACCACGATTTGCTGACGCTCAAAGAAAAGACCCTGCGGCATATTCGCGGCAACCGCATTGCGATGATTTTCCAGGAGCCGATGACCTCGTTGAACCCGCTGCATTCCATCGAGAAGCAGATCAACGAAGTGCTCGGCCTGCACAAGGGGCTGACCGGCAAGGTCGCCACCCGACGCACCCTGGAGTTGCTCGAACTGGTGGGCATCCCCGAACCCCACAAGCGCCTCAAGGCCCTGCCCCATGAGCTGTCCGGCGGCCAACGCCAGCGGGTGATGATTGCGATGGCCCTGGCGAATGAGCCGGAGTTGCTGATTGCGGACGAGCCGACCACGGCACTCGACGTCACGGTGCAGTTAAAGATCCTGGAGTTGCTCAAGGAACTGCAGGCGCGCCTGGGCATGGCCTTGCTGTTGATCAGTCACGACCTGAACCTGGTCAGGCGCATTGCCCACCGGGTATGCGTGATGCAAAAAGGCTGCATCGTCGAACAGGCCGAGTGCGAAACCCTGTTCCAGTCGCCCAAACATCCATACACCCAGGAACTGCTGGCGGCGGAACCCAGCGGCGGCCCTGCCACCAATGAAATCGGCCCGCCGTTGCTGGAAGTCGAGGACCTGAAAGTCTGGTTCCCGATCAAGAAAGGCTTCTTGCGCAGCACCGTCGACTACGTCAAGGCGGTGGACGGCATCAACTTCAGCCTGCCCCAGGGCCAGACGCTGGGCATCGTCGGTGAAAGCGGCTCGGGCAAATCCACTCTGGGCCTGGCGATTTTGCGGCTGATCGCGAGCAAAGGCGGCATTCGGTTCGAAGGCCATCAGATGGACAAACTGAGCCAGCAACAGGTGCGCCCGCTGCGCCGGGAAATGCAGGTGGTGTTCCAGGATCCGTTCGGCAGCCTGAGCCCGCGCATGTGCGTGAGCGAGATCGTCGGCGAAGGCCTGCGCATCCACAAGATGGGCACTGCGGCCGAACAGGAAGCAGCGATCATCGCCGCGCTCAAGGAAGTAGGCCTGGACCCGGAAAGCCGGCATCGCTACCCCCACGAATTCTCTGGAGGTCAACGCCAGCGCATCGCGATCGCCCGGGCCCTGGTGCTCAAGCCCCGCCTGATCTTGCTGGATGAGCCCACCTCGGCCCTCGACCGCACCGTGCAGCGCCAGGTGGTAGAGCTGCTGCGCCACCTGCAAACCAAGTACAACCTGACCTACCTGTTCATCAGCCACGACCTGGCGGTGGTCAAGGCCTTGAGTCACCAGTTGATGGTGGTCAAGCACGGGCAGGCGGTGGAGCAAGGGGATGCACCTGCGATCTTCGCCAACCCCCAGCATGCCTACACGCGGCAATTGCTGGAGGCGGCGTTTCTGGTGCCCGCCACCCCGCAGTAACCTCTTCGCACGTGCCCCGGGTGCTCCGGGGCGCGGCTACATAAGTACCGACTGCATGCGGTTCACGCTGTTGATACTGCTCGACTTCATCTATCACACAGTGAAGTCACCATGCCCCCACCAGAACCCGTTTCACCTCCGACGTTTCGCCCAACCTACACGCCGGAATTCATCAGCGACGAGGACGTCGTCGCCTACGCCCATGCACTGATTGGCGAGCAGCGAGATCGAGAGTATGGCGGCTATATCTTCAAACGCGGCGAGCGGTTTATTGCCACAACGCCCTTGAGCGGTTCGACTTTCAGTTTCACACCGGCCGAGGTTTATCCCAGGACCGCAGCCGGACACCCAACACGGCCCCGCCACTTGGACTTGGTGGGCATTTATCATTCCCACCCCGACGTCCTCACCGACCCGCTGGAAATCAACTCCTTTTCCACCGGCGACATTTATGCGGCCATCAAGCTCTACGAGCAGACACCGGGAGCAGCCTGTTACTTGTCTAATCCGGACGGTTCGCTGCTCAAGTTTACCCCCACGGACTCCGACCTGACCCAGGCCCTGCTGCTGCGCGTCACCCCCAAGGAACCCAACGGCAAGATCAGCCCCCTGAGCGAGGAGCTGGCTGCCGGGACGGCCAGCCGGTTGAGCTTCGTTCAACAAGTGGCCGGCGCCGGACGCCTGCAAGTCATCCGCGCCAGCCAACTGTGGCGTTTTGTGGGCGACGTTTCGCCCAAATGGCAACCGCTGCACCAAGGCAACGACTTGATCAATGCCGAGCGCCTGGGGCCGTCTTTCCTCAAGCCGGAAGAAGCACTGAACTGGTTACTGCAACACCTGCCCCACTCAACCACCCATACACTCAGCGCGGGCCTGTTGCTGACCCACACCCATGAGAAACATGTGGTGCCCACCTACCCACTGGCAATCAATGACCCGGGCTTTGCCATCGAGAGCCTGTTGCCGGGCAATGATGTGGGAGTGGTGGAGTTGCCAACGGACTACACCATCAGCGGCGTCTACTTCGCACCGTTGCGCAACCGCTCCGACAGCAGCGTCCTGTCTCTGAACGGCAAGGGTCTGTTTGTCTCGCCCGAATTGATATTCGCCCTGTTGTCAAAACTGCTCCAGCACCCCGACCTGTCCGCCTACTTCTACACCCAGGAAGCGACACTTTTTCAATACACCTCCCTGGGCACCCCAGAAGAAAAACACCTTCTCGACGTCCTCATCCCGTTCGGCGGCAGCCGCTGCCAGGTGCATCGCGCCCTGGCCAATGGCACCCTGAGCCCCGAAGCGTTCATTCGGCAAGTGGCAGCGGCGGGCGAATTACGCGTACTGCACCCTCATGGCTCATGGACCCGCCACGGCCGGATCCCGGCCGACTGGGCACCTGCAACCCCCACCCTGATCAATGATCGCTCCCTCACGCCAGTCATGCGGCAACGCTTTATCGACGCCGACGACGCTGTGCACGCCATGACCCAAGAGCTTGAAGCCTACGATCTGGCCATCATCGGAATTGTTCTAGAGAACCGGCTACATGACACTTACGTCACAAGCATCGGACTGTCCGGGAGTACGCTTGACTACCGCTACATCGGGCCCTTTTCCCCGCAGGCATCTCGACGCCCGGCGCTGCCCCAAGGCTATGTGCCGCGAGGGATTTACTTCCGTCCCCGGCACTCGGATCTCACTCCAACGCCGGAGCCCTACCCGGCCGCCGGCACTTTTTTCCACCCGCAGGCCTTTGAGTTCTTCTTCCAGCTCAGGGCCTATGGCCTGGATATAAGCGAGGCCTACTGGGCGAGCACCGAGGGCGCCTTGATCAAGTACACCTCACGCAACTCCATTGAAGAGTTTGTATTTGGCGGCATGATGGGCCCCGCATCGCCTGACAGTGCCAGTCAGATACAGAACGACCTGAATGCAGGGGACCTTTCCCTGGAAATTTTCATTTCCACCTGGGCGCAGGCCGGAGAGCTCACCGTACTGCGCACCGATTCGTATTGGCCGCAGCGCGGTGTGTACGCTCCCACCGCGCCCGGTTGGTTCGAAACTCAGGACTGATTCAGCCCTCAAAAGTCCGTAGAGGCCGACAGCCCCCGCCAGGCACTCAGCTCTTGCTGGACATAGGCCAGCTTGGCCTCGGTCACCCGCAAGGTATCAGTGCCCAATGCCAGGCGCAGCGGTGGCTGTTCAGCCTCCACCAGCTTGAGCATGGCCACCGCCAGCTTGTCCGGGTCGCCGGGCTGCTGCTGGTTGTAGACCTTGGCCAGTTTGCGCACCTCGCCCGAGGTAGCGGCGTAGTCCTCGATGCTCGCCGGCGACTCCACCAGGGAGTTGCTGTCGAGGAAGTCCGTGCGGAAATACCCCGGTTCAACCACGGTGACCTTGATGCCCAGCGGCGCGAGTTCGCCATGCAATGCTTCGCTCAAGCCTTCGACGGCAAACTTGGTGGAGCAATAAACCCCATACCCCGGCGCCGACTGGAAGCCGCCCACCGACGAGATATTGATCACATGCCCGCTGCGCGCCTCGCGCATAAAGGGCAACACGCCGCGTGTGACGTTAAGCAGGCCGAACACATTGGTTTCATACAGCCGACGAATCTCATCGGCAGACGCCTCCTCCACCGCGCCCAACAAGCCGAAACCGGCGTTATTGACCAGCACATCGATACGCCCGAAGTGTTCGACAGCGGCGCGGGCCACGTCAGCGGCCTGGGATTCGTGGGTCACATCCAGCTGCACCGCCAGCAGGCCGGGCTGCTCGCCAAATCGCTCAATCACCGCTTGAGCATTACGGGCGGTCGCGACTACCGCATCGCCGTGGGCCAGCGCTGCCGAGACGATTTTTGCACCGATGCCCCGGGAAGCCCCGGTCACCAGCCAAACACGCTTGAAGGAATGTGCCGTTGTCATGATCCGTACCTGATGGAGTGAATGTGAAGCCAAGGTACGCCGCCGCATTAGCCTGAAAAACCCTCTCGTGCTACAAGCACTATGAAACTGAACTTCATAATGGAAATCCGATGAACCTTGATCCATTCAATGGCCTGACCGAATTTCTCGCCGTCGCCGAATTGAAGAACTTCACCCAGGCCGCGGCGCGCCTCGGGGTCACGCCGACGGCTGTCAGCCATGCGGTCAAAACTCTGGAGAAACGCACGGGCGTGGTGTTGTTTCAGCGCACCACGCGGCGGGTGGCGCTGACCGAAGCCGGGATGACGCTTTACAGCCGCTTGCGCCCCGCCGCCGGGGAAATCGACGAAGCCCTGGCGGCCCTCAGCGGCTACCGCGACCGGCCCATGGGCACCCTGCGCCTGACGGTGCCGCGCCTGTCGGGCAAGCTGTTGATCGAGCCGTTGATCCCACGCTTTCGTGAGGCATTTCCGGATGTGGTGCTGGACATTTCCCTGGACGACGCCACCGTGGACCTGGTGACCGAGGGCTTCGATGCCGGGATTCGACTGGGAGAATCCATCGACAAGGACATGGTTGCCGTGCGCCTCACACCGGATCTGAACTGGTCGGTGGTGGGCGCTCCCGACTACTTCGCCAAGGCCGGTAAACCGGCGACGCCCGAAGAGCTGACCGCCCATCAAACCATCGGCTATCGCTTCCTGACCGCCGGTACCGCGCACCGCTGGGAATTTGAGCGGGCGGGCCGGGAATTCACCGTCGGCGTTCAAGGCGGGCTAATCGTCAATGATCGCAACCTGATGATCGCCGCCGCCCGGGCCGGCCAGGGCCTGGCTTATGTGAGTGACTTTGAAGTGCTGGACGACCTGGCCGCAGGCACGCTGGTGCAAGTGCTGCAATCCTTTGTGCCCCCCAGCAGCGGGCTGTACCTGTATTTTCCCGCCCGAACCCAGAGCCAGCCGAAACTGCGGGCCTTTATCGACCTGGCGACCGCCTGGGTCGCCGAGCAGCGCATTGGCTAAGCCAGTGCAAAAGCAAACCAATATCATTTGCGCCGTGCCCGGCCCTTTGGTTTAATCGCGACCAATTCTTATTTACCCCAAGGCTTTTGCGCCAGATGGATACTGTGTCGACCTCGCCCTCCTCGTTCAGCGACCTCTATGGCAATCACCATTCCTGGCTGCTGGGGCTGCTGCGCAGGCGCCTGAGCAATCGCTGGGATGCAGCGGACCTGGCCCACGACACCTTTATCCGGGTGCTCAAGCGCCCGCCCGCCGAGGCCGACGAGACCCGGGAGCGCTCCTACCTGGCCACCATCGCCCGGGGCCTGTGCATCGATCACTGGCGCCGTCGCCAACTGGAACACGCGTGGCTGCAAAGCCTCGCGGATCGGCCGGTGGCGTTGCAGCCGTCGCCGGAGCAACGGGTAATCATTGTCGAAACCTTGTACGAAGTGGACGCCATGCTCGCGCGCCTGCCTCACAAGGTCCGCGAAGCGTTCCTGCTCGCGCAGTTGCAGGGCCTGCCCTACAAGCAGATCGGCATTCAGCTCGGGGTGGGCGAACGCATGGTGAAAAAGTACATGGCCCAGGCACTGCTGCATTGCGCAGTGCTGGAAGCGGAGCTGGACGGGATGCTGGTGGAATGAACGGCCCCGGAAAACTCAGCCACGCCAGCCTGGAACAGGCGGCCCAGTGGTACGTGCGCCTGCAGGATCAGCCAGACGCGACCCAGCACTGGCAGGCATGGCTTGGACAAAGTCCCGAGCACCAGGCCGCCTGGGGTTATGTAGAGCGGGTCAGCCAGCGCTTTGCGCCGCTGGCCGAACAAGCCCATGGCGCCAGCCGCGCCCTGCGCAGTTCCCGGCGGCAAACCCTCAAGACGCTTCTGGTGCTGTGCGCCGGCTCGACACTGGCATGGGGCGCCTGGCGCAACACCACCCTGCCCCGGCGGGTGGGCGGCTGGCGTGCCGATTACGCCACCGCCGGCGGCGAAACCCGCGAGGCCGTGCTGGAGGACGGCAGCCGCCTGTGGCTGAACGCGTTGAGTGCCCTGGATGTGCGTTTCGACAGCGTGCAGCGCTTGCTGCACCTGCGCTTTGGCGAAGTACTGATCGAGACCGCCAGGGACCCAGGCCGTCCGTTTCTGGTGGAGACCGAACAGGGCCGCCTGCGGGCGCTGGGCACCCGGTTCAGCGTGCTGCAGGACGGCGACAGCACGCTGCTCAATGTGTTTGAGGGCCGGGTCGAAGTGCGCACCGCCGCGAGCCATCAGGTGCAAATCACCGAGGCCGGGCAACAAGTGTCCTTCACCCGTGACGGGTTCACCGCCCGCTTACCGGCGTCCGCCACCCGCGAAGCCTGGAGCCGTGGCGTGTTGCTGGCGGACAACCTCCCGCTTGGCCAACTGATCGCCGAACTCAACCGCTATCGCCCGGGCCACCTGGGGTGCGATCCGGCCGTGGCCCACTTGCCCGTGATGGGCGCGTTCCCGCTCAAGGACAGCGATCACGCCCTGCGCCTGCTACAGGCCGCCCTGCCGATTCGGGTCGACACGCTCATGCCGTGGTGGGCCACGGTCAGGCCCAAAAACCCGACCGCATAAAAAACTTTCAGCCGTCAGTTCCCTTTCCCACAACTCGTTCGGTTAACCCAGCAGATGCTTTCAATCAGCCGATCGATTTGATCCAAAGGGAATGTTCATGTCGCAACCCGTTCGCTTTGCCTTGCGCCCCCTGGCGCTGGCCGTTACCACCACCTTTGTGTGCCTGGGCGCGCTCAACGTGCAGGCCGCCGAAGCTCCATCCACCCAGGAAGCCGCCCGCAACTACAGCATTGCGGCGGGCTCTTTGGTCAACGTGCTGAACAGCTTCGCCGAGCAGTCCGGGATATTCATCGTCGGTCACAACAGCCTGGCAGCCGGCAAGACCAGCCCGGGCCTGAATGGCAGCTACACCCCGGCCAGCGGCTTGCAGCACCTGTTGCAGGGCAGCGGCCTGCAAGCCCTGTCCCAGGGCAACAACGGATACGTGCTGGAATCGATTCCGGCCAACACCGGCGCCCTGGAGCTGGGCGCCACCACCATCTCCGGCGAAGGCCTGGGCGCCACCACCGAAGACACCCACTCCTACACCACCGGCGCCATGGCCTCGGCCACCGGCCTTGCCCTGTCGATGCGCGAGACGCCGCAATCGGTGACGGTCATCACCCGCCAGCAAATGGACGACCAGGGCTCCACCAGCATCGCCGACACCCTGCGCCGCGCGCCCGGTGTGAGCGTGCAGAACTACGACAGCGAACGCTGGGAGTTTTCCAGCCGTGGCCTGCCGATCACCAACTTCCAGTACGACGGCGTCAACTCCACCTACGACGGCGTGTATGACTATGGCACCACCAGCACCGACATGGCGGTGTATGACCGCCTGGAAATCATCAAGGGATCGGCGGGCCTGATGTCCGGCTCCGGCGACCCTTCGGCCACGGTCAACCTGATTCGCAAAAAGCCCACCCGGGAGTTCAAGGCTTCGGTCACCCAAACGTTCGGCTCGTGGGACAACTACCGCACCGAAGGCGATATTTCCGGGCCGCTGACCGATTCCGGCAACGTGCGCGGGCGCTTTGTCGGGGTGTACCAGGATCGCCAGTCGTACCAGGATCACTACCAGAACACCAAGGACATCGCCTACGGCATCCTCGAAGCCGACTTGACGCCCGACACCCTGCTGACCTTCGGCATAGACCAGCAAGACACCCGCTCCCGAGGCGCCAGCTGGACCGGCTTCCCGATGTACTTCAGCAACGGTTCGCGCACCGATTTCTCGCGCTCCTTCAACCCGGCCGCCGACTGGAGCCGCCGCGACTTCCAGAACCAGACCCTGTTTGCCTCGGTGCAACACAAGCTGGCGAACGACTGGTCGCTGAAAGTCAGCCTGGACCGCAAGCGCAGCCAGCACGACACCCTGCTCGCCTCCGCCAGCGGCGGCAACCCGGACCAGGCCACCGGCGACGGTATGTTCATGTTCATGGGCAAGTACAAGGGTGACCAGGTGCAAAACACCCTGGACATCAACCTCAACGGCCCCTTCAGCCTGTTCGGTCGGGAGCACGAGTTGATCATGGGCTTCATGGCCAGCCGGGCCAAACAGGACGTGCCGGTATACGGCTCAGTCTACCCGCCGGTGGGCGGCAGCATTTATGACTGGCGCGGTGAATACCCGAAACCCGACATCCCCCGCAGCGGCCAGAACGACATCGTGCAGCGCCAGACCGGCGCGTACCTGGCCACACGCTTGAAACCCACCGACGACCTGTCTGTGATTCTCGGCACCCGTGTGAGCAATTTCAGCGGCACCGACAACACCGACTTCTATGACCCGACCAAGGCTGACAACCGTCTCACCTACCGCCAGACCGGCATCGTCACGCCCTATGCCGGCATCGTCTACGACCTCAATGACATCTGGTCGGTCTACACCAGCTACACCAAGATCTACAAGCCGCAAAACAGCAAGGACGCCGACCGCAAGTTGCTTGATCCGATTGAAGGCGACACCTATGAAGCCGGGCTCAAGGCGGCGTTTTTCGACGGCCGCCTGAACGCCAGCTTTGCCGCGTTCCGCATCGAACAGGACAACGTCGCGCAGTACGTCTCCGGGTTTGAAACCGACTCGGTGTATCGCCCGATTGCCGGCGCCACCACCAAGGGCTTTGAAGTCGAACTGGCCGGTGAAGTGCTGGACGGCTGGAACGTCTCGGCGGGCTATACCTATCAGCACACCCGTGACGCCAACGGTGACTATGTCTACGGTTCTGTGCTGCAAACCACCACACCCCAGCAAGTGGTGCGGCTGTTCAACACCTATCGCCTGCCCGGCGCCCTGGAGAACCTCACCGTGGGCGGCGGCGTAAACTGGCAGAGCGAGTTCTTCGGCAACGTGTTCCAGCCCGATCCCAATGACGCGGTGAATTTCGGCCACAACTCACGCATTACCCAGGACAGCTACTTCCTGGTGGACGTCATGGCGCGCTATCGCTTCAACGAGCACCTGAGCACCACGTTGAACGTGAAAAACCTGTTCGACAAAAAGTACTACACCGGCCTTGGCAACTTCGGCACCGGTTTTTACGGCGAGCCGCGCAGCCTGCAATTGGCGACCCGCTGGGATTTCTGACCTGACGGCCATGGCGGCTGCGCCCATGGCTGTGTAATGATCTGCGCTCGATCTTGCTCGGGATGGAGCTGCAGACATGTCGCTGAACGCCATTGACCCACTGTCACGGGCACCACGCTTCTGGCGCGATGAGGCCCTGCCTTTTATCGAGGCCCGGACCATCTCCGATGGGCGCAAGGTCTGCTATACCCGGCATTCCCATGAACACTTTTCCATCGGCGCAATCACCGCTGGCAAAAGCCTGTACATCAATGGCCAGTCCACCTTCCAGATCAGCGCCGGCACGGTGGTGCTGATGAACCCTGGCGATGTCCACGCCTGCAATCCCCTCTACGATCAGCCCTGGTCGTATCACATGCTGTACATCGACACGGCCTGGCTGACGGACCTGCAGCACCAGCTCGGTTTCAGCAGCGACGAAGGCTTTCGCGCCTTTACCGCCACTCATACCCGTGACGTCGTGCTATATGACGGCTTGATCGAACTGTATGAAGTCCTGGTCGACGAGCAGGCCGAACACCTGCACAAGCAGAGCGCCGTGGTGAGTTTTTTCACCGAGGTCCAGCAACGCCTCAACCCGTCGACAACGCCGGTACGTGAGGTGAATCACAAGCTGGAACGGGCCGCCGAGTACATTCGCGAACACTGCACCGAGGCCCTGAAGCTGGAGGACATTTGCCAAGCCGCCGAACTGTCGCCGTCGTACCTGATCCGCGCGTTCAAGCAGTATTACGGCATGACGCCCCACGCGTTCCTGGTCAACCGGCGCATCCAGTTTGCCCGCACCCGGTTGCGCAATGGAGAGCTGATCGCCGACGTAGCACTGGCCGCCGGGTTCGCCGACCAGGCGCATTTCCAGCGCACGTTCAAACAGCACCTGGCGGCGACGCCGGGGCAATACCGCGGCTGACTCAGGCCAGTAGCAGATACCCCACGCTGGCCACCAGCAACGCGGCCATCGAGCGATTGAACAGGCGCATGCCCTGGGGGTTGCTCAGGTAGCGTCGCAGGAAGGTCCCGGCGTAAGCCCAGCACGCCACCGACAGGTAGCAAATCACCAGGTAGATCGTCGCAAACAGCCAGACCTGTTGCGCATCGCCATCGGCCACGAACAAGCCCATCCCCGCCACACACGCCAGCCAGGCCTTGGGATTGAGCCACTGCATGATCGCCCCATAAAGCATCGACGGTGCCGTGGCTGTGCCGTCGGCCTCCAGGCGCCCATCGTCGACCGCCAGTTTCCAGGCCATGTACAACAGGAACGCCACCCCGCCCCATTGAATCACTTGGGTCAGCAGCGGCCAGCGCACCAGCACCTCATGCAACCCCAGGCCGATCAGCACCAGCAGCAAGGTGAACCCCAGCGCCGCCCCGGCCACATGCTTTTGGCTGGCGGCAAACCCGAAGCGTGCGCCTGAACTGATGGCCACCACATTCACCGGTCCCGGCGTGATGGACGTGGCCAGGGCGAAGGCGGCCATGGAAATGATCAAGCTCATTGCGGTTCCTTTTTCTTGTGATGGGTGACGACGGGACTACGGTAAAGCGCGATCCGGTTGGGGTATTGAAGAAAATAACCCTGCCCGCACTATTTTGTATACATCTGTAGACTTATTCCCTTTTCAGTCCTAGAGTGGGTCCGGCACCCCTTCCCACACGCTGGAGAAACACATGGCAGAAACCGTCCTGGTCACCGGTGGCACCGGCTATATCGCCGGCTGGTGCATCGCGGGCCTGTTGCAACAGGGTTATCACGTACGCGCCAGCGTGCGCAGCCTGTCCAGGGAACCGGCGTTGCGCGCCGCCTTGAGCCGCCTTGCCGTGGACCCCACTCACCTGAGCTGCTTCGCCGCCGACCTGACCCGTGACGACGGCTGGGACGACGCTCTGCGCGGTTGCGACTACGTGCTGCACGTGGCCTCCCCCCTGGGCCTGGACGCGCCGCAAACCATTGACGAGATGATCACCCCGGCCCGCGACGGCACCCTGCGTATCCTGAGGGCCGCCACACGGGCTGGCGTGCGTCGGGTGGTGATGACCAGTGCCGCCACGGTTGCCACCCCGCCGCTGCAAGGCCCCGACAGCCTGAGCGACGAGTCCGTATGGTTTGACCCCGCCGAAACCAACGTCACCCCTTACCGGCAAGCCAAGCGCCAAGCCGAACGGGCTGCCTGGGACTTCATCGCCGAGCAGTCGGGCAGCACCACACTGACCACGATTTTGCCGGGCGCGGTGTTCGGGCCGATCATGGGCGCCGACAACCTCGGCTCAGTCCAGGTCATTGCCCGCCTGCTGCAGGGTCGGGCCAAGGGCAACCCGCGCCTGGGGTTCGAGGTGGTGGACGTTCGCGACCTGGCCGAACTGCACATCCGCGCCATGACCCTGCCGGAGGCGGCTTCACAGCGGTTTCTGGCAGTGGGTGAATTCCTGTGGATGGCGCAGCTATCCGGCTTGCTGCGCACCGAATTGGGCGCGGCGGCGAGCAAGGTACCCACCCGCGATATTCCGGATTGGCTGTTGCGCGTGCTGGCACGCTTCGACCCGCTGCTGCGCGGCCTCACCCCGCACCTGGGCCGGGCCCATCGCCATAGCGCCGAAAAAGCCCGGCACCTGTTCGGCTGGCAAACCCGCCCCGCCCGTACAACCGTGATCGACTGCGCCCGCAGCCTGATCCACTACAAGGCGCTATAGACGTTTTTATTCCATTGATATAACTGCATTTTTTTCTTTGAGCGCGGCATTTTCGATAGACAAAAATGCGTTTGGGCCGGGCCTGGCCGGTGCTAGAGTCCAGCGTTTACCCACCCGATGGATCACTGCAAAAAGGAATCGCCATGTCACGTCGCTTATTGGCAGCTGCCTGCCTGTTGCTGTCTTTCTCTGCGGCCCAGGCCGCCGAACGCTGGGAAACCCTGCCACCCACCCCGGCACCGATTGCCGGCGCCAAGACCGGCTATGCGGCGGTCAACGGCATCAAGGTCTACTACACCAAAACCGGCCACGGCTCGCCGGTGATCCTGCTGCATGGCGGCTTGTCCAATTCCGACTACTGGGGCAACCAGGTGAAAGCGCTGGCGGCCAAGCACACGGTGATCAGCCTCGACAGCCGTGGCCACGGGCGCAGTTCGCGGGACGAGAAGCCCTACGGTTACGACCTGATGGCCGACGATGTGGTCGCCGTGCTCGATACCCTGAAAATCCCTCGCGCCGATATCGTCGGCTGGAGCGATGGCGCGATCATCGGCATCGACCTCGCGCTGCGTCATCCCGACCGTATCAACAAGGTATTTGCCTTTGCCGCCAACACCCAGACCGCCGGGGTCAAGGATGGCGTGGAGAAGAACCCGACCTTCGCCGCCTTCATCGAACGGGCCGGCAAGGAGTACGGCAAGCTATCGCCGACGCCGAAAGAGTACGACGCGTTTGTCGAGCAGATCAGCCACATGTGGGCCAGCCAACCGAACTGGACCGACGCGCAACTGGCGTCCATCAAGACGCCGATCCTGATTGTCGACGGTGACCATGATGAGGCGATCAAGCGTGAGCACACCGAATACATGGCCACGACGATTCCGGGCGCAGGCCTGCTGATTCTGCCGAACACCAGCCACTTTGCGTTCCTGCAAGACCCGACGTTGTTCAATGCGGCACTGCTGGACTTCCTCGACAGCAAATAGACGCTGTACCCTGTGGGGGTTCGCCCCCACACCTCCCAGGATCCCGATGCCGACGCCCACCCCCGAGACGCCCCGACGCCGCAACGCAGCCGCTACCCGCGAAGCCATTTTATTGTCGGCGCGCAAGGCGTTTGCCGAGTCCGGATACGACGGTGCCGGCGTGCGGGAAATCGCGGCCGGCGCGGGCGTGACGGCGATGCTGGTCAACCGTTATTTCGGCTCCAAGGAACAGCTGTTTGCCGAAGTGATCGCCGACACCATGGCCAGCCCGATCATCCTCACCGAGCATAACCTGGCCTCGGAAAACCTCGGCCGCACCCTCGCCAGCGCCCTGGTGAGCATCACTGAAAGCGGCAGTACGCCGCTGGAAGGCTTCCTGATCATGCTGCACTCGGCGTCGAGCAAGCGGGCAGCGGTGATCGGTCGGGAACAAGTAGAAAAAGGCCATCAAGCAACCATGGCCGCCGCACTCAAGGGCCAGCACCACGAAGAGCGCGCCGCCCTGGTGATGGCGCTGGTCTCGGGCTTTCAGGTGATGCGCCAGATGCTCGGGCTGTCGGCACTGGCCAAGGCCGATCCGGAGGTTCTGATCAATCTGCTGACGCCGTTGTTCCAACAATTGGTGGATGGCGAACCGGGCGAACAAGCCTGACCTTCACTCCCCAGTCATGCGCTCCAGGCTGTTGCTCAGGTGCAGCAGCATGGCGGCTCTCGCGGCGTCCGGGTCCTGGCGGCGGATGGCTTTCAGGATCGCTTCGTGCTCAAGGTTCGCCATACGCCCCAACGCCATCAAGTCCACATCCCCGCGCTCTTCGGCATTGATCCGGGTGCGCGGGATCACCGAGTTGCCCAGGTGATAAATCACGTCGGTGAAATAGGTATTGCCGGTGGCCTGGGCGATCAGTCGATGGAACCGCACATCCGGCTCAACGGCACTGTCGTTGTTCGCCAGTGAATCCTGGTAATCATCCAGCGCCTGGCGCATCTGCTGCAGTTGTTCGTCGGTACGGCGCAGGGCTGCCAAGGCGGCCGCCTGGGTTTCCAGGCCCATGCGCAACTCAAGAATGCCGCGCACGCTGGCGGCGGTGTCGTGGGTCAGGTGCAGGCCCTGGCGTTCGTCGCGCTCCAGCACAAAGGTGCCGACACCGTGACGGGTTTCCACCAGCCCGGCCGCCTGCAATTTGGAGAGCGCTTCCCGTACCACCGTGCGACTGACGCCGTACTCGCCGACGATGGCGGACTCGGACGGCAGCTTCTCACCCGGCGCCATCTGCCCCAACAGAATCTGCTGGGTCAGCGCGGTGACGATGTCGTGGGCAAGGCCCGGGGAGCGCTTGCGATGAGGTGCCGAGGTTGGGGTTTGCATCAGGAATTCCGTTCAGGGGCGCCTGGCGATACTAGCATTTTTATGCGCACCTACTTGTATGACAACAAACAAATACCTGTAGCAGCGAGCTGGCTCGCGAAAAAACCCGCCACACCGTGATCCTTCAATATAAACGCGTAATCGTTAACGTTTACGGCGTGCAAGCTTGCACCTACAAAGTGTTGCTATCTCTGAAATTGCAGTTGTATGATGTCTATCAAGTTGTCAGACAACTCCGGCAACCCGAGCCTATCCCCCGCACAACAATAATCAGTGGGAGTTTTACCTCGTGACCCCTTCAAGCCCTGCGACAGCTGCGCCTGCCACCGACCCGGTCCTGGCCCGCGCGATCAAGAAAGTGAAGAGCCATGTGCTCCCGCTCTTCGTGATCATGTTCATCGTCAATTACATCGACCGCGTCAACATCGGCTTTGTGCGTACCCATATGGAGCACGACCTGGGCATTGGTGCAGCCGCGTACGGCTTCGGCGCCGGGTTGTTTTTCATCGGCTACGCGCTGTTCGAAGTCCCCTCCAACATGCTCCTGCAAAAAGTCGGCGCGCGTATCTGGCTGACCCGCATCATGTTCACCTGGGGCATCACCGCCACGCTGATGGCGTTTATCCAGAACGAAACCCACTTCTACATCCTGCGCTTCCTGCTGGGCGTGGCCGAAGCCGGCTTCTTCCCCGGGGTGATCTACTACTTCACCCGCTGGTTGCCCGGCGTCGAACGCGGTAAGGCGATTGCGATTTTCCTCAGCGGCTCGGCCCTCGCCTCGCTGATCTCCGGCCCCTTGTCTGGCGTGTTGCTGCAAATCACCGGCCTGGGCCTGCACGGATGGCAATGGATGTACATCATCGAAGGCATGGCCTCGGTGCTGCTGTGCTTTTTCGTGTGGTTCTGGCTCGACTCCAAGCCCCACGACGCCAAGTGGCTGAGCCTTGAAGAGAAGGATGCGCTGGTGGGCGAAATCGACCGCGAACAACGTGAGCGTGACGCCGCCACCACGGTCAAGCCAACCCTGGGCAAACTGCTCAAGGACCGCCAGATCATGCTGTTCTGCGCCCTGTATTTCTGCATCCAGCTGACGATCTACGCCGCCACGTTCTGGCTGCCGAGCATCATCAAGAAGATGGGCGACCTGAGCGACATCCAGGTGGGTTTCTACAACTCGATCCCGTGGCTGATTTCGATCATCGCGATGTACGCTTTTGCCGCGCTGGCGGGCAAGTTCAAGTTCCAGCAGGCGTGGGTCGCTGCTGCACTGTTGATCGCTGCGGTCGGTATGTTCCTCTCCACCACCGGCGGGCCGATCTTTGCGTTTATCGCGATCTGCTTCGCGGCGATCGGCTTCAAGTCGGCGTCTTCACTGTTCTGGCCGATTCCCCAGGGTTACCTCGATGCGCGGATCGCTGCAGCGGTGATCGCGCTGATCAACTCCATCGGCAACCTCGGCGGGTTTGTCGCGCCTACCACCTTTGGTTTCCTGGAACAGACCACCGGTTCGATCCAGGGCGGTTTGTATGGCCTGGCGGGCACGTCGATCCTCGCGGCGATCCTGGTGTTTTTCGCCAAAACCCTGCCCGGCCCGACCACCAGCAGCGTGCTGCAACCCGCCCCCGTCTTGAGCAAATAAGGAATACCCCATGAACACAGAACACCAGCACCACGCCAACGGCGCCCCGGTCGTCACCGGCCTGCAGGTTATCCCGGTGGCCGGCCACGACAGCATGCTGCTCAACCTCAGCGGCGCCCACGGGCCGTTTTTTACGCGCAATATCGTGATCCTCACCGACAGCGCCGGGCGTACCGGCGTCGGTGAAGTGCCCGGCGGCGAACGCATCCGCGAGACCCTGGAAGACGCCCGCAGCCTGGTGATCGGCAAGCCCATCGGCCAGTACCAGAGCATTCTCAATGCCATGCGCCAGACCTTCGCCGCGCGGGATTCGGCGGGCCGGGGTTTGCAGACGTTTGACCTGCGCATCACCATCCATGCCGTCACCGCGATGGAGGCTGCACTGCTGGATTTGCTCGGCCAATTCCTCGAAGTCCCGGTCGCCGCGCTCTTGGGTGAAGGCCAGCAGCGCGACGCGGTGAAGATGCTTGGCTATCTGTTCTACATCGGTGATCGCCAGCAGACCGACCTGGCCTATCGCAGTGAAGCGCACGCCGAGGATTGGTTCCGCCTGCGGCATGAACAGGCCATGACGCCCGAAGCCATCGTGCGCCTCGCAGAGGCGGCCAAGGCGCAATACGGCTTCAATGACTTCAAGCTCAAGGGCGGCGTGTTGCGCGGCGCCGAGGAAATCGAGGCGGTCACTGCGCTGGCCGAACGTTTCCCCGACGCGCGCATCACCCTGGACCCCAACGGCGCCTGGTCACTGAAAGAAGCCATCGCCCTGTGTCGCGACCAACATCACGTACTGGCCTACGCCGAAGACCCGTGCGGCGCGGAAAACGGCTACTCCGGGCGCGAAGTCATGGCCGAATTCCGCCGTGCCACCGGGCTGCCCACCGCCACCAACATGATCGCCACCGACTGGCGGGAAATGGGTCACGCCATCCAGTTGCAGTCGGTGGATATTCCCCTCGCCGACCCGCACTTCTGGACCATGCAAGGCTCGGTGCGGGTGGCGCAGATGTGCCACGAATGGGGCCTGACCTGGGGCTCACACTCCAACAATCACTTCGACATTTCCCTGGCGATGTTCACCCAGGTGGCCGCCGCCGCGCCGGGAGAGATCACCGCCATCGACACCCACTGGATCTGGCAGGACGGCCAGCGCCTGACCAAGGCGCCGCTGAAGATTGTCGACGGCCATATCAAGGTCCCGGCCAAACCGGGCCTGGGCGTCGACATCGACATGGACGCCGTGGCCCACGCCCATGAACTGTACAAAGGCATGGGCCTGGGTGCGCGCAATGACAGCGTGGCGATGCAGTTCATGATTCCGGGCTGGACGTTCGATAACAAGCGGCCCTGCCTGGTGCGCTGACCTCAGCTGAAGATCATCGAGAAGTGCGCGCCCACCCCGGCGCGCACGCCCTCGCCCACCGCCAGCGCGACCGAACCGCCGGCCAGGTTGGCATCACCACAGGCAAACACGCCGGGCACGGAGGTCTGGCGGGTTTCGTGGGTGAGCAGATAGGGCCCGGTCGGTCCTTCGATAAACTCACACCCCAACTGCTCGGCCAACGGGCTGGCCATGCGCGTGCGGGACATCGTGAAAATGCCGTCCAGCGCGATCACCCGACCGTCTGCCAATTCCACGTCCGCCCGCTCACCGACAATCCGCCGCACCGCCTGGCTTTCGACGCGAACCCCGCGCCGATCCAGTTGCGCCTGCTGCTCGGCATCCGGCACAAATACGTCATTGGTGAACAGCGTGGTGGTGCCCCAGTCCGGCAGCAGCATGGCGTGATGCATCGCCAGCGGTGAGGTCGCCAGCACGCCAATGCGGCCTTGGTCCAGCTCGTAGCCGTGGCAATACGGGCAGTGGAATACGGACTTGCCCCAGCGCTCTTGCAGGCCTTCAACCTCGGGCAATTCATCCACCACTCCGGAGGCGAGAATCAGCCGCAGAGCGTTAAAGCTGCCATTGCACCGGGTTTGCACCACAAAACCCTGCGGGCCCTGAGTCGCCTCGACCGCCGTGTCCTGCACCCAAGTGACGGTTGGGTACTCCATCAACTGCCCTCGCCCTTCAGCCGCGATCATCTCCGGCGGCTGGCCATCCTGGCTGAGGAAGCCATGGGAGGTGGCTGCAAAGCGGTTGCGCCGCTGCCCGGCATCGATCACCAGCACCTTGCGCCGGGCCCGCGCCAGTTGCAGGCCGGCCGACATTCCGGCGTAGCTGCCGCCCACGATAATCACGTCGTAAACCATGAAGATGACCTCTCTGGTGGCCCGAGCATCGGTTGCCGGGCAGTCACGACACACCATAAGTTACATAAAAATACTTCGTCAAGAGTCTCGCAACTCCAATCGTTACGAACGATACTTTCGCGCAGGAATTCCTGAGGTTTGCAGATGAGAAACGACACCCGGCTTTCGCGCATGCTCCACGTGCTGATCCACATGGGCCGCCACGAGGAACGCGCCACCTCGGACACCATCGCGCAGATGCTCGGCACCAACGCGGTGGTGGTGCGCCGTACCCTCGGCCTGCTCAAGGAAAAGGGCTATGTGCGCTCAGAAAAAGGCCATCAGGGTGGCTGGATGCTCGGCAAGCCCTTGAGTGAGATCACCCTGCTGGACATCCACAACGCCCTCGGCACGTCGTCGATCTTTGCCGTCGGCCTGTCCACCGATCACCCGCAGTGCCTGGTGGAACAGGCCGTCAACGCAGCACTGAACCAGGCCTTTGATGACGCCCAGGCGTTGCTGCTGCAGCGCCTGGGCGAGGTGACGCTGGCGCAGCTGGCGGAGGATTTTGATGAGCGCTATCAGGTGGCGATGACGCCGGTGCCGTGTGCGTGAGTCTGGCTAAACCCCGCCCACCGAACGCCACGCGGCCTCGGCCAGCACCTCGCGGTAAACCCGCGGGCTGCTGGTCGCCCGCCCGGCCAGCCAGGCACGGCAGTAGCTGTCGGCCTGCCCGATGATCAGCGACGGCCAAAGCTCTGCGGGCAATTGTTTGAGCTGATCACCCCGCCCGGGCAGCGCCATCCACTCCTTGAGCACTGCATTGCGCGACTGGTTGCGGCTTTCCAGTTCGGCGGCGAACGGCCCCTTGGTCACGGCGAAACGCGCGTGGTACTGGAAACGCGCCCACTGCGGTTCGCTGTCCACCCAATCCACATAGCTGTGGACCAGCGCGTACACGCCCTCCTTCGCCGTCCTGGCCGACTCCAGGTAGCGCGCACGCAATTCGGCCTGGTCATCCAGTGCAGTGAAGAACAGCGCGGCAACCAACCCTTCCTTGTTGCCGAAGTGATGGTAGATCGCGCCAACGCTGGTGTCGCACCCGGCGCGAATCATCTCGATGGTGGTGGCTTCAAGGCCCTGCTCGTTGAACAGGTCGAGGGCAGTCTTGAAGATATCGCGCTTCAATTCGGCCCTTCGACCTGGGAAGCAGCGCTGGAGCAGATCCGGGGTTTGCATGCTGAACACGAACTCATTCATTGAGAGGGACACGTCGGCGCAGCTTGACAGATTTCCCATGGGCAGAATACTGTTCCGTCACAGAATATTATTCTGTAACGGAACAACATTCCGTAAATTCAGACCTTCAGTGAGGCACCTCATGAGTCAGTACCTGAGTATGTTCAACAGCGTCGGCCCCGAAGCATTCAGCAAACTGGCGTGCCAGATGGCGCCCTACTTCAGCACCATCAATCCGTTGATCACCCAGCTACGCCCGGGGTTGGCGGCGGTGGAGGTGCCGTTCAGCAAGGCCGTCACCAACCATCTGGGGACGGTGCATGCGATCGCCATGTGCAACGCCGCGGAACTGGCGGCCGGGACAATGACGGATGTGTCCGTGCCAACCGGCGCACGCTGGATTCCCAAGGGGATGACGGTGGAATACCTGGCCAAGGCCAAAAGCAGCGTCACCGCGACCGCCAATGGCGAGGGGATTGATTGGCTGACGGCGGGTGACAAAGTGGTGCCGGTGGACATGCTCGATGCGGAAGGAAAGTTGGTGTTTACCGCACGGATCACCATGGACGTGAAGCTGGCCTGAAGGCCGTCGCAGGAGCCGAGCGGCTCCTGCTGCTACAACCCGCAGTTGCCGGGGATCACTTCACCGGCAAACGCCCGGCGCACAAACGGCGTCGAATCCGCCAGCGAGCCATTCACCGTGGCCGAGTGATCAAGCTCGGGATAGAAATGCCATTCGATCCGGTCGCCTGCCTTGCAGGCGTCCCTGACCAAGGCCTTTTGCCCCGGCACAAACACATCCCGGTCGTTGCCACCCGTGCCGACAAACACCGGAATGTCCGTCTTCAGGGTTGGATACGCCGACTCGCGATAGACCCTGTCGAGGGCTGCTTTGGGCGAGCGCTTGAAGCTGTCGTTGAAGGTAAGTTTATCCGCCACCACCCGCTGCTCGATGGCATGCAAGCAATCGCGCTGACTGATCTCAAACGCTGGCATTGCGCGCTCGCTCAAGTAGTCGGCAGGGACAAACGACGGATCAAACAAGGTGGCCGTACTCAGCCGCAACAGGTTGTAGGCAAAGGTCGGCACCACCGAGCTGCGGGCTTTTTCCAGCTCGGCACTGTCGCCGGTCTTATGGGTGGCCGCGTAAGGCGTACCGGTGGCTACCACGCCGACGATGTTCAACTCAGGCGCGTAGTCTTTGGCGTAGACCGCCGTGGCAAACGCGGCACGCCCGCCCTGGGACTGGCCGAACACCACGACGTTTCTGGAGAGCCCAAAACCACCGGCCATCACCGCACGGATGCTGTCGAGCACACCATAGGCCAGCGGGCTGGTCAGCCCATACGGATGCAACCCAGGCGTCCCTAGCCCTTGGTAATCCGTGGCGACGATGGCGTAACCCTGCCCCAGCCAATAATTGAGATAGCGCGTGTCCCGCGGGCTGCGACCGGCGAACGACGGCGCGCAAACATCAGCGCTGCCCACCGTGCCGTGGGCCCACGCCATCAGCGGCCAGCCACCCGGCGGCGCCGTGCCCTTGGGCAGGAACAACGCACCGGAGACGACCAGGTGTTTGCCGGTGTCGAGACCATCGGTGGAGGTGTACAGGATCCGTAGGTTCTGCCCGGCATCGGCCAGGCTTTGCCGAGCCGTCAACGGCTCACTGCGCAGCATCTGCCCGGGTGATGCAGGCACCTTGTCGGCCCAGGTATAGAACGCAGGAACACCGCCGTCGCCGACGGGCACCGGCGCCGCACTCACGCCGCTGCATCCCGCCAGCAACACCGCCAACGCCAGGGAAAACCGACGCGCCATCACCAGCCCTCTTTCAACATCCGCAACTCAAGATACTGCAGCAGCATGATGGTCTTGCCGTCGACGATCTCACCGCTTTGCACCATGGACAGAGCGGCCTCGAACCCCAGCTCCAGCACCTCGATATCCTCACCCTCATCTTCCAGCCCGCCGCCATCGCTGACCCGGTCGGAAGGCGAATATTCGCCGATGAAAAAGTGGATGCGCTCGGTCACCGAGCCCGGGCTCATGAAGGCCGAGTAGATTTTTTCCACGTGGCCCACACGGTAGCCCGTCTCTTCTTCCGCTTCGAGACGAATGCGTTCCTCGGGGCTGGCATTGTCCAGCAGGCCGGCGGCGGATTCGATCAGGTAGCCGTGGTAGCCATTGACGAAAGTCGGCATGCGGAACTGGCGAATCAGCAACACCGTGCGCCGCTCGCGGTTGTACAGCAGGATGGTCGCACCATTGCCCCGGTCATAGATCTCACGGGTCTGGGACTGCCAACTGCCGTCGCGGCGGCGCAGGTCGAAAGTGTACTTTTTCAGCACGTACCAGTTATCCGAGAGCAACTCTTCGGTGTGGATGCGAACGGGGCTGTTGTCCATGAGCGGTCCTTTTATCGTGGGACAGGGAGCATGTGGTTCAAGCGTCGTTATCGTCAAGTCAAGCCTGTGGGGCCCATGCGTATCCAGGCGGCTACCTAGCCGAATGGCCAGTCGTCGCTTTTTTCCGCCAGGGTCAGAATGCCCCACCCTGGGAATGCGCGCAGTACTACGCAGGGCCAACCTGGCATTCAAGGTGAAAGCGTTTTTCGGGCGTGAACTCCACTCGCACAGGAAGTTGCCGTTATGCCGAAACACCGCACATCCTCGACGTTTTTCAGTCTTGTCTTTTCAATTGCCAGCCTCGCGATGATAGGGCTTGCCGTGCACTGGCTATCCCCGGACATGTCGGACGCCGCGCCGCCTCCCGACCCTGCCGCCGTCCCGGTCCGCGCGGCAAGCGTGGGGCAGCGCGACGTACCGGTGATCGTCCAGGCCATCGGGAATGTGCGTTCACTGCGCAGTGTCGATATCCGGCCTCAAGTCGACGGCCTGCTGCTGGACGTCCCCGTCAGCGAAGGCCAGTTCGTCCGCCAGGGCGAGCTGCTGGCACAGATCGACGATCGAGGGATTCTCGCCGTCCTGCAACAAGCCCGGGCGGAACGGGATATGGCCCAGGCACAATTGACCTCTGCCAATGGCGACCTCGCGCGCTATCGCGCCCTGGCCAGCGGCCAGGCCATTTCGAAGCAAATCCTTGACCAGCAAACCGCACTGGTGGCCCAGTTACGCGCCGGCCTGCACAGCCGCGACGCGATCGTCACCGCCAACGAGGTGCAGCTGTCGTATACGCGGATTCAGTCGCCGACCGACGGACACGTCGGCATTCGCAATATTCACCCCGGCAGCTATGTACGGGCAGGAGATGCCCAGCCCTTGTTCTCCGTCGTGCAACTGGACCCCATCGGTATAGAAAGCGCCTTGCCCCAGGCCATGCTGGGGCAATTGCAGGCACTGCTGGGTGATGCCAGCCAAACCGCAGCGAGCTTGCGTGCCTATGCAAGCGACAGCGGCACCCTGTTGAGCGAGGGGCAGTTATCACTGATCGACAACCGGGTATCCAATGCCACCGGGACGGTGCGTATCAAGGGCACTTTTGCCAACCCACAAGGGGCGCTCTGGCCGGATCAGTCAGTCGTCATCAACTTGCAAACCGACACGTTGAGCAACGCCCTGGTGGTGCCACAACGCGCACTGCGCCAGGGCCAGGAAACCACCTTTGTCTGGAGAATCACCGAGGACAAGGCGGCGCCCCAGCCCGTGCAGGTGACGTACGCCGATGCTTCTATCGCCGTGGTCACAGGCCTGCAACCCGGCGACCTGATCGTTGAGGATGGTTATTCGCGACTGCGTCCCGGCGCCACGGTGCAGATACTCAACGCGGCCGAAACTGCCGGTTTGTCTGATGGCGGAGCCGCTTTCTGATGGCAGCGCGCAAGGTCTACACCTGGTGCATCGACCACCCCACCGGCACCCTTTTGTTAAGTGTTGCCCTGTTGCTACTGGGGTTGATCGCCTACCCGCGCCTCTCCATCGCGCCCCTTCCGGAAGCCGAATTCCCGACAATCCAGGTGACCGCACGCCTGCCCGGCGCCAGTGCCAAGACCATCGCCTCGTCAGTCGCAACGCCTCTGGAAGTGGCGTTCAGTTCAGTGCCCGGCATTACCGAGATGACGTCCACCAGTGCCCTCGGCCAGATGACGCTGACCCTGCAATTCACCCTGGAAAAGGATATCGACACCGCTGCCCAGGAAGTCCAGGCGGCGATCAACGCCGCTTCGGCACGCCTGCCCAGTGACATGCCCAGCTTGCCTGTGTGGCGCAAGGTCAACCCGGCGGATGGACCGGTGCTGATCATCAGCGTGGTGTCCGAAAGCCGTTCGTTGATCGATGTCAGCGACCTTGCCGAAAGCGTGCTGTCGCGCCAACTCAGCCAGATCGGCGGAGTCGGCCAAGTCATCGTGGTCGGCCAGCGCCGCCCGGCGATCCGTATCCAGGCGCGCCCCGAGACGCTGGCGGCAGCCAACGTCAGCCTGCAGGACATCCGCGAAGCCGTGCGGCAATCCAGCGTCAACCTGCCCAAGGGCGCGTTGTTCGGTGACACACGTGTGTCGACGCTGGAAGTCAATGACCAGTTGTTTTCGGCCCCCGAGTATGGCGACGTTATCGTCAGCTATCGCAACGGCTCGGCCGTACGCGTGCGTGACGTCGCCGATGTCACACTGGGCGCTGAAAATGACTATGCCCGTGCCTGGCCCAACGGACAGTCCGGGGTGGTGCTGGTGGTTCTTCGCCAACCCGGCGCCAACATCGTCGCGACGGCTGACAGCATCCGGCAAGCACTGCCCCGGCTACGCGCATCACTGCCGGCCGATGTGACGGTCGACGTGCTGAACGACCGTACGCGTACCATCCGTTCATCCTTGCAGGAAGTGCAACTGACCCTGGGTATCGCAATTGTCCTGGTGATTGGGGTGATGGCGTTGTTCCTGCGCCAATGGTCGGCAACCCTGATCGTCACCGCCGTACTCGGTATCTCGCTGGTGGCCACGTGTGCGGTCATGTATGTGGCCGGTTTCAGCCTGAACAACCTGACCCTGGTGGCCATCGTCATCGCGGTCGGATTCGTCGTCGACGACGCCATCGTGGTCATCGAAAACGTCCACCGACACCTGGAGCGCGGTGAAGACAGACGCACCGCCGCGCTCAAGGGCATCAGCGAAATCGGCTTCACGGTGTGCTCCATCAGCCTGTCGCTGATTGCCGCATTTATCCCGTTGCTGTTCATGGGTGGGGTGATCGGCCGACTGTTTCGCGAGTTCGCGCTCACCGCCACCGCCGCCATTCTGATTTCCGTGGTGCTCTGCCTGACGCTGGCCCCCACGTTGGCATCACTGTTTATGAATGCGCCCGCACACCGGCCGCCAGACAAGGGGTTTCTCGCGTGGCTGAGTAACGGTTACGCACGCGCACTGACCTGGGCGCTGGGGCATCAGCGCAGCATGCTCGGGGTGTTTTTTGCGAGTGTGGTGCTCAGCGTTGCCAGCTTCGTGATGATTCCCAAGGGGTTCTTCCCCCTGCAAGACACGGCGTTCATACAGGGCGTGACCCAGGCCTCGGCGGATATTTCCTATGAGGACATGCTGGATAAACATCAGCAACTGGCCGCTATCGTCAGCCAGGACCCGGACGTCACCGACTTCAACCATGCCGTCGGCGGCAGCATCACCGACTCCATCAGTAATGGCCGGATGTGGCTGGTCCTCAACGACCCCGGGCAACGCGATGCAACCATCAGCCAGGTCATCGACCGTTTGCGTCCGCAACTGGCACAGGTGCCCGGTATCCAGGTATTTCTTCGCGCCGTGCAAGACATCAACCTGAGCGCCGGCCAGCCACGAGCGCAATACCAGTATGTGTTGCGCGCCGAAGACAGCGGCGAACTCGCGACCTGGACCACGCGGTTGACTGATCGACTGAGAACGCTCCCGTTGTTCAGCGACGTGTCCCATGACCTGCAACTGGACGCAAACGTCACCCGTATTACCCTGGACCGCGACGAGGCCGCACGTTATGGCTTCACTCCCCGCGACCTGGACAACGCGCTGTATGACGCGTTTGGCCAGCGGCAGATCAGCGAGTACCAGACCGAGGTCAACCAGTACCAGGTCATCCTGGAACTCGCCCCTTCGGCGCGAGGCACTGCCGACAGCCTGAACTACCTGCAATTGCGCTCGCCTCTCACCGGAGAGGCCGTGCCCCTGCTGGCATTTGCCCGGATCGAGCCGCCGGTCAGCGGGCCGCTGCTGATCAATCACAATGGTATGCAGCCTGCTGCCAACCTGTCGTTCAACCTGGCACCCGGTGTCGCGCTGGGCCAGGCCGTCGAGGCGCTGCAACAAGTGGAACGAGAGATCGAAATGCCCGCCTCAATCAGTGCAACGTTTCAAGGTTCGGCGCAGGCATTCCAGGCGTCCCTGGCCAGCCAGCCCTACCTGATTCTGGCGGCACTGGTGGCGGTCTACATTATTTTGGGAGTGCTGTATGAAAGCCTGGTGCATCCACTGACGATCCTCTCCACGCTGCCAGCAGCAGGCGTCGGCGCCATCCTGCTGCTATGGGCCTGGCAACTGGACTTCTCGATCATGGCGCTGATCGGGCTGATCCTGCTGATCGGTATCGTCAAGAAAAACGGCATCCTGATGGTGGATTTCGCCTTGCAAGCCCAGCGGAAACAAGGCCTGAGTGCACATGACGCGATCTATCAGGCCTGTATTGCGCGCTTTCGACCCATCATGATGACCACGCTGGCGGCCTTGCTCGGCGCCGTCCCCCTGATGCTCGCATTCGGTACCGGCGCCGAGTTGCGTGAGCCGCTCGGTGTGGTGATTGTGGGCGGCTTGCTGCTGAGCCAGGCCCTGACATTGTTGACCACGCCGGTGGTGTTCCTGGCGCTTGAACGACTGCGCGTCAGCCCTGCTTGATGGCATGCCAGCGGGCAGCGACCTGCTCGGCACTGGCGGCGTTGATCCGCGCCAGGTCGAGCGGATACTCGACACCCGGGTTTTCAACGAAACGCGTGGCGGTGAACTGACCGTTACTGGCCCGCAGGATATAGCCGCTGTCCTGGCACTGCGCCGAGGCCAGGAAGAGTACGCCGGGAGTTACCCATTCCGGCTTGAGGTTGTCCGGCTCGCCGGTCACGCCCCACATGCGGGTCTTGGCCACGGGTGAGATGGCATTCACCAGAATCCCCGCCTCGGCCCCTTCCCCGCTCAACGCATTCATGATGCCCAGTTGCGCCATCTTGCCGGCGCTGTAGGCCACCAGGCCCGGCTGGGCATAGTGCGTGTACATCGCACGGTCGGAGGTGGTCAGCACGATGCGCGGTGCGGCGGATCGCTTCAGGTAGGGCCAGGCATGCTTGCCCAGCCAGATCGGCGCGTAGACGTTGATGTCCATCGCTCGCCGGATAAACGCTGCGTCGGCGGCCTCAATGGATTGATAGCCCACCCAGCCAGCATTGTGGATCAGGATATCGAGCTGCCCGAAATGGGTGATGGCGCATTCGATCAGCGCTCGGCAACCCGCTTCACCCGACAGATCGGTTGCGTGACCGACCACCTGCAACCCCTCGCTCTGAAGCGCCAGCGCGGCCGCCTGAACCACTTGGGGGTCAGCGCCCTCGCCGAGCGCGTCGGTGCCGATGTCGCTGATCACCACCCGCGCACCGAGGCGCGCCAACTCGCGCGCATAACTGAAGCCCAAGCCCCGGGCGGCACCGGTCACGATTGCGGTTTTACCTGTAAAGTCCATCGTTGCGTTCTCCTGATAGGCACTCCACCCTAACAACCCGCGACCGCCCTGTTTAATACTGAAAAACAGCGATGTTGATACCCACGACGTATCAGCCCCTCTCTCTGAAGGAACAGACCCGATGATCGAAACCCGCCTGCTGCGCCAGTTCATTGCTGTCGCCGAGGAGCTGCACTTTCACAAGGCTGCGCTGCGCCTGCACATGGCACAGCCCGCGTTGAGCCAGGCGATCAATCGGCTGGAAGAGAAGTTGGGGTTTGCCCTGCTGGAGCGTGACCGGCGCGGGGTGCAGTTGCTGCCGGCGGGCACGGCGTTTCTTGAAACGGCGTACGCGGTCCTCGGGCAACTGCAGCACGGTGTCGAAAATGCCCGGCAAGTCTCCCAAGGCACCGCCGGCACACTTACCATCACGTCGGTGTCGATTGCCGGTTACCCGTGGCTGCTCGAAACCCTGCGGCAATTTCGGCTCGCGTTCCCCAAGGTACAGTTGGTGATCAAGGAAATGCCCTCCGCCAGCCAGGCCAAGGCACTCTCGGCTGGCGAGGCCGATCTGGCCGTTTTGCGCTATCTACCGGGCCAGGCGGATAACATCGAGTCCCGGCTGCTGCTCGATGAACCGATCCTGATGGCGCTTCCCGTAGACCATCCCAATGCCGACGACGCCGCTATCGAGCTGAAGCATTTGGCCGGCGCCGACTTTGTGTTCACGCCACAGGTATTGGGCAGTGGCTACCACCATCAATTGATCGGGTTGTGCGAGGCCGCGGGGTTCTCTCCACGGGTGGTCCAGGAAGCCGATCAATTGCACACGCTGATCGGCCTGGTCGCGTGCGGGTTTGGCGTAGCGCTGGTGCCGGAGTCGATTGCGCGCTCGATGACCAGCGACAAGGTGGTGTTTCGCCCCCTCACCGCGGCGTCTTCCAGCATCGGCCTCTACCTCAATAGGAACACCGACAATCCGTCGCCGTTGCCCGGGCACTTCGTCTCATTGCTGGAAGGCACGCTGTAATACTTTGCAAGCAATGCCCGGTGACGACTGTCTAAATATTTCCTGCACGGCCAGGGCATCTGTTAAAACCCGTGCTTTGCTCCTGTTCTGGAACCTTCATGCTTTCACGTTTTATGTCCCGTCTCGGCCTGCGCTGGTTTCCCCTGCTGTGCATGGCTGCCGTGATCATCGGCCTGCCAGTGGGTTGCGCCGTGCTGCAGCACAAGGAGCGCGAGCTGCTGTTTCGTGTGGAACCGGGCACTGCCAGCTGGTACAGCGGGTTGCCCCGGGATGTGCAGGAATTCGACCTGAAACCCGCAAGTTTCAAGTCCGGGCAAAACATTCATGGGTGGTGGTGGCCGGCTGCGCAGAAGGACGCGCCAGCGATCCTCTATTTGCACGGCGTACGCTGGAACCTCACGGGTCAGCTGTTTCGCATTGAGCAACTGCGGGCCCTGGGTTTCTCGGTGCTGGCCATCGACTATCGCGGCTTCGGCCAGAGCCAGGGCGACCTGCCTTCCGAAACCAGTGTCTACGAAGACGCGCGCATTGCCTGGGAGCGTTTCCAGGTGCTGCAACCCGACCCTGCCAAGCGCCTGATCTACGGTCACTCCCTGGGTGGCGCGGTGGCCATCGACCTGGCGGCAGAACTGGGCAAGCAGGCCGCGCAGAATAATAGGCCGCCGCCGGTGCGCGGGTTGGTGATCGAATCCACGTTTACCTCATTGGCGGATGTGGCCACGGCCGTCGCCAACACCTCGCTGCCAGTACGCTGGCTGCTGTCGCAGAAGTTCGACTCCATCGACAAGATCGCTGACATCCACATGCCGCTGCTGGTGGTCCATGGGTTAGCCGATGCCTTTGTGCCACCGCGCTTCAGCCAGCAATTGTTTGATGCCGCACAAGAACCCAAACACCTGTTGCTGGTGCCCGGCGCTACTCACAATGACAGCATGCGCCTGGGCGGCAGCAGCTATCGACAGGCCCTCAACAACCTGATGCAAACGAAGCGGCCGACACAGGTCGCCGGCCCCTCCACCGTGCGCCCCAACGACTCGTAAATGTGCATTTCGGCACCGGTTTCGCCGGTGCCTGTCAAGACGAAAAGCCTGCCCATACTGGCCATAAACAGCGGCTGATCAAATATTAACCGCGGGTTAAATCGCCATACCCGCCGGGCTCAAGGGAAGTTATCCACAGAGATACCCACGGTTTTCGTGGACAACTCTTTTTACTTTTTTACGATTTTTTTGCTCAGTAACATCCTGTTGGAACGGCGCTCGGGAGCAAAATCTCCTGCGTCACCTCGGGTTCGCCAACTGCTCCGGTGCCGCCCACATGCGGCCACCCATTGCGTTTAGTTCTTCGCCTGATTAATCTCGCATAAACACGCAATAACGAGCACAAACATGCACAACACCCATGCCGCCATCGACCTGCCCTCCTTGCGCAAACAGAAAATCCTGTTGCTGCTGGAGCGCGATGGCAAAGTCACCGCCTCGGACCTGGTGGAGCATTTCGCCGTTTCCCAGGACACCATACGCCGCGACCTCGGCGAACTCGCCTCCGCCGGCTTGCTGCAACGCGTGCATGGCGGCGCGCTGCCAAGGCCCAAGGACACCGGCAAGGATTTCTTCACCCGTTTTGGCGAAACCACCGCGACGAAACGCCACCTGGCGCAGCTCGCCGCCGATCGCGTGGAAGACGGCCAGATCGTGCTGTTCGACTCCGGCACCACCACCCTGCAAATCGCCCAGTCCTTGCCGCACGCCATCAAGCTGACCGCCGTCACCCACTCACCGATGATTGCCATCGCGTTGTCCGAGCATCCCAATGTGACGGTGATCCTTGCCGGCGGGCAGCTCAACCCGGTGACCATGGCCGCCAGCGGGCACGAGGCGTTGCGGCTGATCCAGGGCATCAAGGCAGACTTGTTGTTTACGGGCGTGTGCGCACTGCATCCACAGGTCGGCATCAGCTCGTTGCACTTCGAGGAAGTTGCCGTGAAACAGGCTATGCTCGACAGCGCTTCCCACGTGGTGGCTGTCACCCTGGCCGACAAGCTGGGGGCCGTAGAGCCATTCGTGGTGGCGCCGTGCAGCCGCATTCACACGCTGATTACCGAGTGGCACGTGCCGCCGGGCAGTGTCGAGGCTTATGAATGCCTGGGGCTGGAAGTGATGCAAGTGGACGCCTGACACAGGCTTGGCCCGATAGCATTGCAAAGGAATAGACCCATGGCGTTTCCCGTCCTGATTCTGGATGCACCCAACCCGCCCTTGCTGCATGACGAAATCGAGCGATGCCTGGCATACGGGCTGGAAATCACCCTAAACCTGCACTACTTCGCCGACCAGGACAGTATCCAAACGCACTACGCCGGGCGCGTTCAGTTCGTGGATATCAATTGCCACGACACGCCTTCACTGATCGGTGCCGTGGTAGAGGCCGGCGGCTACAGCGTACTCAAGACCCGTTTGAACATTCCCCTGGGGGCTGCGCTGATCAACGCCGCCGCGTCGCCGGATCTGGGCAGCCCGTTACAGGCGATCGCCCAGGCGGGTGTCGGGCTTAACCATATCGACTTGAAGGCCGCCGCCGAGCGTGGCGTGACCGTACTCAATACCCCAGGCTCCAACGCGACGGCCGTGGCTGAATATGCGCTGGCACAAACGCTGTTCCTGTCTCGTGACCTGAATCTCTACAACGCCAAGACCCATCAAGGCCAGTGGTCAAAAGGCCTGCTCGCACCCGCGCCACAAATTGCCGAGTTGACCCTGGGGCTGGTGGGCACCGGCAGAATCGCCCAATCGCTTGCCCATAAGGCGCGAGCCCTGGGCATGAACGTGATCGCCACCGGCTCCGAGCGATTCACCCAACAGGCCGCTGCGAACCTGGGCGTGCAATGGCGCGCCTCGCTTGACGAATTGCTGGAGGAGGCAGACGTGGTGTCCATTCACACACCACTCACGGCGCAGACCAAAGGCTTGTTCGGCACTGCCGCATTCACACGGATGAAACCCGGGTCGATCCTGATCAACACCGCCCGTGGCGGCATCGTCGACGAGGGCCAGTTGGCGACGTTCATGCAGCGCTTTCCCGGCCATATCAAGGGGGTCGCCATCGATACCTTCGCCCGGGAAAAAGACCAGTTCGAATCGCCTTTGACTGGCGTTGCCAACGCGATCCTGACGCCGCATATCGCCGGCAACACACGCACCGCAATCAGCGAGGCATCAAGGCAAATCGTTGACCACATTCATGCCTTTCGCCAGGCAATGCTTGCAGGTTAAGTGCATCGGCCCATGACTGCCTCCGTCCCTCACTGACCCAGCTTGCGCTCGGCTTCAGCAGCCTTCTCATTGATCCGGTCGGTTTGCCGTTGTGTGTCCTTGATCGACGTCGGCGTGATCACCTTATCGACGGTTTCCGTCTTGGGGTTGGGGCGCTGCAGGGAGCTGTCCTGTTCATCAACCTGGCGACCTTTCTGCGCCTGTTCTGAGCTGATGGCATCGGGAGTTTTGTCGGCGTTTTTTGCGGTGCCCATGGGGTGTTCCTCCTGTTGAAAACATAACGCTCCAGTACGGAGCCGTTATGCAGCAGAGCCCTTGGGTTTTCGATAGTTCAAGGAAATTGTCCCGGGTGGGGCCCCGGGAAATAAGCGCAAATTAATTTAAACCTTTTGCTCAGGCATCCGCTCAACAGTCCGGTAGCAGCATTCGCACACCCTACTCAGGAGACACTCGACCATGAGTTCGCAACTGCACGGCAAGAAGATTCTGATCATCACCTCCAACACCGGCATCGAGCGCGACGAGCTGCTCAAGCCGCTGGAAGCCCTGCGTGGTTTCGGTGCTACGGTAACCCACGGTTCGAGCAAGGGTGGCAGCACGCAGACCTTCCTTCAGGACACCGAGAAAGACCGGACCGTGGAGTCCGATGCCAAGCTCTCAGAGCTGAGCGGCAGCGACTTCGATGCACTGGTCATCCCCGGCGGCACCGTCAACGCCGACACCCTGCGCCAGGACGCCGACGCCTTGCGGCTGATCAACGACTTCGTCAAGGCCGGGAAAACCGTCGCCGCCATCTGCCACGGCCCGTGGGCCCTGATCGATGCCGGGGTGATCGGCGGCAAAACCCTCACTTCCTATAAAAGCGTGCGCACCGACCTGGTCAACGCCGGGGCAGAAAACTGGGTGGATACTGAGGTGAAGGAATGCCCGGCCAACGGCTGGACACTCATCACTTCACGTACACCGGATGACTTGCCAGCGTTCAACCAGGCAATTGCCAAAGCACTGGCGGCTTAACGCCAGCCCATGCAAACAGGCGCCCTCGGGCGCCTGTTTTTTTTCCAATTCTGTATCAGCCTTTGCCATGCCCGGTGGCATGGGTTGCACGGTTGACGCCCTTGGGTCCAAACAGCGCCCAGAGGATCAGCCCCAACAGCGGCATGAAGATCAGCACCACCAGCCATAACCCTTTGGTTTCCCAGCCACTGCCACTGCGCAGAACGCTGTTGATCGCCCACAGTTCCAGCAGTACCAGAATCACTGCCAAGCCAATCCAGACATATTCGATTTGCATGATTCATCCTCCTGAGGTCGTATGGGTTAGGTCAATCAACACGCCTGAGGGTTCATTAAAATTGCAGCGGATGGCTCTCGCCCAATGGTTGCGACAGGTCCATCCGATGAAATGGCGCGCCACGTGAAAACCTACGAACTGGAAGCCGCCACGGCAGAGACGCACCTGGATATTTTCAAGTGCTTGTCGGCCGAGAAAAAAGTGATTGCCGCCCACGAGTCGCTGGCCTACGGAATTACCGATGAGGTTGAGCAGATTGTGTTCGCAGAAGACATCCAGCAATGGAAAGTCAGCGGAGGATAGACATTGTTTAATGCATGCAAGCCGCCCTCCGTCCGTGCAAGCTGCACGATCCAAGCTCGCTTTGACTATCAATAACTCATTGTTTTATAAACAAATAAATATTCAGCTCAACTTGGTACAACTCATGCTGTAGAGCTCTGGACAGGTGGGCATTTCGACCCGCCCTTCCGCTACCCGTGAGGTGTCACCCATGAACGCCATTGATCTTCTCAAGGCCGACCACGAACGCGTCAAAGCCATCCTGAGCCAACTGAGTGAGTCGACCGAGCGCGGCGTCAAGAAGCGTACGGAGCTGCTGGCCAAACTGGAGATGGAAATCAGCCTTCATACCCGGCTTGAGGAAGAAATCCTCTATCCGGCTTTCCGCAAGGCTGGGGGCAAGGACCAGGAAATCATGTACCACGAAGCCAAGGAGGAACATCGCACTGTCGACTCCCTGGTATTGCCGGACTTGAAACAGACCTCCCCGTCCACCACCGAGTTTTCCGGGCGCGTCAAAGTGGTCAAGGAACTGTTGGAGCACCACATCGAGGAAGAAGAAAGCGAGATGTTCCCGCAGGCGAAAAAGCTGCTGGGCAAGGCGCTGCTGGAGGAGCTTGGTGCAGAGATGGAAGCGATGAAAGCCGCGCACAAGAAGGCCCTCGGCGCCAAGCCACTGGCTGCGTGATGCCCATTCGTCACTTGCGGGCAAACTTTTTCAAACTTTGACGTGGCTGGCGGATTCCCAATCAGGCAACACCATTGATTCGCTCGTCACTCAGGGATTTCAAAATGGCGGGCCCCTAAGCCGCGCCCCTGCTTCCAGGAAGTCTTGATTGAGGCGTTGCCGAAGCCTGGAGATGCTCCGGGCTTCGGTCCTTACCGTCAACAAGAGGGATTGAGTCATGAAGACCTGTATTTCCCAAAGGATTGTACTTGCCGCCAGCCTGACGCTCGTACTGTATGCCCCCGCCTATGCAGCCTTCGGCGACAACACCGCCCCCGAGGCACCCGCCTTGAGCGGCAACAGCGCCCCTGGCTCGGCGCTCCCGCCGGGCACCTACCCCAGCAGCCCGTCCGGAGCTGACAGTAGCGGCAGCAAGGACGCTGAAACCAAAGCGCCTGCGCCGTCAAAAAGCGTGAAGAGCACGCGCCACAAGAGCCCCTCGACCCAGCATCCCGCCAGCAAGACCGGCAAGAAAGCCGCTGCTGAATCGGGCAGTTGAGCCCTTAGAGCTCGCTTGGGCCGCCGATAAAGTCCAGTCGCAGATTCAACCACTGCCGAACGATTTCCCGAGCTGCTTGCCGGGCATCATCAGCAGAAAAGCCGCGCTCGTGCTGCAACCAGTCGCTCGTCGCTTGCCGCGCTGGCTCAACGGCCGCCAGCGTCTGCTGGCGTTGCTGGGCAGGCCATTGCTTATCAACACCCCAGTCGCGCAGGGTTAGCTCAGGGTCCTGGGTCCGCCCGGCAGTGCCCGGTTGGAGAAACAGCCGAGGCGACGCGGTAGCCTTGAGCGAAAGCGCGCTCCAGTCGGCATAGCTGGCAAAGCGGATGGTGCCTTCGTTCTGCGATGCCGTGGACAACGGCTCGGTCAAACTATCGTCCAGCCGCTTCCACGCCGGCTGCGCAAACAGGTCGCCCTGCGGCGCGCAAATCGGTGCAAAGCTGTCCCGGGTGGAGCCGTACAGCGATCCGAACGACTCATACGCGACCTCGCCCTGACGGCTGAAAACAAAGCAGTGCACATAGGGACGCTGGTCAGCGAACAGCTCATACCGTTCGCGCTCGATCATCATGCGCAGCAACGTCAACATCACCCGGTCACGGCTGACGGCGGGATCGTTTTGCAGGTCCTGCCAGATCGACCAGGGAAAGTTGTCTTCCTTGAGCGCTACGAGGACCTGCTTGCGATTCTCCTCGGCCTCGCTTGCCGTGACACCACTGTCAGGTTCAAAACGCTGCAGGTAGACCAGCCAGGCGGCCGCCAGGTCATTCATCGGAAAGCGCCTGAGCCCCTCTGCCGCCTGAGCCGGATGGTAAGGAATGCTGGCAATGATTGCGTCAACAGCGGCCGTATCCTTGTGGGTGATCGAACCCACCTCGACCACTCGCTGGCTCAGTTGCGATTGCAGGCAGCCGACCAGTGTCTCCGACTCACGGGCACACTCGTTGCGAGTCTGCAGCCAGGTGCGCTGGCCACGGCGCAATTCGTCGCGCTGATCGGGGGCCAGTTTGGCCATTGCCTGGCCGTAGTAAATGCCAAGGAAACTGTCGAGTTCGCTCAACTCGGGGCTGGCGCAAATGGCCTTTTCCACCGGTGTGGAAGCTTTTTTACACTCGAAAGAAGCGCCACTGGCGGGCATGCCTGCGCCCATCAGCACGCCAGCGAGCAACAACGTTGGGTAGACGGTATTCATACGGCGGGCCATGACTTTCCTTGGATGAGTTCCTTTCAAGGCGCCCATTGTGCCGAGGCAATTGCCAATGTCCAGCCTGGCGGCGCCGCGTTACGAATCGCCTGCCAGCTCACGCTCAATCTGTTCGATGCTGGGCAAACTGGTTTGCAACTCTGCCGGCAGCGATTCCACCAGTTGATACTCGGCAACCCCAATCGGACGGGAGCTGTCACGCAAGGCGTATTCGGCCACCACTTCATTCTTGCTCTTGCACAGCAGCAGGCCGATGGTAGGACTGTCCTGCGGGTGCTTGAGCTGGGCGTCCACCGCCGCGAGGTAAAAACCCAACTGCCCCAGGTGGTCGGGCTTGAACTTGCCAGCCTTGAGTTCGATCACCACATAGCACCTCAGCTTGAGGTGATAAAACAGCAGGTCGACGAAAAACTCCTCGCCGCCCACATCCAGCAAGACTTGCCGCCCTACGAAGGCAAAACCTGCACCCAGCTCCAGCAAAAAATCGGTGACATGTTTGACCAGCGCGTTTTCGATTTCGCGCTCCTGCGCATCGAGCGTCAGCCCGAGAAAGTCGAAACGGTACGGATCCTTGAGCGATTCGCGCGCCAGGTCGGACTGGGCTTTGGGCAGCAGTCCCTCGAAGTTGCTGACGGCATTTCCACTGCGCTCCAGCAGGCGACCTTCGATTTGCATTACGAGAACGTTGCGCGACCAGTTGTGTTCGATGGCCTGAGAAATGTACCAACGGCGAGTTTCAGGGCCGGGCAGCCGGTCCAGCAGCACCAGGTTATGGCCCCAAGGCAATTGTGCAGCAGCCTGTTGCACAAATTCGGGATCCGGCCACGCTTGCGCAAATGCACGCATATATTTCAGATTGCGCGGCGAAAAACCCTTCATCTCCGGAAAGGCTGAACGCAGGTCCTGCGCCAGTCGCCCAATCACCTTGGTCCCCCAGCCCTGCCGCGCTTGCCGGGTCAAAATATCCTGGCCGATCTGCCAGTAGAGCAGCACCAGCTCGCGGTTTACCGCCAACGTGGCGCGTTGCTGGGCCGAGTGGATTCGACCCTTGAGGTCAGTCAGCCAGTCGCTGTACCCCTCGGGCGGTGTGGTCAGGCTTTCGCAGGTCTCACTCATTCCTTTTCCCTCGTGGGTTTGGCAGGCGGCCGATGGTAGCGAGGGAAAAATGCAGAGTGGGCCAGCAGAATGCTTTCGATACAAATCAGCTGGAACCCTCCATGAGCGTGGCTTAATGCAGATCAAGAGGTGCCCCGGCGTGCCTCCTGTGGTCAAATGGACCGGTCACTTCCATGGTTATTCCCGATCTATGAACGCCACACCCACCGACGACAGCCAGGCATCCACCGGGGACCGCATCCTGTTCCTGCTCAAGACCCGTGGCCCACTGAAAACCACGGACCTGGCTGCGCTGTTGGACATCACCTCCGAAGCCGCCCGCCAGCAAATCCAGAAGCTACAGGTCGCGGAGTTGATCGTCGGCGTATCGGCCCCCATCTCGGGTGCCGGTCGGCCATCGCTGAAGTGGGCACTGACCGAAACCGCCCAGAGCAAATTTCCGGATTCCCACAGCGTGCTGACGTTGCACCTGATCGACTCCATCGAAGGGATTTTTGGCAGCGAAGGCGTGGAAAAAGTCATCGCCAGCATGGAGGCGGCGGCCAAACACGAATACATCCAGGCCTGCTCCGCCGCGTCGAACCTGCAGGAAAAAGTCGAGATCCTGGTGCAGATTCGCGAGCGCGCCGGGTACATGGCACAGATGGAGCCGCTGGACGATGGCTGGCTATTGGTGGAAAACCACTGCCCCATCTGCGTGGCTGCGCGCAAGTGCCAGGGCTTCTGCCGCTCGGAGCTGCAAATTTTCCAGGCGGCGCTGGGGGACGAGAATGTGGTGGAGCGGTGCGAGCATTTGATTTCCGGGGACCGGCGCTGCGCCTACAGCATCCAGCCCCGCAAGTAAAAAAGAGGCTGCGGTGGGCTGCGCAGCAACCGTAATTCCATCACCGCAGTGTCCCGGATACACCAACGGTTCAGGCTTCACGAAAGCTGCGCAGTCCATCGCAGCCTCGGCCTCAAGCCAAGGTCAGGCCCCTTGCAGATTGAACAATGCAAATGCCAACAGCGCCCAGACCAGCAGCACCAAATGCGTCAGCTGCAAGCCCTCCTGGCGAATCCAGTAGCCGAACCACAAGCCGCCCAGCAGCATCGCGAAAACGAACGCCGAGAAGCCGCTGAGGGCGAGGTTGAGCCATGGCCGGGCCGCCGCCAGGCCGTCACCGAGGACCAATTGGTAGCTGCCGGCCCACGCCGCCACTGCCGCGACAACTTGCAGGGCCAGCACGATCAGCAGTGCCCACTGATGGAGGCGTGGCGAGCGCACCGCACGCCTCAACAAGGGCGTGTCGATAGCCGGAGCTTGGTGCAGCGGCGCCATGGCCATGGTCGCGCCCACGGCACCCACCGAGCTGCGAAAAGCCTGCCCGTTGTTAAGCACCGCGAGGGTCAGCCAGACACTCAAGCCCAGGGCCTGCGTCCCCAGGAACAGACCGGTGGAACCACCCGGCAGCAATGCGTCCACGCTCATCCAAACCTCCATATTCGCTGAAAGGGCAAATCGGGTTTCAGCCATATACACAAGAACTTGCTTTGATAATACGGTGAGCGCTTTAACTTACACAAGACATTACTTTTTGCATGTACCGCCAACGGCCTAAACCCGTACGCCGAGCATGCTGCTGGTAATGACGATTGTGACCACGCTGCCCACCCCAATAACCCACCAGGTCGCCAGCAAACTGCGCGACTCGCTGACATTGTGGTTACGCAACACACCACGCAAACCGCAACCCAAGTGCGCAATCAGCAAGAACACCGCCAGGGAGTAATGCGGCAGCAGCCGAATGCTCCACGGATCCGCCAGCAACCCTACCGGCTCAGCCACGGCCCAGGCGTAATCGGTGTCGGTGCCGAAGTAACGCGCCAGGGTAAACACCGAGTTGATATGGGACGCGATAAACAGCGACAAATACGCACCTGACGCAGTCTGCAAGGCATCCAGCAGATCGGCGCGGGTGACGGTTTTCGGGCGAATCAACACCAGCCCGCTGAGAATCTGGAAGAAAAACGTGACGATGATCACCGGCTCCAACACGCCATTGCGATACACCACTCGCAGCGCCTCCATCACCGACTTATGCATATCGGTACCCAGTACACCCAGCAGGTGGTTGAACAGGTGCGGCGCGAGAAACACCAACAGAATCGCCACCGAGGCGATGCCGTGGGCGACACGCAGCTTGATATAGGTCTTGTCGGAGGTCACCAGGCTGATGCTCGGGCCCGTTGACGACACCATCGCAAAAAAGCCCGTCAGTGCCAGCCACAGGCTGCTCCATACCGCGATGTCGTGGCCGTAGATTTTCATCAGGTACAGCACGACGCCCATCAGCGTGTACGCGGGAGGCGCCGCCACCGCAAGGCACGACAAGCGCCGCGCCAGCACCAGACGCGTGCTCATCACCGGCTGGACACCGGTCACATACACACAGGCAAACGCCAGCAGCGGCACGGCATAGGCACTCAGGATCAACGCCAGGACGACCGGGGTGCCGGCGCCTGCCACATGCGCCTGGTTACTCCACGCCAGCGCCCACGGATAGTACAGCGCCGCAGCGAACGGCAGCACCCATAGCCACTCCAGCCAGGGTTTGATAGCTTTGCTTAACATATTGATTTCCCGGTGATAAATATCACCGGATAGTGCCCAGCCATCGCCACCCGCGACAATTAGGCACCCAGGCAAAAGCCTTTTACCCAATGGTCATGCCTGGAAGGCTTGCACCATGTAGTCGACGAACAGCTTGACCCGCAGCGGTATCTTGTCGCGCTGCCGATAGCAGATGTAATGCCCCCTGCCCCGCGCCTGCGCCGCATAACCCGGCAGCAAAACGATCAAACGCTGTTGCGCGATCCAGTGCTGCGCCTGATAGCCGGCCAGCTGTGCCACACCACCACCGGCTACGGCCGCGAGCGCCACTAGCTCCGGGTCATTGAACAACTGGCTGTAAGGCAACGGGAGGCGCATGAACTGCCCATCGACTTCAAACTCCCACACATGCGGCTTGCCCGATTGCGCCAGGCGAAAGGCGATGGTTTTGTGCGCTGCCAGGTCTTCAAGGGTCTGCGGATAACCGGCTCGCTGCAGATACTCGGGCGCGGCACAGGTGACGAAACTCATCGGCGCCAGCTGTTTGGCAATGACATCGGCGTCCTCAAGCCGACCGTTGCGGATCGCGACATCCACCCGGCCCTCGGAGAAATCCACGTGGCGATCGTTCAGGTCAAATTCGAGGGTGATGTCCGGGTGAGCCTTACAGAACCCGGGCAGCAACGGCGCAATGCACTTGCGCCCAAAGCCCACGGTAGAGCTCACGCGCACTACGCCGGACGGCGACTGGGTCGCGTGTTTCAGCGCTTCGGTCGTGCGCAACAGATGCTCGACACTGGGCAGGCACTCTTCAAAAAACCGTCGCCCTTCCTGCGTGACCGCCACGCTGTGGGTCGTGCGTTCCAGCAGCTTGATTGCCAGTTGGGTTTCCAGGCGCGTAATGCTGCGACTCACCGAAGGCACTGAAATGCCCAGGTCGCGTGCTGCCTCGCTGAAGCTTTCGCTGGCCGCGACTTTCATGAAGGCGATGACGCCGGCGAAGTTTTTTCCGATGGACATCGGTGGGGTTTCCTTGAAGGGCGCACGCCAAAAGCCTCGACAGTACCCAACCGGAAACCCAAGCGCCCTAGCCAATCCGACGGTTTTTCAGTAGGCCAACCTGCGGCTTTACAGCCCTTTTGATCTGGCACAAAATTCCGCCTTATCTGATGTAGATCACCGGCCGACCTCGATCACGATCTTGCCGAAGGCACCGTGCCCGAGATGAGCGAAGGCTTCGGGCACTTGATCGAAACCGTAGGTGTGATCGATTACCGGCTCGATGCCGTGGCGGTCGATCATGGCAATCAGGTCTTCCAATGCCCGGCGCGGCCCCACGGAGATGCCGATGATGGAAGCCCGCTTACCCAGCAGGGCCATGACCGGCGCAGTCAATTGATCACTCTCCAACAAGCCGATCACCGAGATGCGACCGCCGTTGGCTACCGCGTGCAGGGAACGCGTGAGGTTGTCACCGCCGGCCATTTCCAGGATATGTTCGGCGCCACGCCCATCGGTCAGCGCCTGCACCGCCGTGTGCCATTCCGGTACCCGGCTGCGGTTGATGCCATGGGTGGCACCCAGCTCGATGGCGCGCGCGATCTTTTCATCGCTGCTACTGGTGATGATAACGCGGGCACCATTGGCCGCTGCCAGTTGCACCGCAAACAGCGAGACGCCACCGGTGCCCTGCACCACCACGGTATGTCCGGCGTGCAGGTGGCCCAGTTCGAACAGCGCCATCCACGCCGTCAAGGCGGCCACTGGCAAGGTGCTGGCCTGCCCTGCGGTGAGGCTGAGGGGCGCATGCACACACCATTCGGCTGGCGTTGCCACGTACTCGGCGAGCATGCCGGGGAGCGGGCCACCCTGAGGCGGCGCTTCACTCCAGGACAGCGGAGCGCCATCGACCCATCCGGCAAAAAACGTCGACAGCAGCTTGTCGCCCACCTTGAAACGCGTAACGCCCTCGCCCACGGCGACCACCGTCCCCGCCATGTCGGAGGCAGGCGTGAACGGAAAAGTGAGTTCCGCCCCCATGCTGTTATCCACCACTTCACCGTCGCGATAATTGAGCGAGACGGCCTCGACGCGCACCAGCACTTCCCCCGCCTTCGCGGTGGGGCGTGGCACGTCGGCAAGGCGCAGTGTGTGCAGTCCCAGTGCAGGTATTTCCCAGCGTTTCATGGTGTCGGTCATCTTGGTATTCCTCGTGAATGGGCGATGCCACAAGGATATGAGCCTGGCTTCACGGGATTAAGGGGGGGCCGGCTCCACTGTCTACGGAGCTTTTGTTCCGCAATCGGGATAAGGTAGCCAGGCCTCGTCTCAGCCAAACCGGAGCCTCGATGGACAGCCTCAACACCCTGAATGTTTTTGTGCAGGTCGCCGAAACCCGCAGCTTTGTCGCCGCCGGGCGCGTGCTGGGCGTAACGGCCTCGGCGGTCGGCAAGAGCGTGGTGCGCCTGGAGGAACGCCTGGGTGTGCGCCTGTTTAACCGCAGCACCCGCAGCGTCACGCTGACTGCCGAGGGCGAGCTGTTCCTGGAGCGCAGCCGGCGCATCCTGACGGAGATCGACGAGGCCGAAGCCGAGCTTTCGCAAACCGTGTCGGCGCCCCGTGGCCGGCTCAAAGTCAGCCTGCCGCTGGTGGGCCACCCGTTTCTGCCGGTGCTCGCGCAGTTCAAGAAGACCTACCCCGAGGTCGAGCTGGACCTGAGCTTCACCGACCGCCGCGTGGACGTGGTAGAGGAAGGTTACGACGCCGTACTGCGCAGCGGCGAAGCGCCCGACTCGCGCCTTACCTCGCGCCTGCTGGGCGGCTACCGGATGCTGCTGGTGGCGTCACCGGCTTACCTGGCCGAACGCGGTACGCCGCAGCGGCCAGAAGATTTGGCCCACCATGCATGCATCAAATTCCGCTATCCCAACACCGGCAAGATGCAACGCTGGCCCCTGCGCCAGGATGGCGTGGAAGCCGATTTCCCGCTGCCCGCCGCGATGGTCTGCAACAACCTGGAAGCGCGCATCTGCTTTGCGGTGCAGGGCATCGGCATCGCTTACCTGGCGGATTTTGCCATCCGTGAATGGCTCGACAGCGGGCAGTTGGTGCCGGTACTCAAGGACTGTTCGGAAGCGGAGAACTTCCGGATCATGTGGCCCTCGGGCCGGCATCCAACGCCCAAGCTGCGGGTGTTTATCGACTTCCTGCATGCCCACCTGTTTCCCGAGGATGGAGCTGGCAGCACCCGTGCAGACTGCCGGCCCAAGCCCTGATCAGGGTGCTTGCTCAACGTCAAACTGCTCCCGGGAACGCCTGAACTCACCGGCGTTTTCCACCACCCAGGTCCACAGCGGAATCATGTGCACCAGCAGTTGTTTGCCCAGCTCCGACAGCTGGTATTCGACCTTGGGCGGCACCTCCTGAAAGTCATGGCGCAGCACCAGGCCGTCGCGTTCCAGTTGGCGCAAGGTGCGCGTGAGCATGCGCTGGGTGACGCCCTCCATGCGCCGGCCAATCTCGGCGTGGCGCAGTCGCCCGTTCACCCCCAACAGGTGCACGATGCCCAGTGACCAGCGGTTTCCCGCATGGGTCAACACCTGGCGCTTGAGCCCGTCTTCATCGGCGCTGAGGGCGTCGCAAGCGGCTTGTGATCGCCTGATGATCTCGTCGTTATCCACCTTCTACTCCCGGTATCACTGGTGTGCCTTCTTATGCGCGGTCGGCAATTCTGCAAGCATGGCACGACTTTCACCTGAACCGAGAACCCTATGACTGCTTCGATTCTTGTACTGGGCGCCGGCGAACTGGGCCTGGCGGTATTGCGCCAATTGTCACGCCTGGCCGCCCCGAAAAATGTGTCGGTAACCGTGTTGCTGCGCCCCGCCACACTGAACGCCTCCGATCCTGCCAAACAACAGGACATCACTGAGCTGCGCGCCCTGGGCATTGAGCTGCTGGCCGGTGACCTGGCCAACGACTCCGAGGCTGAACTGGCAACGGTGTTCGCCGACTATCACACCGTGGTCAGTTGCATCGGTTTTGCCGCCGGCGCCGGTACCCAGCGCAAACTGACCCGCGCCGCCATCGCGGGCGGTGTGAAGCGCTACGTGCCGTGGCAGTTCGGTGTGGATTACGACGTGATCGGCCGCGGCTCGGCCCAGGACCTGTGGGATGAACAGCTCGACGTGCGCGACTTGCTGCGCGCCCAGCAAGGCACGCAGTGGGTAATCGTCTCCACCGGGATGTTCACCAGCTTCCTGTTTGAACCGTCCTTCGGAGTCGTCGACCTGGCGCAAAATACCGTGCACGCACTGGGGGACTGGGACACCGCCGTCACCGTCACCACCCCGGAAGACATAGGGCTGCTGACCGCGCGCATCCTGTTCAGCGAACCGCCGATCGCCAATCAGGTGGTGTACACCGCCGGCGACACCCTGACCTATGGCGAACTGGCCGATACGGTGGATGCGCAACTGGGTCGCACGCTGAAACGCGAACGCTGGTCGGTGCCGTACCTGGAGGCCGAACTGGCCGCCGTGCCCGGGGACAACCTGATGAAATACCGGGTGGCCTTCGCCCAAGGCGACGGCGTGTCCTGGGACCCCGCCATCACCTTCAACGCGCAACGGCAAATCGCCGTGACCAGCGTTGCCCAGTGGATCGGGCAGAACCTCAAGGCACCGGCAACCACCCGCTGAACCGCCCCTGGCTATCCAGCGCGCACCAGGCGAAATCCCCGGGCGGCGGCGGCAACGTTGGCAGTTGCCCGCCACTGCCCGGCTTCCAGTCCACCACCGGCAGGGGCGAACCTTGCCAGGCCACGACCACGCCCCGGGCCTGGCTGGAGTCATCACTGACCCAGCGGGCCGCTGCCGCCGTCATGAACGCTTCGATGGGTTCTTCATCGATCTGCGTGCGATACACCGAACCGAGCAACCAGCGGCACACACTCACGTGATAGGTCCAGTTCAGCGACGGACGGTTGCGGTACGCCCACGTCATGAAACTGCGAAACAGGTTCAGGCCCTCTGGCGGGTCGAGCTTGAGCAAACCGGGGCAGATGTCGAACAAGGTGTGCCAGTACGGCAGCAACCGTGCGTCCAGGTGGACGAAACAGCGGGCATTACTTGGGTATTCGACAGACGGCAAGAATACTTCGCCGCGTGTCGGACGGCGCGACGCCTTGCTGACCAGGCGGGCAGCGCCGGAAGGCAGGATAGAGCTCATGGAACGCACTCACACTCGTGACGATAGAACGCCTCCTGGTAACAGGAAGCCCTGGGCACACGTCAGAGTGCAGGGGAAGCGCGAGGGTTGGCCGAGGGCCAGGAGTAACGCGGAGGGGCCTTGTTGCGCCGCTCATGGGCCGGGCGCGGCTTTTGTCCAAGGCCCAACAGCCAGGCCAGGCAAAACAGGAAGACGATGCCCAGGGTCACGGCGGAGCACACCGGGCACGCGAAGAAGTTCGACCAACTGCTGGCCGTCGGGTTGCCAAGGCCTGAGTCCGAGGCCGGCGCCTTGGTGCCCAGGCTTGAACAGAATTGCCCACCCAGGCCGTTGAGCTCCAGGCCCATCATCTGCCCATGGCCCAAACCGCAGACGAACACATTGAACAGGACGCAAAAATACAAGGTCCAGGCAATGAGTGAACGGTCCGGGCGGGTCAGTTTCATGGCGGCGACTTTACCACTCCCCCTGTAGGAGCTGTCGAGCTTTAGCGAGGCTGGGATGCAGGCGCCACGACCTTGAAGAGGCACCGAGGCGATCCCTTCGCAGCCTCGCTAAAGCTCGACAACGCTCACATTTGGCCTTGCCCTGCCACACCTGTGACAGAACGTCGCAGATTACGCCCGCAGGCAGGGGTTGTTAGAATGCCACGCTCTCCTCGCCTGATTTAACGCTTCGTGGTACCCAGGCGCTTCACAGGATGCACAGTTGATGAGTACGTTATTCACCCGCCGCAAGGTCCTCACCGGCATGGGATTGCTGGGCCTGGGCCTGCTGGCCGGCTGTGACAACAGCCCGAAACTGAACTTCAAGTACGGCAAGGATCTGAGCGACAAGATCATGGGCCGTACCTTCAAGCTCAAGAACACCGACGGTGAAACCGTCACCTTGAGTTCCTTCCGCGGCTTGATGCCAGTGGTGTTCTTCGGCTTCACCCAGTGCCCGGCCGTGTGCCCGACCACCCTGGCGCGCATGGCCCAGGCGAAAAAACTGATGGGCCGCGACGGCAAGATCATGCAGGTGGTGTTTATCACCCTCGATCCCGAGCGCGACACTCCCGAGATTCTCGACGCCTACGTCAAGGCCTTCGACCCGAGCTTCAAGGCGCTGTACGGCACCCCGGAAGAAATCGCCGTGGCCGCCAAGGAATTCGGGATCTTTTATGAAAAGATCCCCGCCGGCGACAGCTACACCCTCTCCCACACCGCCACCAGCTTTGTGTTCGACACCCGGGGCACCCTGCGCCTGGGCCTGTCCGCTTCGCTTAACGCCAAAGAGTGCGCAGAAGACCTGCTCACCGTCATGGAGGTCTGCTAATGACTGCCGTTCAACACTTCAAGCGCATCGCCCTCGGTCTCTCCCTGCTGGGCCTCGCGGCACACGCCAGTGCACAGGCAGTGGTCACCGACGCCTGGGTACGCGCCTCGGTACCGGGCCAACCGTCCAGCGGCGCCTTCATGACCGTGACGGCCGACACCGACAGCAAACTGCTCAGTGTGGCGTCGCCGGTCGCCAAGACCGTGCAGATTCATGAGATGACCATGAAGGACGACGTGATGCGCATGGGCCCGGTGGAGTCGGTGCCGTTGCCGGCCGGCAAGGCCGTGAAGCTCGACCCGGACGGTTATCACGTGATGCTGATCGACCTCACTGCCCAGATCAAGGAAGGCGACCAGGTGCCGCTGACCGTCACCGTGGAAAATGCCAAGGGTGAAAAGCAGCTGATTGAAGTCAAGGCCGAAGCCCGTGCGTTGAATGCGATGGAAACGATGGATCACAGCAAGATGCATTGATCGCCGTTACTTGTGGTGAGGGGGCTTGTCCCCCGTTGGGCTGCGTAGCGGCCCCAAAAAAAGCGGGAGCGCTGCGCACTCCAACGGGGGACAAGCCCCCTCGCTACAGGACAAGCCCCCTCACCACAGCGAAACACCCTCATATTTAAAACCTCTCGCTTCAACACTTTCTATATATTTTCAATCTGCAAAACAACTCGTTAGCCTGCGCAAGCCGGACGCGTCTCCCTGTCGCCGTCCTGCCAAATAATTCTAAAAACAAGCAGCAGACAACGGGAATAACAATGAACAAATCCCCCATTACCCTGGGACTGACTTCGGCCACCCTCGGTTTGACCCTTGCCTTCCCTACCTTTGCCGAAGCTGACTTTTTCAAAGACAGCAAGGCCGACCTCGAATTTCGCAACTTCTACTTCAACAGCGATTACCGCCAGCCCAACGCGAGCCAGTCCAAACGCGATGAGTGGGCCCAAGGGCTGATCCTCAATTACCAGTCGGGTTATACCGAAGGCCTGGTGGGCTTTGGCCTCGATGCCATCGGCCTGCAGGGCCTGAAACTGGACTCCAGCCCCGACCGTCAAAACACCGGCCTGCTCCCCGTGGGCGAGGACGGCGCGCCGGACAGCTACAGCCGAATGGGCGCCACGGCCAAGGCGCGCATCTCCAAAAGCGTGCTGAAATTCGGCACGTTGATCCCCAAGCTGCCGACTGTGCTGCCCAACGACGGCAGGCTGCTGCCCCAGACGTTTCGCGGCACCCAACTGACCAGCCAGGACATCGCCGGCCTGACCTTCGACGCCGGGCGCCTGACCAGCAACACCCTGCGCAACGACAGCGGCCATGCCGACATCGAAGTCGATGGCAAAGGCATCAAGGGCGCCGTGCCCAGCGATAAATTCGACTTCGCCAGTGCCAGCTACGCCTGGACCAAAACCCTCGTCACCGGCTACCACTACGCCAACCTTGAGAACAACTACAAGCAACACATCTTCAACCTGGTCCACACCCTGCCGTTGGGCGACGCCCAGTCGTTCAAGACCGACCTGCGATACGCCGACTCCAGCAAGGAAGGCAACAGCAACATCGACAACCAGGCCTTCGGCGCCAAGTTCACCTACAGCATCCATGGCCACTCGTTCGGCGCCGCCTACCAGCGCATGAAAGGCACCACCGGCTTCCCCCACCTGGACGGCACCGACTCCTACCTCGTGAACTACGTGATGATCTCGCCGGACTTCGCCAACCCCGAGGAAAAGTCCTGGCAGGCCCGCTACGACTATGACTTCGCCGCCCTCGGCATCCCCGGGCTGACCTTCATGACCCGCTACCTCAAAGGCGACAACTTCGTGCGGACTCGCACCCTGGAAGGCACCGAGTGGGAGCGCAATACCGATATCGGCTACGTGTTCCAGAGCGGTGCCCTGAAGAACCTTGAAGTGAAATGGCGCAATGGCACGTATCGCAGCAATGGCAGCGGCAGCGATATCGACCAGAACCGCTTTATCGTCAGCTACACCCTGCCCTTGCTGTGATTTTTCCCGGAGCGTTGCACATGAATACCAAAAAAAGCCTGATCCACCTGGCCGTCGCCTTTGCCCTGTTCAGCAGTTACGGCGCCTACGCCGCCGACACCGGTGCGTTGCCCTGCAAGACCACCGAAGAGTGCGCGGCCCAGGCGGCCAAAGTCGGCGCCACGCCAGGTTCTTCGCAAACGGCCCACAAGGCCAAGGGTGACCCGACCCAAACCCAGTTCGCCTGGCTGAACCGCATCAACAAAGCCTCGATCGTGATGCTCACCGAAGAAGGCATCGTGAAACCGGACATGGGCCACAAGATCGCCGGCGGTGTACGTTTTGCCATCGACCAGGCCGACCAGCCCGACGGCAAACGCCCGGAAGACGTGCTGCAACTGGAAAAAATCATGACCGACAAAATCGGTCCGGAAGCCTCCCTGATCCACTCCGGCCGCAGCCGCCAGGACATGCTCGCCACCTACCGCCTGGCCAAACTGCGCTCACAGGTATTGGCCTACAGCGACGCACTGAACGCCACCCGCCAACGCATCCTGAACATCGCCGACAAGAACATCGACACCCTGGTGCCCGCCTACACCAACGGCGTGCAGGCCATGCCCATCAGCTATGCGCACTACCTACTGGCGTTCGAAGCCGCGTTTGACCGTGACGGCCAGCGCATCCGGGAACTCTACACCCGCCTCAACCAGAGCCCGATGGGCACCGCGGTGCTGGCGAACTCCGCCTACCCGCTGAACCGCGAACGCCTGGCCGAGTTGCTGGGCTTTGACGGCGTGCGGGAAAACTCCCTGGACTCGAGCCAGGTGTCGACCTATGACATCCCGATCGAAGCGGCCAACCTGGCGGCGTCTTCGGCGATCCGCATCGGCGCAATGATTGGCGATATCCATACCCAATACCATCAGATCCGCCCATGGCTGCTGCTGGACGAAGAGTCCACCTACACCAGCAGTGCAATGCCGCAAAAACGCAACCCGGGCTTGTTGATGCGCACCCGCGAATCGGCCTCGGATGTGGTGGGCCTGGCGCAAACCGTGACCTTGCGCGCGCATAACGTCACCACCGGCATGACCGACTACAAGTTCGCGTTTGATTCACTGGGCCTGTTCCAGTCCACCGACGAGATGTTCAAAAGCATGGATGCCGTGCTGGATGCGCTGCAAATCAACCCGCAGCGTGCGCTGGATGAACTGGAGTCGGAGTGGACCACGTCGATGGAGCTGGCCGATACCCTGGAGCGTCAGTTCAAGGTGCCGTTCCGCATTGGCCACAGCTTCGCTTCGTTGATCGTCACCGAGGCGCGCAGCAACGGCACCACTCCGAAGACCTTCCCGTATGCAGACGCGCAGAAGCTGTACACCCAGGCAGCGGACAAATACAAATGGACACCGAATGCCTTGCCGCTGGATGAGGCGGGTTTCCGTGCGGCGCTGTCGCCGACGACGATGGTCAAGACCCGTAAAGGGACGGGTGGGCCGCAGCCGGAAGAGGTCAAGCGGATGTTGGTGGAAGCGCGCAAGAACCTCGACGCAGACCAGAGCTGGTTGAAGGAACGACGTGAGAAATTGAAAGGTGCGGAAGGCAATCTGGACAAGGCCTTCGACAAGTTGCTGAACGCCAAGGGCTGAAATGCAATCTGAATGTGGGAGCCCGCTCCCACATTTGACCGAGTATGGGGCTGGACATTGTGTTTGGCTCAGTGCCTCAGCTCCCGCTTCAATACCTCACGATCAATCGCCCCCTGCCACCCGCAAATCGCCAGGCACGCCACACAATTGCCCAGCACATTGGTCAACGACCGACACTTCATCAGCCGCTCCACTCCCAACAACAATCCCACCCCTTCCAGCGGCACCAGTTGCAGGATGTTCAAGGTGGCAATCAAAGTAAACAACGCCGAGCCCGCCACGCTGGTGGACCCAAGCGAGGTGAACAGGCAGATCACCAGCACCGCCAGCAACTCGGGCACGGCAATCTCCACACCGGCCAGATGCGCCAGGAACATGATGGCGGTGGTCAGGTAAATATTGGTGCCCGCCAAATTGAAGGTATAACCGGTGGTCAGCACCAGGCGCACTAATTGGCGATCACAGCCCAACGCCTCAAGTTTGCTCACACAACCGGGAAGTGCAGCCACTGACGAGCCGGTAAACGTCACCAACAACAACTCTTCTTTCAAGTAAACAATGAGCCGAGTCAATTTAACGCCGAGCAGGCGTGTAATCGTGGCGAACACTAAAATAACGAAAACGGCGCACGCCAGATAAATAACCACAATGAACTTCAAGAGCGGCAACACCGAACTTAAACCGTACTTTCCCACCACAAATGCCATCGCACCGAACGCCGCCAACGGTGCGAATTTCAAGATAACCCGCAGCAACCAGAACAACCCGGCGACGGCTGCTTCCAGCCAGCCCAGGCAGCGGTTGCCGACCTGGCCGCCACGCCCCAGCACCAGCCCGCACAGCACCGCCACCAGCATCACCTGCAGCACCAGGCTTTGGGTGAACACCTTGTAGAGACTGGACGAAATCGAGGTCATCGACAGCTCGTGCAGCAGTGTTTCCGGCGCGACGGGCGGTGTCAGGTGATCAAAATCCAGATTGGCCACCGCCCCATGATCGAGATTGAACAGCCACCCCGTCGCCATCCCCAGCAGCAACGCGGCCAGGGACATCAGCTGAAAATACAGGACAATTCGGCCCACGACATGCCGGTGGTGGGGTTCGCGCTTGATCCCGGCGACACCGGTCGATACCAGCACAAACAACAGAAACGGCATCAATAAACCAACCACTTTTATAAAGGTGTCACTGAGCAGTTTCATCTCAACCGCGACACCCGGATAAAACAGCCCTAACACCATGCCAAGTGCAATGGCAATCAAAATAGGCAGGGTGGCGTTATTGAAAAATCGGCTCGACATCAATGCTCCATGGTCTTTTTATTTATTGTTATTGTCGGATCAGGCCACTTTCGGCATATTGGTCGCCAAGGCGCATCAGGCCACAAATAATAAAGTCTTGTCACGGGATATACCACCATGGAACTTCGCCATTTACGTTATTTCATCATGGTGGCCGAAGAGCGACATTTCACCCGCGCCGCCGCCCGCCTGAACATGCAGCAACCGCCCCTCAGCCAACAGATTCGCGCCCTGGAGCAAGAGCTGGGGTTCGACCTGTTCAAGCGTCACCCCAAGGGCGTCGACCTGACCGCCGGCGGCCTGGTGTTTCTCGATGAAGCGCGGACCATCCTCGCCCGTGTCGAGCAAGGCTCGCTCAAGGCTGCGCGCGCCGCCCAGGGCATCGAAGGCACCCTGGTCATCGCCTTCACCAGCTCCGCCGCCGCTCACCCGCTGATCCCGCGAATCATCCGCGCCTACCGCGAGCAATACCCCGGCGTGGAACTCTCGATCAACGAAGGCAGCGCCCGGGAAGTCACCGAAGACACCATCGAAAAACGCATCGACATCGGCATCCTGCGCGCCCCGGTGGGCGACCACCAGAGCCTGACGTTTCACCGCCTGCTCAACGAAGAAATGCTGCTGACCCTGCCCGTCGGGCACCCTTTGCTCAAGGGTGCCGAGCCCAAGATCACCATGGCCGACCTCAAAAACGAACGCTTCATCCTGGTCCGCCGCCCCGGCGCACCGGGGATGTACGCCAACCTGATCAAGGCCTGCCAGAACGCCGGCTTCGAGCCGAAGATTGCCTTTGAAGTGGAGCGCATGCTGACCAACGTCAGCCTGGTGGCCGCCGGTGAGGGCATCTCGGTGGTGCCGGCGTCGATGCGCGATGTGCACCGCGAAAGCGTGGTGTACTGCCGGATCAGCGATGCGCGACCAAGGTTGCTGGCGCCGATCACCCTGGTGCGGCGCACGTTCAATCCGTCGGCGCCGTTGCAGAACTTCATTGGATTGGCGCGGGAGTTGGCGGGGGTTTACCGCAAGGGGTGAGGGCCGATAAAACGTCAATCCACCACAAACAACTTCGCCCCGATGGCCGTGGATGATCGATGCCCTTCCATGTCATTGCCCACCTGATAACTCATCCCGGCCGTCAGCGTGAACTGCCGGCCGTCCTCCAGTTCGGTGTGCAACTCGCCCTCGAGGCACAGCAGGATATGCCCGCGCCAACACCAGTGATCGGCGAGGTAACCGGCGCTGTATTCGACCATGCGCACGCGGGTTGAACCGAACTGGCAGGTGCGCCAATACGCGCTGCCGGTTTCGCCGGGATGCAGCACCGGTTCGAGGGTCGACCAGTCGATGGTGCCAAAGGGAATTGCGGTCAGGTTCATGAGGGTCTCGTCGGTGAATGCAGATGGTCAGAACCTACTGAACAGGTGCGCACAGCGATAGAGACAGATCCACTGCATTTGCGGGATACAGTATCCTGCACCCTCCTCCGCATGGACGCCCGTCGATGAAGATCGATCCATCCTTTGTTGTGCATGAGACCGAGCATTGGCTGCTCAATCATCACCTGTCATCCGCACTGCCGGGCTACCTGATGCTGGGTGCCAAGGCGCCGGCCCACTCACTGGCGGACATGCCCGAGGCGGCGCTCGCAGAGCTGGGTGGGTTATTGGCCAAAACCCAGCGAATCATGGAGGCGCAACTGCAACCCAAATGGCTTTACATCAGCCGGTTCGGGCATATGCCGGGCTTCCCGCTGCACTTTCATTTCATTCCGGTTTACGAGTGGGTGGAAGCGTTGTTCTGGGGGGATGAGCGCTATCGGGTGTTGCAGAGTTTCGGGGTGCCGCAGCAGGCTACCGACGGAGCCGAACTGACATTTTTTATCTGGCGAGAGTTTGGTGAGAGCCCTACTCCACCGGCGGTACAAGGCCCCGCTGTAGACCAGGTGATCAAGCGTTTGCGTGGGGCATTCAAGACATAACCTGTGGCGAGGGGGCTTGTCCCCCGTTGGGCTGCGCAGCAGCCCCAAAACAGTCACTGAGTTCTGCCTGCAAGACCGCAGTCGCCTTATTGGGGCCGCTTCGCAGCCCAACGGGGGACAAGCCCCCTCACCACAGCAAGCCCCATCGCCACAGGTTTTTTTGGGGTGTCAGTGCGAACGGTACAGGTATTTGCGCATCGGAATACACGCCAGCTGCAACCCCGATGGCGAATGGTAGATCGCCTGTTCGCTGCCCACATAGCCGTGCCGCCGGTAAAAATTCGCCGCGTTCAACGTCGCGTCCAGGATTACTTCCTCGACCTCCAATTCCCGCGCCAACGCCTCCAGATACGCCACCATCTGCTTGCCAATCCCGCGTCCGGTAAACCCGGGCAACACGAACAGCGCTCCGATTTCGTTATTCGCCAGGTCCAGCATGCCGGTAGCCACCGGCTCACCGTTGATACATCCCAGGTAAAAATGCTTGTCCATCAGCGTGTCATAACCATCCTCGGCGCAGCCCCGGGTCCACAGCATCATCTGTTCCGACGTATAGGCGCCGATGCATTGGCTGCGTATGGCCAACAAGCGAATATCAAACGCGGTCTGTGCATCGTCCTGCGTGGCGCGTCTTATCTCGAGCATCTGTCCCTCCATGGACATCAGGCGTTCTCGTCACCCGGTCGGGTAAACGAATAGCGGTCAATATCGGTCCTCAACTGCCAGCCCTGGCCTTGCCAATAACGAGCGGCGCTGTCATTGGTCTTGAACACATCCAGGTGACATTTGCGAATGCCGAGCTGCGCAAGGCTGTTGAGGCAACGCTCAACCAGCGCATTCGCAATACCCTGGCGCCGATACTCCGGCAACACCAGCAGGTGCTGCAAATAGCCCCGACGGCCATCGTGCCCGCACATCACGCACGCCACCAGCCGACCCTCTACCTCGGCCACGAAACTCATGCCGGGATTGCGCTCCAGGTAACGCTCGGTGGCCTCGCGGGAGTCGGCATCGCGCAGGGAGATGCCGGGGGTGTTGCGCATAAGGTCGGTGACGGCGTCGTAGTCGTCGAGGGTCATAGTGCGGATCTCGGGCATAGCGCGGTGCCTATGGGTATGGGTTGGCTGTCAGCAAGGTATCAAATCAAACATGACAGGGTCCGGAAATAGAGCGAAAAATTATGGCTTAACGCCATTACCTGTCAAAAATCGATCTACTCTCAATACGCCATTCACCTACACAACCCAAGGAAGAGAGGCTGAACATGCGCTTAATACTGCTTTTTTTAATAATGGGCACGCTAGCGGGATGTCAGTTTTTTGAGGTTTTAACTACCAAAAAAATCGAGCCGCAAGCCAATCCAAAAGATGAAGTCTATCTCCAGCTGTTGGTGGCGGATAACACTGATAGCCCGCCCTGGCTCCCAAAAGAAATCACTAAGACTTGTGCAACACCGCGGCAGGCTGATTTAGCGCCGGCGATCTGGGCACCAATCGCGGGCAAGCTCGCCTTCGATCTCGTCGTAGAGAAAATGAGCAGCTATGTCAAAGAGACGAAGGAGCGATCAAACAAAAGTTACTCGGTCAAAGGCGTGTTTCTATCATCCACGCTCCGCAAAACCAATTGCATTGTCATGTATCGCGGCGTGATTCCAGCAGGCGAGGAAGAAAGGAAGAACTGGAACCCTAGCGCTGCCTTTGTCGCGCAACTCGAATGGGCCGGCCCCTCGGCATTTGTGATGAAGCCGCTGCTTGTGATTGCACAAAACAGTGTGTCACTCACGAAGTACCCATCCAATGACTCGGCTGCCGACAAAGGGAAAGGCAGCATTTCCATGTCACTGGCCATGGCGGAGTCAGCGGTGGTGCAAGACGCGGCAGGCGTTTGGCATTTACGCCCGTTGGGAACAGCGGCCATCACCGTACCTGATGTTCCCTTGCACACACCGCCAAAATTCATCGTTCCCATAGATCAACGAAGCTCGGAACTGCTGCCTGCTCCGGATCAAGACGTAGCGGTTCAGCTTTCGCTGGCCATCACCGAATCCGGAAATGTCGTAGGTGATGCGGACGCCGCGCAAGCTGAAATCAAAGCCATTGCAGCCGCAATTGGACCGGGGCTGGAAGCGGAAATCACACGGCATTACAAAGAAGACTGACCCCCGCCCACCCACACTCGCAAAGGCCGCACCGCGGCCTTTGCGACAGCACCGATCCAAGCCTCCCCCCAAAAAGCAGGCACGTTCTGCATTCGATATTTATGCTCACTTCCCAGCTTAATAATATTTTATTAAAAACCGCCCTCCCCCTAGCCTTGAAGCCATGCCCAAGCTGAATCCAACTGCATTACGCAAGGACAGACACATGACTCAAGCAATAACAAAAACAGACACGCTGGTGGTGGGAGCCGGTCAGGCTGGCGTCGCCATGAGCGAGCACCTGAGCAAGCAAGGCGTGCCGCACCTGGTGCTGGAGCGCAGCCGTATCGCCGAGCGCTGGCGCACCGGCCGTTGGGATTCGCTGGTTGCCAACGGCCCCGCCTGGCACGACCGTTTTCCGGGCCTGGCCTTCGATAACGTCGCCCCCGATGGCTTTGCGCCAAAAGAGCGGGTGGCGGATTACTTCGAAGCCTATGCACGCAAGTTCAATGCGCCGATTCGCACCGGCGTGGACGTGACATCCGTGGTGCGCAATGTCGGTCGCCCAGGCTTTACTATCCACACCAGCGAAGGCGTGATCGAAGCCAACCGTGTGGTGGCGGCGACCGGGCCGTTCCAGAAGCCGGTGATTCCGGCGATTGCGCCTAAAGACACTGCGCTGCACCAGATCCACTCCGCGGACTACCGCAACCCCGCCCAACTGCCGACTGGCGCCGTGCTGGTGGTGGGTGCGGGTTCCTCCGGGGTACAGATTGCCGATGAACTGCAACGCTCCGGCCGCCAGGTGTACCTGTCGGTCGGCGCCCACGACCGCCCACCGCGTGCCTATCGCAACCGCGATTTCTGCTGGTGGCTGGGGGTGCTGGGCGAGTGGGACCAGGCGGCGATGAAACCCGGCCGCGAGCACGTGACCATTGCGGTAAGCGGCGCCCACGGCGGCAAGACCATCGACTTCCGTGAGCTGGCCCAGCAAGGCATGACCCTGGTTGGCCTGACCCAATCCTTCAACGGCAGCGTTGCGAGCTTCCAGCCCAATCTGGTGGACAACCTGGCGCGCGGCGATGAGAACTACCTGGCCCTGCTGGATGCGGCGGATGCCTATATCGAACGCAACGGCCTCGACCTGCCGGTAGAGCCTGAAGCGCGCCGCGTGTTTCCCGATGCCGAGTGCATCAAGCACCCGATTCTTGAACTGGACCTGGCCAAGGCCGGTATCACCTCAATCATCTGGGCCACCGGTTTTGCCGTGGACTACAGCTGGCTGAAAGTCGATGCGTTTGACGCCGCCGGCAAGCCGCAGCACCAGCGCGGCGTGGCCAGCGAGTCGGGCATCTACTTCCTCGGTTTGCCATGGCAGTCGCGCCGGGGCTCGTCGTTTATCTGGGGCGTTTGGCATGACGCCAAATACGTGGCCGACCATATCGCCATCCAGCGCCAATACCTTGAGTACCGCGAACCCGCGCCGGTTGTTCACACCTCACCTGTCAGCGCCTGATCACTTATTTCTGGAGTTTTTTTGATGCCTACTCACACTCGCATCCGCATGTTCAACACCAAGGAAACCTACCCTAACCAGAGCCTGGACAACGACCTGTGCCAGGCCGTACGCGCCGGCAATACGGTGTATGTGCGTGGCCAGGTGGGCACCGATTTCGACGGCAACCTGGTGGGCCTCGGCGACCCACGCGCCCAGGCCGAGCAGGCCATGCGCAACGTCAAGCAATTGCTGGAAGAAGCCGGCAGTGACCTGAGCCACATCGTCAAGACCACCACCTACCTGATCGACCCGCGCTACCGCGAGCCGGTGTACCAGGAAGTCGGCAAGTGGCTCAAGGGTGTGTTCCCGATCTCCACCGGGCTGGTGGTGTCGGCTTTGGGCCAGCCACAATGGCTGATGGAAATCGATGTGATCGCCGTTATTCCCGAATAAGGAGCTGCACATGACCTTTTCAATCGTCGCCCGTTGCGCGGACACCGGCCAGATGGGCATTGCCATCAGCTCATCGAGCATTGCCGTGGGCGCCCGTTGCCCATGGCTGCGGCCCGGCGTGGGTGCGGTCTCGACCCAGAACATCACCCTGCCGGCCCTGGGCCCGGACGTGCTCGACTTGCTGGAGCAAGGCCTTGCCCCCGCCGACGCTGTCGATAAAGCCCTGACCCGCAACGGCTACAGCCAATACCGGCAACTGACGGCGATTGATCACCTGGGCCGCACCGTGCATTTCAGCGGCAGCGAAACCCTCGGCACCCATAACGCGGTGTCGGGCGAACAGTGCGTGGCCGCCGGCAATATGCTCGCCGACCGCGCGGTGATCGAGGCGATGGTCAAGGCTTTCGAGCAAGGCGAAGGCCAATTGGCAGACCGACTGCTGGCCGCGATGCACGCGGCCATCGACGCCGGCGGTGAAGCCGGGCCGGTGCACTCGGCAGCGTTGGTGGTGGTGGGCGAGCTGACCTGGCCGATCATCAACCTGCGGGTAGACTGGGCCGATGAGCAGCCGATCGCCGAGCTGCAAAAGCTCTGGGACGCGTATCGCCCGCAAGTGCAGGACTACATCGACCGCGCCCTCGCCCCCGACCGTTCCCCGGGCTACGGCGTGGCCGGAGACGACCGATGAGCACCAGCCGCGAACTGCTGCAGACGCTGGTGGGGTTCGATACCACCAGCCGCGAATCCAACCTGATGTTGATCGAGTTTGTGCGCGACTACCTGGCGGGCTTCGATGTCGCCAGCGAGTTGGTCTACAACGAAGAACGCAGCAAGGCCAATCTGTTCGCCACCCTCGGCTCGGCGAATGTGCCCGGGATTGTGCTGTCGGGGCACACCGATGTGGTGCCGGTGGATGGCCAGCCGTGGACGTTGCCGCCGTTTGAGTTGACCGAGCGCGACGGCAAGCTGTTTGGCCGGGGCACAGCGGACATGAAGGGGTACATCGCCTGTGTGCTGGCGCTGGTGCCGGCACTGGTCGAGGCCAACTTGCGCATGCCGGTGCATATCGCCCTGTCTTACGATGAGGAAGTCGGCTGCCTCGGGGTGCGTTCGTTGCTCAAGGTGCTGGAGCAATGGCCGGTGAAACCGCTGCTGTGCATTATCGGCGAGCCCACCGAGCTGAAACCGGTGCTCGGTCACAAGGGCAAGCTGGCGATGCGCTGTGATGTGCATGGCGAGGCCTGCCACTCGGCCTATGCGCCTTCCGGGGTGAATGCGATCGAGTATGCGGCCGAGCTGATGGGTGAGCTGGGCCGGATTGGCCAGCGCCTCAAGGCCCATCAGGACGAGCGCTTCGACCCGCCGTTCAGCACCGTGCAAACCGGGGTGATTTCCGGCGGCAAGGCGTTGAATATCGTGCCGGCTGATTGCCGCTTCGACTTTGAAGTGCGCGCCCTGCCCTCGATGGACCCGGGCGAAGTGGCTGAGGAGCTGCAAGCCTATGCGATGCAGCAGGTGTTACCGCGGATGCAGGCGGTGAGCCGGCAGAGTTCGATTCGCTTCAGTGAGTTGTCGGCGTATCCGGGGCTGGCCACCGATCAGCGCAGCCAGGCGGCGGAGCTGATTGCGGCGTTTTCCGGCTCGCGGGCATTTGGCACCGTGGCGTTTGGGACTGAGGGTGGGCTGTTTGATGCGGCGGGCATTCCGACCGTGGTGTGCGGGCCTGGGAGCATGGACCAGGGGCATAAGCCGGATGAGTTTGTGAGCGTTGAACAACTGAAGGGTTGCGACGATATGCTGCAGCGGATGTTGCTCTCGATCCGTACCTGATTCCCCAAACAACTCAAATCAACTGTGGGAGCCGGGCTTGCCCGCGATGGCGGTGTATCAGCCAGCAGATTTGCAAACTGATCCACCGCCATCGCGGGCAAGCCCGGCTCCCACATTTTTGGTTTTGTGTCTAACCCAGTAACCGCGCCAGCTCTTCGCGGCAGTAGTCCACAAACAACTGCACCGGCTTGGTCAACGGTGCCCGCCGCAACCACACCGCCGACAGCCCCGACCCCGTCACCGTCTCCGCCAACGGCACACACACCACCTTCTGCCCGTCATAGGTGTATTCGGTAAACGGCTTGGTCACCAGAATCGAAAACCCGAACCCCCTGCCCACCATGCCGCGCACCATCTCGATCGACGGCGAGCTGAATACAATATTCGGCGTCAACCCGCGCTCTTCAAAGATGCTCACGAAGTACGTCCGGCTCGGCAGCACGTCCAGCAAAATCATCGGCTCCAGCACCAGGTCCGCCAACGACACCTTGGCCTGCTGCGCAAAGCGGTGATCCGCCGGCAACAACGCATACGGCTGCTGCGGCGGCATCAACGGCGTGGTCTCGATGGTGCCACCCAAGTCATGCTCGAACAGCATCGCCACATCGATACTGCCCGCGGTCAGCGCCTGTACCAGCTCCTGCTGCTCGCCGTCGCGAATACGGATTTCCACCCCTGGCCACAGCGCCTTGAAGCCGGCAATCAAACGCGGCAAATACAGCGGCGCCACGGTTTCAAAGCAGCCGATGTCGATCTGCCCGGCCACCACGTCGTTGTCGGCGAGGGCGTTCTGCTCAAATTCATGGGCCACCCGCAGCAGCTCCAGGGCCTTGCGATAAAACCGTGCACCACTGGGGGTCAGCGACACCCCTTGCGCGTGATGCCGGATAAACAGCTGCACGCCAAAGCTGTCTTCCAGTTGCTTGATGGCCGTCGACACCGACGGTTGCGCGATATAGAGCTTGCGCGAGGCCTCTGCCACGCTGCCGCACTCGGCGGTGGTTACAAAATATCTGAGCTGACGCAGGTTATAGGCCGCCATCGGGACCTCCATAAACGTGGGATTTCGCCCCAAACAAGTGCGTGAAAATCGGCTTTTTCACACTGATTCAAGTACATGCAACATACCGGAGCAAAAAATCACGCGAGATACTTTTTTTAAGGTCTATAGCAACAAACTTACTAATTTACCTCCCCGTGGCCATTGCACATGATCACTCCAACAACAAAAGCGACGCACACGCGCCGCCCAGCGAAGTACGTCAACGTACTCACCTTGCCTTGGAGCTCGTCATGGTCACCACTGCAACATCCTCCGCCCCGCTTATCGAAAAACACACGATTGGATACGTGCCCCCGGAAGATCGCCACGGAAAGGTAAGAGACCTGTTCACCCTGTGGTTCGGCGGCAACATCGCGCCGCTGCCCATCGTCACTGGCGCCCTGGCGGTGCAACTGTTCGGCCTGAACCTGGTGTGGGGCATCATCGCGATCCTCGTCGGCCACCTCGTCGGCGGCGTGCTGATGGCGCTGCACTCGGCCCAGGGCCCGCAAATGGGCATCCCGCAAATGATCCAGAGCCGCGCCCAGTTCGGCTCCCTCGGTGCGCTGCTGGTGGTGGTGATCGCCGGCGTGATGTACATCGGCTTCTTCGCCTCCAACATCGTGCTGGCAGGCAAATCCCTGCACGGCGTGGTGGACGTCATCCCGGTGCCGGTGGGCATCGTCATCGGCGCCATTGGCTCGGGCATCATCGGCATCATCGGCTACCGCTTCATCCACGTGCTCAACCGCATTGGCACCTGGGTGCTGGGCGCGGGCATCGTGCTGGGTTTCGGCTACATCTTCACCCACGTGCAAACGGCCGACTTCCTGACGCGCGGTAACTTCAACATCTCCGGCTGGCTGGCCACCGTGTCGCTGGCGGCGCTGTGGCAAATCGCGTTTGCGCCGTACGTCTCGGACTATTCCCGCTACCTGCCGGCGGACGTGCCGGTGGCGTCGACGTTCTGGACTACTTACCTGGGCACCGTGCTGGGTTCCAGCCTGTCGTTCATCTTTGGTGCCGTGGCGGTACTGGCAACGCCGGTCGGCATGGACACCATGGACGCGGTCAAACTCGCGACCGGCTCCATTGGCCCGCTGATGCTGTTGCTGTTCCTGCTCAGCGTGATCAGCCACAACGCACTTAACCTATACGGCGCGGTGCTGTCGCTGATCACCCTGGTACAAACCTTCGCCTACCGCTGGATCCCGACGGCCAAGGCGCGTGCCGTGATCTCGGTGCTGGTATTGGCCGCGTGCTCGATTGCAGCGGTGTTTGCCTCGAAAGACTTCATCGGGCACTTCGTGGACATGGTGCTGGTGCTGCTGGTGGTGCTGGTGCCGTGGACGGCGATCAACCTGATCGACTTTTATGCGATCCATAAGGGCAAGTACGACATCGGTTCGATCTTTCGGGTGGATGGCGGGATCTACGGGCGGTACAACCCTCAGGCGCTGTTGGCGTATGCGGTGGGGATTGTGGTGCAGATTCCGTTTATGAATACGCCGCTGTATGTCGGGCCGATCTCGGCACACATCAACGGGGCGGATTTGTCCTGGCTGGTGGGGTTGGTGGTGACGTCGCCGCTGTATTTCTGGTTGGCGAGTCGGGACAGTGCGTATAAGCGTCGGTTGGAGGGAGGGAAGTTGGTGGGTGGGGTTTGAAGTGAGGACCTTAGCCACTCACATATAGCTAAATACCATCACCCGATTTATATATCATTTAACTCCGAGTGGTGACTGCGTACTGAAATGCTGCTCTGTCATGGACTCAGGATCATGGCTTCTCCGCAGCTACGCGGGAGAAAACCAATAAAAAATCAATCTCCTCGAACGTCAAAGCAACAAAATGAATAGTGTCACACACTATAGGCAATATACTATTAAAAACCAATCTGCATAGTGCCGGCTAAAGTCGAATAACATAGTAAACTGACCGGAGCCCAAGGCTCCGGTTATTACCCTTAACAAAAAGCTTACGCTTATCCAATTCCAAAGACGGTGTCGGATATCACATGGAACTCATTCGATCTCCAGAACACGTCCACGAGAATAGATTTCTCGTAATCGCCCCCCACTCTCCGAATATTGCATGTTCATCAAAAACTATTTCTGGCAAAAAAAATCTGCCCCCGGCATCAAGGTACGTTGCGACCGTGTTTAACGTCGCAGATGGTAGCGGCTTGAATATAGAACAGACTTTCGGATCACAAACCGGATGGCAATCAGCAGCCGAAAATTCAGCCCGCTTTGAAAACCAGTATGTCGCCTTAATATTTAGCGGCGCAAAATCCAAACATGTCTTTTTTTGCTTGAGTGCCAAAAACATCCAAAAATCCGCTTTGAAATGCCGATATAACTCTTCGTACCATGCCTCCCCTCCTGTCAGATTAAACACCTCTTTTAGCATCGCTGGGTGAATCAAATTTTCAGCTGAATAACAATTCAAGACTACAGACTTAGAAATGACTGGCGGGGTAGTCTGATCCATAACGTATATAGGTGCCGCAGTATTAGTACCAAGCGGAGCACCATGATAATCAACATCACTATCAACCATACACAAAGTAAGATGCTTTTTCCGCCTTAAGTTTTCGTATTCCCTTGGCGTTTGGCTTCCTCCACCGGCAACGATTTCATAATTCAGAATAACATTTTGCAATTGCTGCTCGCGGTTCAATGTAAGCTTGGCAAGCGCACCATAAAAAACCCCATCGGTTCTGTTCTCCACCAAAAACCGAGGTTTAATAAACAACTCGTCCGAGTCAATGCAATCAGATGAAATCTGAATTTCCTCCTTTCCATTAGAGAGTTGAATTTTTCTAAAAACACCTGGGGCTGAAACCACTTTTATGTAGATACTGCACGCTTCAAATAATGTCAATTTACCTCTAACTCTTCTTGCTACCTTGGCTAGAGTCGCACGTGTACGCTCCCCTAGAGAGGTCAACGACATCAAGCTTTCGAGGGTGCTAATCTCAGAACATATAATATGTCGGCCGTTTTTTCTTGCGACGCACAAATTCTCCATAAAGTCAATAAAGTGTGACTTTACGTTTTCATCTGTAATAGAAGCTAAGCTGGAATCTAGATAAAAAATCATAGGGAATCCTTATGAGTCAAAAAAGCCATAAGGCCACTTCGTTAAAAATCCATTTTCATCGAACGAAGATTCCGTGATGGATGTGGTACCATCCGACTCATGCTTATCAAACAAGTAAACCCCAACATCATTTGGACTAATTGCTTTTTTATCTACTGCCTTGCCTAGCTGATTAATAAACGTCTCACTGTGCGTCTCTATAATCAACTTAATTTGAGAGTTTTTTGCAGTAACTGCCGCAATTAAAATATCTGCTAACCGCGCCTGCATTTTAGGATGCAGATGCAACTCCGGCTGTTCGATAACATAGTAAGCCGGCCCCAACCTTCTTTCACTCGTAATTGACTTCCAGATTTGTGCCAAGATTGGAACCACTTGAGAAAATCCGAAGCCCGTATCTGCCATATTAATTTTTTTATTATCTCTGTCAGAAATCAGTATAGAAACATGACCTTCCGTGCTTTTTGAGTTCACGGCGAACCCCATATACTTTTGCGTCCACTCTGAGAACGCTTTCGCCTGGCTTGCTGAAAGGCTATGTAAAAACATAGCAAGATTGGCGCCTTGTGGGTCCAACTCTTCTACCGAAAGCCCCTGAATTCTATAGTAGCGTTCAGCGGACGCCCTAATTGGGGTAACGTACTGAACCTTTCTGGTAAAGTCATTTATATAATCCCGCAACGAGTCCCATATGAATGGCAAGTTCCGTATCGTGACATATCGACTAAACTGGAGAAGCGTATCCTGTGTAATTAATTCAGATGGCACTCCTAGTGCTTTTGATAGCACCAACACATCAGCACAATCCTCATAGCCCAATCCATCAAGAGTCTTTTCACTGACGCCTTCAAAATAACCAAACTCTTTCAGAAGTTCGCTTTGCAAATCTTCGTCAAGAATAGAAGATTCAGGAGAATGTTGTGGCAGTAAAATAGGTAGAAGCCCATAGTGCAGATAGAATGCATAACCAAAATTCGCCTTGCTTAACAAATCGAGTCCATCAACCTCAAATTTTTCGAGATTAATGCCACCAGCAATAGCGATAGAAATAGCATGCTTCTGTATTTTTAGACTATATTCCGAATGCCGCTGATTATCTTTGGAAATTTTCGCAGTTATCTCTACCCTGCCCGGCCTTATTAAAGCCGACTTCTTACTTAAAGACTTATGATTAAAAAAGAAAGGACTCTCTTTTTTAACCTGCAAGTCGTTTATGACGAACGTGAAATTTATCGTCTTCTGACCCGCACCTGCCGAATTACAAGTAGCTTCTTTGAAAGAACCAAAGTCAACATACTTTCCGTACCACAACACACCTGACTTAGTTTTTTCTTGAAAACTTTGCTTCAACAGTGGAAACGCCCTAACAAAGGTACTTTTCCCAGAGCTATTTTGACCTAGAAAAACATTTATACTCTTTAGTTTTATATATCCTGTATCCTTGAGACTTCTCAAGTTTTCGATTCGAATCTCATCCACACTAAAGTCCCTTTTCTTATTTGCCACACATATAAATACGAATTATTTATAATTCCCGAAAACCACAAACTTTAAAGATATACGTAGTAGCGAACCGCATTAGAAAGCTATCGAATTGCCATCACTTTGTCGAGTGGATTTTATGTCTTGCCCTCATAACCTTTCACTATGTACGGAAAAAGCAGCTATCCCGGTAAGTAAAATCTCGTAGGTTGTTTGGTGTAAATCGTCCGGTCTGCGAACCCGCGCACAGCTACCACCCAATCTGTTTCGCAGCAGAACGGTGGTATTTCTTCTTTCTTGAGGATTTACACCATGACTACTCAACATCCGCCCCACCGCTTCACCCCCATGTCCCAAACCGCCACTGAATCCCCCGTCCTGCTCATCGATAGCGACGCACCTCTCTGCGATCTCCACGCCTGTATCAGTGAGCGCCTCAACGCAGCCCTCAAATACCTGCACCTGATGGCCTGTTCCAACGTGTCTGATTACGGTGAACAAGACACCAACACTGTCGCCGAAACCGCACGAATCCTGGTCCAGGATGTGGCGGATGTGTTTGGGGTGATTGAGCAGCGTGGGATGCATACGCCTGTAGCCAACTGATTTATTTCCAGCGTTGAGAAAACCCGCATTTGCGGGTTTTCTAGTTATGGGGCATTGCGAATATTGATAGTGTCAGGACCGCCGCCATCGCGGCCTCGCTAAAGCTCGACGGCTCCCACAGGGGATCGGGGTGTTGGTGGGGGTTTGTGTTCGGCGGTGCTGTCGGGGCGTTCTTTCTTTATCATGGGGCTGTCGTTCCATTTTCCCTCAGGAAACACAATGCCCACCCTCGCCTTCCGTAACGCCACCCCCGCAGACGCCAACCGTTGCTACGAGATCGAAATCTCGGCCTACGAAGGCGATGAAGCCGCCACCCTGGAAAAGATCGCCACGCGCATTGCCCTGTACCCGCAAGGCTTTCTGATCCTGGAGGCGGATGGCGTTGTGGTCGGTTTCATCAACTGCGGTTGCGCCAACGAAGTGGTGATGTCGGATGAGGCCTTCAAGGAGTTGGTGGGGCATTCTGCCGACGCGCCGAATGTGGTGATCATGTCGGTGGTGGTGGACCCCGCCCGGCAAGGCAAGGGCTACTCCACGCGCTTGATGACGGAGTTCGTGCAGCGCATGCAGGCGATGGGCAAGAAGACCATTCACCTGATGTGCAAGGACCGGCATGTGGACTTGTATAAACGCATGGGCTATCGCTATGTGCAGCCGTCGGCGTCTGACCATGGCGGGATGGCGTGGCATGAGATGGTGATGGATCTATGAAGCCGCATCGGATTGAGGTCGGCGATCAGCCAAACGCCGAAGCCGTGCAACGCCTTGGCAGCAGCCTCGCCGCCTTCAACGAACACATCACCGGCTCCAATGATCGGCGCCCGTTGACGGTGCTGATCAAGGATCCGGATACCGGTGAAATCCTCGGCGGTATCACCGGCAAAACTACGCTTGGGATGGCGTTCCTCGACCTGTTTCACCTGCCCGATACGTTGCGTGGTTCAGGCCTGGGCACAACCCTGTTGAAGGCATTCGAAGACGAAGCCCGTCACCGTGGTTGCCGTTCGGCGGTGCTGTACACCCTCAGTTTCCAGGCCCCGGCGTTTTACGAAAAGAAGGGCTGGGTGCGTTTTGGTGAATTCCCCTGCGATCCGGAAGGCAGCAGCCGGGTGTTCCTGAGCAAAACCCTCTGACGGCTAAACCCCAAGCCTTTTGCCAAACAGCCGATTTTCATGGCTCTCATTCTGGAACGTGTAAATCGGCGCACCCAGCAGTTCATAACCTCGGCGCGGATAAAACCCCAGGGCCCGCTCGTTGCCAATCCACACCGTCGCCCATAACAACGACGCACCGCCCTCCCCGGCACGCTGTTCCGCCGCTTGCAGCAAGCGGTAGCCGAGGCCCAGGCCGGTAAACCGTTCCTGGATGTACAGCCGCTGCAACTCGGCGGCGTTCGGAGTCGAGATCAGCGCATGGCCCGTATCCATCGCCACCTGGGCAAACCCCACCAGATGCGCGTTGGACTCAGCGACGATAATCGCCGTGCCCGGCTGGGCAATCAGCGCGGCGATCGCCTGGGGCGAAAACGCTTGCAGCGCCTCGGCGGCGATTGAATCGCGAATGCCTTCGGTGGCGTAGGTGTCGAGAAACACCTGCATGCCCAGCACGCCAAGGCATAACGCGTCTTCAGGCCGCGCAGCGCGGATAAGCATGTCAGGGAGCATTCGATAGGCGCTCTTTAATTCAGGTAGGGCAACGTTTTAACACAACTGCACATCTCTGCAATTGCCAGCCGGAATTCGCCCCAGTAGGGTTATCGCTTCCCCCGCCAACAGGAGCCACCATGACCTGGTTTTCAGACCCCGACGCTGTTGCCCGCTACGCCGAAGGCCCGGTGAGGCTGGTGCCGGGTTTCGAGTCGCTGCAACGCATGACCACCCTGCTGCTGCGCGAAAGCGTCCCGGCCACCGGCCATGTCTTGGTGCTGGGTGCGGGTGGCGGGCTGGAGTTGAAGGCGTTTGCCGACAGCCAGCCCCAGTGGCAGTTTGTGGGCGTGGACCCGTCTGCCGAGATGCTGAAACTGGCCGAAGCCACGTTGGGCCCGTTGATGACGCGGGTGCAGTTGCATGAGGGTTATATTCATACCGCACCCGAAGGTCCGTTTGATGCTGCTACCTGCCTGCTGACCCTGCATTTCATCCCGGCCGAAGAGCGCCTGCAAACCTTGAAAGCACTATGGCGACGCTTGCTGCCGGGGGCACCGCTGATTGCAGCGCATCACAGCTTCCCGCAGGCCTCGCCAGAGGAAAAAGCCCGCTGGCTGAAGCGGTATGCGGCCTATGCGGTGGATTCCGGCGTACCGGCCGAAGATGCCCAGCGGGCGATTACCGCGATCAGCAGCCATTTGCCGGTGCTGTCGCCCGAGGACGATGAGGCACTGCTGCGGGCGGCAGGTTTTGAAGGTGTCGAGCTGTTCTATGCGGGTTTCAGCTTCAAGGGGTGGATTGCCTACAAACCCGCCTAGGTTCCGGGGGGAGTTTCACCAACTCCCCGACGCCCCACCCCCACCGCTGGAACCGCCACCACCCGATGAACTGCTGCTGGAGCTGGAGCTTGAACTGGAGGAACTCGAACTCCCGCCCGAACCCGAGCCCGAACCCGACCCGTCGCTAATGCCATGGGCAAAGATGAACAGCGCGGCGAACGACGCAAAGGGGAACGCCAGCAGCCATCCGGTGGCGCCCTTGTCGATCAAGGTGCCGGCCACCCCATACACCACCAGCACTGCCACCAGCCGCGCGATAAAGCCAACCTGGCTCTCTTGCCACATGCCCTTCATCACCAGGAACAGGCCGAAGTACAGGCCCAGAATCACCAGCCCGCCCATGGGATAGGCCAGCCAGTGAATCAGGGACAGGTCGCGCACAAAGTGGTCGGTCAGCAGCACGCCGGCGATATAGCCCAGCAGCGCCAGCACCGCATAAAACGCCGCCCGCGCCTGCCACAACGCGCCGAACGTGGCGCCGCCGATCAACATGCACAAGGGCAGCAACAGCAGGTACACCGGCCAGTCTTTGCCGCCCGCCACCGCGACCAGCGCCACGGTGACAATCACCACCGCCATCAGCGCCCGGCGCCAAGGGAGTTTTTCAGCGCCCATCAGCACGCCGACCACCCCGCCAAACATAAACGCCAGAAGCACCGCATATGCTTCAGGAGGAAAACCGGCCTTGGCCACGTCGGGCAAGTTGCCGCCGTCCACCAACACCGTCAGGTCATCCACGGCTTGCTGGACGCCACCCGCATAATCGCCCTGGCGAAAGGCCGGGGTGATGTGTTCTTCGATAATGCGGTGGGCCAGCAGGTCGGTGACCACGCCTTCCAGGCCGTAGCCGACTTCGATGCGCACCTTGCGGTCGTCCTTCGCCACCAGCAGCAGGATGCCGTCGTTGATGTCCTTGCGCCCCAGTTTCCAAGCGCGGAACAGTTGGTTGGCGAAGTCCTCGATGCTTGCCTCGCCGGTGCTCGGCAACAGCATCACCGCCACCTGGGCGCCCTTGCGTTGCTCAAGGCCGGCGAGTTGCCCGGTCATGCGGGATTGGCTGGCGGCGTCGAGGGTGTTGGTCAGGTCGATCACCCGCTGGTCCAGGGGGACCGTGACCAGCCCAGGGGGCGCGGTATCGGCCAACACCTGCGTGCCGGAAAAAATCACCAGCAACCCCAGGACACACTGCCGTAGGAACACCATCATGTTTTGTTACCTGAAGTTTCATCCTGAATGGGCCGACTTTACCCTATCGACGCGATAAACAGGTGACCCGACGCCATCGACTATCTAGACTCACGTCACCGCCCGTATCAACACGAGAAACCCATGGAGCTTCAGCAACGCAACAACGTCAGGGTACTTGGCGACGGTCCATCGACGCTGGTGTTCTCCCATGGCTTCGGCTGTGATCAAACCATGTGGAGTTATCTGTTTCATCACTTCACCGGGCGCTTCCGGGTCGTGCTGTACGACCTGGTGGGTGCGGGGCAGTCCGACCTGGGCGCGTACGACGCGGAAAAATACAGCTCGCTGGCCGGCTACGCCCGCGACCTGGGCGAAATCATTGAGGAATACGCCATTGGCCCGGTCATTCTGGTGGGGCACTCCGTCAGCGCCATGATCGGTGCGCTGGCCGACCGTCAGTCCCCCGGGAAAGTCGCCGCTCATGTGATGATCGGCCCGTCGCCCTGCTATATCGACTCGGGTGCCTATACGGGCGGGTTCACCCTCGACGACATCCATTCGTTGCTCGATACCCTCGACAGCAATTACCTCGGCTGGTCCAGCACCATGGCGCCGGTGATCATGGGCGCCCCCGGGCAACCGGCCCTCGGTGAAGAACTGACCAACAGCTTCTGCCGCACCGAGCCTGAAATCGCCAAGCGCTTCGCCCGAGTGACCTTCCTGTCGGACAACCGCCAGGACATCGCCGGCCTGATGACCCCCACACTGATTTTGCAGTCCACCGACGACTTGATCGCACCGGTCTGTGTGGGCGAGTACCTGCACACCGCAATGCCTACCAGCACCTACTGCCTGGTGGACAACGTGGGCCACTGCCCGCACATGAGTGCACCCGGCGCCTGTTCGGCGGCCATGGACAGTTTCCTGTTGCCATGGGTGGGCGCCGATGCCAGCCGATGACCTGTCACTGCCGGACGCCCAGCGCCTGTTCGACGGCGCGCCCTGCGCACTGGTGGTCACCCGGGAAGACGGCACGATCGAGCAGGCCAACCAGTGCTTCAGCGACTGGACCGGCTTCAGTGCCGGCGAATTGAAGGGTCGGCGGTTTCAGGACTTGCTGACGATGGGCGGGCGAATCTTCCATCAGACCCATCTCGCCCCGCTGATGAAAATGCAAGGTTCCATCGCCGAAGTAAAACTCGACCTGCTGCACCGCGACCGGCACACCGTCACGGTGCTGCTCAACGGCGTGCGGCATGAACAGGCGGGCACGGTCTACAACGAGTTGGCCCTGTTCGGTACCACCGACCGTGACAAGTATGAGCGTGAACTGCTCAACGCCCGCAAACTGGCCGAAGCCTTGCTGCTGGAAAAGACCGCCGCCGAAATGGCGCTGCAGCAGGCTCAGGCCGAACTGAACAACGCCTATGAAATTGCCCAGCGCCGGGCATTGTTTGCCGAGCAGATGGTGGCGATCGTCAGCCATGACCTGAAAAACCCACTCACCGCGATCAAAATGGCCTCGGAAATCCTCGCCCGCGGCGAACGCAGCCCCAAGGAGCGCCAACTGCTGGGGCATATCGGCCAGTCCAGCGACCGGGCACAGCGGATGATCGCCGACCTGCTGGACTTCACCCTGGCCAGAGTCGGCCAGGGCATCGGCATTAGCCCGGTGGTCATCGACCTGCACACGGTCACCCGGGACAGCCTCGATGAGTTGCGGGTGGCCTTCCCCCAGGCAACCCTGAACCATCAGGCCACCGGCAGCGCCAATGCCTTCCTGGATGCCGACCGCGTCCAGCAAATCATCGGCAACCTGGTGGCGAACAGCGTGGCATACGGCGACCTGCAACACCCGATAACGGTCACCTCGCACCAGGACGAGCAAGAAAGCAGGTTGTCGGTGCATAACCAGGGCGCGGTCATTCCTGAAGCGTTGATTGCCGTACTGTTCGAACCCATGACCCGTGGCGCCGACCAGGACAGTGAGGTGCGCAGCGTAGGCCTGGGGCTGTTCATCGTGCGGGAAATCGCCCAGGCCCATGGGGGTGATGTTTCGGTGAGTTCAAGCCTGGGCCGGGGCACAACCTTCAGCGTGCACTTTCCATTGCGCACCCCATAACCGCATCCTCGACAATGCCGTGGAGAATGGTTTGCACGGCTCCCGTCAATACCACCCCGCCGTGCCCGGCCCAGTGCACCGTCAACGTACCGCCGTCGCATTGCACGTCGACGGTGTGATCCAGCAACCCGCGACGAATCCCGTTGACCACTGCGCCACAACAGCAAGAGCCCGAGCCCTGCGGAATGCCGCCGCCACGTTCCCAGATGCGCAGGCGAATATGGCCACGGTCCAGCACCTGCACGAAGTGCACATTGGTTTTTTCGGGAAACAGCGGATGGGTTTCGAGCACCGGCCCGATGGCTGCAATGTCGAGGGCCGCCAGATCGTCGACAAAGAACGTGCAGTGCGGGTTGCCCATGCTGCACGCCGCCGGGTCGCCCTCCAGCGGCAAGTGTTCGGTGTTCGTTGCTTGCGCCAGCGGAATGGCTTCCCAGCCCAGTGACGGCGGCCCCATGTCCACCGACACCCGCTGCCCCGATTCGCGCACGCAGGTCAGCAGGCCCCGGTTGGTACGCAGCAGCACGGACGTGGTGCCGGCTTCGCGCATCAGCATGTCTGCCACCCCACGGGTGGCGCTGCCGCAGGTGTCGAGCGGCGTACCATTGGGGTTCCAGAACAGAATGCGGGCGGCGGCGTCAGCGCAATCGAGCACCACGGCCAGTTGATTGAAGCCGATGCCGCGATGGCGATCCCCCAGGCGGCGGGCGACTTCAGACGTTATCGGGTCATGCTGGCCGCGCCGGTCGATCACGATGAAGTCATCACCGTGGGCGTGCATCTTTACGAACTGCAAGGTCATGGGCGTCCTGTTCCAGAGCTGTCTCTGCGCCCAAGCATACGGACGTAATGGGTATTTCATCAAATACCCGGCAAGCTCATGTTAACGTCGCGCGATTGCGCCATGGCCACTCAATCCCCGAGAGAAAGCATGCTACAACGCCCCCTGACAACCGTGGTTCTGGCCGCGCTGCTCGCCTCGTTCGCCCACGCTGCGGTGGCCGCGCCCTCAGTGCTGAGCGCTTGCCAACCCGCCACTTCTAACCCGACCGCCAAATCGCTGCTCGCCGCCGCCCAGCGCCACCTCGGCGACCAGCCCGACGCCCTGCCCCATCTGCACACCGAGGGCACGCTGCCCAACCAGGGCATCCGCGAGCAAAGCATTGCCGCCGAGAAGGACTGGCCGGTGATGCGCCAGGCGGCCCTGGCCTGGCGCCTGAGCCGTGATACGCGCTACCTCAAGCAAGTCGACGACTACCTCAGCGCCTGGGCCAGCACCTATCAGCCGGATTTCAACCCGATCGACGAGACCAACCTCGACATGCTGATGGGTGCCTACGCGCTCACCGCCAGCGACCTTCGCCCCCAGACCCGCGACGCCACCCGCGCGCTGCTGACCAGCCTGGGCAACGGCTACATAGAGCGCATCAAGCAATTCCATGGCGAAAAGAAAGCCACCAACACCAATAACTGGCAAAGCCACCGCGTGAAGCTGGTCACCGTGGCCGCCGCCGCATTGGGCGACCGCGAGATGCTGGAAGAGGCCTTTCGGCTGTTCCAACAACAGATCACCGACAACGTGCTGCCCGACGGCTCGGTCACCGACTTCCAGGACCGTGATGCCCTGCACTACGTGGTCTACGACCTGGAGCCGCTGGTGCAGGCGGCGTTGGCGGCCAAGCCCTACGGCATTGGCGGCAACTGGCTGGACTATGCTGCCGCCCACGGCGGCTCACTGAGCGAAGCACTGGACTGGCTTGCCCCGTATGCCAAGGGCCAGCGCAGCCACGAAGAATTCGTGCACACCCACGTGCAGTTCGACAAAGACCGCGCCCGCGTCGGCGAGCCGGGCTACAGCGGCGAGTGGAACCCGAAAAGCAGCAATACGCTGTACTGGCTGGCGGCGCAGTTGGACGCGCGGTATTTGCCGGTGGCCGAACAGCTCGCGCCCAAACCCTCGGACTGGATCAGCGCTTGTTATTTGAAGTGAGCCGTCCGTTAGACTGAGCCGACTCACTCATTCGAAGGATCGACAATGCTTATCGTATTCAGCGGCCTGCCCGGCACCGGGAAGACCACAATTGCCAAGGCCCTTGCTGTCCAGACCGGTGCTGTTTACCTGCGCATCGACACCATCGAGCAGGCCATCCGGGACGCAGGGGTCCTGGTACAGGGCGTGGGCAGCAGCGGTTATCAGGTGGCCAATGCGCTGGCGTTGAGCAATCTGGCTCTGGGCCAAAGGGTGGTGGTTGATTGCGTGAATCCGGTGGCTGAAAGCCGTCAGGCGTGGCGCGAAACCGCTCTGCGCGCGGGTATGCCGCTGGTGAATATCCAGGTGGTTTGCTCAGACCCACGTGAACACCAACGCCGGGTGGAAACACGCACCGGCGATATTCCCGGGCTCACGCCGCCCACCTGGCAATCCGTATTGGCCCATGAATATGAGCCGTGGCAGGCATCGCCGTTTACCGTCGACACCGCGCACGTGTCGCCCAACGAGGCGCTGACAGTGATCAGCGCGCAGCTCAGGGTTTAGAGCGCACTTTCCATCGCCTTCATCAACACCGGGTCCCGCCCGTAGATATCCGGCGCGTACAGCAATGCGCCCTTGCCATCGACCTGCACCGTCCAATACCCCAACAACACCGGTACCGGCGTGGCGAGCCGGAACTCGTGGGTGGTTTCTGTCGCCAGCAGTTCTTCGGTGCGGATCTTCTCTGCCGGGCTCACCAGCAAGTCCCGCAGTTGCAGCGGCTGTTCAACCCTCACACACCCGGAACTGAAGGCCCGTGGCCCCTTGGAGAACAGTGGCTGGCTCGGGGTGTCGTGCAGGTACACCGAATACGGGTTGGGAAAGCGCAGCACGATCCGGCCCAACGGGTTGCGCGGGCCGGCGCCCTGGCGCAGCAGGATGTTGCCGGGGCGCGACCAGTCGACCTGTTCCGGCGCCAGCGGGTTGCCCTGGCTGTCGAGCACCTGCAGGTTCTGTTGACGCAGGTATTCGGGGTTCAGGCGGATCGCCGGCAGCTTGTCCTCGCGCATGATGGTGGGCGGGATGGTCCAGGTGGGGTTCAGGGTCAGCCGGGTGATGCGCGACTTCAGCAGCGGCGTCTGGCGGTCGGCGCGGCCGACTTGCAGGCGGGTTTGCCACACCGGCACGCCGCCCTGGTAGAAGCTCAATTGCGCCGCTGCCACGTTGACCAGTACGCCTTCGGGCTCAAAGTCCCGGGACAGCCAGCGAAACCGTTCAAGGTTGATGCGCAACTGTTCGCGGCGAATCGCCGGGCTGATGTTCAGCTCGGTGACGGTACCGGGCCCGATCACGCCATCGGCTTGCAGGGAGTGGCTCAGCTGGAAGGTCTTGACCGCGTTCACCAGTTCACCCCGGTACTGCGTACCGGACGAGGTGCTGCTCAGGTAGCCGCCATTGACCATTCGCCGCGCCAGTTGCGGCACCCGCGCATCGTCCATGCCCGGACGCAACAGCGGGCCGCTGGCAACCGCATCCCAATGGGGCAACGGTTGCTGGCGCAGTGCGGCGTAGGCACTGCGCAGGCTGAGGTATAACGGCGCGCTGGGGCGCGCCTGATCGAAGGCTTGGGGAATGTTCTGCAGGCCGGCCTCGGCCATCGCCAGCACCTGGGTGTCGGGGTCCTGGGCCGGTGGTTGCGAGTGCCAGAGGGGTTCGAAGCGCGACTGCTGCAGGCGGCCGAAATGCAGGTCCTGCAGGGCTTGCAGGTATTGCTGGCTGCTGCCGATGTCGATGCACAGCACGTTCCCGGTGGCATCCAGCGGAGGCAGTCTATAGTGAGTCGGATCCAGGCCGTCATCGGCCAGCATCAGCAGTTGGGCTTGCAACGCGGTGCGACGCTCACCCTCCGACCAGAGCACCACGTCGCCCTGCTGCTGATAAAAAGCCTGCAAGCGCGCCAGTGAAGGGGCGTCGACTTGCCCGGCCAGGCCGGGGCAAACCGTCGACAATTGGGAGAGCGCCAGCTGCACCGGGGCCGGCGACACCACCAACAGGTCTTCGGCTGTCGCGACCAGCGGTGCAACGAGCAGGCAAATGCTCAAGTAACATGCGTGTTTTTTGAACAATCGCTTAGCTCCCATCCACGGCGGAGATGCTCTATACATGCTGACCTTTTGCTGCCGACTCGGCCTGATCATCTCGACCTTTGCCTCGCTGAGCACCGTTGCGCTCGCAGACACGGGTAAACCTCATACTCTGTATAGCAGCCTCGCCCACGCGGCTCCAGAACTCAACCCCGCGGTGCTTAAAAGTGCCCTCACGGCAATGCAGTGCGCGGTAGGAAACGGCCTTGAACAGTCCGATCGACTGGCCGTCATCGACTATTCCCAACCATCGACCGCCCGTCGCCTATGGATCTTCGACCTGCGCAAAAAGACGTTAGTGCTGCGGGACCTGGTGGCCCACGGGCAAAAATCCGGGGAAAACTTTGCCACGCAGTTCTCCAACCGCGAGGGCAGCTACCAGTCCAGCATTGGCTTGTTCCGCACTCAGGAGAGCTACGAAGGCGCCCATGGCTACTCATTGCGCATGGACGGCCTGGAGCCGGGGTTCAATGACCGTGCGCGGGACCGCGCCATCGTGATTCATGCCGCCGAGTACGTCAGCCCCTTGTGGAGCAAGCGCGAAGGCCGCATCGGCCGCAGCCAGGGTTGCCCGGCCGTGCGCCCGCAAGTGGCGCGCCAGGTGGTGGATAAGCTCAAGGACGGCCAGTTCATGTTTTCCTGGTACCCCGACCAGCGCTGGCTGAAGTCCTCGGCCTACCTCAACTGCAAACCACGCCAGATGGCGAGTGCCGGCACCGTCAAAGGCGGTTGATGGTCTCGCCGTTGCCGTGCACCATGCGGCTCACGCCACCAGGAACTTCACCGTGTTCCTGGGCTTGATGAGAGAGAGACCCCTAGATGCTTTTACATCAATCCACCTGGATCGAGATTGGTCAGTTTCTGGAACGCAGCCGCAGCATCGTGATTCCCATCGGTTCCAACGAGCAACACGGCCCCACCGGCCTGCTGGGCACCGACTGGATGTGCCCGGAAATCATCGCCCATGAAGCGCAAAAAAACGCCGACATCCTGATCGGCCCGACCTTCAATATCGGCATGGCGCAACACCACCTGGGCTTTCCCGGCACCATATCCCTGCGCCCTTCGACCTTTATCGCGGCGATTGGTGACTGGGTGCGCTCGCTGGCGGGCCACGGTTTCGAAAAGATCCTGTTCCTCAATGGCCATGGCGGCAATATCGCGTCGATCGAAGCGGCGTTCTCCGAGTTGTACGCTGAAGCGAGCTTCACCGGGCGCCCGTCGGGTTATGCGCTGAAGCTGTGCAACTGGTGGGACCTGGAAGGCGTGAACGAACTGGCGCACCAGCAATTTCCGGTCGGCCACGGCAGCCATGCCACGCCGTCGGAGATCGCGGTGACCCAATGGGCCTACCCGCACGCGATCAAATCGGCTGACTACTCGCCGCAAATCGCCAACACGGGCCCGATCCGCGAAGCCCGCGACTTCCGCGCCCGCTTCCCGGATGGCCGCATGGGTTCGGACCCGGCGCTGGCCACCCCGCAAAAAGGCGGTGAGTTGGTGGCATTGGCGGCCAAAGGCCTGGTGAAGGCGGTCGATACGTTCAGCAGCGAGCCAAAGCCGAGCTGAATCACTCGAGTGTAGGCGCTGGCTTGCCAGATGCAGACACCTCGGTGCATCAGATACACCGAGGCGATGCGATCGCTGGCAAGCCAGCTCCTACAGGGTCATGTGTTTACAGGCAATCCCGCGCCGCATGCTCGAAACGCGACGGCTTGAACGGCGACGCCACCGGCTTGCGCTCGTACAGGAACACCTTGCCGCCGTCCTGCGCCTTGTAGACCTCCAGAATGTTGTCTGCGGCAATCTTGCTGCTCACCACGATCCGGGCGTGCCGCGAGTTCCGCGTCACGGTGGCGGTCATCTCGTATTTCTCGAACTTGGGCACCACGCACTGCACATAGGCCTCGGGTTCCTTGGCGGTTTGCAGGGTGAGGGTTGGAGCATTGGGGGCGGACGCACAGCCCGCCATCAAAACAGAAGCAAAAGCCATCGCAGGCACTAACAACACGCGCATAAAAAATCCTGAAAAATAGAAGAAGTGGGCTAACCGGCGGCGACCAACGCCTTGAGCGAGGCATCGAACTGTTTCAATGCATTCGACTGAACGTCGCGCTGCTGCCCAATCTGTGCAGCGATCTGGGGCGCCGTTTTGTCATGTACCCATACAGAAGGCAAGTGCATTTGCATCGAACCTTCGGCTTTGGCGATGTATTGCAGGTCAATGTCATAGAATTTGGCCACAAACCGCGCCTCCACCACGTCATTGCGCTGGGTCAACAACTGGTTGTAGGTGTCGAGCAGCACCACCACATCCGGATGCGCCTGCAAAAGCTCATCAAGGGTGTCGTAACGGGTGACCGAGGCAAAGGTGTGCCGCAGGGACGTCATCAGCCAGTCAATCGCCAGGTCCGGATCGGAGCTGTCGACAAACGCCTGGCGAATCTCCTCGTCCAATTGGCCCTTGGCACCATTGACCGCCATGTCGTGGTAGCGCGCCAGGTACTGCAGGTTATCGAGGGTGTTGTCGCTGTAGAGCACGCCGACCGATTGCGAGTGTTGCAAACTCAGCGGGCTGGCGGCGATGGGCGATAAATGACTGGCTTGCAGGCCCCCGGCCACCGCCGACGCAGCTGCGCCAATCCCGCTCATCAGCAACGCCACCAGGGCCAATCCAGTAAAAGTCCTCATCGCAGGGTCCTTGCACATCATTTCCGATGAGGGCAATTGTCCTCCTTTTCCAGAAAAACAGAACTCGCAATACTTGATGGTGACTATTATCTGGAGCAATAGTGTCGTGCAGGCCGCCCCACACAAAATGATAAGGAATGCCTATGAACCCCCATCAGAAAACCTTCGACCGCATCCGTGAAGCCGTGCTGCCGGAATTTCGCGACCGGGTTGCCGAGTACCTCGTCGATTATGAGGACGTGCTGCTGCACAACGCCGCAGAACCGGAAGTGGTCTACGCCATCGCCCAGCAACTGCGCGGTTACTTGCGCGGTTTGAACACCACCCGGGTGCTGGGCATGGCCGACTGGGAAGACCTTGACCGCCGGGTGGTACAGACATGGCTGGTGTTGCTGGAAGCCGAATAGCCGCGCGCAACGGGCTCAGCGGATATCCACGCGATAACGGAAGTGTTCGGCATGGCCACGGCCGCGTCGCAACTCCAGGGGTTGGCCGGCGTAATCCCGGGCCAGCCGCTCGATCACCATCACCGGGCTGCCCACCGGCACCTGCAGCCAGCGCGCCCACACCTCATCGATGGACTCGGCGGTAAGGGCTTCCTCGGCGGACGCCACGACCTGCCCGCAGACCTCTTCGTAGGTCGGGTACAACAACAAGCCCTGACGCGTCAGGTCGACGTCCAACAGCGCCTGGAAGCGTGCACGCGGCAGCCAGATTTCCTCGGCCAGTACCGGCCCGGTGTCCAGCACGTGCACCCGCACGATGCAAATCACCGGCGCATCCGGCTCCAGCCCCAACACCTCGCTTACCGACAACGGCGCCTTCACCGGCTTGACCGACAGGATCCGGCTCTGTGGCAGCTGGCATTCGCCGCCCGGGCCCTGGAAGCGGAAACACCGGAACAACGACGATTGAAACTTCGGGCGGCGCACAAACGTACCCCGACCTTGTTGGCGTTCCAGGATGCCTTCACCGACCAGCGCCTCGATGGCTTTACGCACGGTGCCGGTGGACAGCTGGTATTGGGTGGACAGCACCGCCTCAGGGGGAATCGCCGCCCCGGCTCGCCAGTGGTTATTGGCAATCTGCTCAATCAGATGATCCCGAAAGCGTTGGTACAGCGGCAGGCGGGAGTCACTCGACAGTATATTCATGGACCAGGATTCACTTTGTAATTGAGAAGGTGACTACAGCGACGGTCGTGCCTGCTTGACCCATTCCTGGACCGAAGGCCGTTGCCATTGGCGCCGGGCGTACGCCACCAGGTTGGCGGGCACGCTGTCACCGTTGAGGATCAGCCGGTTGAGCATCACGGCCAGGTCCACGTCGGCAATCGACCACTCGCCGAACAGGTAGTCGCGCCCGTCAGCCAGCAGCGCCTGTGCCGCGCTGATCAGCTTTTGCGCTGCCGATTGCGCTGCCGCCGACAGCGGCTCGCCCTTGAGCCCGTAAAACACCACCAGGGTCGAACGTTCCTGCCGGATCGGCATCAGGTCACTGCGCAACCATGCCTGCACCTGGCGCGCCCTCGCCCGCTGGCGAGGTTCTGCCGGGTACACCGGGACCTGTGGGAACACTTCTTCCAGGTACTCGGTAATCGCCGACGACTCGGACAACGCAAACTCACCCTGCACCAGGGTCGGTACACGCCCGGTCAACGACAACTGGGCGAACGCCTCGGAATGGTTCTCGCCCGTGTCGAGGTTCAGGGTGACCAGCTCGAACTCCAGGCCTTTTTCCCGCAGGGTCACGAACGCCGACATCGCGTAGGGGCTGGTGAAGTGGGCGTCAACGTACAGGCGTAGCGAGCGATTGTTCACGACGGGATCTCCTTGGCTGGAACGCCACACTACGAGATCCCGGGACGCAAATGAAATGCAGGGTTTTTATGGGGGCATTCCTGTCTGGAATACCAGCGATAATGGCAATACTATGGCGTCTAGCCACCCTGCCCTTTACACCCAAAAACAGATCAAGGAACGATCAATAGATGAAACAAGCGGTAGTCGTCATCCACGGCATCGGCGAGCAGCGCCCGATGGACACCCTGCGCAGCTTCGTGGAAGCGATGATCCCGGCGGACACCCCCGAGGCCACGCCGTTCTACTGGAGCAAACCCGACCGTTTTTCGCGCAATTTCGATTTGCGCGTGTTGAAGTCGGCGGGCCGCAACACCACGGATTTCTACGAGTACTACTGGGCCCACAAGATGCAGGGCACCAAGGTCGGCCACCTGCTGAGTTGGCTGTGGGATATTTTCAAGCGCCCGCGCCGGGATATTCCCACCGCTATCGTGCCGATCTGGCGCGCCACCCGCTGGACCGTGCTGGCCCTGCTCGTGCTGCTGGTCAGCGGCACCCTGGCGACGCTGTATGGCCGGTTCCCCCACAGTGACAATCCCTTTGCCTTGATCCCGGTGCTGCTGGCGGTGATCGGCCTGGGCTTGAAGTACTCGGCGCTGTCGTACCTCGGCGACGCCGCCCGCTACCTGAGCCCCAACCCGCAGAACGTGGCGGTGCGCGAACAGATCCGCGCCGATGGCGTCGACCTGCTGCGGGCCCTGCACGACAAGGGCGACTACGACCGCATCATCGTCGTCGGCCACAGCCTGGGCAGCGTGATTGCCTACGACATCGTCGGCTACCTGTGGCACGAACATCACGACCAGTTGCACCCCAACAGCCCGGAACTCGCCGACCGCTACGCCAACCACGAGCGCCTGCAACCGGTGGTCCAGGACACGCTGCCCAAGGCCGGAAACGCCCTCGACGGTCGCCTGCAAAGCCTGCTCCGGTTTCGCGAGCAACAGGCCGAAGCCTTTATCGAACAACGCAACCTCGGCAACCCGTGGCGCATCACCGACCTCGTCACCGTCGGCAGCCCCATGGCCCACGCCAGCCTGCTGCTGGGCCGCAGCGTGAGCGACTTCCAGCGCCGCATCGAACGCCGCGAAGCGCCCGCCTGCCCGCCCACACTCGACGAAAAGGGCTATGGCTACAGCGGCCGGCTTTCCCTCACGGTGGGCCAGCGCCCCTTTTCACCGCTGTACCTGCACCACGCCGCCGCGTTCGCCGTGACCCGCTGGACCAACCTCTATTTCCCTGCGCCAATGGGCCTGTTTGGCGACATCGTCGGCGGCCCGGTCAGCCCGGTGATGGGCGCCGGCGTGCTGGACCTGCCGGTCACCGTGGGCAAGTGGAAAGGCTGGCTGGCCAGGTCCTGGCTCAGCCACACCCACTACTGGAGCGAACGCGGCGGCCAGCAGGGCTACCTCGGTAAACTGGCCACCGATGAGGCGGCAATCACCCACGGCGAACGCCCGTCGGCGACGCAAGCGTTGCGTTGGGCGATCGATCTCAAAGGTGTTCGGCGTTTTCGCCAGGCGGGCGCCAGGGACATCGTGGCCGAATCAGAGGCCTAGCCCGAAAAGCCACCGCTCTCCAGAAACACCCGCTCCTCTTCTGTCGTGACCCTGGCCAGCACCTCATTACGATGGGGAAAGCGCCCGAACCGCTCGATGATGCGGGCATGCTCTTTTGCCCAGTGATAGGTATTGGCATCGAGTTCCTTGTTCAGCGCCACCGACAATTGCTGATCCTCGGGGTCTTCAGAATGCTCGAACGGCAAATAACAAAACGCCCGCAACGGGGTTTCAATCAACGTGTCCATCCCCGCCTCGACCATTTGCCGTGCATACAGGCGCGCCAGCGGGTCGGTGGCGAACATATGCGCCGTGCCACGAAAGGTATTGCGCGGGAACTGGTCCAGCAGCAACAGCAACGCCAGCGCGCCTTCAGGTGATTGCATCCAGCCCTCCAGCTCACGCCGGGCCGCCTGTAAATGCAACGTGTAAAAAGCCTCCCGAAAGCGCTGGTCAAACGCCTCATCCTTGGCAAACCAAAGCTTGGGCCCCGCTTGCTTCCAGAACTCAATAACCGCCCGCGATCCATTTTCCATCGTCGTCACACCCCTCTCCTCACTCACGCCCCAAATTTCATCATCACTCTAAACAAAACCTTTAAAGTTTCGGAATGTGTCTGAATGTTTCTACTGCACAAAGGTATTGTTGATGATCCTACGCCTCGCCCAGATTTTCAGTGACTCCAACACCCAGGTTCGCGCCAAGCTGTTTGGCATCTACGGGGTATTGATCGGCATTAACGTGGCCGCCTGGGTTTGGGCGCTGGTGGCGTTCCATGATCATCCGGTGCTGCTCGGCACCGCGCTGCTGGCCTACGGTTTCGGGCTGCGGCATGCGGTGGATGCTGACCATATTGCTGCCATCGACAACGTCACCCGCAAGCTGATGCAGGAAAACAAACGCCCGGTGGCGGTCGGGTTCTTTTTCTCCCTGGGGCACTCTTCTGTGGTGGTGCTGGCGTCCATTGGCGTCGCGTTTGCGGCGTCGGCGATGCAGGACCGGTTTGAAGGGTTCAAAGCCATAGGCGGAGTGATCGGCACCTCGGTCTCGGCCTCGTTCCTGTTGGTGATCGCCTTGATGAACCTGGTGATCCTGCACGCGATCTACAAGGCCTGGCGTCATGTGCGCCAGGGCGGCGCGTACGTGGAGGATGACTTTGACCTGTTGCTGGCAGACCGTGGCTTTATGGCGCGGCTGTTCCGCCCGGTGTTTCGCCTGATCAGCCGCAGCTGGCACCTGTACCCGCTGGGTTTCCTGTTCGGCCTGGGTTTCGACACCGCCACCGAGATCGGGCTGCTGGGGATCTCTGCGACACAGGCCTCTCAAGGTCTGTCGCCATGGGCGATCATGGTGTTCCCGCTGCTGTTCAGTGCGGGCATGTCCCTGGTGGACACCCTCGACGGTCATCTGATGCTGGGGGCATATGGGTGGGCGTACATGAAGCCGATCCGCAAGATCTACTACAACATGACCATTACGCTGGTGTCGGTAGTGGTCGCGGTGGTGATCGGCAGTATCGAAGCGTTGGGGTTGATTGGTGACCAGCTGGATTTGAAGGGGGCGTTCTGGGGCTTTATCGGCGCGCTGAACGACAGCTTCGGGATGCTGGGCTACATGATCATCGGGATCTTTGTGGCCAGTTGGGCGATCTCGGTAATGCTGTATCGCCTCAAGGGGTTTGACCGGATTGAAGTGAAGGCGGGTTGACCTTTTGGCGCTGTTGTTGTGGCGAGGGAGCTTGCTCCCGCTGGGCTGCGAAGCGGCCCCAATAAGGTAAACTGCGATCCACCTGGAATAACACCGGGGCCTTTTGGGGGCTGCTTCGCAGCCCAGCGGGAGCAAGCTCCCTCGCCACAGCAAGCTCCCTCGCCACAACTAGCCCCCTCACCACAACAAGCTCCCCTCGCCACAAGGTATTCATAGGTTTGGGCGGCTTAGAAATCCACCGTCGCCGATAACTTCACGGTCCGCGGCTCGCCCTGGGTCAGGTAGTTATTGGCCGTCGACGCCGACGACCAATACGCCTTGTTCGCCACGTTCTCCACGTTGGCGCGCAAGGTGATGTACTTGTCGTCGGCCTTGAAGCCATACCGCGCGCCCAGGTCGACGCGGGTCCAGGCCGGAATGCTCAGGCTGTTGGCGGCGTTGACGTATTCGCCACCGGTGCGCAGCATCCGTGCGCTGACCGCCGCGCCCTGGAGGCCCGGCACGTCCCAATCCGCACCGACGTTGTACTGGAAGCGCGGCACGCCGGCGGCGCGGTTGCCGTCGGTGGCGCCGTTGGAGGTGTTCTTCTGTTCGGTGTCCATCCAGGTAGCGCCGGCCAGCAGACGCAGGCCGTCGATGGGCTCACCGAACACGTTGAGTTCTACGCCTTTGTTGATCTGCTCACCGTCGACAGTAAAGGTGTCGAGCCGCTGCCCCGGGAAGCGGGTGGTGGCATTGTTCGGCTGTTCGATGCGATACACGCCCAGGGTGGCGCCGTAGTTTTCCCAGTCCAGCTTGACCCCGGCTTCCGTCTGCTTACTGCGCTTGGGCGGGAATACTTCGCCGGGGTTGGTGACGTTCGTGAGCGGTGCCGTCGGGCCCTGCGCCAGGCCTTCAATGCGGTTGGCGTAGAACGACACGTGCTCCCACGGTTTGATCACCAGGCCATAGACCGGCGTGGTGATGGACTCCGAATACGGCGTGCCCCGCACACCGGAGGCGGTGTTCCAGCTGTCCACCTCGATCGTCTGGCGCCGCACCCCCAGGGTCAACAGTACCCGATCATCAATAAAGCCCAGGGTGTCGGACACCGCCGCGCTCTTGATCCGGTTCTTGCCCACAACACGCGGGTCGTGAATATCACTGCCGAAATAGGTGTTGGTCGGCCGCGGTGTTTGCGTCGGGTTGTACAGGTTGCCGGGTTGACGGTTCGCCACCAGGATCGCCTCATACGCCGAGCGTTGCTCGCCCCAGATCCCCGACAGCCCGAGGTTCATCTGATGGGTCACCGGCCCGGTAGCGAAGTGGCCGTTCAAGCCGGCCATTGCGCTTTTGTTGTCTTCGTCGTGGGGCGAATACAGGAAGCCCACCTTGGCGCTGCCATCGTTGCCGACATACAACGATGAATACTGGCCGTTCTCCCGGGTGTGCTTGGCGCCGCCTGCGGCGTAGGCCGTCCAGTTATCGTTCAAATCATATTCGGCATTCACCATGCCGTAAGTGTCTTCCAGCTCCGACCAGCTCCAGTTTTGGGCGTAATTATCGTTGGCCGACGGCGCATGGGGCACCTGGGTACCGGTCGGGTACACCACCGCACGACCATTATTGATGCGCTCTTTCTGATAGCCAAAATCGGTGGAAACCCGCAGGCGCTCGCCGCGGTAATCCAGCGCGACGGCAATCAACTGCGAGCTTTTGTTTTCGTCATCCACGGCGGTGTCGCCACCGTGCCTGGCCAGGTTGACCCGGGCGCCGAAGCGGTTGTCTTCGCCAAAGCGCTGGCCGAGGTCCAGGTGGCCGCCGGCCTGGCTGTCGCTGGCGTAATCGAGGGTGACGCTGCGGGTTGGCGTGTCTTCGGCGCGCTTGGGCACCAGGTTGACGCTGCCGCCGATCCCGCTGCCCGAGGGCGACACGCCGTTGACAAACGCGTTGGGGCCCTTGAACAGCTCCACCCGCTCCAGGGCTTCGGTGGTGATGATCTGCCGGGGCAGCACGCCGTATAGGCCGTTGAAGGCGATGTCATCGGTGCTCAGCGGCAGGCCGCGAATGGTGAACACCTGGGAGAAGTTACCGAACCCCGCCGACTGGCGCACCGAGGCGTCGTTGAGCAGCACGTCGCCGACTGTTCGCGCCTGCTGATCGGCGATGGTTTTCGAGGTGTAGCTGACCACACTGAAGGGCACGTCGCTGATGGACCGGTTGCCCAGTACGCCCAGGCGTGCCGAACGTGCCACCTGGCCGCCGCCGTACGTGTCCGCCTGCGCCCCGCTCGCCTCGCCGCTGATGGTGGTGGCGCCCAGCTCCAATGCGCCACCGCTGGCCTGAGGCACCACGGTGTAGCCATTGGCGCCGGTGCCCTGCAGGGTATAACCGCTGCCCTGCAGCAACTGGGCAAAGCCCGATTGCGCGCTGTAGCTGCCTTGCAACCCCGGGCTTTGTTGATCGTTGAGCAGCGTGGAATCGAACGACAACGGCACCCCGGACAGCGCTGCAAACTGCGCCAGCACATTCCCCAGCGGCCCCGGCGCGAGGTGATAGCTGCGCGCCGCACTGCTTTGCGCCGCGTCTTCTGCCTGGGCGCTTTGCAGCGGCACGATGGCCGCCAGGGCGACTGCCAGGCTCAGTGCTTTCAGGGGGCGGGGGCAGTTTGGGAGCGATCTGGCGGTCATGGGCATTCCTGTCGGCGCGGCGCAAAGTTGAGGGTTCTCCCCTACACCGAACGACAACGAAAAAGGTATCAGCGAACGTTGAAAAAAGTTCAGCGCGGCTCGACCGTCACCCAATACCCGGTGACGCTGCTGACCTTAACCGGCAAGGTTTCCTGCAACAGGTGCAGGCTGGCGTCGGTATCGCGCAGGGAAAACGCCCCCGACACGGTGAGGTTGGCCACCGAGTCATGGCAGCGCAGCACGCCGGCGCGATAGCGCCCCAACTCATCCAGCAAGTCCGCCAGGCGCATGTGCTGGGCCAGGAGCATGCCGTTTTCCCAGGTCAGGGCGCTGACGTCCAACGGCTCCACAGCGGCCACACCGTCTGCGCTGAAGGCGCCCTGCTCGCCCGCCTTGACGATCACGCCCTGGCTGGCATGCTCCGGCAGCAACTCCACCGCACCTTCGGTCACCGCCACTCGGCTGCGCTGCTCACCCACCCGCACACTGAACCGCGTGCCCAAAGCCCGGGCGGTGCCGTGGCGGGTCTGGACGATAAACGGGCGGTGGGCTGCGTCCTTGGCGGTGGTGATCAACACTTCACCCTTGAGCAACTCGATGCGCCGTACCTGCTCGGAGAACGCGATATTCAACGAGCTGCCGGTGTTGATCAGCAAACGCGTGCCATCGGGCAAAGTAAGGTTTTTTTGTTCGCCGATCGCCGTGTGCTGGTCGGCGGTCCATTGCTGCCAGGGTAACTGCCGATACGCCAGCCAGGTCGCCGGGCCTGCCGCCAGCAACAGCCCGAGCGCCTGGCGTCGGCCGAGGGGCTTCTTGCGCCCGATGCGCTTGAGGGTATCGCCGGCAATCGCCGCCGGCACTGTGTTGAAATCCCCCAGAATCGCCTGCGCCCGTTGCCAGGCCTGCGCGTGCTGGGCGCTGCGGCCCTGCCATTGGGCGATGGCGCGGCGGTCTTCGTCGGTGGCGCTGCCGGACTGCAACTGCACCATCCAGTCGGCGGCTTCACCGAGGATCAGCGGATCGATCGATTGGCTCATGCCACGCTCAGGCAGGCCAGGAAGGCGTCGCGCATGTAGCGTTTGACCGAGATCAGCGACACGCCCAACGCATCGGCGATCTGCTGATAGGTCAGGCCGTCGATCTGCGACATCAGGAATGCCTGGCGGGTCTTTTCCGGCAAGTCCCGCAGCATCGCCTCAATGCGGTACAGAGCTTCGAGGATCAACCAGCGGATTTCCGGCGACGGTACATGCTGCTCGGGCAGGTGCGCGATGGTTTCCAGGTAGGCGCGCTCCACTTCCTGGCGGCGCCAACTGTCGATCATCAAACCCTTGGCGATATGGGTGAGCAACGCCCGTGGTTCGGCGCCCAGGTTGCTGCTGGCCTGGCGGGTCAGCAGGCGCATAAAGGTGTCGTGGGCCAGGTCGGCGGCATCGCTGGCGTTGCCCAGCTTGCGGTCCAGCCAGCGGTGCAACCATCCATGGTGTTCGCAGTACAGGTCCTGGATATGCAGATTGAGAGGAGACGACATGCCGATCACCGGGGCGCGCCGGAGCGGTGAGGCTCAAGCGTAATTAAGAATTGATCGCATTCTAATCTGCATCGGCGGTGCTGGCAATTTCACGGTTTGTTGAGCGCTGGAGATTCCTGTGGGAGCTGGCTTGCCTGCGATGGCGGTGTATCAGTCGCCAACGATGCAAGCGGGTCCGCCGCTATCGCAGGCAAGCCAGCTCCCACATTTTTGGTCTTCACCCGGCGTGTGATACCGGGTGCCTGGATCACGCCAGTTCAGCCCGCAGTTGACGCGCCGCCGTCACCATGTGAATCAACGCCGCTTCCGTCTCCGGCCAGCCACGGGTTTTCAAGCCGCAATCCGGGTTGACCCACAGGCGTTCAGCCGGAATACGTTTGGCCGCCTTGCGCAGCAGGTTGGCCATTTCCGAGGCGTCCGGCACCCGGGGCGAGTGGATGTCGTACACGCCCGGGCCAATGTCATTCGGGTAAGCGAAGGCTTCGAACGCGTCCAACAGCTCCATGTCCGAGCGCGAGGTTTCGATGGTGATCACGTCGGCATCCATGGCTGCGATGGACTCGATCACATCGTTGAACTCGCTGTAGCACATGTGGGTGTGGATCTGGGTTTCGTCACGCACACCGCAGGCGCACAGGCGGAAGACTTCGGTGGCCCAGTCGAGGTAGTGCTGCCACTGCGCCCGACGCAACGGCAAGCCTTCGCGGAACGCGGCTTCGTCGATCTGCACGATCCTGATGCCGGCCGCTTCCAGGTCCAGCACTTCGTCACGAATCGCCAGCGCCAGTTGGCGGGCCTGCTCTTCGCGGCTCACGTCTTCGCGCGGGAACGACCACATCAGCATGGTCACCGGGCCGGTCAGCATGCCCTTCATCACCTTGTTGGTCAGGCCCTGGGCATAGCGGATCCATGCCACGGTCATGGCGTTCGGGCGACTCAGGTCACCGAAAATCACCGCCGGTTTCACGCAACGCGAACCGTAGCTCTGCACCCAGCCGAAGCGGGTAAAGGCATAACCCTCCAACTGCTCGGCGAAGTATTCGACCATGTCGTTACGCTCGGCTTCACCGTGCACCAGCACGTCCAGGCCGAGGTTTTCCTGCACGTCTACCGCGTGACGAATCTCGCTGTGCATGGCTTCGACGTATTCGGCTTCGCTCAACTTGCCGGCCTTGTACGACTGGCGCGCCAGGCGGATCGAGGCGGTCTGCGGGAACGAGCCGATGGTGGTGGTCGGGAACAGCGGCAGGTTCAGGCCGGCACGTTGTTTCTCGATACGCTGGGTAAACGGCGAGTGACGCTGGCTGTCTTTGGCGGTGATCGCCGCCACACGCGCTTGCACAGCCGGCTTGTGGATGCGCGGGGAAGCGGCACGGGCCGCTTGTACGGCGCGGCTTTCGGCCAGGGCGGCCACCACGCTTGGCGCGTCAGGCTGATTCACGGCTTGGGCCAGTACGGAGACTTCTTCACACTTTTGCACCGCAAACGCCAGCCAGCTTTTCAGCTCGGCATCCAGTTTGTCTTCACGGCCCAGGTCCACCGGGCTGTGCAGCAAGGAGCAGGACGGCGCCACCCACAGGCGATCACCCAATCGCTGATGAGCGTGCTGCAAGGTGGCCAGGGCTTTTTCCAGGTCGCAGCGCCACACGTTACGGCCATTGACCACGCCCAGGGACAGCACCTTATAAGCCGGCAGGCGATCGAGGATGACCGGGTACTGATCCGGAGCGCGCACCAGGTCTATGTGCAGGCCGTCCACCGGCAGGTTGGCGGCCAGGCCGAGGTTCTCTTCCAGGCCGCCAAAGTAGGTGGCCACCAGCTTCTTCAGCGGGTCGCGCTGGATCAGGTTGTAGGCGCGTTCAAACGCATTTTTCCAGTCCTGTGGCAGGTCCAGGACCAGGATCGGCTCGTCGATCTGCACCCACTCCACGCCCAGGTCCGCCAGGCGCTGGAAGATCTGGCCGTACAGCGGCAGCAGGCGGTCCAGCAGGTCGAGCTTGTCGAAATCGCCGCCTTTGGCCTTGCCCAGCCACAGGTACGTCAGCGGGCCGATGACCATCGGCTTGACAGTGTGGCCCAAGTCGCGGGCTTCCTTGACCTCTTCGAACAGTTGATCCCAACCCAGCTGGAACTGCTGGTCGGCGCTGAACTCAGGGACCAGGTAGTGGTAGTTGGTGTCGAACCACTTGGTCATCTCCTGGGCGTGGGCACCGCCGCAGCGGTTGTCGCTGACGCCACGGGCCATGCCGAACAACATGTGCAGGGTGGCTTTGCCGTCGACCGGGCGGAAGCGCTCAGGGATCACACCAAACATCAGCGAGTGCGTCAGCACCTGGTCGTACCACGCGAAGTCACCGGCAGGCAGCAACTCGATGCCGGCTTTCTTTTGCAGGTCCCAGTGCGCCTTGCGCAGCTCGCGGCCTACGGCGCGCAGACCGGCTTCATCGAGTTCACCCTTCCAAAACGCTTCCTGCGCTTTTTTCAGTTCACGATCGCGACCAATGCGCGGGAATCCAAGGGAATGGGCAACGGCCATGACGTAAAGCTCCAATGTGTAAGTATGGGAGCCATTGTCGGGACGAGGTGATAGTGAGACAAACTCATTTTATTCCAGATGATCACAAGTTCCACTCATGATGACCGGATGAGTCTTCGGTTTTGCTTATCACTGAAATAGCCGGCAGCGTCTGTTTTGACGCCTACGCGCTCAGCATACTTTTGCTTCCCGAACACCCCAGGAAGCCCTCACATGGAACAGCATCCGCCGCTGACCACCCTCCTCGTTCACCTCGCCGCCCTAGGCGTGGCCATCCTCGGCATCGGCAGCCTGGCCGTGTTGATGGCCTGGGCCGGGCGCCTGATTTTCTAGGTCAGTCGGCCGCAATATCAGCGCTCAAGGTGCGGATCAGCGCCTGCGCCTGAGCGTCCCGCTGCGCGGTATAGAGCACCACTTCGCGACTGGGCAGCGGCGGCAGGTCGAAACGCTGCTCCACGTCGACGCAGCCACTGGGCGCCATCCGCCCCACCATCGCACCGATGCCAATCCCCGCCACCACCGCAGCACCGATCGCGAGGATGCCGCTGCCCACAAACGCCTCTTCCCAGGCACGGTTCTGCTCGGCCAAGGCCGCCATCACCATGCTGCGCATGCCGCAGGGTTCCGGCTGGATCGCCAGGGGCAACGCCCCGCCCTGGCGCAATTCGAAATCCCGTGAAGCCATCCAGCCAAAGCGTTCGACGCCCACCACTTCACCGTCCTGGCGACGGTTGTCGTGGCGCAGGATCATCGCCACATCCAGCTTGCCTTGCTCGTAGCTCATCAGCATGTCCCGCGAGGTGCCGAGGCTGAACGCGACGATGACGTCCGGGTCGGTGGTGGCCAACCGTCGCAGCCACAGGCTGAGGTCGGCGCCGACAATGTGATGGCTGACGCCCACGCGCAAGGTGCGTTTCTGCGGGCCAAAACAGTTCATTGCATCCTGGTAGTTGTCGAGCAAACGCCGGGCGCTGGCCAGGAACATCTGGCCATGGGCCGACAGCGTGACCCGCCGCGGCGTGCGCTCCAGCAGCTTGCGGCCGAGGTTATCTTCGAGGCGCTTGATCTTCAGGCTGATGGCGGCCTGGGTGCCGCCAATGGCATCGGCGGCGCGGGTGAAACTCTGGAGTTCGGCGACCAGGACGAACGCCTGGATGGCGTCGATATCGGGCATTTTCATGGATAGGCTGACGCTGGAAAGTTAAGAGGTGACGTTAGCATGCCGCGCCTGCTGCCCAAACCACTGCATGATCAGCCCGCAGCCCGGGTGCGAGGCGGCCGATGGCTGCAAGCACAACGCATACACCCCGCCAGTCGTCAGTGGCTCTCCAAACGGCACCACCAGCACACCGCGCTCGATCGACTCCGCCGCCAGCGTCATGTCGGTCATCGCCACCCCAAGCCCGCGCGCGGCGGCGTCCAGTGCCAGCTCGTCGAGGTTGAACGGGATGTGCCGGTAATCATCCAGCGACCGCGCACCGTTGGCCGCCAGCCAGGTCATCCAGTCCTGTTTGTCGGCCGAGCGATGCAGCAGCGCAAAGTTCGCCAGCTGTTCCATTGCAACCAATGGTCCCAACCCCGGCGCGCAGACCGGCACCAGCGACTCGTGGAACAAGGTCAGGCGCGCAGGCTCGTTGTCGGGTTTGGGCAGGTAAAGAATATAGGCGTCGCTGTCACTGGCCGGCTCAACCACCTCTGTGGCGACGGTCTCAATCGCCAGGGAAATATCGGGATGGTTGCGATAGAAGTCGCTGAGCTTGGGCAGCAGCCAGCGCACCGCCAGCGACACATGCAGGCGGATGCGAAACGGGCGTTTGTGCGGCGAAAGCCGGTCCTCCAGACCCTTCAGTTGCGCCAGAATGCTCCGCGCGCTGGCCAGCACCTGTTCACCCTCGGCGGTCAGGCGCAGGCTGCGACTGGTCCGGGTGAACATCGGTACGCCGAAGTGGCTTTCCAGTTGCTGGATCTTGCGGCTCACCGCGCTTTGGGTCAGGCACAGCTTCTGTGCCGCCACGGTGAAGCTGGCGCAGTCGCTGACTTCCACCAACGCCTGCAAGCCTTGCAACGAGAGCACATGACGGATGTTTTCCATGCGTTTTCCGAATGGCTGGATGATTTTATAACGTTGGTTGTATCACCACAGGCCCTATAGATTCCAGCTATCGCCCGAACTTAGTCATGCGAACCACGCATACAGCCGAGGATCATCATGGAAAACACCTGTGGCTGGATTGCCCAGACTGAAAGCCTCCCCGCCCGGGACCGACTGACCGGCGTGCAGAAAGCCGACTGGCTGGTGATCGGCGCCGGGATCACCGGTTTATGTGCAGCCCATCACCTGGCGGAGATGCACCCCGAGGCCCGCATCGTGATTGTCGACCGCCAGCGTGCAGCCCAAGGCGCCTCGGCGCGTAATTCGGGTTTTGTGGTGGCCCATGAGCACCCTGCTGAAAGTGAACTGATGGGCAACGCAGGCTTCACGGATTTCGAAGTCGACACCTCGATCTCCCGCGCCGCCAGCGACGAGGTGCGCCAGCGCATCGCCCGCCATGCCATCGACTGCGATTTCCGGGACAGCGGCTACTTCTTCGCCGTGCATGATCCCGACAAGCTCAATCATGTGGAGGCCAAGCTGGCGACCTTGCGGGCAGTCGGCGCTTCAGCGCACTTCCTGGAAGGTGAGGCGCTCGCGCAAACACTTGGCACCGAGCATTACCAGGCCGCCATCTGGTGCGGCAACGGCAACGCCCTGCTGCAACCGGCGAAGTACGTGAAGGGTTTGCTGGAAGCCCTGCCCGACAACGTCACGCTTTTTGAGAACACCGACATCACCAGCCTTGAGCGCATGGCCAATGGCGGCATTCGTGCCAACGGCCTGGATGCCTGCATTGAAGCCGGCCAGGTGCTAGTGTGCCTCAACGCCTTTATTCCACGGGTGGGCCTTGAGGCCAGCGCGACGTTCCCGATGGAACTCAGCGCCAGCCTCACCCGCCCTCTGAGCGACGAGGAATACCGCCGTATCGGCGCGGTAGAACCGTGGGGCGTGCTGTCCACCCGGCCACTGGGCGCTACCGTGCGCCTGACACCGGACCGCCGGGTGATGATCCGCAATACGGCGGAATACCGCACCCGCGACCTGTCCAACGGCGAGCTGCTGCAGCGGCGCCAACACCATGTGAAGGGCTTGCAACGGCGCTTCCCGTGGCTCACCGAACAAGACATCCACCACACATGGACCGGCCACCTGAGCGCATCCCGCAGCGGGCAACCGTATTTCGCGAAGGTCGAAAACAACCTGTACGCCGTCGCGGGCTGCAATGGTTCGGGCGTTGCCCGCGGCACGCTGTGGGGCCGGCTGCTCGCCGAATGGGCGTCGGGCCAGGCTTCCTCGCTGCTGCAATCCGTGATGCACCGGGCGCAACCCGGCTGGCTGCCTCCCCGCCCGCTGTTCGACATCGGTGCCCTGCTGCGTATGGGCGTGGAAACGGTGCGAGCGCGGACCGAAATCTAGAACAAAAAACCTCAACAAAGGTGATTCACATGCACATCAACAGTCTGTCCCTGGCAGTCATCCTCAGCGCGCTCCCGGCAGCCAGTTACGCCGCCGAAGAGGTGAACATTTCCAACTGGAACGGCTACATCGCCGACGACACCTTGACCCGTTTCACCCAGGCGACCGGGATCAAGGCGACCTACGACATTCACGACAGCAACGAGGTGCTGGAGTCCAAGCTGATGACCGGCAACACCGGTTATGACGTGGTCAGCCCGTCCAACCATTTCCTGTCGCGGCTGATCAAGGCCGGGGCCATCCAGAAACTCGACCGAAGCCAGTTGCCCAACTGGAAAAACCTCGACCCGCTGCTGATGAAGAAGCTGGAGACCAACGACCCCGGCAACCAGTACGGCTTCCCCTATATGTGGGGCACGGCGGGGATTGGCTACAACGTCGAGAAGATCAAGGCGATCTTCGGCAACACCGACGTCACCCATTCCTGGAGCCTGTTTTTTGATGAAAACAACATCAAAAAACTCAGCGCCTGCGGCGTGGCAATCATCGACAACCCCACGCAGATCCTGCCGATCACCCTCAACTACCTGGGCTTGCCGCACCACAGCCACGAACCGGCCGACTACAAAAAGGCCGAGCAGGCACTGTTGAAGATCCGACCTTACATCCAGTACTTCCACGCCTCCAAGTACATCAGCGACCTGGCGAACGGCAATATCTGCGCGGTGATCGGTTTCAACGGTGACGTGGTGCAAGCCGCCGCCAGCGCCAAGGAGGCGAAAAACGGTATCAACATCGCTTACTCGATCCCGGATGAAGGCTCGACGTTGTGGCTGGACATGGTGGTGATGCCCAAGGGCGCGCCCCACGAGAAGAACGGCTACGCCTACATGAACTACCTGCTGGAACCGAAGGTGATTGCCAACATCAGCAACAGCATTCACTACGCCAACCCCAACAGCGCGGCGGATGAGTTTGTGACCCCGGAGGTAAAAGAAGACCTGGCGATCTACCCGCCGAAAAGCGTGATGGACAAGCTGTTTATCGTCGAGGACCTGCCGCCGGCGATTGCGCGGTTGGCGACGCGGTTGTGGACGAAGTTGAAGACCAATACGTGAGACCGGACTTGCTCCAGGCTCATGGGAGAGCGTTATAGTCACTCCATTGAGCTTGGGATTGAATCAACATGGAAGGACTTCACCAAGGTAGCTGCCTGTGTGGCGCAGTCAGCTACAGAGTATCCACACCGCTGAAAGCCGTGACTCATTGCCACTGCAAAAAGTGCCAGAAGGTTCATGGCGCCGCGTTTGCGACGTACGCGAGCGCCCCGAAATCGTCGGTGCACATCACGTCTTCGCTGCAAACGCTCAAGGCTTACGAATCTTCCGAGGGTGTGTTTCGTGAATTTTGTTCACACTGCGGCTCGTCGCTGTTCTGGTCTGATGCCAACGGCGCTTACCCCGACTGGATTTCGATAGCGATCTCCACACTCGATACACCCTTCCTTCCTGGCAAGCAGAAGCACTCCTGCGTTGAATCCAAGGCGGGGTGGTTTGAGCTGGAAAATAGCAATGGGTGAACCAACGAATGGGTTGTCGATACGCGCAATCTCGGTATTGCCCGAACAAATCCAGGCACTGGAAACAGAGGCGATAGCTGAAGGTTTCAGGTTTCTAACGCGCCTGATTGCAGAGTGGCATAGCGGCACCAACCGTTTCGCTCGACCCGGCGAATGTCTGTTGGGCGTATTCAGCAACAGGCAGTTGATCGCCATTGGCGGGCTGTCCCATGACCCTTACGCCGGGCCGGACGTCGGCAGACTACGCCGGGTGTACGTCGCCCGGGCTTCCAGGGGGCGCAATGTGGGCAAGGCCCTGGTCAGTCGGCTTCTGGAACACGCTGCGCAGCGGTTCAGTGTTGTGCGCTTGTCTACCGACACCCGAGAAGGCGCCGCCTTTTACCTGCGCTGCGGGTTTGAGCCGGTAATGGATGAGCACGCAACTCATGCCAAACCATTAAGTGCCCAGAAGCATTAACAGACTTCAGTCAATCAACCCATCCGCGTCATAAAACGGATACGGCCCCGGGTAGTCCCCGAATACGCCGTTGTGGCTGACCAGCCCTTGCTGTTCATCCCAACGGTGCAAGAGATAACCCGCCGGCTCCAGGTTGAAATGGGCCGGTGCGGCCTCCTGCAGATCCAGCACGATTTGATGGGACGTGCCCGGGCATACACAGCTCACACTGCCGCCGAAACGTCGCTGCATCGGCCGGTGCAAATGCCCGCACAGCAGGCGCTCCACCTGGGGGTGACGGGCGATGACCGTTTCCAGCGCGGCGGCGTTACGGAACGGCTCGCGGTCCATATGGCCAATGCCGCTGATAAACGGCGGGTGGTGCAAGACCACCAGGGTCGGCACGTTCGGGCACAGCGCCAGTTGCTCATCAAGCCAGTGCAATTGGCTGTCCAGTAACTGGCCGCCATGGGCACCGGGAATCGTCGAGTCCAGGCCAATCAAGCGCACCGGGTAGTCATCCACCACCCAGTCCAGCGGGCCGTCGGCGCCATGCGGCAAGTAAGCGTGATCGCGGAAGGCATCAAGCAAATGCTGGCGGTGGTCGTGATTGCCCGGTACCAGGTAACAAGGCATCTGCAAACGGGCCAGTTCGGGGTGCAGCACGGCGTATTCATCGGCGCGACCGAAGTCCACCAGGTCACCGCTGACCACCACGATATCGGGCCGTGGGTAGCTGGCATTCAAATGGTCCACCGCTCGGCGCAATGCACCGAGGGTGTCGACCACTCCGTAGGTCAGGCGCTGGCCGGCTTTAAGGTGCAGATCGCTGATCTGCGCAACAAGAAACGGACGGTTCAACATAGGCTCTCTGAATTCAGGCATGCAGGGTGAACAGCTTGTGTGGGGCGATAGACAGGGCAATCGGGGCGCCGACGGCATGAAGCAGGTTGTCGTTGCTGTCCACCAGCAGCGGTTGCGGGGCGCCGACGTCCACCAGCAGACGGCTTTGCGCGCCCTGGAAAAACTGCGCCAGCAGGTGCCCGTGCAGGTGCCCTTCGCGCTCCATCACCCGCAGGTGTTCGGGGCGGCAGTACACGGTGGCCGGCTGATGGGGCTCGTGCCACGGCAGCTCACCGCCGCACACGGTCAAGCCATGGGCCGTGCGATCCAGCACCGAAAAGGCATTCAGGTTGCCCACAAAGCCTGCGACAAACGCGTTGGCCGGTTGCTGGTAGATCTCCCGGGGGCTGGCCAGTTGCGCGATACGCCCCTGCTCCATTACCAGGATGCGATCCCCCAGGGCCATGGCTTCGCCCTGGTCGTGGGTAACAAACACCGAGGTGATGCCCAGGCCGCGCAACAGCTGGTCCAGTTCGCTGCGCAGGCGCTCACGCAACTGTGCGTCGAGGGCGGCCAACGGCTCATCCAGCAACAGCACTTTGGGCCGTGGCGCCAACGCGCGGGCCAGTGCCACACGCTGGCGCTGGCCGCCGGACAGTTCATGGATGCTGCGCTTGCCGTGATTCTGCAGGCCCACCAACTCCAGCAGTTCGTCACAGCGCTTGTTGCGCTGCGCCGGCGCGATGCCGCGAATCTTCAAGCCGTAGACGATGTTGCCAGCCACATCCAGGTTGGGAAACAACGCGTAGTTCTGGAACACCATGCCCACGTCACGCCGTTCGATGGGCAGGCGGGTGACGTCGTGGTCACCGAAAAACACTTGGCCCACATCGGGACGCTCAAGGCCGGCAATCAAGCGCAAGGTGGTGGTTTTGCCGCAACCGGACGGGCCGAGAATGGCCAGGGTTTCGCCGCCCTCGATGGTCAGGTCCAGGTTCTGCACGGCAACGGTGCCGTCGGCGAATGCCTTGCGGCATCCCTTCAGGCGAAGGGTGATAGCGGTCATCGACGCTCTCCACGGGACAGTCGAGCGCTGATGGCCTGCAACGCAATCAGCAGCGGCACGATCATCAGCAAAAAGATAAGGGTGTAGGCACTGGCGATTTCCAGGCGCGCCGACGCATAGCTGTCAGCGAGGCCGACCGGCAGGGTCTTGGTCATCGGCGTGTGCAGCATCCAGGTCAGGTTGAACTCCCCCAGGGACAGGGTGACGACCATCAACACTCCGGCGAGAATCCCCGCCCGGCAGTTGGGCACCACCACGCTGAAAAAGCGCTTGATCGGCCCCGCTCCCAGACTGGCCGCCGCCTCTTCCAGCACCGGCAACTGCTGGCGTTGCATCACCGCCATCACCGGGCGCACCAGGAACGGCAAGGTGAACAACACATGCCCCACCAGGATGAACAGCCAGCTACTGCGAAACTGCCCGAACTGGCCGTAGGTCAGCAACAACGCCAGCGCACTGGCCAGGCCAGGCATCGCCACCGGCAGCACCATCAACTCCTCGAAGGCGCGGCTGAAGCGGTTGTTCATGCGCACCAGGGCGTATGCCGCCGGCACGCCGATCACGCAGACGCACACCGCGCAGGCCAGGGCCAGTTGCAGCGAGAGCCAGACCGTCGGTGAGTAGGCCTGCCACACCTGGATCAACCAGTCGAAGGTCAGCCCGCTGGACAGGCCGACGAAGAAATTGCGCGTCAGCCCCGCCAGCAATGACATCAATACCGGCACCAACATGAAGGCGCAGACCAGCAAGGTAAACAGCAGCTGGATGACAAACAGCGATGAGCGCTTCACAGGACCGTCCCCGCGTTTTTCACCAGGCGCCGCGTCAGCAGCAACACGGCCCAGGTCACCGCGCCGAGCACCACCGAGAGCGCCGCCGCCACCGCAAAATTGGCGTAATTGGTGAACACGTTGTAGATGGCGACCGGCGTCACGTTCAGCCGCGTGCCCAGGGTGAACGCTGTGCCGAAGGCGCCCATGGACGTGGCAAAACAGATCGCCCCACAGGAGGCCAACGCCGGTGCCAGGCCCGGCACGATCACATCGCACACCACCCGCCAATGCCCGGCCCCCAGTGAGTGGGCGGCTTCCTCCAGGCTACGGTCGAGGCTTTCACACGCCGCCATTACCGTGAGGATGACCCGTGGAATCGAAAAGTACAGGTAGCCGACAAACAGCCCCGCCAGCGAATAGGCAAAGATCCAGCGCTCACCGGCCAGCTGAAGCCCGAGTGAGGCGAACAAGCCTTGGCGGCCCGCCAGCAGGATCACCAGGAAGCCCACCACCACGCCGGGAAACGCCAGGGGAAATGTCAGCAACGCCACCAGCGCCGAACGCCCGAAAAATTGCTGGCGCGCGAGAAACACACCGGTGATGCCGCCCACCAGCAGCGCCGCCAACGTCACCAGCACCGCAAGCACGCAGGTTTGCGCCAGGCTGCCCAGGTATTGCGCGCTGCTCAGCACTTGCCAGTAACCGCTGCCGTGGCTGTCGCGGCTTTCGCCACCCAGCACGATCAAGTGCGCCAGCGGCAACAGCCAGAAGGCGAGCAGCACCGCAAACGCCGGGGCCAGGGCCCAGGCGGGGTTTGGCCGCAAGAGTGCCTTCACTTACTTGACCTCACTCAAATAACGCGCGGCGAAAGCTTCCTGCACGGCGGCCATTTTCTGGTAGTCCACCACACCGGCGCGGGCGTAGTCGCCGTCTGGCAGGAACTGCGCGGCAACGTCCGCTGGCATCTTCACCGGCCGCACCGGGCGCAGGTAGGCCTTGGCCCAGAGTGCCTGGCCTTCATCGGACAGCACGAAATCCAGGACCTTTTCACCGTTGGCGCGGTGCGGTGCGTTCGCCACTAGGCTCATCACATAAGGCACGCTGATGCTGCCTTCCCTGGGAATCACGAAGGCGACGTTGGCGTTGTCCTTGTAGCGGGCGCGGTAGGCGTTGAAGTCGTAGTCCACCAGGATCGGCAACTCACCGGAAAGCACCCGTGCATAGGCGGTTTGCTTGGGCACGATGGGGGCGTTTTTCGAGAGCTTCTGGAAGTAGTCGATGGCCGGGGCGAAGTTGTCGAGGTCGCCGCCCATGGCGCGGTTGATCGCCACCGCCGAGACGTAGCCGACGAAGGCGCTGGATGGGTCGAGGTAGCCGACCATGCCTTTGTATTCGGGCTTGAGCAGGTCAGCCCAGCTTTGCGGCACTGGCAGGCCTCCCAATGCGTCGACGTTGACCATGATGCCCAGGGTGCCGGAGTGAATCGCGAACCACTGGCCGTCCGGGTCTTTCAGGCCGGCGGGAATCTGTTCCCAACCTTTGGGCTTATAGCCCTCCACCACCGCCGCCTTTTGCGCTTGCAGGCCGAACGTCACGCCGTAGTAGACGACATCCGCCACCGGCGCGGCTTTCTCGGCCACCAACTGCGCCAGGGACTGGCCGGAGTTCTTGTTGTCCAGCGGCACCTGCACGCCGGTGCTCGTGGCGATGGCCTTGAGTTGCGTGCCCCAGTCTGCCCAGTCTGGCGGGCAGTTGTAGCAAATCGCGGTGTCGGCGGCCTGGGCCAGGCTGGCCGCGCCGCACAGCAGCAATGCCGCCAGGGTTTTACTGAGCATGCTCATCAAGCGTCTCCTTTATGGGGTTGGGTGCTTTCGCCCGGCCGGATATGGCACGGCAGGCAATGGGAAACCGGGGCGTTGCCGGCGATTTGCGCCAGCAGTTGGTCGATCACGGTGCTGGCCAACAGCGCGATGGGCTGCACCACGCTGCACAGCGTCGGGTGCATCTGGGTGCCCAGGGAAATGCCGTCAAAGCCCATCACCGAGAGTTGTTCGGGTACGTTCCAGGCATGGCGGCGCAGTTCGGCGATCAGGCTGATGGCGAGAAAATCGTTGGAACACACCAGTGCGGTGGGCGCCTGCGAGCCTTGCAGGAAGGGCTCGATGGCGGCGAATTCGGCTTGGGTGTGGGCCGGCATTTCGATCACCGGTCGGCTGTCGAGGCCGTACTCGCCCATGGCATCGCAATACCCGGCGTAACGCAGGCGCGCCCGGTCGGACTGCAACGCGGGGCCGGCGACCATGGCGATGCGGCGATGGCCGGCGTCCAGCAGATAACCGGTGGCCAGCGCCATGCCGGCGCGGTTGTCCACCGAGACGGCGCTGTAGTTGGAGTTGTCGGGTTGGTGGTAGGCCAACACGAACGGGGTTTCTTCCGTGGCCAGGCTGTGGAGCACGCTGTTGCTTTCAGCGTCGGTAACGGTCAGCACGAGGCCATCGACGCGCTGACGCAGCAGTTCTTCCACCACGCTGCTTTCGCGCTCGGCGCTGTAGTCGGTGGTCGCCAGCAGCAGGTTATAGCCCCGCTGGCGTGCGGCGCGCTCCATGGCCTGGAACTGCTCGGCGAACACCGGGTTCAGCAGGTTGGGCACCACCACGCCAATCAGCTGGGTGGTTTGCAGGCGCAGTTGGCGGCCCAGCAGGTTGGGCCTGAAACCCAGCTCGCGGGCGGCGGCGAATACCTGCTCGCGGGTGGCCGGGCGCACTTGTTCCGGGGAAGCGAAGGTGCGCGCGGCGGTGGCGCGGGATACGCCAGCGAGCCGGGCTACGTCTTTCAAATCTGTCATTGTCACTCGCTTGAGATCGATCTCATTGGCGAGGACAGTAACGGGGGAATGTGGCAGTCAGGCGATGGGGAGATGACGGTTTGATGTCAGCGTGGATGGGTTTTTGTCATCCGCTGAAAGTCTTATGTGGGAGCTGTCGAGCTTTAGCGAGGCTGCGATAGCGGTGTGTCAGGCAGCCTGTTTATCGGCTGTGCCGCCGCCTTCGCGGCCTCGCTAAAGCTCGACGGCTCCCACAGGGGACCGATGTTGCTGGATGGTCAGGCCACCTGCCCCTCTTTGGCGGCGTTGGCGAGTATGTCTTTTGCGGGCACGTTGACCCATGTGGCGGCGTCCACCTCGCCTTGCTTCGCCAGCCAGTCACCCACCATCTGATAACCCAGCGTGTACCCCAACCACCTGGGCCTTGCCCCGGTGCCGAAGAACCATTCACTGTGGTCGTAATACGTGGCCTCCAGAAGCTGGAGCTCTACCGGCGAACCCAGCAACGCCTCGGGTGTAAGCGCCCTCTCCCACAGCTCCGGCTCACTGCCCAGCACCCGCCGCACAAACTGCCCGGCCAGCCCTTCGCTGATCATCGCCTCACCCAGCGTCCAGCCATAACCCGGCCCCGCCATGCGCAGGCAATGATGCACCTCATGCACCACATGCCGACGCAGCGAGCCACTGCGCAAACTGGCCAGGAAATTCGGGTTGTCGGGGTCAAGGGTCATGCTGAACATCGTGCTGCGATAAGCGCGGCCGACCAGGCCCAGCTCCGGGAGGGTTTCCCCAGGCAATCGCTGGATCAGGACATCCAGGCACGGCGGCGGCATCAGCTCGGCAATTGCCCCGTAGGCGGCCTCAAATTCACGGATCAGCTCAGGGCGAAACTCCGCCAGGCTCCCCGAAGCTTCCAGCCAATGCAGTGTCCATGCGTCCATTCTCACCTCTCGTCGCCAAAGCCGGGATCCGTTTGCAATGCGGCTCATCATACCCACAGGCTGTCATATTCACAGGCCAGCTTATAACCGGGCCAGCAAATTCCGCTGACTAACCTTTCGATCTGTCCCAAGTGCGGGCACAATGCGTGTCCTTTTTTGGCAGGCACCGCCGCAGGCTCTGAAAATGATCAAAACGCCGTACTACCTCATCGACAAACAGAAGCTTCTGGTCAACATGCAGAAGATCGCCTACGTGCGCGAACAGTCCGGCGCCAAGGCTCTTCTGGCCCTTAAATGCTTCGCCACCTGGTCGGTGTTCGACCTGATGCAGGAATACATGGACGGCACCACTTCGTCGTCGTTGTACGAGCTCAAGCTGGGTCGCCAGAAGTTCGAAGGTGAAGCCCACGCCTACAGCGTGGCCTGGGCCGACGATGAAATCGAAGAGATGCTGGATAACTGCGACAAGATCATCTTCAACTCCATCAGCCAGCTGCAGCGCTTTGCCGAACGCAGCGAAGGCAAGACCCGCGGCCTGCGCGTCAACCCGCAGGTGAGCAGCTCCGACTACCTGCTGGCCGACCCGGCGCGCCCGTTCAGCCGTCTGGGCGAGTGGGACCCGGTGAAGATCGAAGGCGTGATCGAGCAGATCACAGGCTTCATGTTCCACAACAACTGCGAGAACGGTGACTTCAACCTGTTCGACCAGATGCTCAACACCATCGAAGAACGCTTCGGCGCGCTGCTGCACAAGGTCAACTGGGTCAGCCTCGGCGGCGGCATCCACTTCACCGGTGAAGGCTATGCCATCGACGCCTTCTGCCAGCGCCTCAAGGCGTTCTCGCAGAAGTACGACGTGCAGGTGTACCTGGAACCCGGCGAAGCGGCGATCACCAACAGCGCCTCCCTGGAAGTGACCGTACTCGACACCCTCTACAACGGCAAAAACCTCGCCGTGGTAGACAGCTCCATCGAAGCCCACCTGCTGGACCTGCTGATCTATCGCCTCAACGCCAAGCTGGCACCGAGCGACGGTGAACACACCTACATGGTGTGCGGCAAGTCGTGCCTGGCCGGGGACATCTTCGGTGAATACCAATTTGATCAGCCGCTGGCCATCGGCGATCGACTGTCGTTCATCGACACGGCAGGCTACACCATGGTCAAGAAAAACTGGTTCAACGGCCTGAAAATGCCGTCCATCGTAGTGAAACAACTCGACGGTACAGTCGAAGTGGTTCGTGAATTTGGTTACGACGACTACCTGTCCAGCCTTTCGTAAAGCGGACAGATAAAGGAGAGATAAAGCAATTGAAAAAGAACGTTCTTATCATTGGTGCAGGAGGTGTCGCCAAGGTGGTGGCCCACAAGTGCGCGCAGCACAACGACGAACTCGGTCGTATTGCTATCGCGTCGCGCAACATCTCCAAATGCCAGGCCATCATCGACAGCGTCAAGGCCAAGGGTAGCCTCAAGGTACCCGCCGATATCCAGGCCTTCGCGCTGAACGCTCTGGACGTGGAAGCGACCAAGGCACTGATCCGCGAGACTGAATCGCAGATCGTCATCAACGTAGGTTCTGCGTTCCTCAACATGTCGGTACTGCGTGCCTGCATCGACACGGGCGTGGCTTACCTCGACACCGCCATCCACGAAGAGCCGGGCAAGGTCTGCGAGACCCCGCCGTGGTACGGCAACTACGAATGGAACCACCTGGAAGAGTGCAAACAGAAGAACATCACGGCCATCCTTGGCGTGGGCTTCGACCCGGGTGTCGTCAACGCTTATGCAGCGCTGGCGCAGCAAAAGCATTTTGACCGCATTGATTCGATCGACATTCTCGACGTCAATGCCGGCTCTCATGGCAAATATTTCGCCACCAATTTCGACCCGGAAATCAACTTCCGCGAATTCACCGGACAGGTGTGGAGCTGGCAGAACAGCCAGTGGACCAGCAACACCATGTTCGAAGTCAAACGCACCGACGACCTGCCTGTGGTCGGTTCGCAGAACCTGTACCTGACCGGCCACGATGAAGTGCACTCGCTGTCGAAAAACCTCGACGTGCCCAACGTGCGTTTCTGGATGAGCTTCGGCGAACACTACATCAACGTGTTCACCGTGCTGAAAAACCTCGGCCTGCTCTCCGAAAAACCGGTCACTACCGCCGAAGGCCTGGAAGTCGTGCCGCTGAAACTGGTCAAGGCCGTGCTGCCTGACCCGTCGTCGCTGGCACCGGGCTACACCGGCAAGACCTGCATCGGCGACCTGGTCAAGGGCACCAAGGATGGCCAGCCGCGCGAGCTGTTCATCTACAACGTGGCCTGCCACGAAGAAGCCTTCGCCGAAACCGACAGCCAGGGCATCTCCTACACCGCCGGCGTACCACCGGTGGCTGCAGCGCTGCTGGTTGCCCGTGGCGAGTGGGATGTGAAGCACATGGCCAACGTCGAGGAACTGCCGGCTGAGCCGTTCCTGAAAGCGCTGGACGTGATGGGCTTGCCGACTCGTATTAAAGACGAGAACGGTGACCGTGCCTGGGATGCGATTGCCTGAGGGTGATAGCTGACTGAACAAAAAAATGCGCCCGAAGGGGCGCATTTTTTGTTGGGGCGATTACCAACCTCAAACACAATGAAGATCAAATGTGGGAGCTGGCTTGCCTGCGATAGCGGTGGGTCAGAACCGAATGGGCGAGCTGACACTCCGCTATCGCAGGCAAGCCAGCTCCCACACTGATCGCGTTGTCTGCTCGATAGCATTTCTATTCAAGATTGCGCGCCGAATTGCTCAACGCCCTTGAACACTGCAACAACGCCGGCGCCAGCTGCTTCTCCGCATCCGCCCGGCTCCACCGACTGGTGGGCGCCACCACATGCACCGCCGCTACCGGCCGGCCATTTGCCCCCAGCACCGGCGCGCCGATGGTCATGTCGCCCAGGAACAGTTCCTGGCCATTCACCGCATAGCCTTGTTCGCGCACTTGCTGCAACGACTCCATGATCCTGTCGACCTCCGTCAGCGTCTGGCTGGTGTGCGCCACCCGCTGGCTGTGCTCGATCAACGCCAACGCCTCATCCTGCGGCAACGCACTCAAATACGCCCGGCCCGACGCCGTGCAGTACATCGGCACCCGCGAGCCAATCGGCATGTGCACCGGCACAAAGCCCGAGCTGACGAAGCGCGCGATGTACGTCATGTCGTAACCCGCAGGCTCCGTCAGGCACGAGGTTTCTCCCGTCAGGCGGGTCAGCTCCGAGAGGAACGGGTTGGCCACTTCAATCAACGAATGCGCATCCAGATAACTGAAGCCCAACTCCAGCACCCGGGGTGTGAGTTGGTAATGGCGGGTGCGCGAGTGTTTCCGAAGGTAACCCAGGCTCTCCAGGGTAAACACCATGCGCTGGGCCGAGCTTTTGGTCATGCCGGCGGCCTCGGCCACCTCTGCAAGGCTCATGCTGCGGCGCTGGGCGCTGAATGCCTTGAGCACCGACAGGCCTTTTTCCAGGGATTGGTTGTGCAAGCTGTTGCGTTCTTCAGACATGGCGAACTCGCGGTCAGGTCGATCAAGCGTGGCGATATTTCTACACCAAACTGCGAAATTCGACCACTTAAAATCGCATACCGATACGAAAGGTTCATTTTGTCGATTTTCTGTACCACAAAACGATTTTATTGAATCGAAATGGCACAGAGCTTGCGGTTTCCTCTCCAGCCGCTTGCGGTACTGACGATCCGTTTTCCTTCTGGAGTAACCCGATGAACAGTCTTTCGCCCTTGTTTCGCCGCCTCGCCTTCGGTCTTTGCGCCACCCTTTGCGTGGCCACCGTGCACGCCGCCGGTGCAGCCTCGTACAAAGTCGGTGCAACGGCCAGCGGCTCGCCGTTTACCTTCCTCGACATCAAGAGCAACAGCATCCAGGGCGTGATGGTCGACGTGGCCAATGCCGTGGGCAAGGCCGGTGGTTTCACCAGCGAAATCGAGCAGACCAACTTTGCCGCGCTGATTCCTTCCCTGACCTCCGGCAAGCTCGACTTCATCGCCGCCGGCATGCTCAAGACCCCGGAGCGCGCCCAGGTGGTGGACTTCAGCGCGCCGGTGTACGCCTACGGCGAAGGCCTGATCGTGAGTGCCGACGACAACGCAACCTATACCGACCTCAGTTCGCTTAAGGACCAAGTAGTGGGCGTGCAGGCCGGCACGATCTTCTACGACATGCTCAACAAGCTGGGCATCTTCAAGGAAATCCGCACCTACGACTCCATCGGTGAAATGGTCCGGGACCTGAGCCTGGGCCGCATCAAGGCCGCCGTGGGCGACCAGCCGGTGGTGGCGTACCAGATCCGCCAGAAGCTGTTCAAAGGCGTGAAACTCGCCGCCGACTACAAGCCGGTCAACGTCGGCGAGGTGTGCCTGGTGGTGCGCAAGGGCGACAGCGAAACCCTCGCACGCCTGAACCAGGCCATCGCCAGCATCAAGGCTGACGGTACCCTGGAGGCGATCCTGAAGAAGTGGGGGCTTGATGCCCAGGTGCAGCCATGAACCCGGCTGAATTCCTGCGGAACGCCCGGGACTTCCTGCCGATCCTGCTTCAGGGCGCCTGGGTGACGATCCAGATCACCGTGCTGTCGTTCCTGCTCAGTAGCGCCATCGGCCTGGTGCTGGCGTTGCTCAAGCTGTCGCCGATCAAGGCGCTGTCGTGGGCGGCGAGCACGGTGATCAACGTGATTCGCGGCCTGCCGATCATCGTGCAACTGTTCTACATCTACTTCGTGCTGCCGGACATGGGCGTGCACCTCAGCGCGTTCCAGGCGGGTGTGATCGGCATGGGCATCGCCTATTCGGCGTACCAGGCGGAGAACTTTCGTACCGGCATCATCGCGGTCGAACAAGGCCAGCGTGAAGCCGCCGAAGCACTGGGGATGCGCTCGGTGCTGATGATGCGCCGGGTGATCCTGCCCCAGGCCTTTCGCATCGCCCTGCCGCCTTACGGCAACACCCTAGTGATGATGCTCAAGGACTCCTCGCTGGTGTCGACCATCACCGTGGCCGAGATGACGCGCCAGGGCCAGCTTATCGCCTCGTCGACCTTCCAGAACATGACCGTCTACACCCTGGTCGCCCTGCTCTACCTGCTGATGAGCCTGCCGCTGGTGTATGGCCTGCGCCGCATGGAACAGCACCTGGGCCGGAGGAAAAAAGCATGATCGAGATTCGCCAACTGCAAAAACACTACGGCACCCATCGTGTGCTGCACGGCGTCGACCTGGACGTGGCCAAGGGCGAAGTGGTGTGCCTGATCGGCCCGTCCGGCTCGGGCAAATCCACCTTGCTGCGCTGCATCAACGCCCTGGAAGCCTACGACGGCGGTACCATCAACGTGTTCGGCGAAACCGTGCAACGTGGCAGCAAGACCGTACACGCCCTGCGCAGCCGCATGGGCATGGTGTTCCAGCGCTTCAACCTGTTCCCCCATCGCACCGTGCTGGAAAACGTGATGGAAGGCCCGGTGTACGTCAAACGCGAACCGCTGCAACAGGCCCGGGAAGAAGCCCTGGCGCTGCTGGATAAAGTCGGCCTGTCGGCCAAGGCCGATGCCTACCCGGAACAACTCTCGGGCGGCCAGCAGCAACGCGTCGCCATCGCCCGCGCCCTCGCGATGAAGCCCGATGCGATGCTGTTCGACGAACCGACCTCGGCCCTCGACCCGGAACTGGTGGGCGATGTGCTGGAAGTGATGCGCACCCTCGCCGATGAAGGCATGACCATGATTGTGGTGACCCACGAAATGGGCTTTGCCCGCGAAGTGGCCGACCGCGTGTGCTTCCTGCACGGCGGCTACATCGTGGAAAGCGGGCCCGCCGAGCAAGTGCTGGGCAACCCGCAACAGCCGCGCACCCAGGACTTCCTGCGCCGCGTGCTGCACCCGACGGCCAACACCCGGAGCCTGTCATGAAGTCACTCTGGGCAGCGACAGCCCCCGCCGCACCGCCGACACCCGCGCTGGCGGAATCCATCAAAGTCGACGTGGCCATCGTCGGTGCCGGCTACACCGGTTTGTCCACGGCCCTGCACCTGGCGGAACGCGGCGTGAGCGTGTGCGTGCTGGAAGCCAACGAACCCGGCTGGGGCGCGTCCGGGCGCAATGGCGGGCAGGTCAACCCGACACTCAAATACGACCCGGATCAACTGGTGCAGAGGTACGGCGCCAAGCGCGCCGAGCCGCTGATCCATACCGTGTCCAACTCGGCCGACCTGGTGTTCAACCTGATCGAGCGCCATGGCATCGACTGTGCGCCCACTCGCAAGGGCTGGATGCAGGTGTCCTACTCTGAAAAAGGCGTGGCGGGCCTGCATGCCCGTGCCGAGCAGTGGGCCCGACGCGGGGTACCGGTGCAGCGCCTGGATGCCGGCGCCGTGTCCGCTCGCATGGGCAGCCAGGCGTTTGCCGGCGGCTGGCTGGATGGCCGCGCTGGCGCCATCCAACCCCTGGCCTATGCGCGCGGCCTGGTGCGGGCAGCGCAGGCGGCGGGCGTGCGCATTCACGGACAAAGCACAGTGACCGCGATGCAGCAGGCAGGCGCCGGCTGGAAGCTGCAGACCGCCAGCGGCGCACAGGTGTCGGCCGGCCAAGTGGTGTTGGCTACCAACGGCTACAGCGGCGACTTGTGGCCCGGCATGGCCCAGAGCGTGCTGGCGGCCAACAGCTTTATCGTTGCTACCCGGCCCTTGAGCGGGCCTGCGGCCGAGAGCATTTTGCCGGGGCAGGAAACCGTCTCAACCGCCCAACGGCTGCTGCTGTACTTTCGCAAGGACGCCCACGGTCGCCTGCTGATGGGCGGGCGCGGACTGTTCAACGACCCCACTGGGCCCGCAGATTTTGCGCACCTGGAACGTTCGCTGGCACTGTTGTTTCCGCAGTTGGGCAAGCTGGAATTCGAGTACCGCTGGGCAGGACGGATCGCGATCACCCGGGACTTTATGCCCCACGTCCACGAACCCGCACCCGGCCTGACCCTGGCATTGGGCTGTAACGGACGCGGGATAGCCCTGTGCACCAGCCTCGGCCAGCAACTGGCCGGACGCCTGTGTGACAGCCGCTCCGACTTCGCGTACCCGGTAACGCCTTTGCAGCGGTTGCCACTGCATGGCTTGCAACGCTTCTACATCGGCGCAGGCGTGGCGTGGTACAGCCTGCTGGACCGCCTATCCCTGTAGGAGCGAGCTTGCTCGCGAAAAACCCGAAGGCGCCGCGTTTCCTCAGGAGACCGGCGCCATCGTCAAAGCTCGCAGACCTCTCCCTCATCACTGAAGAAATAGATATTTTCATGCTTGAAGCCCCAGCGACCGCCCCGCTCGCGAACATGCGGCTCGAAGGTAAAGCACGTCACCTCCTCCAGGCGCCGATGATTGCCCGCCTCGATGTAGAGCCTTTGGTCACGCTGCTCGCAGATGCTGTGGCCGACGTTGCCGGCGAAATCGAGGTTCTCGAAACCCTCGGACGCGATCAGGTCATTGGCGAATGCATGCAGGTCGTTGAACGTCGTCCTGGGCCGGGCGAAGGTGCGCATCATCGCGTGTAACCGGTGCTCTACTTCATAGCCCTTGCTGAACTCCGCACCCGTTGGCACCGCCCTGCACACGCCCTCTTCCACATAGAAAGAGCGCGCGCAATCGCCCCATACAGTGCCGGAGCGTGGACTCAAATCCACGGTGATCAGATTGTGCAAACCGACCGCTTCGTCACTGGGACGATAGTCGCGGCCCGACACAGAAAGCGCACTGCGTGAACCCAGTAATACGAAGGCGGGGCAGTCGTAATACCAGGTCTTCGGATAGCCGGAACCCGCAAGCATCTTCGCCGCCATTTCGGCGATGGAGGCTTCGGTTGACTGTGGGGTGATACGCGTAACGAGCTGCTGCAATACCGACTTGGCGGCGGCCTGGACGACACGATTGGGCAACATGGACCGTCTCTGACTGATGGGTGATTGCGTCGATAGTATCAGCACCCTCCTCAATGACAGGGAGGCCTGCGCGGATTTTTCCGACAACTGTTTCAGGTTGTCGGTCGGACTCGGGCTGACTAACCTCCCGCAGTCGCTGCCCATTCAGCGGCCGGATTTGACCGTCCGCAACCATAGAACAACTGCGCCAAAACCGATCTTGGGCGTTTTTTTTACGCCTGATGTATTGTGTCGCGGCAGCTGTACGCGGGATACCTTCGGGTATGCCGGTTTTGTTCTTTGGGCCGGTCGGTCAACCCGCGTATAGCTGCCACCCTAATCGTTTGACCGCGAATAGTGGCAGCTCCATTCACAAAGGAGCTTTACCATGATTAAAGACAGTCCAAATCCCCCAAATCATGCCGACCGGCTTCAAGAAGCCGCTTACCGCGCCATTCATCACTATCTGAAACCTGACGCCCAACCCCAACCGCCTGAACCCGCCGAGCTACCGTTCGATGGATTGTTTACCGTGCGTACGGACCTGGACACAGAAACCTTGCTGGCCAATGCCTCGCAAGACCTGGCGTCGATCAATGTCATCGCCGCTCACCTGGCGTTCGAAGTCGATGGTACCCAACGCAATGTGGCGCTGGGCATTTGCCGGATGCTGGAAGGTGTGCAGATGCTGGTCGACAAAGCGCTGGATCGATGCGCGGAAACTGCGCCGAGATAAAACTCACTGCGCTAACCGTGCCCACGCGAACGTGGGCACGGTTAGCAGTAACTCTTTGCCTTAAGGCAAGCATTCCCATGGATCAAGGTTGAGAGTTTTAGGTCCCGGTTTAGCAACACATAAAACAAATTCAGCTCCATAGGGAAGGCTGAAGTGATGGAAAGTGCCGTAGACGATTTCCGCACGTTCTGAGAAAACCTTTCGGCCATTCAGTGTAGCGCCATCAACAGTCCAAACTGTCTTATAACCACTTGCACCTTGAGGGCTAGCTGTGCCAACTACTTGCTTATCACCAATATCGTAATCAAAATCCACATTTACGATAGCAGTTTTTTGTCCGAGACTAGTAACCGTGACATTACTGTCAAACTTAGCTTTTCCAATTTCGCACTCTGTTCTTTCTTTATTACAAACGCGAACACTTGCAACAGAAGACTTGAAACTTTCCTGCTCAGCGCCTTTCACCGTCGCGATCCGTGGCTCCCGAGTCACATTAGCGGAAGGAAAAATCCCGTTTGAATCTTTAAAGCTTGATACTGCGACGATAGGTACTTGCTGTGCGGCGCAACCGCCAAGCAAAATAAAACCAAAGACTGACACACACTTTAAATAGTTTTTCAAAACCAACTCTCCTTTTGACTACAAAGTCCATTATCAAAGATAGGGGGATGTGTATCTACGTCCCAGCGCGCATTGTTATTCTGCGGCTCGCCCAAGTAAAGGCAATAGGCCATCATACCTTAACTCAGTTAAAATAGACAATAAATGTCTATTACCATAACGTGGAAAAATCATGCCTTCGTTTTTGTTCATTTTCGCAGTCAAAACACCGACCACCCAATCCGCTCACTCAACAACTCCAGCGCCTTCATCCCCGCCAGCGAATTGCCTGCCGCATTCAACTCCGGCGACCATACGCACACCGTGAACTGCCCCGGCACCACCGCGAGAATTCCGCCGCCTACCCCGCTCTTGCCCGGCAACCCGACGCGATACGCAAAATTCCCCGCCTCGTCATACAGCCCGCTGGTGGCCATGATCGAGTTCACCTGCTTGGTCTGGCGCGCGGTCAGAATCTGCTCACCGCTGTGGGTGCATACGCCTTCATTCGCCAGGAAGCAAAACGCCTTGGCCAAGTCGAGGCAGCTCATCTGCAGCGCGCAGTAGTTGAAGTAGCTGTGCAGCACCGCGTCCACGTCGTTGTGGAAGTTGCCGAACGACTTCATCAGGTACGCCATGGCCGCATTGCGCGCACCGTGCTGGGCTTCGGATTCGGCCACCACGCTGTTGACCAGGATCTGCGGGTTGCCCGACAGCCGTCGCACGAAGTCGCGCATGGACAGGATCGGCACGGCAAAGCGCGACTGGTTGATGTCGCAGATCACCAGCGCACCGGCGTTGATAAACGGGTTGCGTGGCCGCCCACGCTCAAACTCCAGCTGCACCATGGAGTTGAACGGCTGCCCCGAGGGTTCGTGGCCCAGGCGTTCCCAGATGCTTTCGCCACCATGGTCGATGGCCTGCACCAGGCTGAATACCTTGGAGATGCTCTGTACGGAGAACAAGGTGTGGGCATCGCCCGCGCAGTAGAACGAGCCGTCATTACCGTACACGGCAATGCCCAGTTGCTGGGCCGGCACATCGGCGAGTGCGGGGATGTAGTCGGCGACCTTGCCGAGGCCGATCAGTGGACGGACTTCGTCGAGGATCGACTCCAACAGGGCCTGCATGTTTTGTTCGGGCATGGTTTGGAAAATAGTGATTGGCGGGCGCGGAGGATACCTGAAACATCAGGCCCAGGCAGGCCTTGGGTTAATAGGCCTCGCCTTCGTCGCCCCGAATATTGGCAGAGAAGGCGCGGGCTATTTCCCTGGCTTTTGCAAGGGCCTCATCGCTGTAGACAAACGCTATGGAGCCACGGCGGTAATCGAAGTAGTACTGCTGGTGCGTCACCGGAGAGGTCCAGAACGCGGTTTCATTGCCGCTGACGGTGATGGTTTCACCAGTCTTTGGATTGACTCCGACTGTCTCGCTTTCGAGGTTCATCGAGGGGTCATTCGCGCAAAACGAATGCCATTCTTCAGGCGCGATTGTGCTGCTTTCGGCTCTCTCGATGTGGATCTCATAAGCCATTGGTATCTACTCCGGAACAGGGGACTGGGGCAACGACGTTACCAGAAAGCTGGCTTGGCCGATGCCCATGCTGTACCTGTCACGCCCGCTCCCGCCCCTTGAACGCCACCGAAAAACAAAAAAAGATCAGCAACGCAAAACCCGCCGGAAACAGCCAGATGCTGCGCCAGTCATGGCTGCCACCCGCCGCCGCATAGTGGTCGGTCACCTGCCCCGCTACCCAGAACCCGATCAACATTCCCACGCCGTAGGTCGCCAGGGTAATCAACCCCTGGGCCGAACTCCTGAAGCGCTCCGGGGCCTTGGCGTCGGTGTAAATCTGCCCCGAGACAAAGAAGAAGTCGTAGCAGATGCCATGCAGCGCGATCCCGGCAAACAGCATGAAGGCCAGTTCGCCGTTGTTGCCGTAGGCGAACAGCGCATAGCGCAGCGCCCAGGCCAGCATGCCCACCAGCAGCGCGACCTTGATGCCGAAGCGCTGGATGAACAGCGGCAATAGCAGCATGAACAGCACCTCGGACACTTGCCCGATGGCCATTTTTGCCGTGGGGTTGGTCACGCCGATTTCCGCGAGAAACGGGTTGGCGTTCTGGTAGTAGAACGCCAGGGGAATACAGATAAGGATCGAGGCGATGAAGAACACCAGGTAGCTGCGATCCTTGAGCAAACCCAGCGCATCCAGCCCCAGCAGTTGCTTGACACCACCACTGCCCGCCTCGGCTTTCAACGGAGCGGTAGGCGGCAAGGTGAAGCTGTAGAAACCCAGCACCAGTGACGCGATGGCAGACATCAGGAAGGTGTTGCGCAACGCGCCGGTGGTGATCGACTGCTGGGAATCCCAGGCGAACACAAAGCTGATCACCAACCCCGCGACGATCCAGCCCAAGGTGCCCCACACACGGATGCGCGAAAATTCCTGGGCCGGGTCGCTCATTTGCCGGAACGCCACCGAGTTCACCAGCGCCAGGGTCGGCATGTAGATGACCATGTACGCCAGCACGTAGGGATAAAAGCCGACGAAGTCCGGCGCGCGGTACAACTGGTACAGCAGTACTGCGCCGATCAGGTGCAGCACCGCCAGGATGCGCTCGGCGTTGAAGTAGCGGTCGGCGATCAGGCCGATGATAAACGGCGCGATGATCGCCCCCCAGGACTGGGTGGAAAACGCCATGCCGATTTGCCCGCCACTGGCCCCCAGGTTGCTGGCGAGGAAGGTGCCCAGGGTGACGAACCAGCCGCCCCAGATAAAGAACTGCAGGAACATCATGACGCTCAGTCGCGCTTTCATTGTGGTCACCGGTTTATTGTTATTTTGGTAAGCGAAGCGGTGTTCAGGCGTCGGGCAGGCCCAGCAGCCGTCGGTTGGAGTGTTCGTTGGACGTCACGCCGGCAAAGTCATCGAACGCCTTGGTGGTCTTGCGGATCATGTGCTGCTGGATGAACGCCGCCCCTTCTGCCGCGCCTTGTTGCGCATCCTTCAGGCAGCACTCCCACTCCAGCACGGCCCAGCCGTTGAAGTCGTATTGGGTGAGCTTGCTGAAGATTGACTTGAAGTCGATCTGGCCATCACCCAACGAGCGGAAACGCCCGGGGCGGTCGACCCAGCCTTGATAGCCGCCATACACGCCGGAGCGTGCATCGGGGCGGAACTCGGCGTCCTTGACGTGGAACATGCGGATGCGTGCGTGGTAGCGGTCGATGAAGCCCAGGTAGTCCATTTGCTGCAACAGCAGGTGGCTGGGGTCGTAGAGGATGTTGGCCCGGGGATGGTGGTCGACGGCGTCGAGGAAGCGCTCGAAAGAGGCGCCGTCGTGCAGGTCTTCACCGGGGTGGATTTCGTAGCACAGGTCGACACCGGCCGCTTCGAAGCAATCGAGGATCGGCAGCCAGCGCTTGGCCAACTCGGCGAAGCCTTGCTCCACCAGGCCGCCGGGGCGTTGTGGCCACGGGTAGAGGTAGGGCCAGAGCAGCGCGCCGGAGAAGGTCGCGTGTGCGCTTAAGCCAAGGCGTTGGCTGGCGCGAGCGGCGAGTTTCAATTGCTCGATGGCCCACTCGGTGCGTGCCTGGGGTTGGCCCCGCAGGTGGGCCGGGGCGAAGTCGTCGAAGAGCGTGTCGAAGGCCGGATGCACGGCCACCAACTGGCCTTGCAGGTGGGTCGACAGTTCGCTGATTTCGACGCCGGCATGGGCGCAGGTCGCCTTGAGTTCATCGCAGTAGGCCTGGCTTTCTGCGGCGCGGGCCAGGTCGATGTAGCGGGTGCCAAGGGTGGGCAACTGGATTGCCTTGTAGCCCTGGGAGGCCGCCCATTGGGCGATGTTGGCCAGGGTGTCGAAAGGCGCTTCGTCCGAGATGAACTGGGCGAGAAAAATACCGGGGCCGCGCATGTGTGTGATCTCCTTCATAAGTGGCTGGCCAGGGTCGTCCACTTCGCGTCGCCGCGATGGTTGGCGATCACGGCTTCGATAAAGGCCATGCCGCGTACGCCGACTTCAATGCCGGGCACGCCGACGGCTTCAGTGCCTTGGCGAATGGCTGTGGCGAAGTCGCGGTAGAGGTTGGCCATGGCCTCCAGGTAACCCTCGGGATGCCCGGCGGGCAGGCGCATGCGTTGCAAGGCCGCGTCGCACAGCCAGGGCTGGCCGACGCCGGAACGCAGGATGCGCAGGGGTTGATCGAGGGAGCGATGGATCAGGCTGGCGGGTTCTTCCTGGCGCCATTCAAGGCCGCCCTTGTCGCCATAGAGGCGGATCTTCAGCGGGTTCTCTTCACCGGCACACACTTGGCTGGCGATCAACACACCGCTGGCACCGGAGGCCATCTTGAACAGCATGGCGGCATCGTCATCGAGTTGGCGGCCGGGTATGTGGGTGCCCAGGCTGGCGCAGAGCTGTTCGACCGGTTGGTCGGCGACGAACTCCGCGAGGGAAAAGGCGTGGGTGCCGATGTCGCCGATGCAGCCGCCCAGCCCCGACAGCTCGGGTCGGCTCCGCCAGTCCGCCTGCTTATTGCCCTCTCCGGCCACGTCCTGGCTGAGCCAACCCTGCGGGTACTCGACGATCACCTTGCGCAGGGTGCCGATGACACCGCTGCGCACCATCTCACGTGCTTGCCACACCATCGGGTAGCCCAGGTAGGTATGTGCCAACCCGTAGCGTCCGGGACTGGTGTTGACGACGTTTGCCAGCGCCTGCACTTCGGCGAGATTCAACGCGGCAGGCTTCTCGCTGAACACATGGAAGCCGGCCCGCAAGGCCTGGGTCGCGATGGGAGCATGCAGATGATTGGGGGTGACGATCACCAGCAGTTGCATGCGCTGATCGGCCGGCAGTGCCTGTTCCGCCGTCAGCATCTGCTGCCAGTCGCTGTAGCAACGGGACGCGGGCAAGCCCAGGGCGCTGCCAGTGTTCCGGTTGTTCTCGGGCTCGCGGCTGAAGGCCCCGCACACCAATTCATAACCGCCATCCAGCCCCGCCGCCTGGCGGTGGGCCTGGCCGATGAAGGCGCCCTCACCGCCGCCAACAAAGCCCATTCTTATTTTTTGCACTGCAGCCGTCATCGCAAGTCTTCTCTTTATGGGCTATTACGGATCACGATGTAACCGGTTACATCGTGCCGGAAATTTAGGCCCAGTTGCTCGCGGTGTCAAACCCCGACTGCGGTAAACTTGGCGGCTGCTGCTCTGATAACGAGGTTGTCTTGTCCAATATTCGCGAAGTCGCCCGCTTGGCCGGGGTTTCGGTGGCCACCGTGTCCAGGACCCTGGCCAGCCCTGAACGCGTGCTCCCCGAGACCCGCGACAAGGTCAACGCCGCCGTGGAACAGACCGGCTACCGGCCGAACCGCATGGCGGTGCAATTTCGTTCGCGGCGCACCGGTAACCTGGTGATCCTGGTACCGGCGATTGCCAACACGTTTTTCGCCCGGGTCATCAGCGGTGCACAACAGGCGGCGCAGGCGTCGGGTTACCGGTTGCTGTTGTGCGACACCCGGGGCCAGGCTGAAATCGAAAAGCAGTTCGCCGAACTGGTCCACGCCCATCAGGCCGATGGGGTGATTCAGTTGCGGGCCTCTGACCCGTTCAGCGACTGCAGCGACTCACCGCCACTGGTGAACGCCTGCGAGGTGATCCAGGACGGTCGCCATCCCACCATCAGCCTCGACAACCGTGGTGCAGCCCAGGCCATGACCCAACACTTGATCGACCTCGGCCACCGCCGCATTGGCTTGATCAAAGGCCCGAAAAGCAGCCCGCTGACCCGTGACCGCGTGGCCGGTTATGAAGATGCCTTGCTCGCGGCCGACATCCCCCGCGACCCGGCGCTTATCTGCCACGGCGACTTCACCCTGCACGCCGGTTTCGAAGGCGCAGGCAGCATGCTTGCCTTGCCCGAGCGCCCCACCGCGCTGTTCTGCGAGAACGACGAAATGGCCATCGGCGCCTTGAAGCGCATCAAGCAACAGGGCCTGCGCGTGCCCCAGGATATTTCCCTGGTGGGCTTTGATGACATCCCCTTCGCCGCCTATTGCGACCCGCCGCTGACCACCATCGCCCAGCCAGCCGAAACCTTCGGGCGCAAGGCGGTCGAGATGCTCATCGCCCTGATCGAGAAAACCCCGCTGCCGGAACGCCAGGTGGTGTTGCCGTTCGAACTCACCTTGCGTGGCAGTACGGCAGCGCCCAACACTCAATAGTGCGCCACGTCCGACACCTGGGTGTCCAGCACGTCCCGCGCCAAAGCCCAGGCTTGATCCCGGGATTCCACCACCAGCAGCGGGTAGCCCCACGCTTTGCCAAACATCACCGCAAACGGCTTGAGCGCCAGGCGCTTGGCCGAGCTGGGCTCCACCTGAATCATGCCTTTGACGAACGCGCGCAAGGCCACCTTGTTCTTCTTCATCCAGATCGAGGCTTGTTTGCGCTCTTCGTGGGAGTGCTCGTGAGCGCTTTCATCCACGGCTTTTTCGTGAAGCAAAACGAAGGGTTCCTCGCGCCGCAGCAAGGCCTCGAACGCGACAAAGGTGTCTTGCGGGGGCGTGTCGCTCGGGGCGTCGAAGACGATTTTCACCACGGGGAACATTGCACTGTCGAGTTGCATGGGAAGCTCCTTTAACGAGAATGTTTCTCATAATAGCCATGCCATCACTGGACGCCATTGCACAGAATAGCCAGAATGTTTCGCATTCCAGCCAAGACGTACCTCCGCCATGTATACCCACCGCCTCGAAACCCGTGACCCGCTGCGCCCGGCCATGGCCGATGCGATTCCCCGAGCCGTGGTAGCGGTGAGCGCCTCAAGCACTTCCGCCAGCTGGGAACACACGCCGCACCAGCACCGCAAGGGTCAGTTGATGTACACGTTGCGCGGGGTGATTCATTGCGTCATCGAAGAAGGTATCTGGATCGTGCCGCCCCAGTGCGCGCTGTGGATTCCGGGTGGCCTCTCCCATGCGGCACGCGGTTCGGGACCTGCGGATGTCTACTGCCTGCTGGTAGACCCCGATGCCGCCAGCGCCCTGCCCCGGCAATGCTGCACGCTGGCCGTGTCGCCGTTGTTACACGAGTTGATCAGCAAGGCCGTGAGCTTTCCGCCGCTGTATGACACCGAGGGCGCGCAAGGCCGGTTGGTGGCCACGCTGCTGGACGAACTGGCACTGGCCCCGGTCGAGGCGCTGCACCTGCCCATGCCCCAGGACCCAAGGTTGAGACGCCTGGCCGACAGTTTGTTGGCCAACCCCGGCGACAAGGCCACCCTCGGCGAATGGGCGGTGCGTATCGGCATGAGCGAACGCAGCATGACGCGCCTGTTGCTGGAGGAGATCGGCCTGAGTTTCGGGCGCTGGCGCCGGCAGCTGCATGTGATCCTGTCGCTGCAGCGCATGGCCAAAGGCGAAAGTGTGCAGAGGGTAGCGCTGGACCTGGGCTATGAGAACGCCAGCGGCTTTATCACCATGTTCCGCAAGGCCATCGGCAAACCTCCGGCGCGCTACCTGGCAGACCGCGCGGGCACATCCGAGCACACAACGCCCGCTATCGCCTTGCTGGATTATTATAAATAGTCAGGTATAAGCATTTTTAGAGCTTAAGGACTAGAACGGTTAAATCATTCCAGCCAAAAAAATCAAGCCAGCCTAAAATACTTATCGCACACTAAAAAATTTGCACTAGCATATGAGTACTCCCGTCCAGAAATCCGCTTTCAACACCCGCCAGCAAACCGCCTTACCCCCCGTAAATAAAGTGCCGAATGTTAAAATTTGTCACGTTTTGGCGTATTCAATTCGATTAACATCTAAACGCCTGCAGCGATTGAATTGACGGCCTCGCATGCCGGAAAAGGGAGCAACGTGATGCATTTTTCCAACGTCCTCGCTATTGCACGGACCCCATCGAAATCCGAGGACTTCAGCGAGCTTATAGTTCGTACTGTACCGAAAAATCTAAAAGTCGATACACGCTCCTACGGCCAACTAATTGGTCCCTATGAAAGCCATGGACATTACCGTGCCATCATCATAGAGATTGACACCCCCTCTGCCAGCACCCAAACGCTGGACATCATAAAGAAAACCAGATCCGAGAACCCCGGCAGCACCATTTTTCTGGTTGTCACCTTCGCCACCACACTAAGCAAAACCAAATATTATCTCGCAGGCGCCGACTACTGCATAAAGGTCGTCGAGAGCTCGCCCGAAAAAAAACTTGCGCTCTTCGCCGCGTTTCTCAGCGAGACATACTGGCTAAGTAATACTGATTTGCTACTCGACCAGGACCGCATGTGCATCTACGGCGGCGGCAAAAAGCTGGAAGTCTCCTTCGTCGAAATGAAAGTACTGGAAGCCCTCATTCATAATCGATTGCTCAGCCACGATGAAATTGCAGTTGTCATGGGACTTAACGCCCGATTTTATGATTCGCGAGCGCTCGAAAAATCGATCAGCCGTTTGCGCGGCAAAATAAAATCGCACTATGGAAGCAATATAATTCAAAGTATTCGGGGTTACGGCTACAAACTTAGCAGAGGCCTTGCTTCGGTGAATCATGTCCAACCCGTCAAGGAGCGGCCAAACCGTGAATAGCGGAAATCTATTGCTTGCAGCGTCCGCCGACTTCAAGTTTTCGCGCCAGGCGATACTTGAACGAAGTTGCACCTTATGGGGCAGTGAAATTCGAGTTCATGCCGAGCACGCTCTCGACACCTTGCCCGATGATGTGCGCCCCTTTTATTCCGAGCAACTTAAGTACGCCTACAGTGAAGCCCTGCAACACACAAAGCCCAACTCATTTGCCCGAGAAGGAAAACGTTTGCGTGTGGACAAAAGCCCGGGGCTCCACAAGTTTTTCCGGGTCGAGCAATCCTTGTTGATGAATGAAGACCTGCTCAAGGAAATCATCAATACGTCGGCCATACTGGAAAAACACAAACAACAACTTATTGTCAGCGTTGAAAATACACTGGATACTCTCCCCGGCCCGGTGGAGCGTAGAAACATGATCCGCCAACTGTATAGCCTGAAAGACCGCAGCACTATCAAGCTTGCCTATAACAATTACACATTACATACAAAAAACACCGACCTGCTGATCGACTTGAGTCTTTATGACTATATAAAAATGCCCTTTCCAGACTCGGCCCTCAGGCTCAGTCTGAACACGCGCTCAGGCCTGTTCGACCGGCTTTACGACCAGATGCTGGGGCTGATGAGCACCACCCGGGTCTCGTTCATCGCCGACAACGTCGAGTATGCCGACAGCGCACTTCTCGCCAGACGCTTGCCTTTTGACTATTTTCAGGGCCCCTACTTCTCCCCTGCGGATAGTTTATGAACCCCCGTACTTTCCTGGAATCGGTGAATGCCATGAGTTCTCTCAAGAAACACACATTTACATCCACGTACCCGTCAATTGCGCTGCATGATTTCACGCCCAATGTGGCATTTTTACATTACGACGTCGACAGCGGCCCGCTGGTCGAAACCGCTGAGAAAACAGCGGAGTCCTCGGCCAGTTCCTACGCCGTGACCAGTGAGCAGAATTTCAATCTATGGCTCAGCAATTATGTGGCCGCCAAAAGACTCTATGAGGCCAATAACCGACTAACCCGACAACTTTACGACGCTTCCAAAAACCCGAAAATTGCCGTACTCAAATCAGAACCCGGCGGCCCCGATCTTAATAACACCCCCGCGGAAGTTGTTAATTCAACCCCCGCCTTGCGCACCCCGGATGTGTGGTTATTGACCCAACAAGACCGGGCACTGGTCAAAGGCGGACTGCGTATTTCCTTGACGACTATTGAGTCGGCACTGATCAAGAAGATGTTGCACCATGAAGAACGTGTGGTGAGCAAAGAAGAACTTATCCGGAACATCGGGCGCGAACCCGATCTCTATCGCGGGCTCGAAATGTGCCTCAGCCGACTGCAGGACAAGTTCAAGCGCGTCAATGATGGCGAGCGCCTGTTCCGAGCGGTACGCAACCGCGGCTACTGCCTCACACAAAAAATAAAAAGCCCTTTGAGCAGTCGCAGCAGCGTCGCCGAACAATAATTATTTCATAAAAATTACAATTCACCCTGCCTATTAAAATCCTTTTCTATCTGCCATTTTATAACAACATGCCCGCGTTATAAGTCGTCAGCCATTGCTCCCTGCCATTTATTACTATCAATACGCACGCCTACGCGTGCGCCTGCCATTTGATAGTCATTAAAACCACGCCTCGCTTTAACCTGCCAGCACGTGAGTGGATACCACAGGGAGCAGAAGTATGCTTAACAACAGAAGAATGCATCGTAACCTTACACCCAAAGGTCTCACCTTCTGGGGGCAGTGGGCTATTGCCTTGAGTGTGGTCGTTGTACTTTTGTTTTCACTGGTACTGTTCAAGACCGGACAATTGGAAGCCCACTACCGGATATTGGCAGCCATTACAATACTGGCCTCTATCCCGGCCTACATGTTATGTGATGTCTATAGCAAAAAGGATGATTTTTTTGTAGGGCTGGGACGATTATTTACAGGCTGGTTATTGACCCTTGGGATATTGACTGTGGTCGGTATGGCCTGTAATGCCAGCTCGCTGTTTCCTCTGGAAACCCTGCTACTCTGGGCCGCCGTCAGCTATCCACTACTAGCACTTTGCTACATCCCCATTCACAGTCTCTCCCGCCACTACCATCGACAACTTCACGAACGTCAGAAATCGCTGATTATTGGCACCGGAAAACTTGCAACCGACTTGGCCAACACTCTTGCCAGGCAAAAACGTTCGCCGTTAGTTGGCCTCGTAGGTCCGGCCAGTACCGTGCCCCAGACCAGCGCTCAACCTCAAATTCTCGGCGATTTGCCGGACCTTCCCGCACTGATCAGGCAACACGGAATTCGCCGGCTGTACATCACTCATTCGCTCCAGGAAGCCACGCATATCGAGGCGCTGTACCTCAACCTGCTGGAGATCAGCGTGGACGTGATCTGGGTGCCCGACCTCAACAACATGCTGCTGCTCAACCACAGCGTGGCCGAGGTGGATGGCTTGCCGGCAATCTTCCTCAATGAGAGCCCGCTGACCAGTCGCCCGACCGCGGCACTGAGCAAGTCGCTGCTGGACAAGAGCCTGGCGCTGTTGGCGATTGTGCTGCTCAGCCCGTTGCTGCTGCTGTTCGCCCTGCTGATCAAACTCACCTCCCCTGGCCCGGTGATTTTCAAGCAGGACCGTCACGGCTGGAATGGCGAGGTGATCAAGGTCTGGAAGTTCCGCTCGATGCGCGTGCATGACGACCACGAAGTGCGCCAGGCAAGCCGCAACGACTCGCGCATTACCGGCGTGGGGCGCTTTATCCGGCGCACCTCCATCGACGAGTTGCCGCAGCTGTTCAACGTGTTGCAGGGGCATATGGCACTGGTGGGTCCGCGCCCCCATGCCGTGGCCCACAATGACTACTACTCGGGCAAGATTCGCGCCTACATGGCGCGGCATCGCATCAAGCCCGGCATCACCGGCCTGGCGCAAGTCAACGGCTGCCGTGGCGAAACCGAGACCCTGGAGAAGATGCAAAAACGCGTCGATATCGACCTGAGCTATATCAACAACTGGTCGCTGTGGCTCGACATCAAGATCCTCTTCAAGACCCCGTTTACCCTGCTGTCCAAAGACATCTATTGACCCTCCCTTCCCCGTGTCGCTGCAACGGCGACGCGGGGCACCAGACGCCCTCAGGGGCGTCGTCTTCGCTCCCCGCCATTCTCCCCTATCGGCCGTAAAGATAACGCCCACAGCGACGCCTGGGCGTCCAGGCTCACGCCATTCGTAGAGGGTTCACAGAGGGGAAGTCAGGGAAGTGTTGCTCGCCGGCATTGCACCTGGCGTTGTGTTGCCAAGGCCTTCTCACTGCCTGGCGCGTTCAGCACCAGGCAGTGAGCAACCTTGTCGGCAAATGCCGCGCCGTCACTCAGTGATCTTCTCGAAGTTGTTGTAGAACAGCTCGCTGTCACGCCCATCGGTCATCGTCTGCAGCGAGTAGGCACGGTTCAGGCGCGCGCCGCCGTCGCGGGTCAGGGGTGCCCAGACGACGTTGGCCCGACGCATCGTCGAGGTGCTCATCAACTCGTCGAACGGGACGGAAATGTAGATCCCTTTGTCGAAGCTGCCCTCGCCGTACTCTTCTTTCGAGGCGGTGGTCAGTGTCACCCAGCCACCAAATTTCACGCCGTTCTTGAACTGCCGGGAGATGTCGACGGTGGTGCCCCAGTCCCGCGCCAGATAACGGCCCACACTGACTGCCGCCAAGGTGTCATAGGGCAGCTCTGTGTAGCTGGTGACATGGCCGGTGATGGTCTGGTAATCACGCAGGCCGAAGCCCTGATTGAAATCACGCTGGCGCACGACGTTCAGGTCTGCACCCACCGACCAGTGCTTGCCCGCCGGCCGAAACAACACTTCGCCGCCCACCCCGGCGTACATGGACTCCAGATAACCACCGTAGACCATGCCATACAGGTCCCGGTCCAGCCGCGCCGCATGGTTGAACTGGAAGTTTGGCATCGTCACATCCGACGTCGTCATGTACTGGCGCAGGTCGGTGCGCACCCGCGGCAACCCGCTGGGTGCGTCGTAGGTGAACTTGTCGTAGTTGTTCAGCAGGTTGGCGCTGAGCAAACCGCTCCACCAGGTGTTGCGGGTAAACCGGTACTCAGCGTCGGCATCAGCGGTGAACTGATACAGCAAGCCGTTGGGGCCGCCGATGTTCTGTTTGTAACCCAGGCCCAGGCCGTAGCTGAACGGCGCCTGCTTGCCGGTGTAAAGCGTGGTTTCCCGATGGGCAATCGCCGGATTGACCTCGGTGGCACGGTGCAGATCCGTCAACGGCTGCTCGTTGTTCACCACCGCGCGGAAGGTGTCGCGGGGCACGCTGGTTTCTTCGATGGGCATGTCATAACGCTTGTTCACCAGGGTGAACCAATCGATGTCCTGATTGGCGCTGTTGTCGAGAATACGGCTGGCGCGCCCGACGGCCTTGGCTGAGTAGAAGTAGCGCTGCTGCTCGCCATATACCATCAACTCCGAGCCGCGCTGGGCAATGCGCTCCACCTTGTAGCCGGCATTCTGCTGCAGCCGGTCGGCGACACTGGCCCAGTTGACCTGGTCGGGCGGCGTGGTCGGCATGCGTGCGGGCAACGGTTCGGCGGGCGGGTCATAGGTCTTGACCGGTGCCTTGCGGCTGACAAAGTTGGTGTGCAGGGTGATGCCGAACATCGCGGTGTTTCCGCGCTCCCAGGCCGCACTCAGGTCAACGCTGTCGGCCAGCTTGTAGACCACACCGATATTGACCGGCGAGTCCTGCTTGATCGGGTTGTCCAACGGTTCGTGCTTGTAGTCGTTGCCCTCGTATTCGAGCTTCAGGCTCAAGGGCTCCCACGGCGTTTGATAGGCGATCCCGCCAAACAACGAAGGACGGCCCCTGAAGTAGGCGTTGGAGTTCACGTCCCCTGCCCTGGCGACGACTGCGGTGCTCTTGGGCCGGTCGTTGAACTTGCTGCCGAACACCGACAGCGGGTTGCTGAAGTCCCCGCGATTGCCCAGGTAGCCCCAGGCAATGCCGAGGCTGAAATCCAGGTTGGCATAGCGCTTGTTGGCGACGAAGTATTCGCTGGAAAACAACCCGGTACCGCCGATGTCCCGGGCGCCGAAGGCCACTTGCGGCGCCCAGTGGCTTTCTTCCCAGAGCCGTGCCTTGAAGTCGATGGCTTTGTCTTTGAAGCTCTGGCTTCCGCTCAACGCCTCGGCACCGTACTTGCGGTTGCTGATGGCGGTGTAGCGAAACGAGCCCTCCAGCCAGTCGAACGGCTGCAAGGAAAAGCTGTAGCGCGAGTAAGGATCGGTCCGGTTGGCGTTGGCGCTCAGTTCGCCCGCCGGGGCCATGCGTGCGGTGGGGGTCTGTAACAGGCCCACGCCGCCAAAATCATTTTGGGTGTAACGGGGCTCACCGTGAACCAGCCCACAGGGCAAAAGCAATACAGCTGCAAAACGTAAATTCAAGGGTTCACCTCAGCCAACGGTTGAGTGGCGAAAAACTCGGCCAGTTGTTGGTTGAGATCAGGGGTCGGCGTCTCAAGATCATCGCTGCGCAGCGGCACCAGGATCCGGCTGCCGGGAGCGGCCACAACACCCTCCTGCCGATTCCAGGCCGCCACGCCCACACGCCGTACCTGGCCGTCGGGCTGGATCAGCCACAGGTCATCGCGCTCGGCGTCGTCGAGCACGGTGCAGTCGCGGACGTAATCCCGGATTTCCCTCATCGCCTGGTACGGCACATTGCAGGGCTGCGCGACCGCCCCCAGTACCTCAACGGTGGAGGGTCTTGCGGGGTAAAAAAGCTGGTCGCCCTCATCGAGCAACGCGTTGCGGGCGAACCCCGCCTCCACGGCGATCGGGTCCAGCACGGCCACCTGACGGCCGGTGACGGGCAACTGCTCGACCTGCCGGTACAGACGCGCACTCAAGTCCGCCCGCGTGTGCTTGTTATCCAGCAAAGCCCCTCGTTGCAGCAGTTTCAGGTCGAACAACACGCCCGCCTTCAAACGGGCCTGCTTGCCTACCTGCGACCGGTGCAGCCATGCGGCGCCCAACCAGTAGCTTTCGGCATTGGGCTGGGCCTCGCGAATCACGTCCAGCAAGCGCGCACCGGGCTTGATGTCGAAGGGGCCGGGGCTGCGCACATCACCGCTGACGGTGACGGCCGCTTGGCCAACGCCTGGGCCGATCAACAGCAGCCCAAGGCATAAAAGGTTCGAACACTTCACCGGACGGCCCCCCGATCAGGGCGCAACTGCACGATTTTCAACACCAGCCGGGGCGTCAGGTGCTGCTCGCTGCGCCAGATGAAACCATCCTGCGGATCGACCCAGTAACGGTTGGTGGCGCGGAAATTCAAGGTGGGCACCTCCACCTGTTCGTCGATGCGCAGCAAGGCGTAATCCTTGTCCAGAATGCGGAGGGTCTCGATACCGTGGGGGCTGAAACGGCTGTTGACCGCAAGACCGATTCGGTTGCCGTCATAGAGGTCGATCCAGCGGGTGCTGGCATAGCCATCGGGCAGATGCTGGAGGCCGCGCTTGAACGGCGACTCGCCACTGAAACGGGTGCCGTCCAGGGAAACTCCCAGCCCGACGGTGCGCACCACCAGGCCGTTGCGCATCATCAGCACTTGCTTGCCGGAGGCGACCCAGAACTCCAGGTCGCCCCGACGACGGGGCATGGCCATCACCCCTTCGCTGACAGCGGTGGTGACCAGGATTTGCGGATACGGCACCGCGTCGACCTGGGCGCGGGTCACGTTGATGGAGGCCGGGCCGGTGACGGACGTTTCGAGGGTGTACCACGACGCTCTCATCAACGGGTTACACCCGCACAACAAGAGCGCCATCGACAGACAGGCGCAGCTAGGCAAAATTTTCACCACGGGATAGCGCCTTATCTGCTGTTGACTTCACTGAGGTCATTGGCCGATCTGGCACCCAGCCCAATGGCAGTGGCGGTAGGCAGCAGTTGGCTGATCAAGCGGTTCCAGCGCGTCACGCCGGCAGGCCCGACGTACACGATGTCTTGGGGCTGCAAGTCAAAGCGCGTGGCGAGCACCAGCGCCGAAGGTGACTGGGCATCGAGCTGGAACACCTTGGCCGGTTCGGCTTCCAGGTTGTCCACGCCGCGAATCACGTACACCGCATTGCCATTGGAAGTGGTCTGGTTCAAGCCCCCAGCCGTGCCCAGGGCATCGGTCAGGTTGATCGACTTGCCCTTGAAACTCAGCGCCCGGGGCTGATTGACTTCACCCATGAGGTACACGCGTTTCTGGTCGTTATAGGGCAAGTACAACCGGTCGCCGCCCTTGAGGTAGATGCCCTGCAGTTGCGAGCCCTGGCGATTGAGGCTGTCCAGGTCGAGCCTGTACTCGCGGCCGTCGCGGGTCAGGGTCAGGCCCGACAGGTCGGCATTCGTCGGGTCGACACCCGCGGCGCCAATGGCCTCCACGGCGCTCAGTGGCGTGGTGGTGATCGGCTGCTGGCCGGCTTTCACCACCGCACCGGTCACCACCACCGTCTGGCTGGCAAACCGCAGCACGCTGACGTCAACCTGAGGGCTTTCAATAAATTGCGCCAGGCGTCCGGAGATATAGGCGCGCAGCTCTTCGATGGTTTTACCGGCCACCGGGACGTTACCGATATACGGATAAAACAGCGTGCCGTCCGGGCGAACCAGGCGCCCGTTGGCATCAATCTGCTGTTGCGGCCCCGACGGCGCCGTCAACTCGGGGTGATCCCAGACCGTAATAAACAACAGGTCATTGGCGCCTACGCGATAGCCACCCGGAACATAAGACAATAATTCCGAGGGCACCGATTCGCGTACTTGCGTGGCGGCATTCATGGCGATCAATTTGGGGGTGATGGGAATCAACTCCACCCGGGTACTTTCGAGAGAACCCTCACTGGACATTTGACCGGTGTCCATGTGTTGACCAGGCGAAAACATGCAGCCGTGCAAGCTGATACTTGCCAGCAAAAGAACAGGTAACCTACGAATCATAATGGCACTACGCTAGTCGAGGGCGAGTCTAAAAAAGATCACCCAGAAAGTTCTGAGTGATCTTGAACAACACACATTGCGGGTTAATTAGTTGGTACCGGTGGTACCACCTGTGCCGGTTGTGCCGCCGGTGCCGGAAGTACCACCATTGGAACTGCCGCCCGAGTTGGAAGCAGCCGCCGCAGCGCCGACAACAGCCGTGCCGACCCCCACGGTTTCACCAAGCGTCACGCCGCCCACGACCGGGGTGCTCAACGACAGGGACTCGCCTGCGCTGGCCGTATCGCTCACCGCTGCGCCGGCGACTTCACCCGCCGCCAGTGCCGCAGTACTTGTGAAAGCCAGCAAGCCGGCCAACAGTAATTGCTTCATATCAGACTCCTTCTCGATATTTACCCCTTATACAACTTTGCAATAAGGGAGTAGTGATGGAACGGAGATAAAACAGGCCATGAAAACTGCATATAGATCCTGCCGGATCATGCAATTAGCCTCTCAGGAATCATCTCACTTGTGGATACGGCAAACCACCAATGTTAATAATCGTCAGGTTCAAATGATTGGCCGCACTGATAATCCGCGACCGATACCGTAATACTCGAAACCATTGGCTTTCATGCGGTGCGGATCAAATATATTCCGGCCATCAAAGATCACCGGTGTACTCAGTTTTTCTTTTATAAAGTCCAGGTCCGGGGCTTTGAACTCGCGCCACTCGGTCACGATCACCAACGCATCGGCACCCTGCAACGCGGCTTCCTTGGTGCCCATCAGCAGCAAGTCTTCGTTCATGCCGTAGATGCGCTGGGTTTCCGCCATGGCTTCCGGGTCGAACGCCTGAATCCTGGCCCCTACGCTGCGCAACTGTTCGATCAATACGCGGCTGGAGGCTTCGCGCATGTCATCGGTATTGGGCTTGAAGGCCAGGCCCCAGATCGCAAAGGTCTTGCCTTCCAGTTGCCCACCGAAGTGATGGTGGATATGCCCGAACAGGTGCTGCTTCTGCCGCTTGTTGACTTCCTCGACAGCCGACAACAGGGTTGCCTGGTAGCCGATCGACGACGCGGTGCGCTCCAGGGCTTGCACGTCTTTCGGGAAGCACGAGCCGCCATAGCCGCAGCCGGGGTAGATAAAGTCGTAGCCGATCCGCGGGTCGGAACCAATGCCTTTACGCACGGCTTCAATGTCGGCGCCCAGGCGTTCGGCAAAGTTGGCCATTTCGTTCATGAACGAAATCTTGGTGGCCAACAGGCAGTTGGCTGCGTACTTGGTCAGCTCCGCACTGCGGATGTCCATCGTGATGATTTTTTCGTGGTTGCGGTTGAAGGGCTCATACAGCTCCCGCATGCGGTCCACGGCGTAGCTGCTGTCACTGCCGATGATGATTCGGTCGGGACGTGTACAGTCCGCGACCGCCGAACCTTCCTTGAGGAACTCAGGGTTCGAGATGACGTGAAACTCCACCTCAAGCCCTCGGGACTTCAGCACCTCGGACACCTTCGCCCGGACTTTGTCCGCCGTGCCCACCGGCACTGTGGACTTGTTCACGATGATCTTCGGCTCGGTCATGTTGAGGGCGATGGTCGCCGCCACGGAGAGCACGTACTTGATGTCGGCGCTGCCGTCGTCATCCGGCGGCGTGCCCACGGCGATGAACTGCACCTCGCCATGACGCACGCCCTGGGCGGCGTCGGTGGTGAAATGCAGGCGGCCGGCATCATGGTTCTTCTGGACGAGCGCGCTTAACCCAGGCTCGTAGATCGGGATAATGCCGCTCTTGAGGTTCTCGACTTTCGTGGCGTCGATGTCGACACAACAGACTTCATGCCCCGCGTCAGCCAATACCGCCGCCTGCACCAGACCCACATAGCCGATTCCAAATACAGTTACATTCATTTCAATACTCCTTTAAACAAGCTCGAGGCGGCCATAGCGGTCTTCAAAGCGGATGATGTCGTCTTCGCCGAGGTAGGAACCTGATTGCACTTCAATCAGCTCCAGCGGGATGCGTCCCGGGTTTTCGAGGGAGTGCACAACGCCGATCGGGATGTAGGTGGACTGGTTCTCGGTGAGCAGCACCTGCTTGTCGGCGATCTGCACATTGGCCGTGCCGGAGACCACGATCCAGTGCTCGGCCCGATGGTGGTGAAGCTGCACAGACAGCTTGTGCCCCGGCTTCACCGTGATGCGCTTCACCTGGTAGCGGTAGCCCTGGTCCACCGAGTCATACTTGCCCCACGGCCGATAGACTTCGCGGTGGCTCGCGCTTTCGATCCGGTGCTTTTCAGTCAGCTCGGTGACGATCTTCTTGACGTCCTGGGCATGGTCCTTGGTGGTCACGAGGACCGCGTCGGCGGTCTCGACCACCACCACATCGCTGATCCCTGCCACCGTGACCAGCCGGTGGCTGGCGTGCACATAGCTGTGGGTGACGTCTTGCAGCAACACGTCACCCTGGGTGCAGTTCTGATGGACATCCTTGGCGCCCGCTTCCCACACCGAATCCCAGGCGCCCAGGTCACTCCACGGGGAGTTGAGGATGACCACCGAGGCGATATCGGTTTTTTCCATCACCGCGTAATCAATCGACACGTTGGGCGCGTTCACGAAATCCACCTGGTTGAGCCGGGTGAAATCCTGGTCATGCGCCGCGTTGGAGAGGGACAGTTCGGCGGCCACCACGATGTCCGGGCTCAGGCGCTCCAGCTCAGCCTTCATGACAGAGGCACGGAACATGAACATGCCGCTGTTCCAGAAGTAGTTACCCTGGGCCAGGTAGCCTTGTGCGGTCGCAAGGTCAGGCTTTTCGACAAAGGCCTCGACGTGCGCCGCGCCGTCGACCGCAGCCGCTTGAGTACGGATATAGCCGTAGCCGGTCTCCGGCTTGGTGGGCACCACGCCGAAGGTGACGATCTTGCCCTTGTTGACTTCCGCCGTGGCCGACGTCAACGCTGCGTTGAAGGCGTCGGTATCGCCGATGACATGGTCTGCCGCCAGCACCAGCAGGATCGGATCGTCCCCGTCCGCCAGCGCCGAAAGCGTCGCGGCCGCAATCGCCGGGGCGGTATTTCGGGCGGTGGGTTCCAGGAGGATTTTCTGCGGAATCACGTCCAGCGATCGGCTTTGTTCGGCCACGATGAACCGGTGTTCTTCGTTACACACAATGATTGGAGGGCGGACGTTCTCGCCCTCTATGCACAGGTTCTTGATTCGCTCCAACGTGGCCTGAAACAAACTCAAGTCACCGTGCAGGGCAATAAACTGCTTTGGCTTAAGTGCTCTTGAAAGCGGCCACAGGCGCGTGCCTGAGCCGCCAGACAATATAACTGGGATCATAGCGATTACTCGATGATTAAAGGCAATAAGAGCGTATTGACAAACAGTCGGAACTTAAGAGGCGAACGCCTTTACATAACTGATCAAACGATCTCTTTCGGTAAAGTCCAATGTACTTTCTGCGCTGCTGTAGTTAAGGGCCGAATCAATCGCCGAAAAGAAAGCGTCTTTATCGTGGGCGATAAACACAGACGGCAGGTCTGAAAAATTCTCGGCGGTGTCGAACTGATGATTATTGATATGTTCACCGCGTCGGCTATCGCGCGGGACGATAACGATGGGTTTGCCCAGTTCGAGGGAACGAATGATATTGCCCATGCCCGCATGGGAAACAATCACTTTCGAGGCGTTGAAGTTCTTGGAAAAGAGCGGCTCGGCAATGGTCTTGTACGCTGTAATGCGGCCCAGGTCGTTTTCGTTGTTGCCGACCTGCGCCACAATCGGGACCTGGGGGTTTGCATGGCTCCATTCATTCAAGTAGCCGAGCATTCTTTCAAACGGTGCTTGAGTGCCAACGCTGCAAAAAATCATTTATACAATCCTCCCTTTATATTGGGCCCGGCTGTTTTGCGAAAGCGTGGGCCACTGGGTCAGCAACTCATCGACAAAGTAAACAGCGATACGGCCAGACAAAGAGAGTTTCTTGGGGTTGGCGATGCTGTCGATCCACAGGGTCTTTTTGCCCATGAGTTTTCCGGCGATCAACCCCAGCAGACCGGGAGCGGCACCGGTGGAGATAACGTATTTGGCTTTACTGCGGTAGACGATCGCGAAGATCTGGCAAAACCCCTTGATGATCTTCAAGGGCTCACTGCGGTTAAAGTCCGGGACTTGCGCAAATTTATGCAATGGATACTGCGAGCCAATGCTGATATCGACGGTGGCAATGGTAACTTTTTGACCGTCGAAGGCCGGGAGCAACTTACTCATTTGCACCCAGTGCCCACCTCCAGAACAAATCAACAAAACATCACTTGATTGACTCATGACGGTTCCCTTCCTGTCAGAACTAATAAACATCATTAAATAGCTGCGGCAGTTTTCAACAATTGAGCCTGCCCTTCCCAACGGCTTATCCGCTTGGCTTTCAGCAAGGCTGACTTTTCTTTATAGGTTTCTTGATGGGCGATGAGTTGTGAAACACCGGCCTTTATGGACAGTGGGTCCATCGTGTCCACGAACACCGCCGCCTCGGAAAACAACGAGCGCAGCACCGTGGTATTTGAAAGCGCCATTGGCCTGCCGGCACTGACCGCTTCGTTGGCCACGCTCAACTGCACGTTGTCGCGGGTGGTCAGGCCGAGCACCACATTCGCGTGGCACAGCAACTGCTCGAAGGTCGCCTTGCTGAGGAAGCCGGTCAGCTTGATGTTGCCGGGCAGTGACGCCACGAGTTCCTCGGAGAGCTTGCCCTGGTGCTTGCCGGTGATCAGGAAGTCGACACCGGGCATTTCCCTGGCGGCGTTGATCACAACCTCGATCGGCTCATCGATATCAAACGAACAGGGAAACAGCACATAGGGCGTTTCGCGCTCACTGGCGGGCGGCACCGGAAAGTCGCACGGCAAGTCTTCCAGAATAAAAAGCCTGGCTTCCTTGACACCCAGGCTTGCCAATTCTTCTTTGACTTTGAAGTTGTGCACGACCACCGCATCAATGCGATTCAGCAGGGCCACGGTTCCCGGGAAGCCGATCCATTGTTTGCGCAACAGGCTGTTGTGGGCGTCGGCAATAATCTTCAGGCGCCGGTTAAATACACACTTGTAGGCCAGCGCTATATGCAAGACCGGGCTCGGCGGCAGTTGCACCCAAAGCACTTCGGGCGAACCGACCAACAGCGTCTTGAGGGTTTTGAATGACTTGATCAAATAGTCCAGTGGCCGTGCAGACTTTTTCTTGAACCGGTTGGGCAGATGCAGAATGTCATACGCCCAATATTGCTTCATGGTATCGGCGCGTCGTTGATAGCCAATCCATGCAATCATTAATGATTTCACTTAAGAATCCTGCATAAATAAGGGTGGGCACGCGGGGGTGCTTTACAAGGCAAACCAGACAGGAAAGTCGGCGCGGTACAGAATGTTTTTATTTCGAAAGCGAATCGGTTTGGCCGGGTTGCCGCCCACGATCGAATAGGCTTCAACGCTGCGCGTCACCACACTGCCGGGATACACCACCGCGCCTTTCCCGATGGTGACGCCGGGCATCACCATCACATTGGGAAAGATCCAGGCGTCGTCTTCGATCACCACGGGTTTTCCCACCAGGCAACTCATCGGGTCATCGATGTCGTGGCCCAGGGTATAAATCCGGGTGTTGTGGGAAATATTGACGTTGTCGCCAATGCGGATACCCGCGCGGTTATCCAGGTAGCAGCCGTAATTGATCGTGCAGTTCTTGCCGATCACGCAGTTGCCGAACGAGAAGAAAACCACCTTGCGGTGAACCGTGGTGTTTGCGCCCACCTGGCACCCGGTGGCCCGCAGGAGTGAACGTCGCAGGTTGAAAAACAAGGCGAGGCTGAGCAGCGTGTTGAACAAGGCAAGGGCGGCCTTCTTGATATTCAGTTTCAGGTTCTTCATCTACTCACCCTGCCCTGCTGTATCCGTCACGCGCTGCGAACTCATCACAAAATTCCGGAAGCGGATATTGGTACTGACCGGCGTGGCGAACGACGGGTTATTCCCACCGAAGAACGTCGAAAACAGCAAACCATCGATGGTGATATCCCGGGTGTCTCTAAACGTCAGCCCGGTTTCGGTGTGCACCAGTTTTTTGTCGTACCAAATGGAGATCACGCCGTCGGCCTCCCCCGGCGTATTCAACTTCACCAGTTGCTCCAACGTATGCCATTGCCCGACCGTAAAGATCCAGGAACCCAGGCCTACAGCCGTTCCCCAGGTTTTACTGGTGGGCAGATAGGCATAAATGGCGCCGGCGCCCTTTTCTTTCCATATGTAGCGCGTGGAAAAACCATCATGGCCGTTAGGTATTTTCCCGCCGGTATTGGCTGTACCGCCGTAGAGGCCCGGAAGCTTCCCGCCTTTTACAAAGTTGAAATTCTTGTCGAACTTCAACTCATAGGTCAGCACCAGGCATTCGCGGCCGGGTTGCGGGAGCGGCGACTTGAACTCAATGCCGCCATAGGGCAAACCCAGGCGCACCATCGAACCCGGGTCGTACGAGCCGGCCGGAAAGTGCACGGCGATGTCCTTGATCTTCTGGCTATAGGCCTTGTTCGTCAGATTGGCGCTGCCCTTAATGCTGTTCTGCGCCTGCGGACCTTTGAGCATCTGCGACACATCCGGCAGTGACGGATAGATGTTTTTGATGGGTTGCTCACAACGGTCGTTAGTCTCTGATGCGCCGCTCGCAGCCATCTGCAAAGCGAACGCCAAAGTGAGTAGCGTCGAGGCTGTCTTTTTCACGTCGGTTGCCCCTCAACTCTATTTTTCATCGACCCACTTCAAAAAGTTGTCGACCGCTTTTTGTGCCAGGGACGACCGCTGCGCGATCTCCTGCTTGAGGTGCTCGGCCATCTGCGTTTTGGATTGCCTGAACTCGCTGATGGTCGACATGATCACCTCAGCGTCCGGGGTGCTGACCAACCGGGTGCCTTGAGGCAACATTTCATGGACTTTCTTCAGCTTGTTCTCGATGGCAACGGCGATGGTGGGAAACCCGAGGGAAGCTGGCAGCAGCACGCCGTGTGCACGGGCGCTGATGATCACGTCGGACTCGACAATCAATTTCGCCATGAACGTTTCCGGGGTGTCGCCAGCCGCGTCCCAGCACAACCATTCGAACCGGTGGTACTTGTCGATCAGGTGCTGGTCCCGCTCTTTGTAGAGCGAGACCAGGCGCACCTGCTCGCCGCGCTTGGCCAGCTCTTCAGCGGCTTGCACCATCGCCTTGATGAACTGCTGCCCGTTCGCGTCGTGGGGCCAGTCGCGCAGGATAAAGGACAGGTACTTGCCCTTCTTCAGGCTGCCGATCTCCAGGTCTTTGCTGGAGATCCACAGCTCGGAAAGCAGGCTCGGGTCGGTGTACACCTCGACGTCGGTCTTGCCGAAGGTGTTGCAATGCTGCTGGCTGGTGCCGTCCCGCACGGAGATGTAGTCGCAGCGATTGATCACGCTGACCGCGCGGTCGAGCAACTTGCCACCACCATCAAACGGGCCCAGGCCGATACAGAACGCCGCCAGACGACGGTGGAAATAGATCCTGTCGACCCCACCGCGCATGCCTACATACAAACGCAGAAGCGTGGACTTCAGGTCGGTTTGCGCCTTGAGGCTCTTGTGCAGCTTCGCCACGATGCCCTGACGGGCGGTGGCGGCTTTGGCCGGCGGGATGAACGAGAAGAACTGGCCCCCGCCCCCCAACACCACCAGGTCGGCCTTGACCGGCTCCTTGATGTGCAGCCACTTGATACGCGGGTTGAAGTTCCGGGCGATCTCCGGATGATCGACACCCACGGCAATATCCGATTCTTTAAAGCGTTTTTTCAGAATATTGATAACGCAGAGCATTAATACGTCATCACCCAAATTACCAGGACCGTATGCCCCCCGGATATATACTTTGCTGACATTCATGCTGGGCTTCCATTTTCCACGGGGTCGTTAAACACGGTATTCAAAGCGAACGTTGTTGCGAGAATGTAGATAAATATCAACGCCAGTATCATCAATCGATAGACCATACTTTCAACGTAGGCACTTGAGATAAAACTGACAAAAGGCAATGTCCACAAGATCAATATCCTGGGAGAAACCAGCAACTCCAAAGGGAGTATTTTCTTGTAGACGAAATAAGGCAGGCCGAGCAGGAAGTGGATGAACTGGGAACCAATGAATGCCTTGGCAATCCCGACGGCGCCCTCTTCCCGCAGCCAGAAGGCCCCGGCGATGAATAACAGGCCCCACAGCACGTTGCTCATGACGCTGAACCAGGCGAGGTTCATCACGATCATCTTTCTTGAAATGCCGGACTTGAAGGCACTGAGCAGCGAGCCAAGAATCACCAGCACCAACGTCACTTCAAAATCACGGCCCAGGAAACTGCTCCCGTAGAGCTTCGCCAATAACTCGGGAAACATGATCACCGGCTGGATAATCACCAACACCACTAACCAGCCCGACAGAAAGTTCAAGGCGTCCAACTTGCGATTCTTGCCGCCCAGCGCGGCGGCCAGCATCGGCACCAGTACCGAGCCCAGTACCACGGAAACATGGGAAAAGATCGCGTTCCATTGCATGGCGGCGGCGTACATGCCGAGGGCGGCAAGTCCGTTAGTGGTTTGCGCCAATAACTTGTTCGCGAACCAGTTCATCGGCGCGACCATCAACCCGGTCAACAACACCGGCAGGCCAACCGAAAGCACCGCGTGCTTTTCAGCAATCGCGCCCTTGAAACTCAGCGTGGTGTTCTGCGCCTTCAGTATTTTCCAGCACGCCAGCGCGCTGAAAAACACAATCAGCAATTGAGAGCCGGCCAACCCCAGCAGCGCGCCGTTGAGCCTGAACTGGATGGTCAGGCCGTACGTGGCCGGGATCGCAACGATGGCGATGATTCCGTTGATCGTCGCAATCGAGCGGTATTGCCCCCAGCCGGTCAGGCAGCCCTGGGTCCAGCCCGACAAAATAATCAGCGTGATGGTGCACAACACGATCAGCGACGCCGCGTTCAGGCTGTCTGTCCCCAGGATGACGCTGGAGAAGAAATCCGGGAAAAACAGCGCTGTCCCGATGATCATCGCGCTGAAAAAAACCGAGAAAATCAGCGTCAGCGCGATGCCCCTGCCGGTCTTCTCGGGGCTGGTGTCCTTGAACTGCCCAATGTGCTTGGCCGTCGCCGTGGTGGTGGCCTGGGCGGCGACGTTGGCCAGCATCACGATCGCGCTCTGGATCAGGCCGTACTCGCCAAACGATTGCGCGCCCAATACACGCGCAACCAGGATGCCGGTGATCACCACCGACACTTTCGTGGCGACGGCGGAAATGAAGCTCCATGCCGTACTGGACACGAATTTTTTCAACAGTGTGCTGTTCATCCGGCATTCACCTGCAAGGGCGTGGTTATCAGCGGCTGGCGAGGGTTGAGGCTTTTTTTGCGTTGCCTGGCGGTGTGTTCGGCACACACCCGCAGGACAATGGCGCCATACGCGATGCCGATGGCGTACGGCTGATAAGGCGTGGCCGACACGATGAACATCACCCCCAGGAAGATGCCGATCGAGACCGCCACCCGGCTGTTCATGTGCTGGGTAATCGAGGTGATGAAGACATACAACAGGTACAACCCGATCAGCCCGTACTTAACAAAGTAGGTCAGGTAGGCACTGTCGATATTTGAGTTCTTGTCATCCAGGCCACGGTATTCAAACCAGGGAATCTCGAACGGCGTCCCTGCTCCCAACCCCACAAAGTAATGCATGGGGTTCATGCCCCGGATCAACTCCAGCGCGGGGCTGAAGCGCGTGGCCAGTTGCGCGGCCATGCCTTCAGACGACAAACCGTCATTGATTCGATCGGCACCGATCATATTGCTGATGCCGATAAACGCCATCAGCACCACGGCCCCTGCCAGGGCGACACCGATCATGCGCGCAGGCTTTTGGTATTGGTGAATGATGATCGCCGCAAACACCGACACAAAAATGAACCGCGAGTTGGCGATAAACAAACAGATAAGCGAGGTCGCCAGGCACAGGCGTGCGAGCTTTTTCTGCTGGTCAAACAGCCGTGGATCGATGAAGTAATAGATCAGGTAGGCAACGGCTGCGTAGGTGCCCCCATCCAGGTATCGATAGGCGTTTTCTTCGTAATAGACGTCCTGAAACTTGTACAGCCCCAACCGCAACCAGGCGATGTCCAGCACATTGAATGCGCTCATCGCGATCAACAGCATCAGCACCGTTTTCAGCCTCAGGGTTTTCGCGGCGAGGGTCGCGATATTCGCCAGCACGATAAACGACAGGATCATGATGAAAGGCCGAACATCCTTGAGCAGGTACTTGTTCGAGGACTCCAGCAGGCCAAAGGCGAGTAACACCACATACAGTCCGCAGCCAAAAAGCAGCGCGCCCGGCGCCGTCAGTTGGCTCTTCTGCGTCAGCACCTGCCTGATCAGCAACGCACCCAGCCCGCCCACGATGTAGAAGTCAAAGAAGAAGATGCCCTTGAGCGAGATTATTTCGCTGTAGGAGTTGCCGGTAGGAATCACCGACAGCATCACCCCAAACAGCACGATTGAGTGCTTTGGGCTTTTGACGGCAAGCAAACCCGCTGACAGCGCGATAAGGGATAACAGGTAAAACATGGCTGGGTATTCTTTATGCTGATTTGAATTTGGCACGCTACCGCCCCAGGATTTTTCGTTCATTTCCTGAAAACGTGACGTCTATCCTGCTGATACGTCCTGGGACGATGGTGCGTAACGACTTGAATCAGCTTCGATCAGCCTGGTACTCGTACTGGTAATACCCGTAGTTGCCGTAGCCATATTTGGCGGAGGCTTTCTTCTCGACCCCGTTGAAAATGGCGCCCCTCAGCACGATGCCGTTCTGGGCAAACCGGCGCATGGTGTGTTCGATTTCCTTGGCCGGGTTCAAGCCGTAGCGCGTGACGATCAGGTTGGTCCCCGATTGCCGTCCCACGATCGCCGCGTCGGTCACCGCCAGGAGAGGTGGCGTATCGAGGATGACCAGGTCGTACCTTTCGCTGACCTGGGACAACAGCTCGGTCAGGTTGCGATGCATCAGCAACTCAGAAGGATTAGGCGGTATCTGCCCGCGGCTGATGAGGTCGAGGTTTTCAATCCCGGTGTTGTGAATGGCGGTTTCCAGCGTGCATTGATTGGAGAGGATGTCGGACAGCCCATCTTTGGCGGACACACCCAGCACCTTGTGCAGGTAGCCTCGGCGCATATCCACGTCAATCAACAGTACGCGCTGACCGGTTTGAGCGATGACCGCCGCCAGGTTGACCGAGACGAAGGTTTTACCCACCTCGGGGCTCGGGCCCGAGATCATGATCCGGTTATTCGGCGCCTCAAGCATTGCGAAGTGCAGGCTGGTGCGCAAACTGCGCAAGGCCTCCACCGCCAGGTCCGTGGGGTGACTGATGGCCAGCAATGAAGACCCCGCATCGGTACGCCCACGCCCCCGGGTGATTTTGTCTTCCTCGACCTTTTGCAACGTGCTGTAGGGAATCGACGCATACACCGGCAAGCCCAGTTGCTCGATGGCTTCCGGGCTTTCCAGGCCCCGGTTCAGCGCCTTGCGCATCAGCACCAGCGCCACCGCGAGGAAGCCGCCCAGCAGGGTCGCGATCAGCACGATCAGGATCTTTTTCGGCTTGATCGGCTTGAGGTAATTGACGTCGGCGGTGTCGATCAGGCGCACGTTGCCCACGGTGCCGGCGCGCATCACGTCGAGCTCCTGGGACTTGTTGAGCAGTTGGGTATAAATCGCCGTACCCACCTCGACGTCCCGGGTCAGGCTCAGCAGTTCCTGCTGGGTGGAAGGCAGGCTTTCCACACGGCTCGCCAGGCTTTGCTGCTTGCTGGTCAGCTCGCCGATCTGGGTCAGCAACGCGCGATACGCAGGATGCTGGCGGGTGAACTTGCGGTCCATCTCGGCCTGCTGCAGCTTCAGCTCGGAGATGCTGGTATCGAGCCCCACGATCTGGTCGAGGATGGCCTTGGTTTCCAGGGTGATATCCACCGACTTGCTGCGGGTCTGGTATTCATTCAAGGCCTTGCCGGCTTTCTCCAGGTCCTTCTTGACCTCAGGCAGTTGCTCCTTGAGAAACGCCAGGCTCTGCGCCGCTTCAGCCGAAGTGCGCTCGACGTTTTGCCGCACATAAATGGCCGCGATCTGATTGAGGATCTTGATCGCCTGGTCCGGGTCGGTGCTTTCCAGCGCCAGCCCGATCATGCCCGACTCTTTGCCACGCTCGACCACATCCAGGTTCTCCTGGTAGTCGAGGATGCTGGTCAGGCGCGCATTACGGATCACCCGGAAACGGGTGCCGGGTTTGGCCCGCAGCTCTTCAATCTGAAACGCGACGCCATTTTGCTCGAACGGCTGCCCGACCTCACCGGCTGCCAGCACCTGGTCATCTTCATCCACCAGGGTGTAATGCGCGTTGTCACCCACGGTCAGGGTCAACTTCTTGCCCAGTTGCCCGTCCGGCAAATCCAGCTTGAAGATCTTCAGCGACTCGCCGCCCCAGGCGAAACTGTCCAGGCCCAGCAACGGCTCGGCGAGTGCACCGGGATTGCTCTTCTGGAAGCGGCGCGCGAGGAATTCACCGACCAGCGGGAAGTACATCGGCTGCACGACGATATCGAGTTTCAGGTTATCGACGGTCTTGCCAATCACGTAGCGGGACTGGATCAGCTCGATCTCGGTGGCCGAGGGAGACTCCTTGCCCAGCATGCCGCCAATGTCCGAGAAGCCCAGCAAGTCGTTCTTTTTCGCCTCGACCTGCAACAGGGCGTTCGCCTGGTAGACCGGGGTCGCCAACACCGCATACGCGGCGCCCGTCACCATAAAGGCGCCGGTAACCGCAGCGATCAACCACTTGTGGTCGATCAGTGTTCCAAACAGACCGAGGAGATCGATCTCCTCGTTTTCGTCTTCCCGTGCGGTGACTGCTGGCGCTTGCTGCATAAGTCGGATTCTTAGCCTTATTTCGATTCAAAAAGTAGTGGCGATCAGCGTGCGAGACGCTGCGCCCATGCGTTTACGGCTTCTTCGATCAACGCATACGCGTGCACAAAAGCAGCTTTCCCCTGACGGTAGGGGTCGCTGATCTCTCGCTCGTTTTGCCATTTCCCCAGCAGCAAGACCTTGCCTCGTGCCTCGGGAGCCATGCTGAGTACGGCACTGATGTGCTGTCGTTCCATCACCAGGATCAGGTCGGCGTCGCTGATCGCCTGTGGCGCCAGTTGGGTGGCCTGGTGCTCGTCGGCTGGATGGCCATGGGCTTCGAGTACCGCACGCGCGGTGGTTTCAATCGGCTTGCCGACCAACGCGGCAATACCTGCAGAACTGACCTTGATATCGGAGCGCGCGAGTGCGCCACGCAAAAGACTTTCCGCGGTGGGACTACGGCAAATATTGCCAATACAGACAATCAACACTCTTTTAAACAAGGCGATATTCCCCGGGGCATCCATTACCCATGAAACAACTAGTAACTTCACGGCAGTATTTAGTACCACGGAACTTTGACCTCACCCAAAATTATCTTTGGACGAAAAATAACAGCACCCGGTTTCATGTACGACTAACCCGACAATTTATAACATTCGTGACTTTGCAGCGTTCATCGGCTTTAAATTAAACAACATGCCATATCGTTTTATATAGACAGAGGGACGCCCCATGAGCGCAAATGCCAATAAGGCCTGGTATCTGGTCCAGTGCAAATCCCGGCAGGATGAGCGCGCCGAGGAGCATCTGCAGCGCCAGGGCTATACCTGCTTTCGGTCTACCTATAAACGCGAACGGCTGTTGAAGGGCCAGCGAAGGACCACCCGCGAATCACTGTTTCCCGGGTACCTGTTTATTCAAATGAGCCTGCAGGACAGCTGGAGCTCACTGCGTTCGACCCGTGGCGTGTCGCGGGTCGTCGGGTTCGGCGCGCACCCGCTGCCCATCAGCGATGCGCTGGTGGACGAACTCCAGGAGCGCGACCATCAGGCCGTGGTGGCCACCCTGCTGAAGCCGGGCGAAAGCGTGCGTATCCATGAAGGCCCGTTTGCCGAACTGGAGGCGGTCTTCCTGGCCATGGACGGTGAACAACGGGTGGTGTTGCTGATGAACTTCCTGCAACGAGAACAGCGCATCAGTTTGCCTTTAACCGACGTCAGCCGAGTTCAGGCAACTTACTGACATCCCGTTAAACAGACCAAAAATAACCATCAACTTACTAACAGACTAAAAATAACATCGCCTTACTTTTTCGCCTCTTCAGAATAGAGTAATACCTGAATAAACAGCGAGGAACAGCCATGAAAAGTTCAAAGCTATTGGTAGAGCGTATCGGCCTGTTTCCTTCTTCGGGAAACATCCACGTCAACGTTAATAGTTCAACCACCGTGGTAGAACGCATGCAGGTGTTATACGCCAGCCATTCGCTGGACAGCGATGAATCCGGTGCCGGGCTTTCAATGGTATTCGCCGACTGGCGCTTCAAGTTACAAGTGAGTAATCCCCTGTCCGTTTGCCTGTGTGTGGAAAGCCGCGGCGACAGCCATTTCATGCAGGTCAAGACCGCCGAATTACTGGCCAATATCTCCTGCACCGAGGAGCGACCATGAGCATTTATGGGGATTTGAAACGTGCCTATGCCCTGAAGGGACTCACCACCGCCTTTGAAGGTTTTGTGGGCCTGGCGCCCAACGAACACCTACCGACCGAGCACTATGCGCGCAACACCCAGGTCATGTCCCGCTGGCTGGATCATTTGCGCGGCAACTCGCCGCTGGACATTACCGATACGCTGTTCAAGCAGATGAAGCGTGCTCAGCGCCGTGGCGATGCCCGGCGCTTCAACTCTCAGACGATGCTGCTGGGGCTGCTGGTGGAAAGCAACATGGCCATGGACCTGGCCACTTACTCGGCGTTCAACGGTGTGGGAGCGGCCCGCCAGGAAGGTTCCTGATGGGCCTGGTCGGCCCCGGAAACGGCGACGGCCACATGGTTGAGCAGCTTCTCGGCGTTGTACTTGGGCACCATCGCACTTAACAACAGAATCACCATTCCCCCACCGATCAACGACGGGGAAACCCGCACCTCAACCACCTCAAGGCGCCATAGAAACGCCAGCGCCGCCATCCCGCCCAAAAAGCCACCGGCCAGCGCCTCGTTGAGCGGATGAATATAGGGGGCGACGCAATACGCACTGAACCAGCCGGTGACCAACATTCCGGCGATAGCCGCGGGCCAGCGCCAATCGGGATTGATGCGGCGCGCCACCAGGCTCATTGCCACAGGCACCATCAGCGAGGTATTCATGGCGTGACCACTGAGCACGGCAATATCAAGGTGTTGGAGCGACACGCCCCAGCCCTTGAACAGCAATTTGCTGAACGCCACGATGGAATAGGTGCACGCGATCGTCATCAGCCACCACTTGACCGCCTGGGGCCGGGAATACCAGAGCCAGACGGCGATCACCACGGCGGCCGGAATCATGACGGTGATACCGCCGTATTGCGCAAGTTCTTCCCGTATCACGTGCTGTTCCCTACCCGCAAGTTTTCCCGGGCCCATGAGACCTCAGACCCGGGCAAAACACAACGACTTCAGGGCGCGGCAGCCAACGATTGCGGCGAAAATACCTCGGTATCGGTCAATGCCTGAACCTCTACCCGGTGCGGGAAAATCTTCTTTTCCACAAACAAATCATCCACCTGCTGCAACGCCTGTATGTCCCGTTCCTCGACCGGCAACAGCGACTCATCACCCCATTTGCGCAGCAACTGTGAAACCTCCAGCGGGATATCGTTGACCTTGGCAAACACCCGCGCGTATTCCTCGGGGTTCTGCTGCGCCCACTCGAAGGCCTTGGCGAAACGCTGCAGGACGTCACTCAACGCCTTGCGCTTGAGCGGGTCGGCCAGCACCTCATCGGAGGCGGTGATAAAGGTCAGGCCGGTGTTGATGCCCTCCCCGCTGATCAGCACCCGCGCGCCCTTTTGCTCGGCGAACGCCTGATACACCCCGAAGGTAGCCCAGGCTTCGATCTTGCCGGCATTGAACGCGGGCAACGCATCGGTGGGCAGGACGAAGCCAACGTTGACGTCCTTTTCATCCACGCCCGCATTCTCCAGGGCGCGGATCAACAGGTACTGGGAAATGCTGCCACGGGCGGACGAAACCACCACATTGCGGCCTTTGAGGTCTGCCACGCTGTGGATCGGTGAATCGGGCGGCACCAGGATCGCAATGCTCCGTGCCTGGCTGCGACGCACGGCGACGATACGCAATGGCGTGCCCCCGGTCGCGGCCGCCAGCACCGGCGTATCACCCGCAGGGCCGAGGTCTACGGCGCCGGCGCGCAACGCTTCGAACAGCGGCGCGGCGCCCTGGAAGTTGGCCCACTGAACCTTGTAGTCGATGCCGTCCAGGGCGTGAGAGGCCTCCACCACGGTGCGCAAGCCCTTGGCCTGGTCACCGAGGATCAAGGTCACGCCGGACAACGCCGAAGCGGACTCAGGGGCTTCGGCGGCTTTGTCACAGCCGCCCATCACTAGCGCCGCTGCCAGCAGCAAAACCGTTCTGAACTCAACCATGGGCAAACCGCCGCACGCTGGCACTGGCGGGCTGTGCGGCCGGGGCGTCTACTTCCACGCCCAGCAGGCTCAGCAAGCGTGCACGAATCGCCTGGAAACCGTCCTGCCCGGTGTCCCGTGCGCGGGGCAGATCGATGCTCAGTTGCTCGGCAATCTTGCCGTCCGCCAGCACGATCACACGGTCGGCCAGCAGGATCGCTTCGTCGACGTCGTGGGTCACCAGCAACACGGCCGGCGTGTGTTTGCGCCAGAGTTCGATGATCAGGCGATGCATCTTGATGCGGGTCAGCGCATCCAGGGCGGCGAAGGGTTCGTCCAGCAACAGCAGCTTGGGCTCGCGCACCAGGCCACGGGCCAATGCCACACGCTGGGCCTCGCCGCCGGACAGCGTTGCGGGGTACGCCTCCAGCCGATGGGCCAGCCCGACTTCCGTCAAGGCCTGCACCGCACGGGCCTTGGCGTCGGGCACCCGCAGGCCGAGGATCACGTTTTTCCAGGCGCGCTTCCACGGCATCAACCGCGGCTCCTGGAACACCGCCGCCCGAGCCTTGGGCACGCGCAGTTGGCCGCTGTCGATACTGTCCAGGCCCGCGAGGCTGCGCAGCAAGGTAGTCTTGCCGGAACCGCTGGCGCCCAGCAGCGCGACAAACTCCCCGGGGGCGATATCCAGGTCCAGGCCATCAATGACCCGCTGCTGGCCGAACTGGCGCACCACATTACGCAACTGCACCGGTGCTGCTGAAGCTTCGAGAGTCGACATGTCAGTTCCTCACAAACGATGGGCGCCAGGCCAGGGCAAAACGTTCCAGGGTGCGGATCAAGCCATCGATCAGCAGGCCCAGCACGCTGTAGATCAGCAGGCAGATCACGATCACGTCGGTGCGCATGAAGTCGCGCGCATCACTGGCCAGGTAGCCAATGCCGGCGGTGGTGTTGATTTGCTCGACGAACACCAGGGCCAGCCACGAGATGCCCAGGGAATAGCGCAGGCCGACAAAAAACGACGGCAGCGAGCCCGGCAGGATCACATGCCAGATCAGCTCGCGACGATTGAGGCCAAGGGTGTTGGCGGCCTCGATCAATTTGGGGTCGATGTTGCGGATGCCGGCGAACAGATTGAGGTAAACGGGAAAGGTGGTGCCGGTGACAATCAGCGCGATCTTGGTGAACTCGCCGATGCCGAACCAGAGGATGAACAACGGCACCAGCGCCAGGGACGGGATGGTGCGAAGCATCTGCATCGGTGAGTCGAGGATCACCTCGCCACGCTTGGACAGCCCGGTGATCAGCGCCGCCACCACCCCGATACTCACACCGATGCTCAAGCCCAGCAGCGCCCGTTGCAGCGACACCAGCAAGTGCTTGCCCAACTCGCCGGAGACGATCATTGCCCACAAGGTGCCGCCAATCTGCGACGGCGCGGCGATGACCCGCGCCGGGATAAAGCCCAGCTCGGAGGCCAGCTCCCACAGCAGCAGCAACACAATCGGGCTGACCAGGCGCAGCAACACGTCGGGGGTGCGCCAGTTGCGCAGCCAGCGGGGAATCAACCGGGATGCAACCCCGGCGTGACCCTCGGCCTTGTCGACGGAAAACGAACTGGCGTTAAGGGACTTTTCAGTCATCGGGCTTCCTTCCTCATCAAGAACACGGCCAGGAGCGCCGCTGCGGTTTCATGCTATTCGCATAAAAAACCTCAGTGAAATTCTATTTGGGAATAACCTAATGCGATTAAAATGCGCATTACTGATAACTATATAAAAATATGATTCTGTATTTTTATAATTAGGATAGAACCAATCGGCATTTTACAGGCCCGGGCACTGCCCCTATTTTCGATACCAGCTTTATTCCTGCCCTCAACAAGGACTGACCATGAGCATCGAATTTATCGGCTATATCGGCGGCCACCACGCCTCGGAGATCCACCCCCGCAGCGGCCCGACCTTGCAACCCGACTACGTGGAAACCGTGGCCCGCGCCCACGAAGAGGCCGGCTTCGACCGCGCCCTGGTGGCCTTCCACTCCAACAGCCCGGACAGCACCTTGATCGCCGCCCACGCGGCCAGCGTGACCCGCAAATTGAAGTTCCTGATTGCCCATCGACCCGGGTTTGCCCAACCCACCCTCGCCGCCCGGCAATTCGCCACGCTGGATGTGTTCAACGGTGGACGCACCGCCGTGCACATCATCACCGGCGGCGATGACCGTGAACTGCGGGCCGACGGCAGCCATATCGACAAGGACGAGCGCTATGCGCGCACCGACGAATACTTGAGCGTGGTGCGCCAGGAATGGACCAGTGAAAAACCCTTCGACCATCACGGCACTTACTACCAGTACGAGGGTGCGTTTTCGACGGTGAAGTCGCCGCAGCAGCCGCATATTCCGCTGTATTTTGGCGGGTCTTCAGCGGCCGCCATTGCGGTGGCGGGCAAGCATGCGGATGTGTATGCGCTGTGGGGTGAGACCTACGAGCAGGTGAAGGAAGTGGTCTCTCAGGTGCGCGCTGAGGCAGCCAAACATGGGCGTACGGTTCGCTTCAGTTTGTCGTTGCGGCCGATCCTGGCGGAGACGGAAGCGCTGGCGTGGGAGCGTGCGGATCGCATCCTGGAGCAGGCGACGGCGTTGGCTGAGAAGAATGGGTTTGTGAAGCGTGAACCGCCGAATGAGGGGTCGCGTCGGTTGTTGGCGGCGGCGGCCCAGGGGTCGCGTCTGGATAAGCGGTTGTGGACCGGGATTGCCGGGTTGCTGGGGGCCCAGGGGAATTCGACGTCGCTGGTGGGCACTGCTGATCAGGTGGCTGAGGCTCTGCTCGACTATTACGACCTGGGTATCACGACCTTTTTGATTCGTGGGTTTGATCCGCTTGATGATGCGATTGACTATGGGAAGCGGCTGATTCCGCTGACCCGCCAGTTGGTGGCTGAACGGGAGCGGCAGGCGGCTGAAAAAGTCGCCTGACACCACCTGCGGGAGCTGCCCACGCAGCTCCAGCAGAGAAAATCGCTGATTGCATCCAACCCTCTCGCCACGCTAAAGTTGAGAATAATTATCAATCACTAGCTGGCACCTGCACTCCATGAACAACCGCAGCAGTTTCGAACAGGACGTCGAACACCTCTACCTTGAACACAGTGGGTGGTTGAAAAACTGGTTGCGCAAACGTCTGCACGAAACCGCCGATGCCGATGATCTTGCCCAGGACACCTTCGTGCGAATCATCGGTGCGCGGCGTCCGGTCAATGAGTTGCGCCAGCCCTTGGCCTACCTCGCCACCATCGCCAACAGCCTCCTGATCAACCGCTGGCGCCGCCAGGCCGTGGAGCGCGCTTACCAACACGTGTTGGCCGAGCAACCACAAGCGCTGGAGATATCGCCGGAAGACAAATACCTGCTGATCGAAACTCTGGTGGAAGTCGATGAACTGCTGCACGGAATGCCCGCCGGCATGCGCGAAATCTTCCTGCTGTCGCAGCTCGACGGGCTGACCTACAAGCAGATCGGCAGCCAGTTGGGCCTGAGTGTCGACAAGGTGCAAAAGTCCATGAGCAAGGCATTCACGCTGTGCTACGCCAGCCAGTTCGAGTAAGCGCCGTGTCGGTTCAGGATCTTCAGGAACACCCCATCCCCGAATCCGTGCGTGACCAGGCTGTCGCCTGGTTCACCCTGGCGCAATCGGGTGAGATCAGCCCGCAGCAGCAGGAACAGTTGCAACAGTGGCGCCAGGCCGATCCCCAACACGAACGCGCCTGGCAACGCTTCACTACCCTCACCCAGCAGTTGCAACGGCGCAGCCAGCAACTGAGCACTCCGCTGGCACGCCAGACCTTGCAACAGACCCGAACCCTGGAGCGTGATCGTCGCCAGGTGCTGAAAATCCTGTTGGGTGCCGGCTTGTTGGGCGGTACCGCCTGGCAGGCCAGCGACAGCTTTTGGATTCAAAGCGCCTTGGCCGACTACCACACCGCCACCGGCGAACGCCGCCACCACACCCTGAGCGACGGCACACAAATCTGGCTTAACACCCGAACGCTGCTGGATGCGCAATACGATGCCCAGGAACGCCGCCTGACCGTGCGTCAAGGCGAAGTCGACATCCTCACCGCCAGCGACCCCGCCCGGCGCCCCTTGTTGGTGTACACGGCCGAAGCGCGCCTGCAACCGTTGGGCACGCGCTTCACTGTGCGCCGCGAAGACGATGGCCGCGGAACCCGGGTCGCCGTCAGCAGCGGCCGGGTCGCGGCGAGCCTCAAGGCAGGGGGCGAGGCGCTGGTGGTAGACGCCCACTCACAGGCCTGGATCAGCAGCACTCGCGTCTACCCGGCACAACCGGCCAGCCTGAACGAAACGGCATGGATCGACGGATTCATCGTGGCCGAACGCATGCGACTTGCGGATTTCGCGCAGGAGCTGACCCGCTATCTGCCCGGTATTTTGCGCTGTGAACCGGCAGTCGCGGACTTGCGACTGAGCGGATCTTACCCGCTGAACAACCCTGGGCAGATCTTCGCAATGCTCGAACAAAGCCTGCCGGTGAAGGTACAACAGCGCACCCGTTATTGGGTCACCCTCACCACGCGATGAGCCTGTCGTGAAAATAAACTGAAAAAAGCGGCAGGTTTTTCATTCTCGTTTGGCTTATGGGCGAATCCCGCTCATTGCAGTGGCGGGAAAGCCCTCCTCCTGACTCCGGAAACCTGCCATGAACGACCGCTCCGCCCCTCGCCCACGCAGCAGCAATCATCGCTGTGCATCAACCCTCAGCCTGGTCCTGTTCAGCGGTGCGGTACTTGCGCAAAGCGTGCTCGCACCGGTCGCCCTGGCGCAAACGGCGGACAGGCAGATCCACTTCGCGGTCGGCGCAGGGCCGCTGGACCAGGTGCTGGGCCAGTTCGGATTGCAAGCATCCATTGCGGTTTCCGCCAACGCGAGCCTGACCGCCGGCAAAAACAGCCCGGGCCTCGAGGGTGCCTACACAGTAGCCCAAGGCTTTGCGCGGATTCTGGCGGGCAGCGGTTACACCGCCGCGCTGCAAACCAACGGCAGCTATGTACTGGTGCCCCAGGCCGAAAGCAAGGGTGCCCTGGAGCTCGGTGCCACCAATATCAATGCCACGGGGCTGGGTGCTACCACGGAAAATACCGGTTCCTACGCCACCGGCTCGATGCAGACCGCCACCAAGCTGCCGCTGTCGCTGCGTGAAACGCCGCAATCGGTGACCGTCATCACCCGTCAACGCATGGACGACCAAGGCATGCGCAGCCTCGACGATGTGGTGCAAGCCACCCCAGGGCTGCGCATGTCCGCAGCACGGCCGGCCAACAGTGAGTATTTCTCCCGCGGTTTCCCCATCAACAACCTGATGTTCGACGGATTGCCCACCACTTACAACGCCGACTGGGTAGCCGCTGCCGACATGGCGCCCTACGACCACGTGGAAATCGTGCGCGGCGCCACCGGGCTGATGCAAGGTGCAGGCAACCCGTCCGCGGCCATCAACATGGTGCGCAAGCGACCGACGCGGGAGTTCCAGGCCAGCGTCACGGGCAGCGCCGGCAGTTGGGACAATTACCGCTCCGAGCTGGACGTGTCCGGCCCTCTCAACGACAGCGCCAGCGTGCGTGGACGGTTTGTCGGGGCGTATCAGGACAAGGACAGCTTCCAGGATTACGCCGGCCGCGAACGGGGGGTGTTCTACGGCATCAGCGAGTTCGACCTGAGCGACAGCACCACCCTGACGCTTGGAGCGTCGGACCAGAACGATAACAACAACATCAACTGGGGTGGGTTACCGGTCAACAGCGACGGCAGCCATGCCAATTTTTCGCGCTCCAAGACCTTTGGATACAGCTGGAGCCACCAGGACATCGACAACAAAACCGTATTTGCCGAGCTGGATCATCGTTTCGACAATGACTGGCGCCTGCACCTGGCCGCGTCAAAGAACTGGTCTGACTTCGCGCTGACCGGTGCCGTACTGGAACACTACGGCGCCTATCAGCAACGGGTGTTCAACCAGACCCGCAACTACGATCAGTCCACTTATGACGCCTACGCCAGCGGGCCGTTCAGCCTGCTGGGGCGCCAGCATGAACTGGTGGTGGGTGCCAGCAAGCGCCAACTCAAGACCAGCGGCAAGGGCGGCAACATGTTCATTCCAGTGGCCGACATCATCAACTTCAGCCCCCGCAGCGTACCCAAGCCCACTGTGCCGGACAGCTACGACCTGAATGAAAAAGTCGACCAGGAAGGTCTCTACATCACCACCCGCTGGAGCATCACCGACCCGCTGAAAGTCATCCTCGGCGCACGCCTGGACTGGTATGACACCACCTCGATCTACAACCAGATCAATGACGGTTACTACACCAACAGCCAGTACAAGGTCACCCGCAACCTGACGCGCTACGCGGGTGTGATCTATGAACTGGACGAGCACCACTCGGTCTACGCCAGCTACACCGACATCTTCATGCCGCAAAGCGAGATCGCCAACGACAACTCGGTAATCAAGCCGATCGAGGGCAAGAACTACGAAATAGGTATCAAGGGTGAATACTTCGGCGGCGCGCTCAATGCCAGTGCCGCGCTCTTCCAGATCGACCAGGAAAACCGCGCGGCCTTGCTCGACAACCAGTCCCAGTGCGCGCGCAGCAACGACGGTGTGTACTGCTACGAAGCCGCCGGCAAGGTCCGCAGTCAGGGTATCGACCTGGAACTGATCGGCGCCCTGACCCCTGATTGGCAAGTAGGCGCCGGCTACACCTTCGCCCAGGCCAAGTACCGCAAGGACGCCGACCGCACCAAGGAAGGCCGTCTGTTCGACACCGACCTGCCACGCCACATGTTCAAGTTGAACACCGTGTACACCCTGCCAGGGGAGCTGAATCAGTGGCGTGTCGGCGCCAACCTGTATAGCCAGAGCAGCATGTTCAACAAGGGCAGCAACTCCAGTTTCGGCCCTTACCATATCGAACAGGAGGCCTATGCACTGGTGGGATTGATGGTGGGCTACAAGGTCAATCAACACCTCGATACCCGGCTGAACGTCAACAACCTGTTCGACAAAAAGTACTATCAGGGCATCGCCGGCAATAGCACATGGAGTCCGTATGATGTGTATGGCGATCCGCGCAATTTCTCGGTGACCGCCAAGTACAGCTTCTGACCCGACCTGCGGTGAGAGAGCAGTCTCTCTCACCGCACCGATCAGTTCTTGTAGTCGGTATCGCTGCGCTCCAACTGCCGAATCAGCGCATTCCAGTGCCGCGCCACGCCGGGCCCATCACCGCTCTTGAACACCTCAGCCTGCTTCTCCACCTTGGCCACCACCTCGGCCGGCGGAAAGATCAACTCGGCATTCCCCCCCGCCTGCGCCGCGATCTGGATATTGCACGCCCGCTCCAACCCCTGCAGTTGCTGAAACGCATGCTCCACACTCACCCCCGCTGTCAGCAGCCCGTGGTTACGCAGGATCATCACACTCTTGTCCCCCAGGTCCGCCACCAGCCGCTCACGCTCGTCCAGGTCAAGGGCCACGCCTTCATACCCGTGATACGCCACGCGCCCGGAAAAACCAATGGAGTGCTGGGAGATCGGCAACAACCCGTCCTTCTGCGCCGACACCGCAATGCCGTCGCGAGTATGCGTATGCAGCACCGCTTGCAGGTCGTGGCGAGCCGCATGGATGGCGCTGTGGATCACGTAGCCCGCGTAGTTGATACCCAGGCCGGTGGGGTCATCGACGATGGTGCCGTCGATGTCCACCTTGACCAGGTTGGAAGCGCTGATCTCATCGAACAACAACCCATAGGCGTTGATCAGAAAATGCTCCTCAGGCCCCGGCACGCGGGCGGAGAAGTGGGTGTAGATGTGGTCGGTCCACTTGTACAAGGCCGCCAGCCGATAGGCCGCCGCCAGCTTGACGCGCACCTCCCACTCTTCCGGAGTAACCCGCTGGCGAACGTTGTTCGAGACACTGGAGATCGAGGTGACGCTGCTCATGGCAAAACTTCCTGGATGGCCTTAAGGACTTCCAGGCAAGCCTATGGGATGCCAAAAAATAATAAAAAGCACATTTTAATCTAAGCTAATTATTATTTTTTTTCATATCACGCCGCATTCCGGATCTTGTGCAACGATGTCGCCACCAACTTGCCAAAGGCATCCACCGGCCCTTGCAGGTTGCCAAGGAAGTGCGGGTAGATCAGCCACAGGTCCATCACTGGCTTGAAATCCTTCAGCGGCATGGCCGCCAGTTGATCCCGATGGGCACTGCGTTCCAGCAGCGGGCGTGGCACCAGGCCAAGGCCCAGGCCGTCAGCCACCAGGCCCAATTGCAGCTCGGTGCCAAAGGTCTCCAGGTTGACCCGCAAGGCCAGGCCCTGGTCCGACAGGGTGCGTTGCAACCCGGCGCGGAAGCCACAGCCATCCGGGTTGAGGATCCAGCCGCTCTGGTACACATCGGCCAGCTTGCACGGCTTTTTCGGCAGTTGGGCCTTGGCGCAGACCACCACCAGTTCCATCTTGCCGATGGATTCGCCGACGATGTTGTCCGGGAAGATCTTGCCCGCCGGGAACAGCGCCGCTGCTGCGTCCAGTTCGCCGCGCTCGATCTTGCCCACCAGTTGGCTGCCCCAACCGGTGGCCACCTGGGCCCGCAGCTCGGGGTATTCGCTGCGCAGATGCTTGAGGGCATCCAGCAGCACCACGTCGCCGATGGTTTGCGGCACGCCCAGGCGCAGCAGGCCGGTGGGCGGTGCGTCGGTCGCGACCAGTTCGCGCAGGGCGTCCATTTCCCGCAGGATCGAACGGCACTGTTCATACACCCGCGTACCGATCAAAGTAGGCTTGAGCGGCTTGGTGTTGCGGTCGAACAGCTCCACCCCCAGCGCCTGCTCGAAGTTCTGCACGCGACGGGTGATCGCCGGCTGGGTCAGTTGCAACGACTCGGCGGCGTGGCTGATGGACTGGCAACGAATCACTTCGACAAAGGCATCGATATCGTCAATTTTCATTTGGGCCGCACATAGAGAACAGTCATTAAGATGTGTGAAAAGCATAGTTCCATAAACGGTGGCTGGATAGCCCGCCACCCGATCGATAACGTCTAACGCTATTCAAACCGGTTCTAAATTACTTTCCGCTATAACCTAATCATTAAAAAATAGCATATTAACTATAAACATTATGCTTAGATAAACCCATCACCACGAACCACACCCACGATGGAATTGTCATGACCCAGGCCCGACACCCGGAGAGACTCAGAGCATTCATTGGCGCCCTGGCGGAATTGATCGACGGCAACCCTCGCGAAGGTGACCTGCTGCACCGCGGCGGCAAGCTGCTGGCGCAACTGGTGAGCCACGATGACTGGCTGCCGGACGAATTTGCCCAACCCAACCCTGAGCGTTATCAACAATTTCTGCTGCACGCCGATTCGCGCCAGCGCTTCAGCATTGTCAGTTTTGTGTGGGGGCCGGGGCAAACCACGCCGATCCATGACCATCGGGTGTGGGGGCTGATCGGCATGCTGCGCGGCGCCGAGTATTCCCAGGGGTTTGAGCGCAACGCCGAGGGCGCGTTGATCCCGGATGGAAAACCCATCCAGCTGGAACCCGGCCAGGTGGAAGCCGTGTCGCCAAAGATCGGCGACATCCATCAAGTCAGCAATGCCTTCGACGACCAGGTGTCCATCAGCATTCACGTGTACGGCGCCAATATCGGTGCCGTGCGCCGCGCCGTGTATCAGCCGGACGGCAGCGAGAAACTGTTTATCTCCGGTTATTCCAACGCCTTTCTCCCGAACATCTGGGATTTGTCCAAAGAGAGCCCTGCCCTATGAGTACTGCATCGAACCGCACCTTCGCCCAGATTCGCCAGGCCCTGTCGGACCATGAAGAAGTTGCCCTCGTGGATGTGCGCGAGGAAGCGCCCTTCGCTGAATCCCACCCGCTGTTCGCCGCGAATATCCCGCTGTCGAAACTGGAACTGGAGGTGTATTCGCGCATTCCGCGCCTGGACACCCACGTGACCGTGTACGACAACGGTGAAGGCCTGGCGCAGATCGCCGCCCAGCGTTTGCACGCCCTCGGCTACACCCGGGTCAGCCTGCTGGAAGGCGGCCTGGACGGTTGGCGCAACGCCGGCGGCGAATTGTTTATCGACGTTAATGTACCCAGCAAATCCTTCGGCGAACTGGTGGAAAGCCAGCGCCACACGCCGTCCCTGGCGGCTGAAGAAGTGCAGGCATTGCTCGACAGCAACGCCGACGTGGTGGTGCTCGACGCCCGCCGCTTTGATGAATACCAGACCATGAGCATTCCCACCGGCATCAGCGTGCCGGGGGCTGAACTGGTGCTGCGCGCCCGTGAACTGGCGCCCGACCCGGCCACCCGTATCATCGTCAATTGCGCCGGGCGCACCCGCAGCATCATCGGCACGCAGTCACTGATCAACGCCGGCATCGCCAACCCGGTGTCCGCCCTGCGCAACGGCACCATCGGCTGGACCCTGGCCGGGCAGACGCTGCAACACGGCCAGGCCCGACGCTTTGCGCCGACCTCAGAAGAACATCGCCAGATTGCCGCCAGGGACGCCCGCCAAGTCGCCGACAAGGCCCGCGTAGGCCGCGCCACCCTCGCCGATCTGCACCGCTGGCAGCAGGAAGCGACACGCACCACTTACCTGTTCGACGTACGCACCCCGGAAGAATTCGAAGCCGGCCACCTGCCCGGCGCGCGCTCTACACCCGGCGGCCAACTGGTACAGGAAACCGATCACGTCGCCAGCGTGCGTGGCGCCCGGCTGGTGCTGGCGGATGACGACGGTGTGCGGGCCAATATGTCTGCGTCCTGGCTCGCGCAACTGGGTTGGGAAGTGCATGTGCTGGATGACCTGCAACCCGCGCACTTCAGCGAGCAGGGAGCCTGGGTCGCCCCGGTTCCGGCACCGCAACAGGCCGAACTGATCAGCCCCCGGACCCTGGCCGAATGGCAGGCACACGGCGACACCGCGGTGCTGGACTTCACCAGCAGCGCCAATTACGTCAAGCGCCACATTCCCGGTGCGTGGTGGGCGTTGCGCGCACAACTGCCCGACGCCTTGCGCAAGGTGCCCGCCGCCGAACGCTACGTGTTGACCTGCGGCAGCAGCCAACTGGCGCGCCTCGCGGTAGCCGAGGTGGAAGCACTGACCGGCAAGCAAGTGTTCCTGCTGCAGGACGGCACCGCCAGCTGGATCGCCGCACAACTGCCCCTGGAAGAAGGCGAAACCCGCCTCGCCTCGCCCCGCATCGACCGCTACCGCCGCCCGTATGAAGGCACCGACAACCCGCGGGAAGCCATGCAGGCCTACCTCGACTGGGAGTTCGGCCTGGTGGACCAATTGGCCCGCGACGGTACCCATGGGTTCTATGTGATCTGAACCCCACCTGGAGCGAGCCTGCTCGCTCCTGTTCCCATTACCAGCCGACCCCTTCTCCAGGCGGAGGTGACTGAACGCAAGACTTAGCCTGGAGCACCCCCGATGCGCTTTACCCTCGCCCTTTTACTGGCCGCCCTCACCCTGGGCGCGACCTGCCAGGCCGCCGACCTGCAACCCCTGCGGGTGGCCAACCAAAAATCCACCATCAAGGCCCTGCTGGAAGTCGCCGGCGAAACCCGGGATGTGCCCTACGAAATCCAGTGGTCCGAATTCCCCGCCGCCGCGCCGTTGGGCGAAGCCCTCAACGCCGGTGCCGTGGACATCGGCGCCCTGGGCGATGCGCCCTATGTGTTCGCCCTCGGTGCCGGTGCACCGTTGAAGGTGGTCAGCATCATCCACGCCGAAGGCCGCAACACCACCGCGCTCATCGTGCCCAAGAACTCCCCGATCCACGACCTCGCCGACCTCAAGGGCAAGCGCATCGTGACCACCCGTGGCTCCATCGGGCACTTCCTGGCGATCAAGGCGTTGCGCAGCGCCGGCCTGTCCACCCACGACGTGCAGTTCATCTTCCTGCTGCCCAGCGAGTCACGCCTGGTACTGGACAACGGGACAGCGGATGCCTGGTCCACCTGGGATCCCTACACCACCGTCGTCACCTCCCAAAGCCAGGCCAGGGTCCTTGCCAGCGGCAACAACCTGCTGAGCAATCACCTGTACCTCGCCGCCACCAGCAAGGCGATCGCCGACAAGCGCGTGCAACTGGATGACTTTGTCGCCCGGGTCGACCGTGCCTACCGCTGGAGCAACGAGCATCCGCAGGAATTCGCCGCGGCCATGGCGAAAATCACCGGCTTGCCGCTGGAGGTGCACGTGGCCGTCGCCAACGCCACCCATATGCAGCCGGTCGTGATTGACGACACGGTGATCAGCGGCCTGCAAGCCACCGCCGACATCTACCAGGAAGAAGGCCTGCTGACCAAACACATCGACGTCTCCCAAGGCTTCGACAAGAGCTTCAACGCCAAGCGTGCCCCCCTCACCCAAGCTTCCCGCTAACAGGAGATCGATCATGAGCAAACGCCAACTGAAACTCGGTGCCATGGTGCACGGCGTCGGTCACGGCTGGGGCGAATGGCGCCACCCGCAGGCGCAACCCAATGCCAGCGTCAACTTCGGGTTCTACAAACACCAGACGCAACTGGCCGAAGGCGCGAAGTTCGATTTCGTGTTCATCGCCGACAGCCTGCATATCCATGAAAAATCCAGCCCGCACTACCTCAACCGCTTTGAGCCACTGACCATTCTTTCAGCCCTGGCGGCCCTGACCTCGAATATCGGCCTGGTGGCGACGGTCACCGTCAGCTACACCGAACCGTTCCAGGTGGCGCGCCAGTTCGCCTCGCTGGACCACATCAGCGGCGGCCGCGCCGGCTGGAACGTGGTCACCTCGTGGCTCAGCGGCACCGCCGACAACTTCGGCAAGGCCGAGCACCCGCCGCATGCCGTGCGCTATCGCATCGCCAAGGAGCACGTAAACGTGGTCAAGGGCCTGTGGGATTCCTGGGAAGACGATGCCTTCGCCTACGACAAGCAGAGCGGCGAGTTCTTCACGCCTGGCAAGCTGCACGCGCTGAAGCACAAAGGCGAGTTTTTCTCGGTCAAGGGCCCACTGAACATCGCCCGCTCGCGCCAGGGCCAACCGGTGATTTTCCAGGCCGGCACCTCCGAGGACGGGCGCAATTTTGCGGCCGAAAACAGCGACGCGATTTTCGTCCACGCCGAGACCTTCGACGAAGCAAAAGCCTACGCCCAGGACCTGAAAAAACGCGCCCGCCGTTTTGGCCGTGACGCCGATCAGTTGTCGATCCTGCCGGGCATCCGCCCGATTGTGGGCCGCGACGAGACCGAGGTGGAAAGCCGCTATCAGCAAGCGGTGGACCTGGTGACCGTCGAGGATGCCATCGTCGCCCTGGGCCGCCCGTTCAACGACCACGACTTCAGCCAGTACCCGCTGGACGAACCCTTCCCGGAACTCGGCGACCTGGGTTCCAACAGCCAAAAAGGCGGCTCCGACCGCATCAAGCAACTGGCCCGCGACGAGGGCCTGACCCTGCGGGAAGTGGCCCTGCGGTTCTCCCGGCCCAAGCGGGATTTTGTCGGCACCCCGGAGCAAGTCGCCGACGCGATCCAGACCTGGTTCGAAGCCGACGCTGCCGACGGGTTCATCATCAATTCACTGCTGCCGGATGGCCTCCAGTACTTCACCGAGCTGGTGGTGCCGGTGCTGCAACAGCGCGGCCTGTTCCGCAGTGAATACAGCGGCGTCACCCTGCGCGACAACCTGGGCCTCGACGTACCGGCCAACCGCTACAGCGCCGCCTTTGAAACCCAACCCACACAGCTCGCCATCTGACCAGGGCACGACCATGACGAACACGATCAAACAGGGACAGTTCAATCGTCGCGGCTTCCTGGGCGCCAGTTCGATTGCCCTGGGCGCACTGGGCCTCGCCTCGCTGGTGCCACGGGCTTTTGCGGGGCCGGCGAAGCTCTCGGACCTGACCCTCGCCGTCGCCACCTACCGTGGCCAGGACTCGTATTTCACCGACGACGCCGGCACCTCCGACACCCCCTACAAGGTCGACTACGCCGAGTTTGCCGGCGGCAACCTGATCGTCGAAGCGCTGGCCTCGGGCAGCCTCGACATTGGCGGCATGAGCGAGATCCCACCGATCTTTTCGATCCAGAGCCACCGCGAACCGAAGCTGATCGCGGTGCTCCAAGGCGACGTGAATAACCAGGTGATCCTGATTCCCAAGGATTCGAAAATTGAATCCATCGCCCAGCTCAAAGGAAAACGTGTGGGCTACGTGCGCTCCACCACGTCCCACTACTTCTTGATCAAAGCCTTGAAGGAACAAGGGCTGACATTCAACGACATCACCCCCGTGGCACTGACGCCGCAGGATGGTTTCAGTGCGTTCCAGAGCGGCCAGCTGGACGCCTGGGTGATCTATGGGGTGTTTATCCAACTGGCGAAATTCCGCAGCGGTGCCCGGGTGTTGAAAACCGCCCTCGGCTACCTCTCCGGCAACTACCTGATCGGCGCCCGCCCCGCCGCCCTGGAAGACCCGCTGCGCAAACAGGCGATCCAGGATTACCTGCAACGCCAGGCGCGCACCCTGGAATGGATGAACAACAACCCCGAGCCCTGGGCCGAGAAATCAGCGAAGTTGCTGGGGGTGGATAAAGCGGTGTTCCTCGACGTGTACAACAACCGCAGCCAGCCCTATAGCGTGATTGAGGTGAACGACCAGGCCATCGCTTCGCAGCAGGAAGTGGCGGATCTGTTCTTCAACGCCGGGGTGTTGAGCGAGCGGCTGGATGTCAGCCCGTTATGGGATCGGCAGTTCAAGTTGCTGCCGATATAACTGGCCTTCAAAAACGCCGAATAACCCATTTGGGGGCGGGTTTGCTGTGGTGAGGGGGCTTGTCTCCCGATTGATGGGGCTGCTTCGCAGCCCAGCGCGGGGCAAGCCCGCTCACCACAACAAGCCCGATCACCACAACAGGCCCGCTCACCACCGCAAGCCCGCTCCCACCTTTTGAACGAGTACACCCATCATGAGCCTTTCTTCTCAACCGTCACTGCGCTCCGTGGAAGTGGCCAATTTCGAAGCCTTGCTGGAACGCCTCGGCAGCCAGCTCGCCGCCACCGCCCACCTTTACGATGAAAGCGGCGCGTTCCCCCACGATAACTTCACGCTGCTGCACCAGCACGGACTGGTCGCCCTGACCGTGCCCAAGGCGCTGGGCGGTGGCGGCGCCAACCTGGCCCAGGCGCGCAAGGCCATCAGCGCCATCGCCAAGGGCGAACCCTCCACCGCGTTGATCCTGGTGATGCAGTACCTGCAACACACCCGCCTGCAAGACAGCAAAACCTGGCCGCCTGCCTTGCGCACCCAAGTGGCCGAAGACGCGGTGCGCAATGGCGCGCTGATCAACGCCCTGCGGGTCGAACCCGACCTCGGCACCCCGGCCCGTGGCGGGCTGCCGGCGACGATCGCACGGCGTACCTCCGCCGGTTGGCGCATCAGCGGTCGCAAGATCTACTCCACCGGCAGCCATGGCCTGACGTGGCTCAGCGTGTGGGCGCGCAGCAGCGATGAAGACCCGCTGGTAGGCGCCTGGCTGGTGCACAAGGACAGCCCCGGCATCAGCATTGTCGAGACCTGGGACCACCTGGGCATGCGCGCCACCTGCAGCCACGAAGTGGTGTTCGATAACGTGCTGGTGCCGTTGGACCATGCGGTCAGCGTCAGCCCCTGGAGCGCGCCGCAGGCGGAACTCGACGGTGACGGGTTCCTGTGGATGTCGGTGTTGCTCTCATCGGTGTACGACGCCGTGGCCCAGGCCGCGCGCGACTGGCTGGTGGACTGGCTGGAACAGCGCAAACCGTCCAACCTCGGTGCGGCGCTGTCGACCTTGCCGCGCTTTCAGGAGACCGTCGGGCATATCGACACCCTGCTGTTTGCCAACCGCAGCCTGCTGGACGCCGCCGCCGACGGGCACACCCCGGCAGCCAATGCCGCGCAAATCAAATACCTGGTGACCGGCAACGCAATCCGCGCCGTGGAGCTGGCCATCGAGGCCTCCGGCAATCCTGGCTTGTCCCGCCACAGCCCGCTGCAACGGCATTACCGCGACGTACTCTGCAGCCGCGTGCACACCCCGCAGAACGACGCCGTGCTGCAAGGTGTCGGCAAAGCCGTCTTCGCTCAACGACAGAAGGAACGCACATGAGCCAGGTGATTATCGCCAGCCAGCTGGACGAAGATTTCAACGCAGTGATCCGCGAGCGCCTGGCCCTCACGCACCCCGGTGCCGAGGTCATCGGTGTACCCGCCGGGGTGCCCAGCGACTTGCCGCCCCAGGCCAATATCCTGCTGGCGCGGCCGATCAATGTGCGTGGCTACACCGCGCCAGACGCCCCGCCACCGGGCTGGCCGTATGGCGTGCAGTGGATTCAGGTGGTGTCGTCGGGCATCGATTTCTACCCCAAGTGGCTGTTCAACGGGCCGCCGGTGAGCACCTCACGGGGCAGCGCCGCCGAGAACCTCGCCGAGTTTGCCCTGGCGGCGATCTTCGCCGCGGCCAAGCATTTACCGGATATCTGGGTGCAGGATTCACAATGGCAATTCACCCCATTGCGCCCGCTCAAGGGCACGACGTTGGGAATTCTCGGGTTTGGCGCGATTGGCCACAGCCTGGCGCAGAAGGCTCATGGGCTGGGGATCAAGGTCGTGGCGTTGCGACAAAGCCAGACGCCGTTTGACGTAGACGGCGTGGAAGCGGCGCGGGATATCCACGACCTGTTCGCTCGCGCTGATCACCTGGTGCTCGCCGCGCCGTTGACCGAGGCCACGCGGCATATCGTGAATCGTGAAGTGCTGGCGAGTGCCAGGCCGGGGTTGCACCTGATCAACATTGCCCGGGGTGGTTTGGTGGATCATGAGGCGCTGCTGGAAGCGCTGGACAGCGGCCATATCGGGCTGGCTTCGCTGGATGTGACCGAGCCCGAGCCATTGCCCGACGGGCATGCGCTGTACGGGCATCCGAGGGTCAGGGTGTCGCCGCATACGTCGGCGATTTCGACCCATAGCCGGCATGATATTGCGGACAGTTTTCTGGGCAATCTGGAAAGGTACCTGGGTGATCTGCCGCTGGAAAACCTGGCCGATACCCAACGCGGTTACTAAGCCCGGCGCGATTAAAAATGTGGGAGCTGGCTTGCTGTGGTGAGGGGGCTTGTCCCCTGTCGGGTTCACTACAGATTGGTGGGGCTGCTGCGCAGCCCGGCGCGGGGCAAGCCCGCTCACCACAGCAAGCCCACTCACCACAGCAAGCCCGCTCCCACATTTGTTTTTTGTTGACTGAAAAACATCATCAGCCTTACGCATCACAATCAAACAACTACATACCTATTTTTTATAATTAACTTATAACTAATCGGACTTTTACGCCCGTCATTTATACAAATACTGTTACATCCAATACCGACCCCTGACCAGGTGGAGGCCCGACTTTGCCTAAACCGTCAACCACCTCAGGGGTCCATCATGAGTCCTACCGCCGTACCCAATCGCCTGACACTGGCCATCTCCCTCGCCCTGTTCGGCCTCACTGCCCATGCCGACGACACCGCCCTGCCGGTGGTCAACGTCACCGCCGAGCACCGCAGCGAAGACCTGCAAAAAACCCCGCTGGCGATTTCCGCGTTCGATGAAAAAGCCCTCGAAGACAAGCAGATCAACAGCGTACGCGATCTCTCGGGCCAGGTACCCAACCTGACACTCAGCCGCCAGTCGATCTCCTACAGCGCCCAGACCTATGGCATCCGCGGCATCGGCGAAACCGACCCGATCCAGGAAGCCGCCGTCGCCGTCTACGCCGATGACCTGTACATCCCCCGCGCCATTTCCTCGATGCTCGACTTCAACGATGTGGAACGCGTCGAAGTGTTGCGCGGCCCACAGGGCACGCTGTATGGCCGAAACAGCAGCGCCGGCGCGATCCGTGTGATCACCCGCGACCCCACCCAGGAAACCCGTGGCTTTGTCGAGCTGGGCGCCGGCAACTACGACGCGCAGAACGCACGCCTGCTGATCAGTGGGCCGCTGGTGGACAACGCATTGTTCGGCAGTTTCTCGGCGATTCGCCTGAGCCGCGACGGCACCGTGTCCGACCCGACCCGTGGCAAGGACGTGAACAACGTCGACATCCAGTCCTATCGCGGCAAGCTGCGCTACAAGCCGGTGGATTCGCCCTGGGATGTGCAACTGACCCTGGCCGGCACCTTCGACCGTGGCGACACCACCAGCTACACGCCCTTCGACGCCAACGGGCATTTCGACAAGTTCAAGAGCTACAGCAGCCTCGACCCGAAAAACCGCCTGGACCAGGGCAGCTCGGTGTTGCGGGCGATCTATGCGATCAATGACAACCTGAATTTCAAGTCGGTGACCGCTTATTCGGCGTTCCACCAACCGGTGGATTACGACAACTCCGGGCAAGCCGCGCTGATCCAGAACAACCTGATCCTGTACAAACAGAACTATGCGACCCAGGAGTTCCAGCTCAACGGCGACTACGACGATTTCAGCTTCAGCACCGGCGTGTACCTGTACCGCGAGAAGTTCGACGCCGACCGCGACAACCTCACCTACTCCATCGCCCGCAACCGGGTGATCGGCCAGGGCCAATACAGCACCACCAACACCGAAAGCTACGCGCTGTATGGCCAGGGCACCTACAAGCTCACGCCACAACTGTCGCTGATCGCCGGCCTGCGCTTTACCCGCGAGCACAAGAATTTCGACTTTACCAACTACGCGATCAACACCAACCGGGAAATCACCGGCACCAACTTCACCGCCGAGTCGAGCAAATCCTGGCAATCCACCAGCCCGAAAATCGGCTTCGAATACGCCTGGACTCCGCACCTGAACCAGTACGCCTACGTCGCCAAGGGCTTCAAGGCCGGCGGTTACGACAACCGCGCACCGACCCAGGCCGCCGCCGAACAGGCGTTCTCCCCGGAAGACGTGACCACCTGGGAAACCGGGGTCAAGGGCGACTTCTTCGACCAGCGCCTGCGGGCCAACGTCGCGGTGTTCTACAACGACTACAAGGACCTGCAAACCAACGCCTATGACCCGGCGCTGGGCGTGAGCCTGCGCACCAACGTTGGCCGCGCCCACACCTACGGTGTGGAGCTGGAAACCCTCACCGCCCTGAGTCGCGACCTGCAATTGACCGCCAACGTCGGCTACCTGCAAAGCAAGTACGACGACTTCCAGAACGCCAGCGGTGCCGGGGTGGATGCCAACGGCAAGCAACTGGTGTTCTCGCCGCGCTGGAACGCCAGCCTGGGCCTGAACTACACCATTCCTGCCGGGTTGCCCGGCACCTGGCTGGCGGGCACCGATGCGCAGTTCCAGACCAAGTCCTATGCCAACGCGCTGAACGACGACATCCAGGAAATCCCGCAACAGACCTTCTGGAACGCCAACACCCGCTACATCAGCGGCGACGGTCACTGGACCACCACCCTCGCGGTGAAAAACCTGCTGGACCGCGCCTACCCGCAGTCGGTGGGCTACGTGCCCTCAAGCGGCGCCCGCTACTACTCGGTCAACGACCCGCGAACCCTGTTGCTGACCGTGCGCTACGACCTCTGACGCTACCCCTCCAAAAGCACCGCTATCTCAAGGAGCGAATCATGGCTTTTACCCGCAGGGAACTGATTTCCCGTATTGCCGCCGTGGGCGGTTATTCCGCCGCTGTCAGCGCACTGGGCGCGCTGGGGCTGACGCCTCAGGCAGTGGCATCGAGCTTTACCCCGCTGCAATTGGGCAGCACCGGCAAGGGCAAGAACGTGGTGGTGGTCGGCGCCGGGATCTCCGGGCTGGTCAGCGCCTACGAGCTGCGCAAGGCCGGTTTCAACGTGACGATCCTGGAGGCCCGCGACCGGGTGGGCGGGCGCAACTGGACGCTGCGCCGTGGCACCAAAGTCGACTTCGACGACGGTGTCAGCCAGACCGTCGACTTTGATGACGGGCAGTTCTTCAACGCCGGCCCCGCGCGCATTCCCAGCCACCACCAGACCCTCCTCGGCTACTGCCGCGAGCTGGGCGTGGAGCTGCAAGTGCTGGTCAACAGCAGCCGCAACGCCCTGGCCCGGCCGGACACGCAGCAACCGGCGTTCCAGTTGCGCCAGGCGGTCAACGACACCCGTGGCCAGCTCTCGGAACTGCTGGCCCGTACCGTCAGCCGCAAGGCCCTGGACCAGGACCTGAGCGTGGACGACCGCAAGGCCCTGCTGAGTTTCCTCAAGGTGTACGGCGACCTCAACGGCGACCTGCAATACAAGGGCTCGGTGCGTTCCGGCTACACCCGGGTGCCCGGTGCCGGTGATCAAACCGGCGTGACCCGCGCCCCGCTGGAGCTGCAAACCCTGCTCAATCCCAAGCTGTGGGGCGCGCTGGTGTTCGACGAAATACCGGAGTTTTCCTCCACCATGTTCCAGCCGGTGGGTGGCATGGACCGCATTCCGTATGCCTTCTACGAGCACCTCAAGGATGCGGTGCGCTTCAACGCTGAAGTCAGTGATATCCAGACCTCAGAGCAAGGCAGCCGCATCAGCTACCGCGACCGCCTCAGCGGCAAGACCCAGACCCTGAGCGCCGACTACGCCATCGTCACCGTGCCGTTGCCACTGCTGGCCAAGCTGCCGAGCAACTTCACCGCGCCGTTCAAGCAGGCGATCCAGACCGCGCAAAGCGACCAGGCCAACAAGGTGGCGTGGCAGGCACCGCGTTTCTGGGAAACCGACTTCAACATCTACGGCGGCCTGTCGTACCTCGACCATGAAGTCAAAGGGTTGTGGTACCCCAGCGACCGTCTCAACAGCGCCCAGGGGATTCTGGTGGCGGCCTACAACACCAGCGAGTCGGCCCAGGCTTTCAGCAAAAAATCCCTGGCCGAACAGTTCGCCTCTTCACGCCAGGCGGTGGAGCTGTTGCACCCCGGCCACAGCGCCAAACTGCAAAAACCGGTGGCGATCAACTGGTCGAAAGTCAGCTACAGCAAGGGCCCGTGGATCGTCAACGACGAGGTTGGCGAGAGCGCCTATCGCCTGCTCAACGAGCCCCAGGGCCGTACTTACCTGGCCAGCGACGCCCTCGCCCACGGCGGTGTCGGCATCTGGCAGAACAGCGCCGCCGACTCCGCACGGCGCATCGTCTCACTGATCGGCCGCCATGCCGAACGCCAGCAACCGGGCGTTGCCGCCTGAACCTTCTCACTCAAGGAATGAACTGATGAAAACTCTTTTTGCAGGACTGCTGATGACCGCCACCACCCTCGCCGCCCACGCCGATGAGATCAAGCGCGTGCCGCTGCCCAACTCGAACTTCCCGATCTCGCTGGCGGTGTCGGTGCCACCGAAAACCGAGCTGCTGTTTGTCAGTGGATTGCTGGCTGATGTGCACGACCCCAAGGCACCGAAAGACTCGTTTGCGGCCTATGGCGACACGGCGATCCAGACCACTTCGATCCTCAACAAGCTCAAGGGCGTACTGCAAAGCCAGGGCCTGGATCTGGGGGATGTGGTGCAGTTGCGGGTGTTCCTGGTAGGTGATCCGGCCAAGGGCGGCAAGCTGGACTTCGCCGGGTTGCAGGAAGGCTACACGCCGTTCTTCGGCAGTGCCGAGCAACCGAAAAAACCGGCGCGCACTGCCGTGCAAGTCGTCGCGTTGCCGTTGCCCGGCGGGCTGGTAGAAATCGAAGCGGTTGCTGCGCGCAAACGCTGATCCCCCGGGCATCGCAAATAACCTGTTCGGCTTGGGTATCTCTGTGGCGAGGTGCTTTCTGTGGTGAGGGGGCTTGTCCCCCGTTGGGCTGCGAAGCAGCCCCAAACCAGGCGCCCACGTTTGCCTGGTAGAACTCGGTGCGCTTATTGGGGCCGCTTCGCAGCCCAACGGGGGACAAGCCCCCTCGCCACAGGACAAGCCCTCTCCTTCCACAGGGCAAGCAACATCTGAGACCAAGGAGCTTCACTCTCATGCATAGCCGTCCCTTATTGCTGCCGCTCTCGCTGGCGTGCGGCCTGGCGTCCTTCGGCGTCGAATCCGCCGAAGACCGCTCCCCCACCCTCGACACCGTGGTGGTCACCGGCAACCGTGGCGCCGAACAACGCACGGTCACCACCAGCCCTACACCGATTGATGTGATCAGCGGCGAGCAGCTGCGGGCCGTGGGCAAGCCAAGTCTGCTGGAGGCATTGGGCAAGCTCATTCCGTCCTTCAACCTGCCGGACCGCGCCGGCTGGGATGCCAGCGGCGTGGTGCGCTCGGCCACGCTGCGCGGCCTCACCGCCTCCCACGTGCTGGTGCTGGTCAACGGCAAACGCCGGCACACCAGCGCCACCCTGAACATCAACGGCATCAACAGCGGCGCCGCCCCCAGCGACCTGGACCTGATCCCGGTGGCTGCCATCGACCATGTGGAAGTGCTGCGCGACGGCGCCGCCGCCCAGTACGGTTCGGATGCAATTTCCGGGGTGATCAATATCATCCTCAAGCAGACCACCGGCGGCAGTTCCGACACCACCCTGGGCCAGAACTACGACGGCAAGCGCGGCACCGGCCAGGAGGCGCTGAATTATGGCTTCCAGGTGGGCGAAGCCGGGGTGCTCAACGTGTCCCTCGACACCCGCTACCAGGAGCGCGACAACAAGGCCGGCAGCAACGGCTACAGCAGCCATTACTACCCGCTGGCCGATGGCTCCCCCGACCCGCGCGAAGCCACCTCCAGCCACCACACCTACAAAGGCTATGGTTCGCCCCGCAGCCAACTGGCCGATGTGGCGTACAACCTCGACCTGCCGCTGAACGATGACCTGACGCTGTACTCGTTCTCCACCCTGGCCACCCGGGAGAACAACGACGGCCAGAACTTCCGCCTGCCCAATGGCCGCAACACCATCACCACCGGGCCCAATGGTTACCCCGACGGCTACAGCCCGTACTGGCTGGTCAACGAGACCGACTTTCAATCGGCCTTCGGTGCCAAGGGCAACGACCTCGGCGGCGGCTGGGCCTGGGACTTGAGCAGCACCTACGGGCGCAACTACGCCAAGCAGCGCACCTACGACAACCAGAACCCGTCCCTGGGTGAAAGCACGCCGAACACGTTTACCTCCGGCATCTACATTGCCGATCAGCTCACCACCAACCTGGACCTGAAAAACAACTACGAGATCGGCCTGGCCAAGCCGTTGGACGTGGCGTTCGGCCTGGAGCACCGGCGCGAAAGCTACGAGACCCGCGCCGGCTCCGAGGCCTCGTATATCGATGGCGGCTACGTGTTCCCGGCGGGCCATCCGCGGGCCGGGCAGCGCCCTGATCCGGGGGCCCAGGTCACCAACGGTATCCGCCCGGAAGACGCGCAGAAGATCAGCCGCAACAGCCTCGCCAGCTATGTGGACCTGGGTTTCTACCCCACCGAACAGTGGTACGTCGGCGTGGCCGGGCGCTACGAGCATTACAACGAAGGCGTCGGCGGCACCCGCAGTGGCAAGCTCAGCACCCGGTATGCGTTCAACCCGGTGTTCGCCCTGCGCGGCACCGTGAGCAACGGCTTTCGCGCGCCGTCACTGGCCAACGAGATCTTCACCGCGCGCTCCACCGGGTTCGACACCATCAACGGGGTGTACCAGTCGTATAACTACGTGATCCTGCCGGTGGATTCCGCCGGCGCCCAGGCACTCGGCGCCAAGTCACTGAAGCCGGAGCGTTCGACCAACTTCAGCCTCGGTTTCGCCGTGACTCCAAGCGACGACCTGAGCCTGACGGTGGACGGTTACGTGATCAACCTGCGGGACCGCCTGGTGCTCAGCGAACGCTTCCAGGGCCCGGGCATTGCGGCGCTGCTGGACGGCATCGGCGTACCGGCCACGGCGGGCGCGCAGTACTTTACCAATGGCGCCAACACCCGCACCTCCGGCGTGGACGTGGTGGGCAACTACCGGCAAAACCTCGACCGCTACGGCTCGGTGAAATGGACGGCGGCGCTGAACTACAACCACACGCAAATCCTCAGCGTCAACGACACTCCGGCGCAGCTCGCCGCCCTGGGCAACTTCCAGTTGATGGGCCGCCAGTCGCGGGCGCTGATCACCAAGACCTCACCCAGCAGCAAGATGATCTTCTCTGCCGACTGGGCGATCCACGACTTCGACGTCAACCTGCGCCTGACCCGCTACGGCACCTACACCGAGGTCAACAGCTCCAGCGATCCGAGCCTGGACCGCACGTATTCGGCCAAGTGGATCACCGACCTCGACGTGGCCTACGCCATCACCCGGCAACTGACCGTAGCGGTGGGTGCGCAGAACCTGTTCGACAAATACCCGGATCACATCGGCGTGAAGAACTCTTCTTTCGGCGACAACTGGGGCAGTTATTCGCCGTTCGGGTTTACCGGCGGGTATTACTACAGCCGGGTGCAGTACGCGTTCTGATTTAGCAACCGCCGGCCAGGCGTTCACGCAGAAACTCGATCAACGCCTGCACCGGGCGCGAGCTCTGGCGGTGCTGGGGGTACACGGCGGAAAGGGTCAGGGACTCGGGCGCGAAGTCGTCCAGCAGTGTCACCAGCCGGCCGTCCTGCAGGGCTTGGGCGACGATAAAGTTCGGCAGGTAGGTGATGCCCAATCCTGCAATCGCGGCTTCGCACAGCAACTCGCCGTTGTTGACCCGCATACGCCCGCTGACATTGCGGGTGTGGGGTTTACCGTCAACCTTGAAGTGCCATTGCACCTGGCGGCCATGGCCGTAAGGCAGGCATTCGTGGTCGGCCAGGTCGTCGGGGCGTTGCGGTGTACCGTGGTGCGCCAGGTAATCCGGGCTGGCGCAGTACACGCGTTGCACGCTGGCGATACGCCGGGCGATCAGGGTCGAGTCTTCGAGGATGCCGATGCGCAGCACCAGGTCGTAGCCTTCGCTGATCAGGTCTACCGGGCGGTCGCTGAGGTCCACTTCCACGGTGACGTGGGGGTGGCGTTGCAGGAACAGCGGCAACAGGCTGCCCAGGTGTGCCATGGCGAACGACAACGGCGCGCTCAGGCGAATCGTGCCGCGGGGGTCGGTGTTTTGCCCGGCGATACCCTGCTCCACTTGCTCGACTTCACTGAGCAGGCGCAAGGCGGATTCGTAGTAACTCTGGCCCAGGGGCGTGACGTCCAGGCGGCGGGTGGAGCGGTTGAGCAGGCGTACGCCCAGGCGCTCTTCCAGCTGGATCAGGCGACGGCTGACAAATTGCTTGGACAGCCCAAGGTGTTCGGCGGCGGCGGTGAAACTGCCAGATTCCATGACCTGGCAAAACAGGCGCATGTCTTCGAAGGGGTTCATTGTCGCTTCTCGGTGGACGCTGAAGCTCTTTATAACCGGGTTGTCGCATCACCACCAATCAAATATCGATACCCCTGTGGCGAGGGAGCTTGCTCCCGCTGGAGTGCGAAGCGCTCCCAGGATTTTTGGGGCCGCTACGCAGCCCAGCGGGAGCAAGCTCCCTCGCCACAGCAAGCTCCCTCGCCACAAGGAGGTTGCTTCGGCCCTGAGGTTACTTGGCCGCCAGTGCCGAGTAGCTGTTCATCAGGTTGCGATAGTTGGGAATGCGCGGCGACAGCAGGTTGGCCAGGCCTTCCATGTCGTTGCGCCAGTCCACCTGCAGCTCGCAGGCCACCGAGAACCAGTTCACCAGCTGCGCACCGGCCGCCGTCATGCGTGCCCACGCCGCCTGTTGCACGGTTTCGTTGAAGGTCCCCGACGCGTCGGTGACCACAAACACTTCAAACCCTTCAGCCAGGGCCGACAACGTCGGGAAGGTCACGCACACGTCGGTCACGACCCCGGCGATGATCAGTTGCTTGCGGCCGGTGGCTTTCACTGCCTTGACGAAGTCTTCGTTGTCCCACGCGTTGATCTGGCCAGGGCGCGGGATGTACGGCGCGTCCGGGAACAGCTCTTTCAGCTCCGGCACCATCGGGCCGTTGGGGCCGCTTTCGAAGCTGGTGGTGAGGATGGTCGGCAGCTTGAAGAACTTGGCCAGGTCCGCCAGGGCCAGCACGTTGTTCTTGAACTCGTTGGGCGAGAAGTCCTGCACCAGCGAAATCAGGCCGGTCTGGTGGTCCACCAGCAGCACCACGGCGTCATCTTTGTTCAGGCGTTTGTAAGTCATGGGAACACTCCTTTGGGGGTTGATTCAGAAGGCAAAACACGAGCAGCCAAACGCGCCCCAGAAACCCTGGAAGTCGCTGACCGGTACGCTCGAGAGACGCGCCCGTTCATGGCTATGGGAATGCACGCCACACGGGCCGCTGCACTGGTGCACCTGGGCCTGCAGCGTTGAGGTCGGGCGCCAGTGGCCCGGTACCTTGACCACCGGCGACCAGTCCGGCAGCACCGGCACGCTGGGTGGCGCAAAATGTTCAAAGTCGCCGGCGCCGTACACCACCTTGCCGCCGACCACGGTCAATACCGATTCGATCCACTTGATGGCTTCTTCGTCGACGCTGAAGAAGTCCGCCGACAGGGCCGCCACGTCCGCCAGCTGGCCGACCTTGATCTGGCCCTTCTTGCCCTGCTCCGACGAGAACCAGGCGCTGCCGTGGGTGAACAGTTCCAGGGCGGTCAGGCGGGGCAAGCCTTCGGCGTGCAGCTCCAGCCCGCCGACGGTGCGGCCGCTGACCATCCAGTACAGCGAGGTCCAGGGGTTGTAGCTCGACACCCGGGTGGCGTCGGTGCCGGCGCCCACCGGCACGCCCTCGGCGAGCATGCGCTTGATCGGCGGCGTGGCCTCGGCCGCCTTGGCACCGTAGCGCTCTACAAAGTACTCACCCTGGAACGCCATGCGGTCCTGGATCGCGATGCCGCCGCCCAGCGCCCGCACTCGCTCGATGTTCTGCGGGGTGATGGTTTCGGCGTGATCAAAGAACCACGGCAGGCCGTTGAACGGGATGTCGCGGTTGACCTTCTCGAACACGTCGAGCATGCGCGAGATCGATTCGTTGTAGGTGGCGTGCAGGCGGAACGGCCAGCGCTGTTCCACCAGGTGGCGCACCACCGGTTCCAGTTCCTGCTCCATGGTCAGCGGCAGGTCCGGGCGTGGTTCAAGGAAGTCTTCGAAGTCGGCCGCCGAGAACACCAGCATCTCGCCGGCGCCGTTGTGGCGCAGGTAGTCGTCGCCCTGGTGCAGGGTCACGCTGCCGGTCCAATTCTTGAAGTCGCTGAGTTCTTCCTTGGGCTTCTGGGTGAACAGGTTGTAGGCGATGCGCACGGTCAGTTGCTCGTCCTTGGCCAACTGCTCGATCACCGCGTAGTCATCGGGGTAGTTCTGGAAACCGCCGCCGGCGTCGATGGCGCTGGTCAGCCCCAGGCGGTTGAGTTCACGCATGAACTGGCGGGTGGAGTTCACCTGGTATTCCAGGGGCAGTTTCGGCCCCTTGGCCAGGGTCGCGTAGAGAATCATCGCGTTGGGCCGCGCCACCAGCATGCCGGTGGGGTTGCCGTTGCTGTCGCGCACAATCTCGCCGCCGGGCGGGTTCGGTGTGTCCTTGGTGTAGCCGGCCACGCGCAGGGCGGCGCGGTTGAGCAAGGCCCGGTCATACAGGTGCAACACGAACACCGGCGTATCGGGGGCGGCCTGGTTGAGCTCGTCGAGGGTGGGCATGCGTTTTTCGGCGAACTGGAATTCGTTCCAGCCGCCCACCACCCTCACCCACTGCGGCGTGGGCGTGCGGTCGGCCTGGTCCTTGAGCATGCGCAGGGCATCGGCCAGGGACGGCACGCCTTCCCAGCGCAGTTCAAGGTTGTAGTTCAGGCCGCCACGGATCAGGTGCAGGTGCGAGTCGTTGAGGCCGGGGATGACGGTGCGGCCCTTGAGGTCGATGACCTGGGTGCCACTGCCCCGCAGGGCCATGGCTTCGCCGTCGGTGCCCACCGCGACAAAGCGCCCCTGGTGGATAGCGACTGCGGTGGCGCGGGGGTTTTCACGGTCCACGGTGTGGAACTGGCCATTGAACAGAATCAGATCAGCGTTCATAGGGTTTCCTTTACAGAGGCTTCAAGCCAGGGAGCGAACAGGCGGGTGGCCGCCGGCATCAGCAGGTACACCACCAGTACGACGATGGTCACGGTGACCAGAAAGGTGGCAACGATGTAGTTGGACAGGAACGGATGCAGCCGCAGGACCGGGCCCCAGATGATCGGCACCAGCAAGGTCAGCGGCAGGATCACCAGCAGCGTGACCACCGCCTGTTTCCAGCGCGGCGGCTTGGCAGCGGCATCGGCCTGGGGCGAGAACCAGAACTCGTTCACCGCGCCGACTTCGGTCTGGTCGCCATCGGCCAACATCGGTGCGGCTTCGTTGATCAACGCCAGGCGCTGCGGCGAATCGAGCCAGCGCTCCAGGTCATCGGTGGAGCGGTAACGCAGCACGCAGGTGAACAGCGCGAGGCCGCCCTGCTTGCTGCGCACCACGTCGACGCCGAGGTGGCCCGGGCGCTCGCCGGCGATACGCACGATGCGCCGTAGCCAGGCTTCATAGTCGGCTTCGCGGCCGGGTTTGATGCGGTGTTTGACCACCAGGGTGACCACCTCGTCCGGCCCGCCTTGCTGCGTTGCTGAGTCCATCGTGCTCCTCCCCTGAATACGTGAGCGATGGGCGCAGTGTGGGGTGTGACGCTGGGTAAAAATTGGATGTACGTGCTCTGTTAAAGCGCCCGGGACATGTGTTCGCCAATGCGTGATCGCAACCAGCGCTCCGCCGGATCGTTGTCGTGCACCCCACTCCACACCATCGACAGCTCTGCGGCATCGATGGCGAATGGCGGGTCCTCGGCCCTTAATGCACTGCCTTGCGTCAATGCGCACGCGGCATAATCGGGCACCGTCGCAATCATCTCGCTGCCGGCCAGCAGGGCCCGCAACCCACTGAATTGCGGCACCGCCAACACCACTCGCCGGGCCCGGCCAATCCGTGCCAGGTCCAGGTCGATATTGCCGCTCAGGTCACCGGAAAACGAAACCATGGCATGGGGCCGTGAACAGTAGTCATCCAGGGTCAACGGCTCAGGCCGATCGTCGCCCCGCAGGACCTTGCACGGAATATCCCGCAGCTTCTTGCGCTTGGCGTTGGCCGGCAGCTCGGTGGTGTAGCTGACCCCCACGGAGATCTCACCACTGGCCAACAACGCCGACATCAGCAAGTAGTTCGCACGCCGCACGACCACGATGATCCCCGGTGCCTCTTCGCGCAGCTGGCTGAGCAACAGGGGAAACAACCCGAACTCGGCGTCATCCGACAGCCCTATGCGAAACACCGCGCAACTGGTGGAAGGGTCGAAGTCCTTGGCGCGACTGACCGCGCCGGAAATGATGTCCATGGCCGGTTGCAACTCCTTGAGGATCGCCACGGCCCGTGGCGTGGGCTCCATGCCGCGCCCATTGCGCAGCAGCAGCGGGTCATCGAACAGGTCGCGCAACCGGCCCAGGGCCGCACTCACCGCCGGCTGGCCCATGAAGAGTTTTTCGGCCACCCGGGTCAGGTTCTTTTCAAACATCAGGGCCTCGAAAATCACCAGCAGGTTCATGTCGACACGGCGCAAGTCGTTGCGATTCATAGGGTTTCCCGGGAGGTGAGGACCCCATCAGCTAACCACGTTCAAGGCATGTGCAATTGCATGCCTGTGCTGTCTTTATTCCGCAGTCACCTGGCGAAATTAACAACGATTAACTCGCCAGCCAGACAGCCCGGCGCCAAGAATACGGCCGTCTACACTGGACTTTCACTCACCGGGAACGCTCCCATCGACCACGGAATCTGTCATGGCCCGACTTGAGCAAATCGCACCTGACCGGCACGCGCACGCCTCCGCTACCGGCGGCCTGTGTACCCGCCGCGAACGCATGGTCAAACAGCTGATCCTGGCGAACCTTGGGGAAAGCCTGGAGGTCACCGAGCTGGCCCGCGCCTGCGCCCTGTCCCGCAGCCACTTCTCTCGCGCCTTTAAATGCACCACGGGCCTCTCTCCCCAGGAATGGATTCGGCAACAACGTATCCAGCGGGCCAAGGAACTGATCATCAGCTCTGGCTTGAGCCTGACCCAAATCAGCCAGGAATGCGGATTTTGCGACCAGGCACACTTCTGCCACATATTCAGCCGCAGCGAAGGCGTGAACCCGATGACCTGGCGTAACCACCAGCTTCGCGTGATCGCCGCCTAGTGGTGATTGCACCCCGGCGCAAACCTCTGGAATATGCACCACAGACCTCGCTCCAGAGACCGCGCATGAGCAACCTCAACGACCAGGCCATGCATTTCGGCCCCTACCGGATTCACCCGCGCCAGCGCGTGGTGCTGGAAGGTGGCCAGCCATTGCGCCTGGGCCGTCGGGCGGTCGATATCCTGCTGGTTTTGCTGGAGCACGCCGGCCAGGTGGTGAGCAAACAGGAGCTGATCGCCCGGGTCTGGCCCAAGACCGTGGTGGAGGACGGCAACCTGCGGGTGCACATGGCGGCCCTGCGCAAGGCCCTGGGCGACGGCCAGGCCGGGCAGCGCTATATCGTCACCGTGGCCCAGCGCGGCTACAGTTTCGTGGCGCCCCTGAGTATCGAACCCACGGCGCTGGAAGGCGACAGCGCGGGGGATCATCCCGGGCACAACCTGCCGCTGCGCCGCACTCGGATGCTGGGACGCCAGGCCCTGATCGAAAGCCTGGTGCACCAGTTGCCTCGGCACCGCTTCATCACCCTCACGGGTGCAGGCGGTATCGGCAAGACCACCGTCGCCCTGCGGGTAGCGGAATTGCTGATCGGGCGTTACCGCGACGGCATTCGCCTGCTGGACCTCGCCCCCCTGAGCCAGCCCTCAATGATCGTGCCCAACCTGGCAGCCCTGCTGGAGCTCCCAGCACCGAGTCACGAGCCGCTGGCCAGCCTGGCCGGCCTGCTGCGCGAGCGCCAGATGCTGTTGGTGATCGACAACTGCGAGCACCTGCTCGACGATATTGCGCTGATCAGTGAAACCCTGCTGCGCAATGCCCCCCATCTGCACATTTTGACCACCAGCCGCGAAGCCCTGCGCGCAGAAGGCGAGTTCGTACAACGCCTGGAGCCTTTGGCATGCCCACCGGCCACTGGCGACCGCGCCGCAGCCATGGCGTATCCCGCGCTGCAATTGCTGGTAGAACGGGCACTGTCGTGCTGGGACGGCTTTGAACTGAGTGACAGCGAACTGCCCCTGGCCATCGATATCTGCCGACGCCTGGACGGCATTCCCTTGGCGATCGAGCTGGTGGCGGCGCAAATAAAACGCTTTGGCCTGCCGGGCCTGCGGGTGCAGATGGAGGATAACTTTCGCCTGTTGACCCGTGGCCGACGCAGCGCTCTGCCGCGGCACCAGACCCTGCGCGCCACCCTGGAGTGGAGCTTCGACCTGCTGACCGCTTGCGAACAGGTATGCCTGCGGCGCCTCGCGGTGTTCCGGGGTGGCTTCACCCTGGAATCAGCGGCGGCGGTGATAGGCGGTGAGCACATTGCGCCGACGGAGGTGCTGGGTTCAATCACGCAGTTGGTGGCCAAGTCCTTGCTCAACGTTGAGGTGGGCGATGAAGCGGTGGCCTATCGGCTGCTGGACATCACCCGGACCTACGCCCTGGAGAAACTCAGCGCTGCCTGCGAGCTGGAGGCCAGCCGTGAGCGACACGCCGCCCGGTGCCTGACACTGATGAATCAGGCGCAAGCCGACTGGGAACAAGTGTCCACCCGGCAGTGGCTCGACCGTTATGCAGGCTGTCGCGAAGATGTGCGTGCCGCCCTCGACTGGGGGTTGAGCCAGAACGGCGCGCCGCTGCTGGCCATCCGTTTGACGGTCAGCGCGATGCCGCTGTGGCAGGAGTTGTCGCTGCTCACCGAGCATGGTTTGTACGTAGGCAAAGCCCTGGCCCTGCTTCAGCAATCGGCTGCTCCCTGCGCGCACTTGCACCTGCAACTGCAATTGGCCCTGGGCAGCTTTTCCTATCACACCCAGGGCGCAACCCCACAGACCATCAACGCGTTCGTGCAGGCACGGCAGCTGGCCGAAGGCAGCCACAATGTCGCCGGCCAACTCAGGGCCGTGTCCGGCCATATGGCGGTCAACCTGTGCAACGGCAACTACCGCCAGGCCCTGCGCCAAAGCCTGCATTTCGACCGCCTGGACCCCAACGCCCAACCGCTGCTGGCCTTGAGCGCACAGCGCCTGCGGGTGCTGGCGCAACATTTTGCCGGCAACCAGGCCCTGGCGCGGCACAACGCCGAACAGGTGATGCAGCGTATGGCCCACAGCGGCCACCTCAATCGGTTTACCCATGGATTTGGCGTGCAATACGACCAGAACGTGGCGTCGCTGACGGTACTGGCACGCATCCTCTGGCTCCAGGGGTTCCCGGAGCGCGCCTGGCGCACTGCCCGCCAGGCGCTGGAGCTGGCGCTGCAAATCAATCACGGCACCTCGATCTGCTACACACTGGCCCTCGCGGGTGTCGTCATCGCCCACTACAACGGCGACGACGGGGCCGCCCGATCAATGCTGGAACTGCTGTCACAGCAGGCGCGCAAGCACTCGGTGCTGCTGTTCGACACCTGGGCCAGGCATTACACCCACGCACTGGACGGCGTGGCGCACGAGGAGCACGTCGAAGGCCTGGGCCTGATCAAGGACATCGTCGTGACCCTGCACACTCGGGACGTGGATGAGGCCTGCTTCGAACGAGCCAGGCAAGGCGATGCGGGTTGGTGCACCGCGGAGATTCTGCGGGTGCGGGCCGAATCCCTGCTGCACCAGGCTGACTCGCCCCCGGTGCAGGCGGCTGAAAGCCTGTTGCTGGAAGCGCTGGGGCTGGCGCATCAGCAGGGAGCCTTGGCCTGGGAACTGCGAAGCGCCCTGTCACTGGCCCGGCTATGGCATCGCGAGGGCCGGCACGCCGCCGCGCGCGACCTGTTGCAAGCCGTTCATGGGCGCTTTACCGAAGGGTTTTCCACGCCGGACCTAGTGAGCGTGCGCCGCCTGCTCGACGAACTGCACCACAAACTGCCGGCTTGAGAACGCCCCCAGATAGTGCCCGTAGCCTTGCTGCAACAACCCCACCTGGGCAGGGTCACCCAAACGGGCCAACGCGTAGGCGCGTACGCAATTGAGCAGGCGATAACGCTGAGGTCCGGGGCCGGGTTCGACGGTCAGCAGCGAGGTGTCCACCAACCGTGCCAGCAGATAAGGCAAGTCGGCATGCTCCAGCTCAGTGCCGGCAATCAGCGCACCCAGCGTCGGCAGGCTCACCGCCATCTTGAACAACCCCAATTGGAGGAACAGCCAACGCTCCGGCAGGCTCAAGCGATCGTAGGTCCAGTCCAGTGCCGCGTTCATGGATTGGTGCCGCCCTACGGCCGTTCGCCGCCCGCCAGTCAGCACCAGCAAGCCGTTCGCCACCTGTGTTTGCAAGCCCTTGACGCCCAGGGCATCGACCTGGGCCGCCGCCAGTTCCAGGGCCAGCGGGATGCCGTCAAGGCGCCGGCAGATATCCCGCAGGGGCGCCAGGTCTTGCCTGCGCAAACCAAAGCCTTGCTGGCTGGCCCGGGCACGACTGACAAATAGCTGCACCGCAGGATAAGCCAGCGCTTGTTCGACATCGGCCAATGCCGACAGCGGCGGCACGACCAGGGCCGGCACGCGCTGAACCCACTCCCCAGGAATGTGCAAGGCTTCGCGGCTGCTTAACAACAGCGTCACCCGGGGCGCCATCTCCCGCAGCGCGAACACCAGGTTGCGACACGCGGCCACCGCCTGTTCACACCCATCCAGGACCAACAACAAATGCCGCGACACCAGTTGTCGGCAAAAGCCTTGCAAGGTGCCACCCGGCTCAACGTCAATCCCGAGCGCCTCGGACAACTGGCGGACCACGCCCGATAGCTGGCTGACACCGGCCAACTCCACCCGCCACACGCCGTCGCGATAACGCGGCAGCACCTGTGCAGCCAGGTACAGGGCCAGGGTGGTTTTGCCGATGCCGGCACACCCGGTAAGCGTCATCAGCGTTTGGCCCGGCAAGCGCCGTGCAAGGGCATGCGCCAGCGGGTCCAGGCCGAACACCGGTACCAGGCGTGCCGGCAGGTTATGGTGAGGCAAGGGCTGTGCCGGTGCTGCCTGCATCGGTTGCGTCGCGACAAAACAGTACCCGCGCAGCGGCAGGTTGACGATATAACGCCGCCCGCCCTGGCCATCGGCCAAGGCACGGCGCAAGGCCGCGATGTGCACCCGCAGGTTGTTCTCCTCCACCACGCTGCTGGGCCACACCCGTGTAATCAGGTCTGCCTTGCTGACAAACTGCCCGGCCTGCTCCACCAGCACCGCGAGAATGTCCAGGGCACGCCCGCCCAGCGGCAGCGGCCGGCCCTCTTCGCACACCAGGCGCTGCTGGGGGTAAAAGGTGAAGGGGCCGAAGCGCACTTCACATTCAGGCTCAATCGTATGAAGGCTATGCATGCTCGTCAAAGCGCTGAAACACCCGGTCTTGGGCGCCTGCGCATCCTTTTCCATGGGACTGACGGCTATCTTGCCAGCTACCCGTGACAGGACAATGCTGGCACAGGGATCCACACGGACATTCAGGTGCGCCAGACGGCCATCAGCTGAATTGCTGGCGGTATTGGGTCGGGTTCAAGCCGAGTTTTTCACTGAACAGAAAACGCATATGCCGCACGCTGCCAAAGCCCGCATGAAAGGCTACGGTCTTGAGTGGCAGGTCGCTGGTCTCCAGCAAGTGCCGCGCGCGATCAATGCGCGCGCCCTGCAGGAAAGCCATCGGGGTCATCTGCACTTCCTTGGCAAACACCCGCGCAAAGTGCCGCGCGCTCATGCCTGCGAGTTGCGCCATGGACTCGATGGTAAAGGTCTGGTCCAGCCGCTCCAGCACATGGGTCTGCACCCGGGTAATCGCGGTTTCCTGGGGGGCCACCGCTGCGGTCATCGGGCTGAACTGGGCTTGGCCACCCTGACGCTTCATGACCACCAGCAACACCTTGGCCACGTCGACAGCCACCTGCTTGCCGTGGTCCTGGGCTACAACGGACAGCGCCAGGTCGATGCCCGCCGTCACGCCGCCAGAGGTGATGAGCCGGCCGTCCTGCAGGTAGATGCGGTCGGTCTCCACCGTGGCCTTGGGAAAGGCCTTGATCAGCCGCTCGGTGTAATGCCAGTGAGTGGTCACGCGTTGGCCGTCCAGCAAGCCGGCGTATCCCAGCACGAAGGCACCGGTGCAGATCGAGCCGAATCGCCGGGCACGAGGCGCAGCCGCCTTGAGCCAGGGCAACAAGGCGGGATGGCATTCGTTGTAGGCGCCGGGGCCGCCGGGGACCAACAGCAAGTCATACGCCTCAAGGGCCTGGTCCAGGTGCAGATCGGGATGCACCACCACGCCATTGGAGGCTTGCAGGGACCCCTGCTCGGTACCGATCGTCAGGATCTGATAGTGAGCTGACGGAGCAAGGTAGCGATTGGCAATGGAGAACACTTCCAGCGGCCCGGCCATGTCGAGCAGCAGAAAGTCGGGAAACAGCGCCATGGCCACGGTTTTCATTATTAGCAACTGTCCGTTCGGGGAGAGGAATCCTTGCATTATGGCATGCCATCAACTGTCAACTCATACAGGACAGTCATTCCGATTTCAGCTTCTTAATCAACCTATTACTAACCAGTAACCTTCTCCTCACACCGAAGCCCTGCATCTCGCAGCCAGCTTCCCTTGAGGAGAACACCCCATGCTGACCCTTCGCAAAGCCTCGGAACGCGGCGCCGCCAATCACGGTTGGTTGAAGTCGTTCCACACCTTCTCGTTCGCCAACTACTGGAATCCCAGGGAACAGGGTTTTTCCGACCTGCTGGTGATCAACGATGACCGGGTTGCCGCCGGCAAGGGCTTCGGCCAACACCCGCACCGCGACATGGAGATTTTCTCCTATGTGCTCGAAGGCGCCCTGGAACACAAGGACACCCTGGGCACCGGTTCGGTGATTCGCCCAGGCGATGTGCAACTGATGAGCGCCGGCAGCGGCGTGGCCCACAGCGAGTTCAACCACAGCCACACCCAGGGCGTGCACTTCCTGCAAATCTGGATCGTGCCGGACGTGGCCGGCGCCGAGCCGCGCTATCAGCAGGAGCACTTCACCGAAGCGCAAAAGCGTGGCCGGTTGCAGCTGATCATCTCGCCGGAAGGCACCGACGGCTCCCTTGGCGTGCGCCAGGATGCGCGGGTGTATGCCGGGCTGTTCAACGGCTTTGAAACCGCAAGCCTGGCCCTCGCCCCGGAGCGCTACGCCTACATCCATGTGGCGCGGGGCAGCATTGAAGTCAACGGCCAGCGCTTGCACGAAGGCGACGGTGCCCGAGTGCGCGATGAGCGGGAGATTCACCTGAGCCATGGCGAAAATGCCGAGGTGCTGGTGTTCGACCTGCGCCCTCGTGAACTGCCTGAAATGCCGTAAAGGTCGGCACGATGGCCCGGAAAAACGGGCCATCGCTGACGTCGATAGTCACCATCAGCGCAATGAAGTTCTCTAAAAAAATCCACCGCGTACCATCACATCCATACCAACCAATGACATCCCGGAGCACACCCTCATGAAACGCCAACTCTTGCTTAGCCTCGCTTTCTCGGTACTTGCTGTAAACGCCTTTACTCAACCTGCCCTCGCTGAAGGCGGCGCGGATCGCCTGATGGACAGCCGCGTGGCTGAGGGTGGTTCTGACCGTTTGCTGGAACGTCGTGTGGCGGAAGGCGGTTCTGATCGGTTGCTGGAACGTCGTGTAGCTGAAGGTGGCGCTGACCGTCTTCAAGAAAACCGTGTAGCCGAAGGTGGCGCTGAGCGTCTTCAAGGCAACCGCGTAGCTGAAGGTGGTGCTGAGCGTCTTCAAGGCAACCGTGTAGCTGAAGGTGGTGCTGAGCGTCTTCAAGGCAACCGTGTAGCTGAAGGTGGTGCTGAGCGTCTTCAAGGCAACCGTGTAGCTGAAGGTGGTGCTGAGCGTCTTCAAGGCAACCGTGTAGCTGAAGGTGGTGCAGACCGCCTGATGGAAAACCGCGCATAACCCTGGTTGCTCGCGGTTCACCCCCAGCCGGCCTGATCAGCCGGCTTTTTTTCGCCTGCTGTTTACTCACCGCCAACAGCGCCACAAAACCCTGTGGCGAGGGAGCTTGCTCCCGCTGGGCTGCGCAGCAGCCCCAATGAATACACCGCGTTTCTTCAGGGGAGACCCGTTGGCAGGTTTTGGGGCCGCTTCGCAGCCCAACGGGAGCAAGCTCCCTCGCCACACAAGCCTCGCCACACAAGCGCTCTCGCCAGCGTATGTCGCCACTCGCTGTTAACACAGCTCACGATCCAGCCACACCACCGCCTTGCCAATCTGCTGCCTGGCTTCAATCCGCGCGTGCACCTGCTGCACCTCTTCCAGCGTGTAATGCCCTTCGATATCCACCGTCAGCGAACCCTCAAGCATCGCCGCGAACACCGCATTGGCACGCCTCTGCACCGTCGGCCCATCGGCCATGTGGTCGTTGAGCCGAGGACGGGTCAGGAACAGCGAGCCGGCTTCCCCCAACTCCATCGGGTCCAGATCAGTGATCGAACCGGAGACGTTGCCGTAATTGACGATCAGCCCCCGCGTACGACAGGCCTTGAAGCTTTCACGCAAGGTGGCCTTGCCCACCGAATCGAACACCACGTCCACACCCTGCCCCTGCGTTGCCTGCAAGACTCGCTCGGCAAACCCGTCGTATGGCCAGGCGTGATCAGCACCCCGCTGAAGGGCAATCGCACATTTTTCAGTGCTGCTGCCGGTGGTGAATACCGTGGCGCCGAGTCGACGGGCCATTTGCACCAGTAACTGGCCGATGCTGCCGGACGCGGCATGGATCAGGCAGCTGTTGCCTGCCTGCAACCGTGCGACATCTTCAATCAGGTAGTGAGCTGTACAGCCCTGGAACATCGCCGCAGCCGCCTGATCGAAGCCGATCGCATTCGGAATCTGCGCGACCCGCGCGGCGGGCACGCTGGCGTATTCAGCAAACGCACCCCAGGCAATGCACCACGCCACCCGATCACCTGGCGCCAGATGGCTAACGCCCTCGCCCGCTTCCACCACCACACCCGCGCCTTCCATGCCCAGGGTGCAAGGCACTCGCACCGGGTACGTCACCGACTGGGCGTACTTGCCCTGACGGGTATGCACATCCATGAAGTTGATCCCGGCGCAGGCCACCTTGATCAGCACGTGGCCGGGCATCACTTGGGGTTTGGGCACACCAAGGCGCAGTTGAACGACCTCCGGGCCGCCGTAGGTTTCAAGGGTGAGGGCTTTCATCGCGGGACAACTCCGTTAGCGGTGGGAATGCGCCATGGTAAAAGGCACCACTCTGTACGAGAATTCCCCAACACCTCCCACCCTCCGTGCGGAAATAACCCGATGTTCGACTGGCAGGATCTGTATTTCTTCACCGTACTGGCGCGCACCCAGTCGCTGTCGGCGGCCGCCCGCGAGCTGCAGGTGGAACACGCCACCGTGGGCCGGCGCGTCGATGCCCTGGAAAAGGCCCTCGGCGTCAAACTGGTGGATCGCCTGCCCCGCAGCCGGCCACTCACGGAGGAAGGCCTGGCGTTAGCCAGGTTGGCGGCAGGCATGGGCGAGATGGCCACCGACGTGATGCGCCTGTCCCGCGTGGCCTCGATCGAAGTGGCCGGCACCGTGCGGGTCAGTTGCCCGCCGTCGATCGCCATCCACTGCATCGCGCCCCACGTCGCGCGCTTCCGGGCGCAGTATCCCAAACTGAATATCGTGCTGATGTCCTCGACCACGCTTGCCGCTCTGGACAAAGGTGAAGCCGACATTGCCCTGCGCACGGTGCGGCCCGATGAAGAGGCACTGGTGCGCAGGAAGGTCGGCGCGGTGCGCTTCGGGCTCTATGCCACACCCGAGTTCAAACGGTTACCCGCCGAACAGTGGTCGTTCATTGCCTATGACGCGACCCGTGACCATCTGCCCCAACAGGCATGGATGCACCAGGTACGCGGCAGCCGCGCGATTGCCTTTGCCGCCAGCGACCTGATCACCCAGCAAATGGCCGCCCGGTCCCAGGTGGGCGCGGTGGTGTTACCCACGTTGGTGGGTGATCACGACGCGGCATTGGTGCGGCTGGCAACGAATACCGAAGGCCCGGTTCGCGATATCTGGCTGACGGTGTACCCCGACATGCGCCGCTCGCCTTCGGTGAAGGTGGTGATGGAGTTTTTGGTGAGTTGCATTGAAAGCGCGCCGCAGTTGCGGCGCTGAAGCCGTTTACTGCGCCGCGTACTGCTCGTCGCTGACCTGTTCCATCCAGTCCACCACCTTGCCGTCGAGCATCTCGTTGATCGCAATATGGGTCATGGCGGTGTTGGCCGTGGCGCCGTGCCAATGCTTGACGCCGGGGGCAATCCACACGGTGTCGCCGGGGCGAATTGCCCGCACTGGGTGGCCCCATTCCTGAACCTGGCCCAGGCCTGCGGTCACGATCAACGTCTGCCCCAGCGGGTGAGTGTGCCAAGCCGTACGCGCCCCCGGTTCAAAGGTGACAACGGCGCCAGTGACACGCGCGGCATCGGTGCCCTTGAAGGGCGAGTCGACGCGCACCGTGCCGGTGAAATAGTCCGCCGGCCCTTTGGCCGAAGGTTGGGAACCGTTGGGTGTGATGGTCAGCATGGGAGTCTCCTGTGCCGATGATTCGAGTGCCAGCAAGGACAATGAAAGTGCGGTAGCGGCGAGACGGGTGTTCATAGGCCGGTCATCCGTTCCAGGGCTTCGGGATAGCGGTCGCCGTGCACCGCGATGCTTGCAGCGGCGACGTCCAGCTCACTGAGCTCTGCAGCGCTGAGCTGCACCTCGACCGCCCCCAGGTTTTCCGTCAGGCGCGAGGTTTTGGTGGTGCCCGGAATCGGTACGATCCACGGCTTCTGGGCCAGCAACCAGGCCAGTGCGATCTGCGATGGCGTGGCATGTTTGCGCCGGGCGACCTGGTGCAGCAACTCCACCAGGGCCTGGTTGGCCTGTAAGGCTTCGGGTGTAAACCTTGGTAGCGTGCTGCGAAAGTCCGAGCTGTCAAAGGTGCTGTGACTGTCGAACTTGCCCGTCAGAAAGCCTTTGCCCAACGGGCTGTAGGGCACCAGGCCGATGCCCAGTTCCTCCAGCAGTGGCAACACCTCGGCCTCGGGCTTGCGCCACCACAGTGAGTACTCGCTTTGCAACGCGGTCACCGGTTGCACGGCATGGGCGCGGCGGATGGTCGAGGCGCCGGCTTCAGACAAACCGAAATGCTTGACCTTACCCTCCTGAATCAAATCCTTCACCGCGCCGGCCACCTCTTCGATCGGCACATTCGGGTCCACCCGATGCTGATAAAACAGGTCGATCACATCGGTCTTCAGGCGCTTGAGCGAGGCTTCGGCCACCTGGCGAATATGCTCCGGCCGGCTGTTGAGACCCGACCATTTGCCGTTGCCGGACGGGTCCAGGGCAAAGCCGAACTTGGTGGCGATCACCACCTGCTCACGCAGCGGCGACAGCGCTTCACCCAGCAGTTCTTCATTGATGAACGGGCCATAGACTTCGGCGGTATCGAAGAAGGTCACGCCTTGTTCAACCGCGTTGCGCAACAAGGCAATCATCTGCTGTTTGTCGGCCGCGGGGCCGTAGCCAAAGCTCATGCCCATGCAGCCAAGGCCAAGGGCGGAGACTTCGAGTGGGCTGATGCCGAGTGTGCGTTTGAGCATGATCGTTCTCCGGGTAAGGGGGCTGATTCCAATCTAACAGTTACGAATTGTGATAATTATCCGCTAGAATCTGAAAATACTTATGAGGATGACTCACCAATGCTCAGGGAAAACGCCAATGACCTGCTCGCGTTTCTGGCGGTAGCCCGCGAGCGCAGCTTTACCAAGGCGGCGGCCAAGCTCGGGGTTTCCCAGTCGGCGCTGAGCCATACCCTGCGTGGCCTGGAGGCGCGGCTGGGGCTGCGTCTGCTGACCCGCACCACCCGCAGCGTGTCGCCCACCGAAGCCGGGCAGCACTTGATCGATACGATCGGGCCGCACTTCGATGAAATCTAGGTCGGCCTTGAGGGGTTGAGCCACTTGCGGGACAGGCCGTCCGGCACCATCCGCATCAATGCCATGGACCACGCGCTGGAATTCATCCTGTGGCCGGTGCTGAAACCGTTCCTGGCGCAGTACCCGGATATCGCCGTGGAAGTGTGTTGCGACTACGGCTTTGTCGACATCGCCGCCCACGGCTTCGACGCCGGCGTACGCCTCGGGGAAGACGTGGCTCAAGGCATGATTGCCACGCGCATCAGTCCCGATATGCGCATGCTGGTGGTGGGTTCACCGGCCTACTTTGCCCAGCGCGCTATACCCCGCACACCCCGCGACCTGACCGATCACGCCTGCAACAATTTGCGCCTGCCCACCAATGGCGGCCTGTACGTGTGGGAGTTCAAAAAAAGCGAGGAAAGCCTGAATGTGCGGGTGTCTGGCCAGGTGACGTTCAATGGCGTGTACCCCTTGCTCAAGGCGGCGCTCGACGGCTTCGGCTTGAGCTACATCCCCACCGACCTGGTGGCGCCCTACCTGGCAGACGGGCGCCTGGTGCAGGTGCTGGATGACTGGTGCGCGCCGTTTGCCGGCTTCCACCTGTATTACCCCAGCCGTCGCCAGGCCTCACCCGCCTTTGCGCTGCTGGTGGAAGCGCTGCGTTATCGCGGTTGAAGGAAGTCCGCCAGCGCGCCGCCCAGGGCCTCAAATACCAAGGCGATGCGCTGCACCCGGCGCATGTCCTGATGCATGGCAATCCACACGTCGACGCTGAAATCCACCTGCCCGGGCAGTACGCGCACCAGCCCGTGACGCTGCGCCACTTGGCTTGAGCACACGCCAATTCCCAGCCCGGCACGCAGCGCCGCCAACTGGGCGAGGTGATCGTCGGTGCGGATAAATGTATTGGCCGCCGAACAGTCAAAACCGCGCTCACGCAGGAGCTCGATCTCCAGCAAATTGCGGTCCGGGCCGATCAGCGGGTAGCCGTGCAATTGCGCGACGGTGTCCGGCGTGCCCTGCTCCGCCAGCAACTCCGGTGCGGCGTACAACCCCACTTGCAGGTCGCCGACCTTGCGCGCGACCACCGTCGCTTCCGTAGGGCGGCGGATGCGCACGGCGACGTCAGCCTCCTGCCGGGCCAGGGCTTGCAGGCGGTTGGACACGCTCAACTCAATGGCCAATTGCGGATGATCACGGCGCAGGCTGCGCAGCATCGGCGGCAGCACCTCAACCCCCAGCAGCTTGCCGCTGGTAAGCCGCACCGTGCCACTGGCCAACGCCGCATCGGCGGAGGCTGCGCGGTTGAAGGCGTTGGCGGCAACGGCCATTGCTTCCACGTGGCTGATCAGGTCCTTGGCGGTGTCGGTGGGCAACAGCCCAGAAGGTGAGCGGATAAACAGGCTGACCCCGACGCTTTGCTCCAGCGCCTCGATCCGTCGCCGCGCGGTGGCCTGGGCGATCCCCAGCAAACGGGCCGCGCCCGACAGGCTGCCGGTGCGCAGCACGGCGAGGAAGGCGCGCTGGGTTTCCCATTGGAGTTGAGGGGCGTTCATACATTTCCTGTGAGCCGCTGGGCAGTTTTGGCGGATGTTCTTTGTTCGGGGGCTGCGGCATCCTGGCGAGCATAACCGATGGGGCTTTCGCCCTCACTTTGCACAGGATCGTTTTTGATGACACTCACCGGCCAATGCCGCTGCGCCAACGTGACCTACACCCTCAATACCGACGCACCGCTGGCGGTGTATGCCTGCCATTGCCGTCACTGCCAGACCTGGAGCGGCAGCGCGTTTGCCTTGCATGCGCTGTTGCCGGCGGACGCGTTGAAGGTCGACGGAGTGTTGACGGAATATGGTTATGACGTAGAGGGGCAGCGTTCGGAGCATCACCTGTGCGGGGTGTGCCATACGCGAATCTACAACACCACGACGGCTGCGCCGGGGCTGGTTGTGCTGCGGGTCGGGACACTGGATGAGAGCCCGGCCGTGCAGCCGGTGGCGCATATCTGGGTGCGGTACAAGCAGCCGTGGGTGACGCTGGCGGAGGGCGTTCCGACGTGGCCGCAAAGCCCGACGCCCCAGGCGTTTGCGCAGGTGTTGAGTGAACACAAAACACAAATGTATGTGGCGAGGGGGCTTGTCCCCCGTTGGGCTGCGAAGCAGCCCCAATAAGGTCCCCGTGCTCTGTCAGATAGAACTCTGCTGTTAGTTTTGAGGCCGCTGCGCAGCCCAGCGGGGGACAAGCCCCCTCACCACAGAAGTCGAGTCGATCTTAAGAGTCAGCACTTCTCCATTGCGCAGTTGCCAATCGAAGAAGTCCGAAAAGTCATCGCGAACCAATGCGCGGATCGCCTTGGCCACCACCCCATGGGCAACCAGTACCACCACCTGTTGCCCATGGTTCACCAGCAGCTCATTCAACCCACCCCGAATACGCTCGACAAACTGCGAGACAGACTCCCCATCGGTGGGCGCCAAGTCCCACTGCCGGGTAATATTTTGCGCCCACAGCTCGGGATACCGCTGCGCCGCTTCCACCTGGGTCAGCCCTTCAAACACGCCCACACCGCGTTCACGAAACGCATCCAGCGTGGACAATGCCAGCCCGTCATCCACAAAAACAATCGCCGCCGTTTGCTGAGCCCTGCGCAGCGGCGAGACGACGACGGTGTCGATCTGCACCGGTAACTTTACCCGCAACTCCCGTGCCTGAAGCACGCCCCGCTCGTTGAGATCAACGTCCAGCGAGCCTTGGTAACGCCCTTCGGCATTGGCCTGCGTTTCGCCGTGGCGAACAACATACAACTGCATACCGCCCTCCTTCATCCTGACGTTGAAAGGCCGCGAACGGCCTCCCCGATAAAGTCCTAAGCTAAGATCGAAAGATTATTTATCGAAAGATTTTTAGAACCATAAGCTGACCTTAATCCATTAAGAGTCGAGCACGCCATGCCCCAGTTTTCGCTCCACCGCCTTTTCATCGCCGGCCTGGCCACACTGGGCCTCTGCACCACCTTGAGCACTCAAGCCCAGGAAACCGTACGCATCGGTTACCAGAAATCCTCGACCCTGATCACTCTGCTGAAAACCCAGGGCACCCTGGAAAAAGCCCTCAAGGCCGACGGCATCGACGTCACCTGGCATGAGTTCCCCAGTGGCCTGCCGCTGCTGGAAGCCTTGAACGTCGGCAACGTCGACATCAGCGCCGACGTGGCCGACACGGTGCCGATCTTCGCCCAGGCTGCCCAGGCCAAACTCACCTACTTCGCCCAGGAGGCGCCCTCGCCCCAGGCGCAGGCCATCGTGGTGCGCAAGGACTCGCCGATCCAGCAACTGGCGGATTTGAAGGGTAAGAAAATCGCCGTGACCAAGGCTGCTGGCACTCACTACTTGTTGATCGCTGCCCTGAACAAGGCAGGGCTGGCCTTCTCCGATATCGAGCCGGCGTACCTGACGCCCGCCGACGGTCGCGCTGCGTTTGAAAACAACAAGGTTGATGCCTGGGTTACCTGGGAACCCTTCCTCACCAGCGTGCAGCGCCAACTGCCTACCCGTACCCTGGCGGATGGCACTGGGCTGGCCAGTTATAAGCGTTATTACCTGACGGGTACGCCTTATGCCAAGGCGCATCCAGAAGTGTTGAAAGTGGTTTACGAGCAGTTGCACCAGGCGGGTGAGTGGGTGAAGAGCCATCCGCGTGATGCCGCGAAAGTGCTGGGGCCGTTGTGGGGCAACCTGGATGCGGAGACTGTCGAGGCGGCCAATGCTCATCGCAGTTATGAAGTGCAGCCGGTGACGCTGGATCAGTTGGGGGAGCAGCAGAAGATTGCCGATGCGTTCTTCAAGGCGGGGTTGTTGCCCAAGGCGGTAGATGCGCAGGATGTGCAGGTGTGGAAGCCCTGACGGTTTGCCCGGCATCCGGGGCGGGGTGCATATCCGTTATTTGCGTAACGGCGGCTTAGGGTTTCGCTCTTACAGCGACTCACTTTGGAAAAGCCCCAAAGTAAGCAAAAGGCTCTGCCCCGCCTGTCGGCACCTCGCCTAGGCTCGGTGTTCCCTCACTCCGGCATTGCTCCGCGGGCCGCCGCGACGGCCCGTCCCTGGCCCGTCGCGGCTAAACCGGCGTCCTGCCGGTTTACCCGCTCCTCAATCCCTGCGTTCGGCCTCGGGCTTATTGGGGCAGTCAGAGCCAGATCAAGATCAAAAGCAAGAGCACAGCGGCCTACAGGCCGGCTTGAGTGGTAGAAGCCAGATCAAAAGCCAAAGCCAAAGCCAAAGCGAAAACGAAAACGAAATCTGAAACTGCTGCAGCTCTGCTTTTCTGTGGGAGCTGGCTTGCCTGCGATGCAGACACCTCGGTTTTTCAGGTACACCCAGTTGACGCCATCGCAGGCAAGCCAGCTCCTACAGTTGGACCGTGCCCGCTGTAGATTTTGATTTTGCCTTTGCTTCACACCACTCAAGCCGGCCTGTAGGCCGCTGTGCTCTTGATCTGCTTTTGATCTTGATCTTAGGCGCCCCGTTAAACCACGCTGGCCGAACGCAGGCTTTGGAGCGTGGGTAACCCGGCAGGACGCCGGGTTAGCCGCGCTGGGCCAAGGATGGCCCATCGCGGCGGCCCACGGTCCAAAGCCGGAGTGAGGGCACACCGAGCCTTAGCGAGGTGCCGAGTGGTGGGGCAAGAGCCTTTTGGTTACTTTTGGGCTCCTTTCAAAAGTGACCCGCTGTAAGAGCGGAACCCATAGAAGCCATTACCTAAATAATGGATATGCCCCCAGCCCAACACAAAAAGCTGATCTAACATGCGTGTCAGCTTTTACGCGTCGCATCATCCAACGCCAAAATGGTATGAGCATTGGTCACCGTGGTCGCCAGGGTATTGATCACCCCCGACCGCAACGCCCCCAGCGTCGCCGCTGCCTTGGTGTTTTCACTCGCAATCGCCACCACATCCGGAATCCGGAACAGCTCCTGCACCGTCAACCCGATCACCCGTCCCTGGATGGCGTTGACCGCGGGCTGCCCGTGAATGTCGATAAAGTCATACCCCATCATGTCCCCCACCGTGCCGGACAACCGCGCCTGGGCGATCTCCTGGGGCGAAAACCACCCCATGCGCACCATGTTGCTGTTTTCACTCATGTCGCCAATACCGATCAACGCCATGTCGGCACGACGGGCACGGTCAAGGGTGGAACGCACGGTGTCATTGCTGATCAACACCCCGCGCAGCTCGGGATTAGCCACCAGCGCCGGGGCATACAGGCTTTCACTCTCGCCACCAAACCGCAGGGCCAGGCGCCGGCAGATGTGATCAGGGTTCATGTATTCGCCGGCCTTGAGCGAACCACCGATAGCGCACACAAACGTGCAGTTGCGGGTCACCGGCAAAAACACGTTATCCGCCACCGCGCCCACATTACGCCCCATGCCGACCGCGACGATCATCCCGTCGCTGAGGGTTTTATTCAGGTAGTTGGCCACCAGGCTTGCAACCGCCGAGCGCTGGGTGTCGGGGTCGCTGTGGTCGACCGCGATCAAGGCCCGGTCCAGCTGGAAGCGCTCCACCAACGCCTGTTCCAGCTCGTTGTTCATCGCCGGGTGCTGCAGCACGCGCACCTCGACAATCCCTTCATCCCGCGCGCGTTTGAGCAGGCGGCTGACTTTTGCCCGGGACAGGTCGAAGCGCTTGGCGATGGCTTCCTGAGTGACGTTCTCAAGGTAATAGAGCATCGCCACTTCGGTCATCAGGTCGATGTCGCTGGCGATGCGCTGGGTACTGTCACTCATGGGCACGGGCTTCCGTTTCGGTGTCAAAGGCGCATTCTCCCGACTCTTGCCCCGTTCCGTCCACTACTGATGCCCGTCACGCTCGATCGCGTTGATGCGGTCGACCTTGGCCCCGGAACGCGCGGCTTCGAACTCCGACTCCAGGAACGACTTGACGATGCTTTTGGCCAGCTCCGCGCCGATCACCCGTGCACCAATGGACAGGATCTGCGCATCGTTGCTCTTGCGCGCTCGCTCCGCCGAGTAGGTGTCGTGGGCCTGGGCCGCACGAATCCCCAGGACTTTGTTGGCCGAGATGGCCATGCCGATACCGGTGCCGCACACCAGCACGCCCAGCCGTTGCTGGCCGGCGTTGATCGCCGTGGCCACCGCCAGGGCAATGTCCGGGTACAGCACCGGCGCCGTGGAGTGGGTGCCGAAGTCGGTCACCGGGTAACCCAGCGCCTCGATGTGGCGCTTCAACAGTTCTTTGAGCTCATAACCCGCTTCATCGCATCCGATAGCCACCGGGAAAGGTGTGTTCATGGCGTTTGGCTCCGCTGCCGTTTTGGGTGCTGGAGAATGATCATATGATCACTCAATGAAATTTCGCTCAGTCATTTCTCGGATATTCCAAGCGCCCTGTCAAGCAGGATTTAGCTGACCTCACAGTCAAAGCCCTCTAAACCGGCACACTTTGCGCAAATCCACCCATTTACAACTTTTCGGTGAAAGAGATTGACTGATCAGAATTTCATTTGATACACATATGCTCACAGCGAAACATGACTGTGCGACCTAATAAGAATTCACAGCACGAGGACACGCCGATGGCCACGCCATTACTGCTCCAGGCTGAACACGTCGCCAAGGCTTACGCCGGGATTCCTGCCCTGCGTGAGGGGCGCCTCTCTCTGCGGGCCGGCAGCGTCCACGCTCTGTGCGGCGGCAATGGCGCAGGCAAATCGACTTTCCTGAGCATCCTGATGGGCATCACCCAGCGTGACGCCGGGACCATCCTGCTCAACGGCTCACCCGTTCAGTTCAACCGCCCCAGCGAAGCACTGGCGGCGGGGATCGCGATGATCACCCAGGAGCTGGAACCCATTCCCTACATGACCGTCGCCGAAAACATCTGGCTGGGCCGCGAACCGCGCCGCGCCGGGTGCATCGTCGACAGCAAGGAATTGAACCGGCGCACTCGCCAATTGCTGGAAAGCCTGGAATTCGACGTCGATGCCACCAGCCCCATGCATCGCCTGAGCGTGGCGCAGATCCAGTTGGTGGAGATCGCCAAGGCGTTCAGCCACGACTGCCAGGTAATGATCATGGACGAGCCCACCTCGGCCATCGGCGAGCGCGAGGCCGAAACCCTGTTCAAGGCGATTCGCCGCCTCACCGCCCGCGGCGCCGGCATCGTCTATGTGTCGCACCGCCTCAGTGAACTGGCGCAAATCGCCGACGACTACAGCATCTTTCGCGACGGCGCCTTTGTTGAAACCGGGCGCATGGCCGATATCGACCGCGCCCATCTGGTGCGCGGCATCGTCGGCCAGGAACTGACCCGCATCGATCACAAAGTCGGCCGCGAATGCGCCGCCGAATGCTGCCTGGACGTCGACAGCCTGAGCCGTGCCGGCGAGTTCCAGGACATCAGCCTGCAGCTGCGCCAGGGCGAGATTCTGGGCATCTATGGGCTGATGGGCTCGGGCCGCAGTGAATTCCTCAATTGCATCTACGGCCTCACCACCCCGGATTCCGGCAGCGTAACCCTGCAAGGCAAGCCGATGCCCATCGGCCTGCCCAAGGCGACGATCCAGGCCGGCATGTCGCTGGTCACCGAAGACCGCAAGGACAGCGGCCTGGTGCTCAGCGGCAGCATCCTCTCGAACATCGCGCTGTCGGCGTACAAGCAGCTGTCGAGCTGGTCGCTGATCAATGCGCGCAAGGAAAACCAGTTGGCTCAGGACATGGTCAAGCGCCTGCAGATCAAGACCACCTCCCTGGACCTGCCGGTGGAGTCCATGAGCGGCGGCAATCAGCAGAAGGTGGTGCTCGCCAAATGCCTGTCGACCCAGCCGATCTGCCTGCTGTGCGATGAGCCGACCCGGGGCATCGACGAAGGCGCCAAGCAGGAGATCTATCACCTGCTGGACCAGTTCGTGCGCGCCGGTGGCGCCGCGATTGTGGTGTCGTCCGAAGCCCCGGAATTGCTCCACCTGAGTGACCGTATTGCCGTGTTCAAAGGCGGAAGGCTGGTCACCATCAGCAGCGATACCGCCCTTTCCCAGGAAGCCTTGTTGAGTCTTGCCTCATGAATGCCAAATCACTCTCTACACCTGCAGCCGCCCCCATCACCACCGCACCGCGCAGCCGCCTGCGCTTGTCCCTCGACCGCTTCGGCCTGCCGCTGGTGTTTATCCTGCTGTGCCTGGTGATGGCCTTCGCCAGCGAATACTTCATGACCTGGCGCAACTGGATGGACATCCTGCGCCAGACCTCGATCAACGGGATCCTCGCCGTGGGCATGACCTACGTGATCCTGACCAAGGGCATCGACTTGTCGGTGGGCTCGATCCTGGCGTTTGCCGGCCTGTGCAGCGCCATGGTCGCGACCCAGGGCTATGGCGTGCTGGCGGCAGTCAGCGCCGGGATGTTCGCCGGGGCGATGCTCGGCGTGGTGAACGGCTTTATGGTCGCCAACCTGTCGATCCCGCCGTTTGTGGCGACCCTCGGCATGTTGAGCATTGCCCGGGGCATGACCTTCATCCTCAACGACGGCAGCCCGATCACCGATTTGCCCGACGCCTACCTCGCGCTGGGCATCGGCAAGATCGGCCCGATTGGCGTGCCGATTGTGATCTTCGCCGTGGTCGCGCTGATCTTCTGGATGGTGCTGCGCTACACCACTTACGGCCGTTATGTGTACGCGGTGGGCGGCAACGAGAAGAGTGCACGCACCTCCGGGATCGGCGTGCGCAAGGTGATGTTTTCGGTGTACGTGGTTTCGGGGTTGCTCGCCGGATTGGCCGGCGTGGTGCTCTCGGCACGCACCACTTCCGCCCTGCCCCAGGCCGGCACTTCGTATGAGCTGGACGCGATTGCCGCGGTGGTGATCGGCGGCACCAGCCTGTCCGGCGGCACCGGCACGATTGTCGGCACGCTGTTTGGCGCGCTGCTGATCGGCGTGATCAACAACGGCCTGAACCTGCTCGGCGTGTCCTCCTATTACCAGCAGGTCGCCAAGGGCCTGATCATCGTGTTCGCAGTACTGATTGATGTGTGGCGCAAGAAAAAACGCTAGTCGCTTTTCCTCGAAAACCGAACTGAACGACCTACAACAATAAGCGGAGTTCTCATCATGAAAGTTGGTATTTCCCTGGCCGCCGTCGCGGCACTCTCCCTGCTCGCCAGCAGCATTGCCCTGGCTGCCGATGGCAAGACCTACAAGATCGGCGCCGCGGTGTACGGGCTCAAGGGCCAGTTCATGCAGAACTGGGTGCGCGAGCTGAAAGAACACCCGGCCGTCAAGGATGGCACCGTGCAGTTGACCGTATTCGACGGCAACTACGACGCCCTGACCCAGAACAACCAGATTGAAAACATGGTGACCCAGCACTACGACGCGATCCTGTTTGTGCCGATCGACACCAAGGCCGGCGTCGGCACCGTGAAGGCCGCCATGAGCAACGATGTGGTGGTGATCGCCTCCAACACCAAGGTGGCCGACGCCAACGTGCCGTATGTGGGCAACGACGACGTGGAAGGCGGCCGCCTCCAGGCCCAGGCCATGGTCGACAAGCTCAACGGTAAAGGCAACGTGGTGATCATCCAGGGCCCGATTGGCCAGTCAGCCCAGATCGACCGCGAAAAAGGCGAGATGGAAGTACTGGGCAAACACCCGGACATCAAGATCATCGAGAAGAAAACCGCCAACTGGGACCGCGCCCAGGCCCTGGCCCTGACGGAAGACTGGCTGAACGCCCACCCCAAAGGCATCAACGGCGTGATCGCGCAGAACGACGACATGGCCCTCGGCGCAGTGCAGGCACTGAAGTCCCACGGGCTCACCTCCAAAGACGTGCCGGTGACCTCCATCGACGGCATGCCGGATGCAATCCAGGCCGCGAAAAAAGATGAAGTGACCACCTTCCTGCAAGACGCCCAGGCCCAGTCCCAGGGCGCGCTGGATGTGGCGCTGCGGGCACTGGCCGGCAAGGATTACAAACCGCAGTCGGTGATCTGGGAACGCTATGGCAAGGACGTGAAATGGGGTGACGGGACTGCCAAGAACTACATCCTGCCGTGGGTACCGGTGACCAATGCGAATGCGGATGCGCTGTATCAGCAGGTCAGCGGCAGCAAATAGCAACACGATCAATGTGGGAGCTGGCTTGCCTGCGATGGCATCACCTCGGTGCTGCTGATACACCGAGTCGCCTGCATCGCAGGCAAGCCAGCTCCCACATTTGACCGGGCTCCACCCTTAGATCTCGATTGTCAGTAAGAGGAGTCATGTTCATGTCTGGATTCTGGAATCAAGCCTTCGACCTCACCGGCCGCTGCGCCGTGATCACCGGCGGGGCCGCCGGGATCGGTCTGGCTTGTGCCAGCCTGTTGGTGGAACGCGGCGCGCGGGTGGCCCTGCTGGACCGCGACCCGGCCGTGGTCGAAGTCGCTGCCAGCCTCGGCGCCGGGAACATCGGCATCGCCGTGGACCTGCGCCAGCTCGACCAGGTGCAGAGCACCGTCGACTACGTATTCGACCACTTCAAGCGCCTGGATTACCTGGTCAACAGCGCCGGCGTCGCCCTGCTGGACAAGGCCCTGGACGTCAGCGAAAACGCCTGGGACACCACCCTCGACATCAACCTCAAGGCCAGTTTCTTCGTGGCCCAGGCCTGCGCCAGGCACATGCTTGTCCAGGGCAGCGGGCGCATCGTCAACCTCGCCTCTCAAGCGGCGGTGATCGGCCTCGACCGTCACGTCGCGTACTGCGCCAGCAAGGCCGCCGTGGTCGGCATGACCAAGGTGCTCGCCATGGAATGGGCGCCCCACATCAACGTCAACGCCATCTCCCCGACCATCGTCGAAACCGCCCTGGGCAAAAAGGCCTGGGCGGGCGAGCTGGGGGAGCGGGCGAAATTGCAGATCCCGGCGGGCCGCTTTGCCCAGCCGGAAGAAATCGCCGGGCTCGCGTTGTACCTGCTCAGCGACGCCGCACAGATGATCACCGGGGAAAACGTGGTGATCGACGGCGGCTACAGCATTCAGTAATTCACCTTTTGTCGTGAGGTTTATCGTCATGTCCACTGTCATCGAACGCACGCCTGAGCAACTGGCCCCCGTCATTCCGAAAACCATGCAGGCCGTGGTCTGCCATGGCCCCGAAGATTACCGCCTGGAGACCGTCGACGTGCCCACACCCGGCCCCGACGAGATCCTGACCAAGGTCGAGCTGTGTGGCATCTGCATGGGCGACATCAAGACCTATCGCGGCGCACCGTCATTCTGGGGCGATGCCGAGCAGCCGCGCTACGTCAAGCCGCCAATGATTCCCGGGCATGAATTCGTGTGCCGCGTGGTTGCCCTCGGCCCGGGCGCGGAAAAGCGCGGGGTAAAGGTTGGCGACCGGGTGATTTCCGAACAGATCGTACCGTGCTGGGGCTGCCGTTTCTGCAACCACGGCCAGTACTGGATGTGCCAGAAGCACGACCTGTATGGCTTCCAGAACAACGTCCAGGGCGCCATGGCCCAGTACATGATCTTCACCAAGGAAGGCATCATCCACAAAGTGCCGGACTCGATTGCCCCGGATGAGGCGATCCTGATCGAACCCCTGGCCTGCTCGCTGCATGCAGCGGAACGGGCGAATGTGGATTTCGACGACATCGTGGTGGTGGCCGGTGCCGGCACCCTGGGCCTGGGGATCATCGGCGCGGTGCGCATGCGCAACCCGAAAAAACTCATCGTGCTCGACATGAAACCCGAACGCGCCGCCCTCGCCCTGCGCATGGGCGCGGATGAGGTGTGGAACCCGGCTGAGGTCGACGTGATGGCGAAGATTCGCGAGATCACCGATGGCTATGGTTGCGACATTTACATCGAAGCCACCGGGCACCACAAGGCGGTGAACCAGGGCCTGGCGATGCTGCGCAAGCTGGGGCGTTTTGTTGAGTTCAGCGTGTTCAACGACGAGGCCACGGTGGACTGGTCGATCATCGGCGACCGCAAGGAACTGGACGTGCTGGGCTCGCACCTGGGCCCGTACATGTACCCACGGGCCATCGACTTTATCGGCAACCGCAAGATCGACATGCGCGACGTGGTGACCCACAAATTCGCCCTGGCAGACTTCAAGGAAGCGTTTGCGGTGATGGAACGCGGAGACAAGTCGCTTAAAGTCGTCCTGGAACCCTGATTGGCCCAATAACACAAAACCCTGCGGGCGCCGGGCTCTTTGTGGGAGCTGGCTTGCCTGCGATAGCATCGACCCGGTGTCACTGAAAGACCGAGGCGCTTGCATCGCAGGCAAGCCAGCTCCCACAAAAGCCCCCCGCCCCAACACCCAGAACAAGAACACAGGAAACCGCGTTATGAATCGAGTGATAAACGATCCGGATCAGGTGGTCGAGGACATGCTGCGGGGCATTCTGGTCGCGCACCCCGAGCTGCGCCAGTACGAAACCAATCCCCGGGTGATCGGCAAGGCCAGGCCGTCACCGCAAGGCCGTGTGGGCATCGTGACCGGCGGCGGCTCCGGGCATGAACCGGCGTTCCTCGGCTATGTCGGCCCGGGCCTGGTAGACGCCGTGGCCGTCGGCGAGATTTTCTCCTCGCCCACCGCCAAAAGTTTCTTCGACGCCTTCCGGGCTGCCGACCACGGTGCCGGCGTGGCGTGCCTGTACGGCAACTACGCCGGCGACAACATGAACGTGAAGCTGGCGATGAAGATGGCTGCCAGCAAGGACATGCGCATCCGCACGGTGGTCGCCAACGACGACGTGGCCTCGGCCCCCAACGCCGACATCGCCAAGCGTCGCGGAGTGGCGGGCGAGATCTTCATGTGGAAGGTCGGCGGTGCAGCTGCCGCGCAGCATTACGACCTGGACGGGGTGATTCGTGTCGCCCAGAAGGCGGTCGACAACTGCCGCTCCATCGGCATTGGCCTTACGCCCTGCACCATCGCCGCGGTGGGCAAGCCGAACTTCCAGATCCCCGACGGGCAAATGGAATTGGGCATCGGCCACCACGGCGAGCCGGGCATCGAAGTGATCCCCATCGAGTCCGCCGAAGCCATGGCGGCGCGCATGCTCGCGCCGATCCTCGCCGACCGCGACTTCAGCCAGGACGACAGCGTGGTGGTGCTGGTCTCGGGCCTGGGCGCCACGCCGGTGATGGAGCTTTACATTTTCTACGCCGAGGTTGAACGTCAGCTCAAGGCCAAGGGCTTGAAGATTCACCGCTGCTACGTGGGCAACTACTTCACCTCCCTGGAAATGATGGGCGTGACCCTGACCTTGCTGGGCCTGGACGCCGAGCTGAAAACCCTGATCGACCAACCCTGCCGTTCCATCGGCATGACCCAGGCGGAATAAACCATGAGCCAGCATTTCTCCACCCACGACGGCAGCGCCATCGTCGCCGACCTGGTGAGCGTGATCGTTGCCAACCGCGAGTACCTGAGCGAAGTTGACGGCGCCATTGGCGATGGCGACCACGGCATCAACATGGCCAAGGGGTTTGCCCATTGCGGGCGCACGATCGAAGGCCGCCAGTTGACCCTGGCCGAGGCGCTGGACGAGTTGACGCTGAGCCTGATGGAAGGCATCGGCGGCTCCATGGGGCCGTTGTATGGCAGCCTGTTTATCGGCATGGCGGATGAGGTACGGGCCAGCGAAGAGATTGACGCGGCGACCTTTGCGCACTTGCTGCGGGGCGGACTGACGTCGTTGCAGGACATCACCGAAGCCGGCGTGGGAGACAAGTGTTTGATGGACACGCTGATTCCGGCGGTGGAGGCGTTTGAACAGGCCCACGGGTCGGGCGCGTCGTTCAGTGAAGCGCTGGAGGCGATGAAAAGTGCGGCGTCACAGGGACGGGATTCCACCAGGGATCTGGTGGCGAAGATTGGCCGGGCGAGTCGGCTGGGTGAGCGTTCGCTGGGCGTGCTGGATGCGGGCGCGGTGTCGTGCTGTTTGATACTGACAAGGCTGGCGGATTCGATTCAACCGCGGTTGGTGTAGCGCCTGGCCAGGCCTCATCGCAGGCAAGCCAGCTCCCACAGTTGATCGAGTGTGCCTGGGCGTACGCTGTCAACTGTGGGAGCTGGCTTGCCTGCGATGGCCGCGGCGCGGTTTAACGTTTATCACCAAAAACAGCTGCACTCTGCTTCACCTGCTCTATGTACCGCGCCACCGCCGGCGCCTTTTCAAAACGCCGGTGGATCAGTGACAACCATGACGACGCCTCGCTGCCTTCAATCCTGCGATACACCACGTTCGGCAATCCCACATGCCCCACCACTGACTCCGGCACCACCGCCACCCCCTGCCCCAGCGACACCAGCGCAATCACCGCCACCAAACCACCCGGCTGCGGCCCCAGACGCGGCGCATAACCTCCCTGGGCCGCCACGTGCAGCGTGCCGCTGATCTGCTCGGGCAAGATGAAGGTCTCGTTTTGCAGGTGCTCACAGCTGATCGCCTTCAACCCCAGCAGCCACGAATCCTGAGGCAACGCCAGCACAAACCCCTCACTGCTCAACCGCACCGCATCGACGCCATCAGGCAAGGTCATCGGCGAGCGAATATAGCCAATGTCGTAGCGCCCCTCGGCCACCAGTCCCGGCAACGCCGCCATGGGGCTCTCGCGCACATTGAGGCTCACGTCCGGGCAATCCGCGCAGAACGACTGCACCTGGCGCTGCAGCAGCCCCGAATACACCGCCGACGCCACATACCCCAATTCAATATGGCCGATCTCGCCACGCCCGGCACGCTGGGCATTGCGCTGGGCAAACTCGAACTGGCGCACCGTGGCCTCGGCCTCGATCAGCAACGCCGCGCCCGCCTCGGTCAGGCTGACTTCGCGCTGGCTGCGGATAAACAGGCGGGTGCCCAGGGTGGTCTCCATGTCCTGAATCTGTCGGCTCAGGGTCGGCGGCGCAATGCCCAGTTGCTCGGCGGCACGGGTGAAATTGCGTTGCCGGGCAACGGCCAGGAAGTAGCGGAAATGCCGTATTTCCATCACAGGATTAGCTCAAAGGTAATGAAGTGCTGTATGGCGCCTAACAACGGCGCGACTGACCGGGGATAAGCTCGCGGTACGCTTACAGTAGAGAGGCTTTTCCATGTTAGTCAAATCATTGATTCTGGCTGCTGTCGGTCTTTGCACCCTGCCAGCGGCGTTCGCGGCAGGCCCGTCACCGGGCATTGCCCACAAGGCAATACTTAGTCTGGCAACTGCCCAGCAGGTCGCTGCACACGCTCGAAAATTGGCCGCCGACAAAGGCTGGCCCTGCGCCCTGGCAATCGTCGATGACGGTGGCTGGCCGATCCTGACCCTGCGCATGGACGGGGCCCCTGTGGTGGCGGGTATCGAATTGGCCCAAGGCAAGGCGCGTACGTCAGCACTTTTCAAGCGGCCCTCCGCAGACCTGGAAAACGCCATCAACGGTGGGCGCCAGGCAGCCATCACCGCCGGCCTGCTGATGATGAAAGGCGCCCAGCCCATCATTCTTGAAGGCCAGGTCGTGGGCGCCATCGGCATCAGCGCCGACACCCCGGCCCACGACGACGAGATCGCCCTGGCGGCGGTGAGCGCGGTGCAACCATGAGCAACGTCAGCCCGCGCCTCACGCTGCTGACTGCCTCCGGGGTCTGCTCGCTGATTGTGCTCGACACCAATATCGTCGCCGTCACCCTGCCAAGCATCGCCCGGGACCTGGGGGCGAACTTTGCCGATATCGAGTGGGTGGTCAGCGCTTATATGCTGGCCTTCGCCGCGCTGTTGCTGCCGGCCGGGAGCATTGCCGACCGCTTCGGGCGCAAGAAAAGCCTGATCTGGGGCCTGAGCATTTTCATCCTCGCCTCCCTCGGCTGCGGCGCAGCACCGAATGCGTTGTTCCTGGACATCGCCCGAGCCATCAAAGGCGTCGGTGCGGCCTTGCTGCTGACTTCTGCGCTGGCCTCCATCGGCCACACCTTTCACGACGAAGCGGAGCGTGCCAAGGCCTGGGCGTTCTGGGGCGCGTGCATGGGTGTGGCGATGACCGCCGCGCCGACCCTGGGCGGCTTGATTACCCAGTACCTGGGCTGGCGCTGGATTTTCTATCTCAATTTGCCCATCGGCCTGGGGTTGATGGCGCTGTCGGTGCATGCCATCCCGCATTCGCGGGATAGCCAATCGGCGCGGCTGGACCCTTGGGGCAGCCTGGCGTTCAGCGCGAGCCTGCTGTGCCTGATCTGGGGCCTGATCGAAGCCAACCGCATCGGCTGGGACAACCCGCTGACCTACGCCCGGTTGCTGGGCGGCATCGCTTTGCTGGGCTTGTTTGTGCTCGCCGAACGCCTGCAACAGCGGCCGATGGTAGACCTGCAACTGTTCAAGCACCCACGCTTTATCGGTGCGCTGCTGGGGATGTTCGCCTACGCCGGCTGCGCCCAGGTGATGATGACGCTGCTGCCGTTCTACCTGCAAAACGGCCTGGGGTTCTCCGCGATTGCGTCTGGGCTGGGCATGCTGCCGTTTGCCTTGACCATGCTGGTTTGCCCCAGGATTGGCGCACGCCTGGCCGGGCGCTTTGCCCCGGCAACGATGATGGCGACAGGGCTCACGCTGGTGGGTTGCGGCAACCTGCTCAGTGCCTGGGCCGTGAATGTTGGCGGCTACCTGCCGTTCGCCCTGGCCATAGCGGTGACGGGGGCCGGCGCCGGATTGCTCAATGGCGACACCCAGAAAAACATCATGGCCTGCGTGCCACGAGACCGCGCCGGGATGGCATCGGGCATGAGTACGACCATGCGCTTCAGCGCGATCATGTTGGCGATCGGGGTGTACGGGGCCTTGTTGAGCAGCCACAGTGAACAGCTGCTGCACACCCGCCTGGGCGCACAGTGGCAGGAACAGGTGTCGGGGATCGCTTCACGGGTGGTGGCGGGCGATATGCCGGCGGCGATGGCGCTGCTGCCTGAATCGGCGCGGGTGATGGTGCAGCCACTGGCGCGGCAGGCCTTTGTCGGCGGGTTCAGCGTGGTGTTGTGGGTGGCGGGACTGTTGGGATTGCTGGGGGCGCTGGTGGTGGGATCGTTGATGCGCCATCCCATACCGGCGGTGCCGCAGGCTTCACTGCCAACTCGGTGAGTTGACCACCACAAACCCATGTGGGAGCGGGCTTGTTGTGGTGAGCGGGCTTGCCCCGCGCTGGGCTGCGAAGCAGCCCCATCAATCTGTGGTGAACCCGACGGGGGACAAGCCCCCTCACCACAACAAGCCCGCTCCCACATTTTGATCTTCGCCAGGCAGTTGACCTGCTACCAGAACCGCTGCTGGGTCAGGCGACTCCACCAGGTCAGCAGCACGCGGTCTACCGAACCGCTGGCGGCCAGGCCAACCCGCTCCTGCAGGCTTTTACGCTCGGCATAGTGCAGGTGGAACACTTCGGCGATCTTGGCCTTGGAGGCCAGGTATTCGTCGCTGGTCTGCAGCAGATCTACCAGTTGCTTGTCCAGCGCCGCCACGCCCAGCCAGACTTCGCCCGTAGCCACTTCATCAATGGCCAGCTGCGGGCGGTAGCGCGACACGAAGTTCTTGAACAGTTGATGGGTGATGTCCAGGTCTTCCTGGAACTTCTCCCGGCCCTTCTCGGTGTTTTCGCCAAACACGGTCAGGGTGCGTTTGTATTCACCGGCGGTCAGCACTTCGAAGTCGATGTCGTGCTTCTTCAGCAGGCGGTTGACGTTGGGCAACTGCGCCACCACGCCGATCGAGCCCAGGATGGCAAACGGCGCGCTGATGATCTTCTCGCCGATGCACGCCATCATGTATCCGCCGCTGGCCGCGACCTTGTCGATGCACACGGTCAACGGTACGCCCGCCTCGCGGATACGTGCCAGTTGCGACGACGCCAGGCCGTAGCTGTGGACCATGCCGCCGCCGCTTTCGAGGCGCAGCACCACTTCGTCCTTGGGCGTGGCCAGGCTCAACAGTGCGGTGATTTCGTGGCGCAGGCTTTCGGTGGCCGAGGCTTTGATATCGCCGTCGAAATCCAGCACGAACACCCGTGGCCTGGCCTCGGGTTTCTTCTTGCTGTTCTTCTTTTCAGCCTTGCTTTCAGACTTGCGCAGGGCCTTGAGCTGGTCCTTGTCGAGCAAGGTCTGCTCCAGGCGCTCACGCAGGCCCTTGTAGAAGTCATTGAGTTTGCTGACCTGCAACTGGCCGGCGGATTTGCGACGCCCCTTGCTGCGCAGGGCAGCAAAACTGGCGAGGACCACCAGAATGGCGACCACCAGGGTGACGGTTTTAGCTAGAAAACTTGCGTACTCGGCAAGAAACTCCATAAGACACCTGTGAGGCTTGAAAGGCGCAGTCTACGGGGATTGTCGTCGTGATGTCTAACACTGTCGACCGCAACAAATTCCTACAAAAATAACCAATTTTTCCTACTTGCGTAGTTCGATTCCCACAACATTTTCAGACGCCACGCCCAGCATTTACAGGGGGAAACCGCCTTAAACTCCGCGTTTATCAGACCCTGTAGAAGCAACGCTCATGTATAGCAGGCATTGCAACATTCCGTGCCAGATCCGTACGTCGTGGATGCTCACGGCCCTGGCGATCGTACTGATTGCCCCCGCGCCCACCCTGGCTGCCGACCCTCGTGCCCAGGAGCTTGAGCGGCGAACCCGGGAACAGCTGGAACTGGAGCAACGCTTGCGCCTGCTGGAGCGCTCCGGCCCCTTGTCACCCCAGGCTGCGCCGGGGCCGCCGCCACCGCTCCCCGTCGAGCCCTGCTGGCAGATCCGGGGGTTCAGGCTGCAAGGCAACACCTTGATCAGCCTGGCGCAGATCAATGCACGCCTTCAGCCGCTGATGAGCGACTGCATGAGCGTCACCCGCATCAACCAATTGCTGGCGGCCCTGACCGCGCTGTATGCCGACGCCGGCTTCATCGCCAGCCGGCCTTACCTGGCACAACGGCCACAGGACGGCCAGAGTCTGGACGTCATCATCGAGGAAGGTTTTGTCGAAAGCATCGAGCTTGCGGCCCCCGACCTGCCCATCTCGCTGCGTGGCGCGTTCCCCGGGATGCTCGGCAAACCGCTGCAACTGCGGGAACTGGAACAGGGCCTTGACCAACTCAACCGCCTGCGCTCCCTGGACCTCACCGCCGACGTGGCCCCCGGCAGCTTGCCCGGCGGCTCACGGCTGCTGATTCGCCCACGCACCAGCGCCGCGCCGATCGGCGCCGTGGTGAGCTACAACAACCGTGGCACCGAATACATCGGACGCAACAACGGCGCGCTCACCCTGACCTACGACAGCCCCTTGGGGTTGAACGATTTTGTCGCCCTGAGCACCAGCACCACCCTGGACCAGACGTCCGCCTACAGCCGCAGCCAAAGCCTGTACTACAACATCCCCTACGGCTTCTGGACCCTGGCCCTGAGCGCCGGCCACTCCCAATACCGCTACCCGGTCGAGCTGCCGAGCCAGACCGTCCGCGCGAACGGCCAGACCCGCCAATACAGCCTCAGCCTCAACCGCCTGCTCTGGCGCGACCAGGGCACGCTGCTCAACGGCATGCTGCGCCTGAGTTCAAAGCGTTCGCAGAGCTACTTTGCCGATCAATACCTGGCCATCCAAAGCCCGAGCCTGACAGTCGCCGAGGCCAGCCTCAGCCTGCTGAAAATCAGTGACGGCCTTTGGAATAGCACGTTCAGCTACGCCCAGGGCCTGGACTGGCTGGGAGCCGACCGCGACGAGGAACGGCTGTCACCCGCCCTGCCCCGTGCGCAGTTTCGCAAGTACCGCGCCGACGTGAGCTACTGGCGCCAGGGCCGCGATGGCCAATGGAGCTGGAACAGCCAACTGGCGCTGCAATACAGCCCCGACCCACTGCCCAGCCTGGAACAGATGCTGCTGACTGATGACTACGCGGTACGCGGCTTTCGTCAGGACCTGGTACAGGCCGCCAATGGCGCGGTGTGGCGCAACACCCTCAGCCTGCCCCGCCGCCTCGGCACGCAATGGACCCTCAGCCCGCGTGTGGGGCTGGACGTGGGTTGGAGCAAGCAAGTGGCGGGTGCCGAAGGCCAGCGGCTGGCCGGGGCCAATATCGGCGTCGGCTTGAGCACCCGCGACTGGCAACTGGACCTGGACTACCAGCGCAGGCTCTACGGCCCGCCCCCTTCGAGCCACGAGCCGGGCTTCTGGCGGCTGGAGTTGAGCCTGCAAATCTGAGTTCGCAAGGCGGGTGTTCTGGAGGAATACCCGAGGAGGCTTCACCCGTGCTCGCAAGGAGCATCAGGACGGTGCACGCACCCCATAACAACAATCAAAAAAGGTTTCGCCATGAAAACAATTGCGCACGCGCCACCGGCCGCTCTCAAACCCTGCCAGACCTTGCGCTGGATGGTCTGCGGCCTGGTATTTGTCCACTACATACAACCCGCCATGGCCGCCAGCGGGGCAGCAGTGACGGTGACCATGGCCGCGTCCACCCCGCAGGCCCCGATCCCGGCTCCCGGCGGCGCCACAGTCTCCACCCAACAAGGGGTGCCGGTGGTCAACATTGTTGCCCCCAACGCGACGGGGCTTTCCCACAACCAGTTCCTGAACTACGACGTCGAGCGCCAGGGGCTGGTGCTGAACAATTCAACGGCGGCAGGCCAGTCGCAATTGGCCGGGCAACTGGGTGCCAACCCGCAGTTCAATGGCCGTGACGCCAGCCTGATTCTCAACGAAGTGATCAGTCGCAACGCCTCCCGCATCAACGGCCCCCAGGAGATCTTCGGCCGGGCGGCCGACTATGTGCTGGCCAACCCGAACGGCATCAACGTCAACGGCGCCACCTTTATCAATACGCCGCGAGCCGCCTTCGTGGTGGGCAGCCCAGAGTTCGAGGACGGACGCCTTGCACGCCTCACAACCTTTGACGCGCGCAACGAGCTGATTGTGGGTGACCGCGGGCTGAGCAACATGGCGGGCGCCATAGACCTGATTGCACCGCGTATCGACGTCAACGGCAGCATCGATGCACGGAGCGACCTGAATGTCATCATGGGTTTCAACCAGGTGGCGTATGAGGATCGCAGGATCGAACAGGTACGCCAGCCGGCCAGGCCGCCCGTCGACGCGCAACTGTTCGGCGCGATGCAGGCCGGGCGGATCAATATCATCAGCACCGCCGACGGCGCCGGGGTCAAGGTTGCCGCGCCGCTGCTGGCCATGGCAGACCTGACGGTGGCCTCGGCCGGCAACCTGGAAATAACCGGCAGCATCCGGCCAGACTCGCTCAACGCCAACCGTACCCTGTTGAACAGCGACACCGGCGATGTGCAGTTGCAAGCCAAGGACGACCTGGTGCTCACCGCCACCGACGTCAGCGCACGCACCATCGACGCCAGCGCCGGGGGTGACCTGCGGCTCGACGCCCTGACCAGTTCGCGTAAAACCGAGCAGCGGGAAAACTGGAACAAAAAATTCCTGTTCATTACCACCGAGACCTACGACAAAAAAACCACCGACACCCGCACCCGGCAGCACGGCAGCACCCTCACGGCCACTGCCGACCTGAGCCTCAAGGCCGGCAAAAATATCGAGCTCAAGGCCTCCACCGCCAGCGCCGGCGGAACCCTTCAGGCCGAGGCCGGCAAGGACCTGCGCCTGAGTGCACTGAACGACTCGAAGGAAACCCGCGAAACCCTCAACCACCGCAAAAACCTCTGGCGCGGCGACTACGATAAAACCGAAAAAATCGAAACCGCCCGCAGCAGCAGCCTCACCAGCGGCGGCGCGATGCAGTTGAGCAGCCAGCAGGACCTGCAAGTACTCGGCAGCGAGGTAGTGAGCCAGGGCGACCTGACCATCGACGCCGGGGGCAAGGTGGACATCGGCACCACCCGGGTCGTCCAGGAGAGCTGGCAAAAAGACTACGAAGGCGACTTGCTCTCCGGCAGTTTTTTCGGCGAGAACCTGAAGGACGAACGCAACGAAGACCTGGTGGTCGGCAGCCTGGTGGAGGCCAACGGCACCTTGCGGCTGCGCTCGGAAAACGTTGCCATCAGTGGCAGCCAGGTCGTGGGAGAGAAAGATGCGTTGCTGGTCAGCACAAGCGGCGCCCTGAGCATCGACGGCGCGCAAAACCGCGTGACGTCGGACAAGTCCGTCACCGACAGCAAACTGTTTGGCCTGCTCAAGGACCAGACCCGCGAGCGCAAGAACACCGCCACTCAGGTCCGCAGCCAGGTGCAGTCGCGCAGCAATCTGCGCCTGCAAAGCGCCAGCGACTTGAACGTGGTGGGCTCCGACGTGTCGGCACAAGGCCGGCTCGAACTGCAAGCCGAGGCCGACATCAACCTGCTGGCAGGCAAAAACACCGCCCAAACCCTCACTGAGACCGACCAGCACGGGTTTTCCGCCTCCGCCGGTGAAACCAAAGAAGCCGGGCCCGGGATCAAGGGGTCGGAGCAATACCAGGCCGGGATCAACTACAACCAGAAACAAACCATCACCACCGAGGACAGCCTCACCCACGAGGGCAGTCAACTCACCGGCGCCAGCGTGGACATCAACGCCGGCAATAATCTGCTGGTCAAGGGCTCCGACATAACGGCCACCGACGGCGATTTGAACCTGGCGGCCCCCTCAATAGAACTGCTCAGCGAGGCGGATAAAAGCCTACTGGTCGTCGAGGAAAACAGCCTCAGCCTTGGCCAGTTCTATACCGGCGGCATGGACCGCGCCGGCGGCGGCTGGCAGGTCGACAAGGACAAGGACGTGACGACCACGGACACCTCCACGGTTCAATCAAGCCAGTTGAGCGCTGCGGGAAATATCAATGTAATCGCCGGTGAGGGCCAGGGCCAACTCATCACCGAGGCCGCCAAGGTCAAGGCGGGCGGCGAGTTGAATGTCAGCGCGGGCACCCTGGAAAATCGTGCGGTGTACGACAGCGTTGCCGAGACCCGGGAGGTCGACCACTGGAGTGTCAGCGTCGGCGCCAACATCGAATACAAGGACGTGACCCGGCCGATCAAAAAAGTCGTCGACGGGATCGACCAGACCAAGGTCTACCAACCTTCGGTGCTGGATGCGCTGGACCCGCCCAACGCCGGTATCGACCTGGCCGTCAACGTGCTGGACAGCCGCGCCGAGTCGGGTTCCACCACGGCGGTGGTCAGTGAGTTCGAAGGCGCCTCGGTCAACGTTCAGGTCGACGGTGCGCTGACCGACACCGGCACGCGCTATGTGGCCACCGACGGCACGCTGTCGATCACCGCCGGAAGCCATGCGTTTGCAGCCGCTGAAAACACCACGTTCAGCCGAGACAAAGGCACCGATGTCGACACCGCCTTGCGGGTCTATACCACCACCGGCAGCGACATCAACGCGCGGGTCCTCGGCTCGGGCGGCAGCTTCGACTTGCGCCAGGCCACCGGCACCGCGGTACCCGGCAGCCTGGAGGGCAAATACGGGATCCAGGTGCAACTGGGTACGGATGGTCGGTATGAGGGCACCCGGTTTGATGCAGGCCAGGGTGACCTGAAAATCCGCACGCCGGGATCCCTGAGCTTCACCGAGGCCCGCGACTGGCAAACCAGCGATGAAACAACCCTGGGCGGGTTTGGCTGGGTGGAGGCCGGCACCAGCCCCAACACCCTGAAAAAAGCCAACGCAGGCGGCCAGCTCGACAAAGCATGGCTGGTCGTGGAAGACACCCAGGGCCGTGGCGCCAGCCTGTTCGCCGAAGGCCTGACCGAGATTGTCGCGGGGCAGGACCTTACGTTGCATGGCGCGCAAATCGGCAGCGCTGAACGCAACAACGGCGATGTGCGGCTCAAGGCCGGCGGTGACGTGGAGTTGCTGGCAGGTGTCGACACCTATTCGGCCGCCGGTGGCAACCTCGGCGGCGGTGCGCGGGCGAGCGTCAAGGCCACCCAAAGCGACACCGCCAGCGGGACGAGCGGCGGGTTCGGCCTCCAGGGCGGCGTAGGCAGCATTGATGAACGCGGCACCCTGCAACGGGGTGGCAGCTTCGACAGTCGCGGCACGGTGCAAATCGAAGGCCGGAACGTGCGCCTGCAAGGGGGGCAAGGCAAGGCTGAGGCGTTCGAACTGGCTGCCATCGGCGGCGAGCTGATCCTGGAATCCGCCGTCTCCGATGAGCAACGCGACAACAAATCCCTGACCGCCGGGCTGGGCGCCAGCCTCACCCGCAGCGCTGACTCGTCGAACAACGGCTCGGGCCTGTTCGCCCGGGCGAAAGGCGGCATCGACCAGCTCGACAGCCAGACCCACGACAACACGCGCCTGGTGGCTGACCGGGTGCAGCTCGACAGCCGGGGCGATACCCGACTGCTGGGCGCCACCGTCACGGCCGGCGAGGTCAGCGGCCGGATCGGCGGTGACCTGGTGGTCGAGAGCCGGCAAGATCAGGTACAGGCATTGACACTGAACCTGGATGCGCAACTGACCACCGAGAAAAACCCGTCCGGCGGGATTGATAAGGCAAGCGTTGCCGCCGGCCCGTTCGGTGGCACCGTGAAAAACATCGGCAAAAAACTCTACGAAAAAGCCGCCGACAAGACCCAGGCGCTCAAGGACAAGTTGCTGGCCAGAAGTACTGGCAGCCCGGGCGCCTCCCGGGACCGATTCAAGGACCTGCTGTTCCAGAACCCGAAAAACCGCGATGTCACCCCGACCTTGCTGGCGGACTTCAGCCGCACGCGCAACGACACCGTGGCCGAGGCTTCCGGGATCCGGGGTCGTGACGGTGTGGATTTGCAGGTGGCGGGCGGCGTCGACCTGCTGGGCGCGCGGATAGGCTCCAGCGGTGGCACCGTGGACTTGGGTGGCGCGTCAGTCACCGGCAAGGATTTGAGTGGCCGCGACCAGCGCACCGACCTGGGCATCAACGCCTCAGCCTCCCCCTTGCTGCTGGGCCTGGCGCTGAACAAGGCGTTCACCAAAGAACGTGACCCGCAAAGCCTGGCCGACGAGCAATTCGATACCGGCCTGCTGCGTACCGGCGGGCACGACCAACGCCAATTACTGACCAGCGGGGTTGATCAAAAAGGCCGCTGACAGCGGCACGCAAGCGGTGCAGCCCCCGTACCGGGGCTGCCCTCTAACGAGCTTTTAAAACAAGCGTATGTTTTTTCATTGACAGCTTCCCGGCATCCTCATAACCTCGCCAGACTTTCAACGTACCGGGAAAACGGACGTGGGCAGCATCTACCTGATTCGACATGGCCAGGCCTCCTTCGGTGCAGACGACTACGACGTGCTGTCGCCCATCGGTGTGCAACAGGCGCAAGTGCTCGGCAGCCACCTGGCGGAACTGGGCCTGAGCTTTGACCGTTGCGTGTCCGGTGACCTGCGTCGCCAGCAGCACACGGCCACCGCCGCCTTCGAACAGTACAGCGCCCTTGGCCTGCCGGTACCGCCGCTGGAAATCGACAGCGCGTTCAACGAATTCGATGCCGAGGCAATCATTCGCGCCCTGCTCCCGGACTTGCTGCACAGCGAACCCGAAGCCCTGCACATCCTGCGTAACGCCGCGCAAAACCGCAGCGAGTTCCAGCGCATCTTTTCCCTGATTGTCGAACGCTGGCTGGCCGGCACCTACGACCCGCCGGGCCTGGAAAGCTGGCTGGGGTTTGTCGAACGGGTTCAGGGTGGCCTGCAACGCCTGCTCGAAGCCGCCGACAGCAGTGACAAGATCGCCGTGTTCACCTCCGGCGGCACCATCACTGCCCTGCTCCACCTGATTACCCGAATGCCGGCCGCACAGGCCTTCGAACTGAACTGGCAAATTGTTAACACCTCGCTCAACCACCTGAAATTCCGTGGTCGCGAGGTGGCACTGGCTTCCTTCAACAGTCATACCCACTTGCAACTGTTGAAGGCGCCGCAGCTCATCACCTTCCGATGAATTGCGGCCAACCGTGACCCCAAGGTCACTGGACTCACCATAAAAGGATCGAAACCATGACTGACGTAGCTAAAGCCGTAGAAGCAATGAAAGCCAAATTCAACCCAGCCGCTGCCGACGGCCTGGACCTGGTGTTCGGTTTCCGTATCGACGACACCCAGAACTTCTCGCTGGTTGTGAAAAACAAAACCTGCGAACTGCTGGAAGGTGAAAACCCGGACGCCCAGGTCACCCTGGTGATGGACGCCGAAACCATGAAAGGCATCGTCAGCGGCGAAACCGACGGCATGCAAGCGTTCATGGGCGGCAAACTGCGCACTGAAGGCGACATGATGCTGGCCATGAAATTGAGCGAGCTGTTCCCGGCCTGATCAGGGTAAACCTGGCCAGACCAAGTGAGTTTGTGTGGGAGCCGGGCTTGCCCGCGATAGCCTCACCTCGGTGCAACTGATTCACCTAGGCGTCTGCATCGCAGGCAAGCCAGCTCCCACATAAGCCCCACATTTTGATCGTGTTGTTTTCAGGTTTTTGGCTGCAACAACAACGCCACCAACGCACTCCACCCCGTCTGATGCGAAGCCCCCAACCCCCGCCCGGTCTCGCCATGAAAATACTCATGGAACAACACCAGGTCGCGGCTCGCCGGGTCCGCCTCCAACTGCGCATACCCCACCATCGACGGCCTTGAACCGTTTTCATCTCGCAGAAACAAGCGCGTCAGCCGTTGACTCAGACCGTCTGCCACCTCCTCCAGCGACGCCAGGTACCCACTCCCCGCCGGGTACTCCACCGAGAAATTGTCGGCGTAGTAGCGATGAAATTCCCGCAGCGACTCAATCAGCATGTAATTGACCGGCATCCACAACGGCCCACGCCAATTGGAGTTGCCGCCGTACAGCCGTGAGTCAGACTCCGCCGGTTCATAGCGGGCGCACAGGGTGTTGCCATTCATCTTCAGCGCCAGCGGTTCCTCGGCAAAGGCTTTGGATAGCGAGCGCACCCCAAACGTGGAGAGAAACTCGGACTCATCCAGCATGCGCCGCAGCAAGTCCTTGGTGCGCTCGCCCCGCAACAGCGCCAGCAACAGGCGATTACCCTGCCCCGGCTCGTTCCAGCGCGACACCAACTTGGCCAGGTCGGGCCGGTGCTTCATAAAGCCCAGCAGACGCTCACGCAGCCCTTCCAGGCCTTCATGCTCGCGCTGCTCCAGCACCAGCACCGCAAACAGCGGCATCAGCCCGACGATGGAACGCAGTCGCACCGGTTCGCTTTCACCGCCGGGACGGTGCAGCACGTCGTAGAAAAACTGGTCCTGTTCATCCCACAGGCCTTCGTCACCGTTGTCCACACGGTTGATCGCGCCGGCGATGTACAGGAAGTGCTCGAAAAACTTCACCGCGATGTCCACGTACACGACGTTGCGCTTGGCCAACTCCAGGCCGATGCGCATCAGGTCCAACGCATACGCGGCCACCCACGCCGTGCCGTCCGCCTGGTCCAGCTGATAACCCGGCGGCAAATCAGCCGAGCGGTCGAACAGCGCAATATTGTCCAGCCCGAGGAAACCACCCTGGAACAGGTTGCGGCCCTCGGCGTCCTTGCGGTTGACCCACCAGGAAAAATTCAGCAGCAGCTTGTGGAAAATCCGCTCAAGGAAATCCATGTCGCCCACGCCCTTCAGCGCCTTGTCCTGCTGATACACCCGCCAGCTGGCCCAGGCGTGCACCGGCGGGTTGGCATCGTCGAAACGCCACTCGTAGGCCGGCAACTGGCCGTTGGGGTGCATGAAGCGGTCCTTCACCAACAGCAACAGCTGCTGCTTGGCGTAACCCGGATCGATCAGGGCAAAGGCCACCGCCTGGAAACCCTGGTCCCACGAGGCGTACCATGGGTATTCCCAGGTGTCGGGCATCGAGAGGATGTCGAAATTCGACAGGTGCCGCCAATGGGTATTGCGGATATGCAGGCGCTCGGGCGGCGGTGCGGGCTGGGCCGGGTCGCCGTCGAGCCACTGGTTCACGTCGAAGTAATACAACTGCTTGGACCACAGCAACCCGGCCAGGGCCTGGCGCTGCACGTTGCGCGCGTCTTCATCGGCGATGCCCTGTTGCAGGGCCGCGTAGAACTCGTCGGTCTCCTGGCGGCGCTGTTCGAACAGCTTGCGTGCATTGATCCAGGGCGCTTCCGCCGGGGCGAAGCGCAGGTACAGGGTTTTGCTTTCCAGGCCCGCCAGTTCCAGAATGAAACGTGCGGCGACCTTGGTGCCCGAGTCCCGGCGAATCGCGGTTTGCGCCCCCGTGGTCACGTAGTCGTTGATCCCGTCCTTGAACGGCCCCGGCGCGGGTTGCCCATCCAGCTTGGGAAAGTTGGTTTCGTTTTCGCAGAACAGCCATTCCACACCGTCCTGGCCCCAGGCACTCAGGTGGCGATCAACCAACTCATGGTGGCGCGCCACCACCTGCTCGCCCTCCAGGCGCAACTCGGGCTTGGGCGCATCCGCACTCCAGCTCCAGTCGTTGCGCGCCCACAGGTGCGGCAACACCTGCAAGCGCGTGGGCTGGTCGGAACGGTTGTGCACGGTGATGCGCATGAATACATCGTCAGGCTGGTGCTTGGCGTATTCGACGGTGACATCGCAGTAGCGGTTGTCTTCGAAAACCCCGGTGTCGAGGATTTCGTATTCGGCATCCCCCAGGCCACGGCGGGCGTTCTCGGTGATCAGGTCGTCGTAGGGAAAGGCCGCGTGGGGGTATTTGTAGAGCATGCGCATGTAGGCATGGCTCGGCACGCCATCGACGAAAAAGTACAGTTCCTTGACGTCTTCGCCGTGGTTGCCCTCGGCGTTGTTCAGGCCGAACAGGCGCTCCTTGATGATTGCGTCGTGCTCGTTCCACAGCGCCAGGCCCAGGCACCAGCGCTGGGCCTTGTCGCTGAAACCCGCGAGGCCGTCTTCGCCCCAGCGGTAGGCGCGGCTGCGGGCATGTTCGTGGGGGAAGTAGCGCCAGGCGTCGCCGTCGGCGCTGTAGTCTTCGCGCACCGTGCCCCATTGCCGCTCACTCAGGTAGGGGCCCCAGTCACGCCAGCGCTCGGCGTCGTCCCTGGCCAGGCGCTGGCCTTCAATCGTTTCCAGAATGTTCGTCGCAGGCTGTGCCGTCATCGAGTCTACCGTCGCGTTCCGAGGTGACGGCCAGTGTAGAGCCCATCGGCGGTGAGATGCACGTGAAGCTAATAACATCCAGCTCATTCATTTGCAGAATGAAGTCCAGAGGATTCTTCGTTTGCAAGGCCGTGGCAGGCCCAACAAAATCAACCCACCGTGCATTTTATCTCTATAGCCGCCAGGAATTTTTCTATGCCCACCGCCCGCCCTGTCAGCCCTGACGACATTCGCAAAGGCTTCTCCAAGGCCATGTCCGACATGTACCGCGATGAAGTGCCGCTGTATGGCGCGCTGATGGAACTGGTGGCCGAGACCAATGCCCGGGTGCTCAACACCGATACCGGGCTGGCTCACCAACTGCAGCGCACCGGGGAAATCCAGCGTCTGGACATGGAGCGCCACGGCGCCATCCGCCTGGGCACCGCTGAAGAACTGGCGACCATCAGCCGCCTGTTTGCGGTGATGGGCATGCAGCCGGTGGGCTATTACGACCTCACGCCCGCCGGCGTCCCCGTACACTCCACGGCCTTTCGCGCCGTGCACGAAAGCGCCCTGCAAACCAGTCCGTTTCGGGTGTTCACCTCCCTGCTGCGCCTGGAGCTGATCGAAAACCCTGAACTGCGCGCCTTCGCCCAATCCGCCCTGGCCAAGCGCTCGATCTTCACCCCGCGCGCCCTGGAGCTGATTCAACAAGCGGAAACCGATGGCGGCCTCGACGCCGCTCACGCCGAAGAGTTTATCCAGCAAGCCCTGGAAACCTTCCGCTGGCACCACACCGCCACCGTCACCGCCGCGCAATACCAGCAACTGAGCGACCAGCACCGGCTGATCGCGGACGTGGTGGCGTTCAAGGGCCCGCACATCAACCACTTGACGCCGCGCACCCTGGACATCGACCAGGTGCAGGCCGCGATGCCTGGCAAAGGCATTACCCCCAAGGCCGTGATCGAAGGGCCGCCCCGCCGCCAGTGCCCGATCCTGCTGCGCCAGACCAGCTTCAAGGCCCTCGACGAGGCGATTGCCTTTACCGACGCCAAGGGCAGCCACAGCGCACGCTTCGGCGAAATCGAGCAGCGCGGCGTGGCGCTCACCCCCAAGGGCCGGGCGCTGTACGACCAACTGCTGAATGCGGCGCGGGATGAACTGGGGGCGTTTCCGAATGAGGCCAACGCCGGGCGCTACACCGAATTGATGGAACAACACTTCCAGGCGTTTCCCGACGATCACCGGCAGATGCGCGAACAGGAACTGGCGTACTTCCGCTATTTCGTGACCGAAAAAGGCTTGGCCGCACAGCACAAGGCCGCCACCCTGGACGCATTGATCGCCGCCGGCCACGTCGACGTAGAGCCCTTGGTGTATGAAGATTTTCTGCCGGTGAGTGCGGCGGGGATTTTCCAGTCGAACCTGGGGGATGCGGCGCAAAGTCACTACGCGGCCAACGCGAACCAGGCCGAGTTTGAAAAAGCCCTGGGCCGCCAGACCATCGACGAGTTGACGTTGTACGGGGAAACCCAGCAGCGCTCGATTGACGAATGCACCCGCGCGCTGCTGGCTTGAAAAAGAGAGTTCGCCCGGCCACAGCGCATTCCATGCGCCGTCTAAGAGCCCCAGTGCCGGGCGAACGATTGGCATGATAGGCAGCGACGGCGTCGCTGTCTTTCAGGCAATTCTGAACAAATCTTCTACTTGGCGGCCGCTTTCTCCAGTTGCTCGACGATCTTGTCTTTGATCAACAGGCGTTTCTTCTTCAGTTTCTCCAACTCCTCATCGCCGCCGCTTGAAGACTCAAGCTCCAGCACCTCCTTGTCGGCGCTGTCGTATTGGTGCAGCAGCGAATCCAGGTAGTTGTCGCCCGCCCTGCGCTTTTGAATGTCTTCCTTGGTGAAAGTCAGGTCCTGATACAGGTCGTGTTTCACTGGCATGGAGTACCTCCGCAAGTTGATCATTGACTGAATGCCCTTTGAAGCTAGCCCATCCGACGGGCTCTTGTCATGTTTGAGATCAACCTGTCGCGTTTGAATCCCCGTTCGTCGCTGGGCAGACGATTTCATAAAACCTTTGGCCCACCCTGCCCTCCACTGTAGATCGTCACCCGATGGAGAACAGGTTCCATGAATCACGCTGCCAACGCTGTCGACACCCAGTGCATCAACACTATCCGTACCCTCGCCATGGACGCCGTGCAGAAGGCCAACTCCGGCCACCCCGGCACGCCCATGGGCCTGGCGCCCGTCGGCTACACCCTGTGGAGCCGCTTCCTGCGGTATCACCCCGAGCACCCCGACTGGCCCAACCGCGACCGTTTCGTGTTGTCGGTGGGCCATGCCTCGATGCTGCTGTATTCGCTGTTGCACCTGGCGGGCGTGGTGGAGATTGACGCCCACGGCAAGCGCTCCGGCGAGCCGGCGATCAGCCTGGATGACATCAAGCAGTTCCGGCAGATGAGTTCGAAAACCCCGGGCCACCCCGAGTACCGCATGACCACCGGCGTGGAAACCACCACCGGGCCACTCGGCCAGGGCTGCGCCAACAGCGTCGGCATGGCCATGGCCGAGCGTTGGCTGGCCAAGCGTTTCAACCGTGACGACCAGGTGCTGTTCGACTACAACGTGTACACCCTGTGCGGTGACGGCGACATGATGGAAGGCATCAGCAGCGAGGCCGCGTCCATGGCCGGGCACTTGAAGCTGGATAACCTGTGCTGGATCTACGACAACAACACCATCAGCATCGAAGGCCACACCGAACTGGCCTTCAGCGAGGACGTGATCAAGCGCTTCCAGGCCTATGGCTGGCACACGTTGCACGTTACCGACGCCAATGACCTGACGGCCCTGAGCGAGGCCCTGAGTACCTTCCAGAAAAACACCGGCGCCCCGACCCTGATCGTGGTCGACAGCGTGATCGGCTACGGCTCGCCCCACAAACACAACACCGCCTCGGCCCACGGCGAACCCTTGGGCGAAGAAGAAATCCGCCTGACCAAAGCCGACTACGGCTGGCCCGAAGACTCAAGCTTCCTGGTGCCGGACGAAGCGCGCACGGTCCTGCGGGATGCGTTGCTTGCGCGCAGCAAGCCGCGGTATGAGCAGTGGACACACACCCTGTCCCACCTGGAACAGTACGAGCCGGAACTGGCTGATGAGCTGCGGCGCATGCGCGCCGGCGAAATGCCCGAGCATTGGCAGGACCAACTGCCGAGCTTTGCCGCAGATGCCAAGGGCGTTGCCAGCCGCGCCGCCGGTGGTGAGGTGTTGAATGCGTTTGCCCAGCAGATCCCGTGGCTGCTGGGGGGCTCGGCAGACCTGTCGCCCTCCACCAAGACCAACCTGACCTTCGATAGCGCCGGGCGTTTCAGCGCCGAGAACTATGGTGGGCGCAACCTGCACTTCGGTATTCGCGAACATGCCATGGGCGCGATTGCCAACGGCATGGCGCTGTCGTACCTGCGGCCCTACACCTCGACGTTCCTGGTGTTCAGCGACTACATGAAGCCGCCGATTCGCCTCGCAGCGATCATGGAACTGCCCGTGGTATTCGTGTTTACCCATGACTCGATTGGCGTCGGCGAAGACGGCCCTACGCACCAGCCCATCGAACACCTGACCCAGCTGCGCGCCACACCGGGCCTGCTGACCCTGCGCCCGGGTGACGCAAATGAAACCCTGGAAGCCTGGAAGATCGCCCTGGCCCAGACCCATCGGCCGACGTGCGTGGTGCTGTCACGGCAAAACCTGCCGACCCTGGACCGCACGCAATACGCCGCCGCCTCGGGCACGTCCCGTGGTGCCTATGTGCTGGCCGGCGCCGAGAAGCCCCAGGTGATCCTGATCGCTACCGGCAGTGAGGTCAGCCTGGCCGTAGACGCCTATGAGCAGCTGAAATCCGAGGGCGTGGCGGCGCAGGTGGTGTCGATGCCGAGCTGGGAGTTGTTCGAAGAACAGGACCAGGCCTACCGCGACAGCGTACTGCCGCCCACGGTGAAAGCCCGGTTGGTGGTGGAACAGGCAGGCCCACTGGGCTGGGATCGCTACGTGGGGCAGACCGGGGCGAAAGTGGTGATGAACAGCTTTGGCGCCTCGGCTCCGCTGTCCAAGTTGCAGGCCAAATTCGGCTTTACCCTGGAGAACGTGGTGAAACTGGCGAAAGAGCAAGTCAAGCTCAACGCCACTGGCTAGGCACAGGCACGAGGCGATGAAGGATAAGTAGAGGGAAGCGTGCAAGTTCTGGATAATGGCCCCCGCGTGATCACACGCCCAGCCAACGATACGGAAATCTTGCTCGATGAAATTGCTGCCCCTTCTCGCCTCTGCCTTGCTGCTTCCGTCCATTGCCCATGCAGGCGATGCCGCACTGGACGACACCCTCAAGGCCTTCAGCCGGTGTGACGCCAGCTTCTTTTCCAGCCTCAAGGCCCACAGCGATGCCTGGAAAGCCTACGCACCGCTGAAGCAGGATAAGGATGCCGCGTGGATTCCGGTGGCCAACCGCAGCAGCCGTTCCGGCAACACGGTAGCCCTGCGCGACCTGCCCCCCGTCGCCGGAATGAAGTTGCTGTCCTATTTCGACGAGAGCACCAACCTGGGCAACGCCGGCTACTACTTCTACTGGGGCTTCATGGTGGATGGCAGCCCGGATGACGTTGCCAAGCGCCTTAGCCCGCTGCTGGAAAAACCCGCCCTCCTGAAGAAAATCGACACCGCTTACGTGCGCAGCGAACTGCGGTTTCGCGACAACTGGCTGAGCATCGAGCCGATGCCCGGCGTCGCTCCCGGCAAGTCGCGTGTGGAGCGCGTACTGCTGCTGGAACCAGAAGGCGCACAAACCCGCCTGAGCTGCTCGGTGCAAGGTGCTGTCGACGCCGCGCTGCTGGTGCAATTGCGCCCGGACATCCCGCCGGCCGAGTACCCGCAAACGCGCCTGGAGACAGCCATTGGCGATGTCCCCGTGCCCCAGGAACTGGTGAAGAAACTCGACTCGCCCCTGCTTGCGCCGAAGTTCAAATCGTTGACCTACACCTACACGACCCAACCGGTCGGAGCCCGCAAGCGTAACCCGGTCACGGTTACGTACAAGGCCGAGGGTGGCCTTCTGAACAAAACCGAAAAATACGGCAGCTTCGAGGTGGAACGGTTGACCAAGGCCGACCTTATCCAGCTGAAAGCAAAAATGGTCGGTCTCGGCGATGACAGCGTGTTGCAAACCAGCGAACTTGAATTCAAGGCGCCACAAAGCTGGAACCCGGGCCAGACGCTCAGTGCACGCCTGCTCATGAAACACGTGCCGGCCAAGGCCGACGACGAGCCCTCCCGGACCCAACTGGAATGCACAGTGGGCGAGCGCATACCCGCACGCAACGTGTTCGCCTCGCTGCCGGGTGACGCCATCAAGCTTGCGTGTGTGCAGGGCGAAAACCGCACATCCCAGGCCTTTATCGAAGACCTGGGCCTCGCCGTCACGCTGGAGTCAGGGTCCGGCGCCGATCATGACGTGTACGAAATCACCGCCCTGGAGGTGGTGCGCTGATCACTTGCCGCCAGTCACATCCAGGAACGTTCCCGTGATGAAGGACGCCTCGGCGCCGGCCAGCCACAGGATCGCCCGCGCCACTTCTTCGGGCTGACCGCCCCGACCCATGGGGATCGAATCCTTCACGCGGTCAACCCGCCCCGGCTCCCCGCCGCTGGCGTGAATATCGGTGTAGATATGCCCGGGACGAATACAGTTGACGCGTATTCCCTCCCGGGCGACTTCCTTGGCAAACCCGATGGTAAAGGTCTCAAGCGCACCCTTCGACGCCGCGTAGTCGACGTATTCATTGGGGCTGCCGAGCCTGGCCGAGGCCGATGAGAGATTGATCACCGACCCGCCCCGGCCGTTGTGACGAAACGACATGCGCTTCACCGCTTGCTGGGCACACAGCATCGGACCGATCGCGTTGACCGCAAAAATCCGCTGCATCCGTTCGAACGCCAGGTCCTCTACCCGGGACTGCAAGGCGTTGATCCCGGCGTTGTTGACCAGCACATCGATGCGGCCAAATTCCCGGTCGATCGCGGCAAACAGTTGAATGACCTGCTCCGGGTCGGCGCTGTCGGCGCGCACCGCCAACCCCCGGCGCCCGACCGCTTCGACATCCGCCACCACCGCGAGGGCGGCGGGCTCGTCGGAAACGAAGCTGATCGCCACGTCATAACCTTGTGCGGCAGCCAGCCGCGCGGTGGCGGCGCCAACGCCACGACTTCCACCCGTGATCAGAATCAGCGGTGCCTGCGGGACGATATCCATTGAGCGAACCTCATGTGGTGGTGGGAAATGCTTTACCGGGTGTCAGCCGATCAGGAGGGTGCCGGTGGCAATCACCACGCACGCCAGGACCTTTCGAACCGTCAATGTCTCGCCCAGGAAGAAGTAGCCGATCAGCGCCGCGAACAACACGCTGGTCTCGCGCAGTGCCGACACTGCGCCCATGGGTGCACCGGCCATGGCGTAGATGATGATCCCGTAGGCCAGGAGCGACACCAGCCCGCCGGCAAACGCGGTGAAGAATCCAGGCCGCAGGCTGAACAGACTCTTCGGCCCGCGCAGGCCGATATACACCGCCGGCATCAGCACGCCCCACAAGGCGCACATCCACACCGTATAGGCCATCGGGGCGCCGGACAGGCGCGCACCGATGCCGTCGGTCACGCTGTAGGCGGCAATGAAACAGCCGGTGCCCAGGGCGTATGGCAGGCTCGGGACAGCCAGTCGGCGGCCCCTGAATGCAAGGGAAATGATCCCGCCCGACACCAGCGCAATGCCCAGCAGCGCACCGGCCGACACGCTCTCCCCGGCAAACACCGCCGCGCCAAGGGTGATCAGCACCGGCGAGGAGCCGCGGGAAATCGGGTAGGTCTGCCCCAGGTCGCCCACCTTGTAGCTGCGCACCAGGAACAGGTTGTAGCCAACGTGCAGCACCGCTGACAGCACCACATAAAACCAGCTGGCGGGTGCCGGTGGCTGCAGGAACACCGCGACGGCGACACTGGCGATGGCCACCGCCAGGCACATGACCGTCATCGACCAGAGCCGGTCGGCGCCGCCACGCAGCAGCGCGTTCCAACTGGCATGCAGTAAGGCGGCGAAGAGAACCAGGAGAATGATGTGATAAGGCATGCGCCCATCCTAAGCAACCGGGCGCGTTAACTGAAACGAAGTTTCTTCATTGAAGAATGAGCAAATCCTCATGCTTCATTCGTAAGCCAGCCCGGCGCTCGTGGCCTCCTGCATCAGCCATTCACGGAAACTGACGATGTGCGGCCGGGATTCAAGGCCTTTGGGGCACACAAAATAATAGGCAACCGGGGACGGGAACGGCACATCGAACAGCTTGACCAGGCGCCCATCGCTCAGCTCGGATTCCACATGCCCGCTGCGCGCCAACGCAATGCCCTGGCCGAGCAATGCCGCCTCGATCGTCATGTTGGTATCAGCAAACCGGACGCTCTCCTTGAGCGGCGAAATGCCCAGCCCGACGTGCTGGAACCAGACTTCCCATTTGGGCACCAGGTCGGCGCCGTCTCGCGTCAGCAAGGGATAGCGCAGCAATTCGGCAGGCGTGCGCGGCCTGCCAAAACGGCTCAACAGGTCAGGGCTCGCCACCGGAAAAATCTGCTCCCGGAACAGGAACTCCGAGTACAGCGCCGGGTAGTTGCCGTTGCCGAAGCGGATCGCAACGTCTGCCTCTGTACTTGAGAAGTTGATGGCTTTGTCACTGGAGTCCAGCGTGACCAGGATTTCCGGATGCCGCTGGGCCAGGCTCGGCAACCGTGGCAGCAGCCATTTCAGCGCGAAGGAATAAGTGGTGCTGACCTTGAGCCGCACCCGGCCCTTTTGCTCGCGCAGGTCCGCCAGTGTGGCCTCGAGGTTCATGAAAAACTCACGCACGATCGGCGCAAGGGCCGCCCCGGCAGGTGTCAGGCTGAGTGACTTGCCCCGCTGAAACAGCTGCAACCCCCAGAGTTCTTCGAGGTGCTTGAGTTGATGGCTGACGGCACTTTGGGTGACATGCAGCTCTTCCGAGGCCGAGGTGAAGGTGGCGTGCCGTGTCGCAACCTCAAAGGCGCGCAATGTCGAGGTGGGTGGCAGGTCTCTCATGGCAGCGCTTCTCGGGGGCAGTCACCCGCCCTTTATGAATGGAAACTCATGATAAGGCATTCCGGCCGCGCCTCGAAAGCGGCCCGCTTATTCACACGCCACGCACACCTGTTGAAACCACGCCGAAAAATTCGGCCAGCGCTCATTCGTCGGGCCATTGTGCGACCAGTACCGAACCTGCCCCAGGTGTGACACGCAGAAGTAGTCGCCATTGTCTTCAATGAACGGCAGCCAGTCCTTTGGAACGCCCATTTGGTTCCAGGCGGTCTGGGCGATTTCGAACAAGTCGAGATGGCTCGTGCCCGGCAGGATCACCGCCGGTTCAAACGTCGCATTGGCAACATTGCTGCCGCCCTTGAGAAACTCGATGTAGGCGGCCGGAAACGGGAAGTTCAGGTTGCTCGCGGCCTTCTCGATTTCAGCATCGGTTGGAATACGGAACGGGTCGGAAATCATCGATAAAGTCCCTGGCTCGACGAATGGGAGCGTGCTGAATACCACAGTTACCCTGGCAACACACCCTCAACGCAGCTGGAACCGCGCCGTGTTGTCGCTCAATGCCCGGCTGCCCTTGCTCAACATGTCCGCCGCCTGATTCACCGCTCGCGCGCCGTCGAGCAAGCGCCCTGCGGCCTGGTCTACCTGCTGGATATTGCCGCTGACTTCGTCCGCCGTCGCTGCCTGCTCCTCCACCGCCGTGGCGATCTGCGCCAGGGTATCGGTGACGCTCTGCACGGCGCTGGCAATCTCGCCCAGCCGATGGCCAAGGCCGGTGACCGACTCGGCATCGGTCACCGCCTGCTCACAGGCCGCGCCCATCAGCGTGACCGCCTGGCTCACCGTCGAGCGCAAGCTGTCTACTGTCCCGGCGATCTGCGCCGTGGACGCCTGGGTGCGCTGTGACAGGCTGCGCACTTCATCCGCCACCACTGCAAAACCCCGACCCTGTTCGCCGGCCCGCGCCGCTTCAATGGCAGCGTTCAGCGCCAGCAGGTTGGTCTGCTCGGCGATGCCGCGAATGGTGTCGACCACCGACTGAATCTGCTGCCCCTGCTGGCTGACGCGCTCCAGTGCATCGGAGGTGTCGGTCAACCGCTGGTTGAGCTGTTGAATGCTTGCGGTGGTGCGCTGGCTGTCGCGGCTGCTGTCCTCGGCGATCTGCCGGGTTCTCTGCGCGCTGCCGGACGCCTGCTCGCAGCTTTTGGCGACGCCCATGGAGGTGGCCGCCAACTGCGTGGCGGCCGCTGCGATCTGGCTGATTTGCTGTTGCTGGTCTTCCACTTCGGTCAGCGTGCTGCCCGATTGCGAGTTGAGGGTCAGCACCGCCGAGCCGAGCTGCTGCGTCTCGTGGTTCACCCCCAGCAAGCTGGTGCGCAACTGCACCACCGCCACGTTGAGCGCGGTACTGATCGCGGCCAGTTCGTCGCGGCCTTCCACCGCTACCTCGACGCACAGATTGCCGTCGCGCAGGGACTCGGCCAGGGTGGTGATGCCACTGGCGCTGCGGCGGATCGAGGCCTGCAAGCACACGAACAGGTACAACGCCGCCAACGCCAGCACGCTGAACGTCACCGCCACCGGGATGAACTGTTTGAGGGAGCGGTCGCGGTAGTAACCCAGGCGCGCATCCAGCGAGGTCAACGACTGCTTGCGCAGCGCGCCCAGGGTGCCGAGCATGCCATCCACACTGCGTTCGAAGGCGGTGGTGTCGAGCTTGATGGTGCCGCCAAACACGCCTTCGTCCAGGGATTTGAGCTCGTTGTCCAGCTGTTGCAAGCTGTCGTCGTATTGCGCGATCCAGGGTTGCAGCCCCGGGTATTGCTTGGCCTTGAGGGAAGCGGCGGCCTTGACCAACTGGTCCCGGGCATCACCGATGCGCCCGCGCAGGTCGCGCATCTGCAAACGGCTTTGCAGGGTGAACTGCCCCGAGGCGATGGACGACTGGCCGACGCTGGCCATGCGCCCGATGCGCTCGATCAGGTCGGGCGTCTGCTGGGTGGAAATCTGCATCAGCAAGTAGGTTTCAAGCCACGGATCGAGGATCAGGCCCGCGTCCATGGTGATCTGCTCGCGCAAGGCTTGCATGGCGCTCAGCGCCGACGTGAAGCGGTCGTAGCCATCCGGCCACCAGCCGACGGTACGCAGGGCCTGGGAGTCCATGCCCGTGACCGAGGCCTGCAACGCGTCGAAGCGCGCGAGGGTGTCGGCGCTGGCGCTCTGGGCTTTCAGGGCCTCGCCCAGGGCCTGCACGCTCTGCTGGATCAGCGGGAAGTTGGTGTCGACCGCGGTCATTGCGGCTTTGGCGGCGGGTGTCTGGTCGTGGAGGATGTCGGCGGCTTTCCAGCGCGCCGCCAGGTTGCGCTGGGCGGTCAGCTGGGCGTCCAGGGTATCCAGGGCCAGCAGTTCGCGCACGCCGGATTGCTCATTGGAAATCACCGTCAGTTGGGTGCGGTACTCCTGGGCGATCATCCACAAGCTGCCGGCCAGGGGCAGCATGAACAGGAAAAACAGGATCTGGAACTTGCGCGCGAATCCGAAACGTCCGAGCAGGCGGATACCTGGCGACAAAACACTTTGCATGTCCGACTACTCCTAGAACCACTCGCCTCAGCAGCGAATCAAGCTTTGAAATGACTGACGGCAAAATGCCATGTCATTGATTAAGCTGGCTCAAGCAAGAAACGGACCGCCGCAGGAAGGCCGCAGATTAGGCGGGGCGTCGTTGAACAATCTGCGGGGCGTGCGCGAAAATGGGGCAAAAGCACTCAGCACCGGTGGCAGAACGGTAACCCTCTGTGGCGAGGGAGCAAGCTCCCTCGCCACAGAGGGTTAGTGTTGCTGAATAGGTGGGGGAGTCAGATTACTGGCTGACAAACGCCAACACCCGCTCCAGCATCCGGTCACAGGCCTCAAGTTGCGCGACGCTGATGAATTCATCGGGCTTGTGCCCCTGGTCCATGCTGCCGGGCCCGCACACCACGGTGGGAATGCCCGCCTGGTCAAACAGCCCGCCTTCGCTGCCGAACGCCACGGTGCCGAAGGCCTTCGAGCCGCAGAAGCCGGCAACCCATTCAGCCGCCTGACTCTCCACCGACGTCGACAACCCCGGGTAGCTCGACAGCTCGCTGAAGTGGATCGCGCACTGCTCACTGACTGCCTGCATCGCCGGCAATAACCTGTGCTCGGCGTAGCCGCGCAATTGGTCCGCGACGTGCCAGGGATCCTGCGCCGGCAGCGAGCGCACTTCAAAGTCGAAGCTGCAGTTTTGCGGGACAATATTGAGTGCCTTGCCGCCGGCGATCATGCCGGTTTGCACGGTGGAGAAAGGTGGATCAAAACTCACGTTATGGTGATGCGGCGCCTTGAGTTCTTCACCCAGCCGGCCCAGCTCGATGATCAACCGCGCGGCATATTCGATGGCGTTCACCCCCGACGGGGCATACGCCGAATGGCACGCCGCGCCATGCACTTCGCAACGCATCGCCAGCTTGCCCTTGTGGCCCAGCACCGGCTTGAGTTCAGTGGGTTCGCCGATCACGCACAGCAACGGCTTGACCGGCTTGGCGTGGAACGCTTCGATCAGCGAGCGCACACCCAGGCAGCCCACCTCTTCATCGTAAGACAGCGCGATATGCACCGGCATGCGCAGCGGTGCCTGTACCAACGCCGGGACGCTGGCCAGTACACAGGCGATATAGCCTTTCATGTCGGCAGTGCCACGACCGTACAACTTGCCGTCCTTTTCGGTCAGCTCGAACGGCGCAACGCCCCAGCGCTGGCCATCCACGGGTACCACGTCGGTGTGGCCGGACAGCACGATGCCCGGTACGTCCGCCGGGCCGATGGTCGCCAGCAGGTTGGCCTTGCTCTTGTGCTCGTTGAACAACAGCTCGCAGCTCACGCCATGGTGCTGCAGGTAATTGCGTACGAAGTCGATCAGCGCCAGGTTCGATTCACGGCTGGTGGTGTCGAAGCTGACCAGTTGCGCCAGCAGGTCGCGGCTCTGGTTCATCGGTCATCTCCCGGCACCGCGTAACCCGGGGCAAACTGCGGGTTGATGGCGCGGTCGATGTAGTCCTGCATTTGCCCGCGATAAGCCTGCCAGAGTTGCTCGAGTTCGCCGATGGGGTCTGCGTCGGCCCAGTCCACCCGTAGGTTGACGATGGGCCACAGGTGATCACCGACCACCACCATCGCGGCAGAGTGCACCGGCCCCGCCTCCCCTCCTCCCGTCACACCCGCCTGCATCGCGGCGAGCAGTCGGTCGGCGAGGTGCCCTGGAGTGTCTTCGAAGGCGCGCACCATGGCTTCGATCACCCCGGTATTGGCCAGCATGTTCCCGGCCGCCACGCATTGTTCACCGCTGACCGCGTGGTGAATGCCCAGGGTCTGCGCGCCGCTGAAGTGCGCGGTTCTGCCCGTGCTATCAATGGCCGTCACCTGGCGATATTCGCTGTGGCTTTGCGGGGTGAGCACGGCCGCCAGCGCGTCACTCGGTGCCATGCCCTCGGCCAACAGGTCCAGGGTGTGCGGGCCGAGTGCCGGCAACGTGATGTTCTGCGACGCCACCGCGCCCACACCCGGGCGTAGCCACGGGCAACGGGCACCCACGGCAATACTCGACGAGCTGATAGCGATACCCAGCTGGCCGGTTTCGGCACAGCGGGCGACAACCGAAAAGGTCATGGCAATTCCTGTCTCTAAAGGATCAAATCAGTCGAGCAGCGACGGGTCGGCGTCGATCATCAGCCGCTTCATTTCTTCAAAATGCCGTTGCGAGAAATCCGTGATGCCTTCCCAGCCGCGCGCGGTTTTTTCGGCCACTTCGTCAGACAGTACCCGCAGTGGTTGGCCAGTGGACCATGCCGTGACGAGGATCTGGCAAGCGCGCTCCAGGGTCCAGATATCGTCGAACGCCTCACCGATGGATGTGGCCGTGACCATCACCCCATGGTTGCCCATCAACAAGCGACTCTTGCCGCCCAACAACCCGGCGAGGCGCTCGCCTTCGGCCTCGGTGTCGGCCATGCCGCCGTACAGCTCGTCCACCGCCACGCGATTGAAATAGCGTGCGGTGTTCTGGTCAATCGCAGGGATATGCGGCTCGGCCAGGCAGGCAACCGCCGTGGTGTACACCGGGTGCAAGTGAAGCACGGCGCGGGTGTGTGGCAACAACCGGTGAATCTGCCCGTGGATCGACCAGGCGGTGGCGTCCACGTCGGGATGGTCGGCGCCCGAGGCGTCGTCGGCGTTCAGCAGCAACAAGTCACTGGCGCGGATACGCGAGAAATGCTTCCACTTCGGGTTGAGCAAAAACTGCTTGCCGTCGGCGGATACCGCCGCGCTGAAATGGTTGGCTACCGCTTCATGCATGCCCAGGTGCGCAACGATGCGAAAGGTTGCCGCCAGGTCGATGCGGATTTGCTCTTCGTGTGATAACGCCATGTAGCTTTCTCCGCAGGGCAATTGGATGGCGAGGGGTTTATTGTGGCGAGCGAGCTTGCTCGCGCTGGACTGCGCAGCAGTCCCATTCGCTTGGATAAAACGAGGGGGCCGCTTCGCGGCCCAGCGGGAGCAAGCTCCCTCGCCACAACAAGCTCGGTCGCCACAGGTTCGGTGCGTACCGTTAAGTGAGCACGCTTGTGATCAGGACTTCGGCATCAGCTCGGCGATGTCGGCATCGGTAGGTGCCTGGAAGTTGTATTTCTTGAGCAAGGCTGCGTATTCAGGGGTGGCGCTGAACTTCTTGAGGCCTTCGATCAACGCGTTCTTGACCTCGTCATTGCCCTTCTTCACGCCGAAGCCGTTCAGCACCGGGTAGATCAAGGTGTCGGAAGAAATCACCACGCGGCCACCGAGTTTTTCCACCGCGCCACGGGCCACGGCGGCGTCGGTAATCTGTGCCTCAACAGCATGGGCCAGCAGCGCCTGGGTAGTCTGCGGGTCGGTGCTGTACTCACTGATCGCGATCGGCTTCAGGCCTTTCTTCACACAGTACTCATCCGACAGTTTGTGCATCTGCGCCAGCCAGGACGTGGCGCCCATGGAGCCGATCTTGTGGCCGCAGAATTCTTCCGGGGTCTTGGGCTGGAAGTCGCTGCCCTTGAGGGTCAGGATCGATTCACCGCTCTTGAGGTAGGGAATCATGTCGATGACTTTCACCCGCTCGGCGGTGATGTACATGGACGAGTTGGTCACGTCGAACCGCCCTGCCTGCAAGCCCGTAATCAGGTTGGGGAAGCGCGTGTCGAGGGTCTCGACGGTGCGGCCCATGGTCTTGGCCAGGCCGTCCATGAACTCAATGTCAAAGCCTGCGGGCTTGTTGTTGTCCATATATTCATAGGGAAAGAAGGTCACGTCGGAACCGGCGACAATTTTCCCGTCTTTCTGGAAAGCCGACGCTGCCAACGACGTCATTGCAACCGCAGCGCCCAGCAGGCACACGGCAATTGGGCGAGCAATCATCTGAAACGCTGTCATGGTAATACCCTGCAAGGTGAGAAGGAGGTTAGGCAGTGACTGAATCCTGGCCGGCCTGTTGCACAAAGAAAGAGGCGCCACGGGGCTTCTGCGGCAAGCGCAGGTGGTTTTCCGTGGAACGCACCAGGCCACTTTCTTCACCGGCCACCATCAGGCCGGCGTGCGCGCTGGGCAGCGGGTTTTCGCCGAATGGCAGCGCGTCTTCAGCGGCGTAGACGCTGATGAACAGGGTGCGCGGCAGTTCGGTCTCGTTAGGGCTTGAAGCATGCAAAAGACGGGTGTGCATGAAGCACACGGAACCGGCCGGGCCGTAACAGGCCACCGGGCTCTGGCACAGGTCGTCGACTACGGTGTCGTCCACCGAACCGGTGAAACGCTGGTCGTGCCAGTGGGACCACAGCGGGCCTTTGTGGCTGCCGGGGATCACATTCAACGGGCCATTTTGCGGCGTGACTTCGCTGACCATCAGCAAGGCCGTGACGATGTCGTCGTTGCTGTGAGGCGTGAACAGGAAGTCCTGGTGCCACTTAACCTGGGTGGCGGTGTGGGGCAGTTTCGAGTTGATCTTGCTGTGATGAAAACGCGTGCCGCCGCCCCCGATCAATTGCGCGGAAATCGCTGCCATCCGCGATTGCAATGCCACGCGCTGGTACGCCGGCGAAATCTCGGTGGGCGAACTCACCCGCCGCAGCGAGGGATGGTCCGGGCGATGGTCGCCCTCGAGGTCGAACCGCGCACGGCCATCCACCGTTTCCCCCCAGCCCCGGTCGTGGCTGCGGCTGTCTTCTACCCACTGGTCGAAGTCGTGTTGCAATGCAGCGACTTCTTCAGCCGACAACACGTCTTGCACCACCAGAAAGCCGTCCCGGTGGAACTGTTCAATTTGCGCTTGCTCGATCATGGTGCTGCTCTCTTGTCGCTCGAACGTTAAGGGGGTCACGCCAGCGAGACGTCCTTGAGGAACGCCTCCACACGTGGATTTTCGCCGCTGCGCAACGCGTGCGGCGTGTCATCGCAGACCACCCGGCCCTTCTCCATGAACACGATCCGGTCGGAGACCTTGAACGCGAAATTCATCTCATGGGTGACGATCACCATGGTGATGCCCTCCTGGGCCAGGGCTTCGATGACTTGCAGGACTTCGTTGACTTTTTCCGGGTCCAGGGCCGAGGTGGGCTCGTCAAACAGCATGATTTGCGGGCGCATCATCAGGGCGCGGGCAATGGCCACGCGCTGCTGTTGGCCACCGGACAACTGGTGCGGATATTTCCAGGCGTGGTCGAGCATGCCGACCTTGTGCAGCAGCGCGTAGGCCTGCTGCTTCAGCTCTTCGACGCGCCCTAGGCGGTGGTACTTCGGCGCCATCAGCAGGTTGTCGAGCACGCTCAAATGCGGGAACAGGTTGAAGCTCTGGAACACCATGCCGATGTTCAGGCGATGCTCGGCGTGCTCCACGTACTGCGGCTTTTGGGCGCCGACCTTGTCCAGGTGAATGAACGGCTGGCCGTTGATTCTGATCTCGCCGTTATCCAGTTGCTCAAGGCCATTGAGCAGGCGAATCAGGGTGGTTTTGCCGGAGCCCGAAGGCCCGATCACCGACACCACTTCACCGGGCTGAATCTGCAGGTTGACCGAGCCCAACACCTCCACATCGTTGTAGGCTTTGTGCAGCCGGGAAGCCTGGAGTGCCGGGCCTTCGGTACTGACCGGGCGCTGCAGGGCGACACGCTGTTGGGTCGCCAGTGCCAGCACTTCTGCATCGGGCACCCGGGAAACGTTGCGCTGGTTGACGTCGAGAAAACGCTCCAGGCGCTTGAGCAGGAAGTCGAACACCGTGACGATGAATACGTAGAAAAACGCCACCGCCGCCATCGTCTCGATCACCAGGAAGTTCTGCGAATACAGGCGCTGGCCGACCATCAGAATTTCGGTCAGCGAGATCACCGACACCAATGACGTGAGCTTGACGATGGAGATGTATTCGTTGGCCAGCGACGGCAGCGCCACCCGCAATGCCTGCGGAATCACCACCCGCCACTGGATCCCGAAAAACTTCAGCCCCAGTGCCCGCGCAGCCTCGCCCTGCCCTTTGGGAATCGACAGCAGGCCGCCCCGGTGAATCTCCGCCACATAGGCGGTTTCGCAGATCACCAGGGCCAGCAGGCCGGCCCAGAACGGGTCCGCCAGGATCGCCGAAGTAGCAGGAATCGCTTGCGGCAGGTTGTAGATGAAAATCAGCAGCACCAGCAGCGGCAGGCTGCGGAACAACCAGATATAGCCTCGTGCCGGCAGGCTGATCAGTGCATGTCTGGATTGCTTGGCCAAAGCCAGCAGGAAGCCCAGCGCGATGCTCAACACCCAGGTCAATGAACTGAGTTGGATGACCGTCCATGTCGCCCGCCAGAACTCGGCATCGGCCAGCAAACCAAACATGTAATTCCAGTTGAAAGTCATCGTCACTGCGCTCGACAAAAAATGAAAATGCCCACCGAATGCTCAACGTGAAGGTCGAACCCTGATCTGCACCGATGGATTGAGAGTCGTGGGAGGAGGCACTTTGGGTCAATTCGTAAAAGCCGGCCTATTGGGTAGGGAGAACCTACGCAGCGTCACCGTTCCCTGGGTGACGACGGGGCTGCTGAAACAGCCTGTCTCGTATTGGTGCGGGACCGCGCCTGCGCTGCATGCCGGCGCCACCTTTTGGTGCGCTGCAAACACAATTCCTTGTGGGAGCTGGCTTGCCTGCGATGGCATCGCCGCGGTGTACCTGCAAGACCGAGGTGCCCGCATCGCAGGCAAGCCAGCTCCCACAGAAAAGCAAGAAAGCAGGCCGTTCAGCTCACCGTGTTAAGGCTGCGCACCGCATGGGCATCGAAAAAACTGGGGGCTGCCATGCCCGGGATGTACTGGTCTGAAACGAACATGCGGCAACGCTCGGCAAACGCCGACACCACCCGGGACAATTGGGTATTGCTCGCCGTGGCGTACCCCAGTTGCATCGGCCGGTGCGGGCCGGACAACCGCAGGCGAATCAAGCGCTTGCCGTCCTGGGAAAGGTTGGCTTTGGGCCGGGCGTTCGCGAAGGAATAGCCGATGCCATTGGCGACCATGGAACGCACGGTTTCAAGGTTGCTGGAGCGCATGATGATGTTCGGGGTGGTGCCCGCCTGCATAAAGAAGCTGAGGAAATATTCCCGGCTCCAGGGCGTGTCCAGCAGCACCACGGGGTAATCCTCAAGGTCGAGCATGCTCACCGCCGACAGGCTGGCCAGCGGGTGGTACTCACCCACCATCACATACGGCGGCAGTTGCGCCAGCGGCTGGAAGTCGATGTCCTCACTGGTCACCAGGTCGTAGGTCAGGGCGATATCGATCTCGGCGCTGCGCAGTTTTTCCAGCATTTCCTCGTGGTTGCCCTCGACCTGGGTGAGGCGCACGCCCGGAAACGCCCGGCCAAAACCGAACACCAGCTCAGGGGTGATCATCGGCGCCAGCCATTCCAGGCACCCCACCCGCAGCGGGCCGCGCACCGTGTTCAGCGACTCGGAAGCGATGGTGTAGAGGTTGGTCATCTGCTCCAGGATCAGCTTGGCCTCTTGCATCACCTGGCGCCCCACAGCCGTGAGGGAAATGCCCTGGGCGTGGTGCCGAACAAACAGCTGGATGCCCAGCTCGGCCTCCATATGGGTGATCGCCGCGGAGATCGACGGCGACGACACGTGAATGCGTTCAGACGCGGCACTGATGCTGCCTGCCTCACCGGAAGCCACGAAATATTCCAGTTGGCGCTGGGTAATACGACTGAGCATCACGCCTCCACATCATCAATACGCTGACGCCAAGCTGGCGTCGACTGCCTCAACCATACCGTTGCATGGTTCATGCCGGGTGGTGTTTCGACCTAACGCTCAGGCCTGGGTACAGCGCTTCGGTTTTGCCTAAGCACTACCTCGCGCAAATGCTGGTTTCGCGGGAGCGGGGCCAATGTGAAGCTGGATTTATTCCGTACCCAACGAGTTGCCAGCAATGCCCACCCATACCCGTATTCGCATGTTCAACACCCAGCAGACCTACCCCAACCAAGCGCTGGACAACGACCTGTGCCAGGCCGTGCGCGCCGGCAACACCATTTATGTGCGCGGTCAGATCGGCACCGATTTCGAGGGCAACCTGGTCGGCCTCGGCGACCCGCGGGCGCAAGCTGAACAGGCGATGAAAAACGTCAAGCAACTGCTGGAAGAAGCCGGCTCCGACCTGTCGCACATCGTGAAGACCACCACCTACCTGATCGACCCACGCTACCGCGAGCCGGTGTACCGGGAGGTCGGCAAATGGCTCAAGGGCGTGTTCCCGATCTCCACCGGCCTGGTGATTTCAGGGTTGGGCCAGCCGGAATGGTTGATGGAAATCGACGTGATCGCCGTGGTGCCGGATGACTGGAACCCGGGCCAGCCAACCTGACGACCTGGAGTGTCCCATGTCCCGCACTGTGTATTTCCTCAACGGCCCCAACGCTAACCTGTACGGGCTGGACAAAAACGGCACCTACGGCAGCGAAAGCTTCGCCACCATCGAAGCACGCTGCCAGCGCCACGCCACGGAGCTGGGCCTGACCCTGGCGTTTCGCCAGAGCAACCATGAGGGCGTGCTGGTGGACTGGATTCAGGAGGCTCGCCTCAACGCCCGCGCGATCATCATCAACGCCGCCGGCCTGACCTACAGCTCGGTGCCGATCCTGGATGCGCTGCTGGCGTTTGACGGCCCGATCATCGAAGCCCACATGAGCAACATCTGGAAGCGCGAGGCTTTCCGTCATCACTCTTACGTGTCCAAAGCCGCCACCGGCGTGATCGCAGGCCTCGGCGCGCTCGGCTATCGCCTGGCCCTGACAGCGGTGGCCGAGCTTCTGGAGACCGATTGAAGCGCTTTGGTTTTGCCTAACCTCTACGTTCGAAAAGCATCATTTGCGGCTGGCTGGCGCTTGATCACACTGGCAGCCGTCGATGGTTGCTCACTTTAGGAAGCTCACATGTCAGTTGAAACAATCAACACCCTGGTGGTGGGCGCGGGCCAGGCGGGGGTCGCCATGAGTGAGCACCTCTCACTGATGGGCGTGCCGCACATTGTGCTGGAGCGAAACCGCATCGCCGAGCGCTGGCGGTCCGAGCGCTGGGACTCGCTGGTCGCCAACGGCCCGGCCTGGCACGACCGGTTTCCCGGCCTGAAATTCGAGGGTATTTCCCCGGAGAGCTTCCCGCCGAAAGAGCGCATGGCGGCGTACTTTGAAGAGTACGTGCAGATGCTGAAGGCGCCGGTGCGCACCGGGGTTGAAGTGCAGCAAGTGGAGCGTCATGTGGGGCGGCCCGGGTTCAAGGTGACCACCTCGGCCGGTGTGATCGAGGCCACCAACGTGGTTGCCGCGACGGGGCCTTTCCAACGGCCGTCCATCCCGAAACTGGTGCCGGAACACGCCAGGGTGCAGCAGCTTCATTCCTCTGCCTACAAGAATCCCGGCCAACTGTCTGAAGGTGCCGTGTTGGTGGTGGGCGCTGGAGCATCGGGCTCGCAGATTGCCGAAGAACTGCAAAAGGCCGGCAAGACGGTGTACCTCTCGGTGGGCGAACACTACCGCCCTCCTCGCGCTTACCGTGGCCGCGATTACTGCTGGTGGCTGGGCGCGCTGGGCTTGTGGGACGAGGTCAAAATCCAGCCGAAGAAAAAACATGTGGCCTTCGCCGTCAGTGGCTACGAAGGCGGCAAGACGGTCGACTTCCGCCGCCTGGCGCACATGGGCATTACGCTGGTGGGCGTAACCCGGGCGTGGAATGAAGGCGTGATGGAGTTTGAGCCGGGCCTGGCGGCCAACGTGGCCGAAGGTGATCGTGCCTACTTTGATGTGCTGCGCGATGCCGACGCCTATATCGAGCAGAACGGCCTGGAGTTTGCGCCGGAGCCTGAAGCGTGGGAACTGCTGGCTGACCCGCCATGCCTGGTGAACCCGATCCTCAGCCTGGACCTGGCCGAGGCCGGCGTGACCACGATCCTGTGGGCCACCGGTTTCAGTTTCGATTTCAGCTGGCTGAAGGTGAATGCGTTTGACGAGAAAGGCGAGCCTTTCCATAAGCGCGGGATCTCGGCGGAGAGCGGGATTTACTTCCTGGGTTTACCGAACCTGGTGAACCGCGCGTCTTCGTTCATCTACGGGGTTTGGCACGATGCGAAGTACGTGGCGGACCATATCGTCTTGCAGAACGACTACAAGGCCTATCGCAAGCCGTGAGGCACTGGCGCGGCCCAGGCAATCCCGTCAGACTGCCCGCAACGAAGCATGGCGGGGAACAACAGGATGGATCGGCTGGCGGCGATGGAAACCTATGTCTACGTGGTAGAGACCGGTTCGTTTTCTGCGGCGGCCAGGCGCCTGGACGTCGGGCAACCCGCCATTTCAAAAACCATCGCACAGCTTGAAGACCACCTGGGCGTGCGCCTGCTGATCCGCTCGACGCGCGGGTTGACGCCGACCGAGGCCGGCACGCTGTTTTTCGAGCACGCCAAAAAGGTCATCGAAGGCGCAGATGAAGCCGAACTCGCCGCACGTGGGTCGGCGGCCGGGTTGACCGGCACCTTGCGGATTTCAGCGGCGACCACCTTCGCCCGGTTGCACATTCTTCCCCACCTTGGCGCGTTCCTGGAGCAGCACCCGCAGCTGGATGTCGACGTGCGCCTGGACGACCGCTCGATGAACCTGATTGAAGAAGGGATCGACGTGGCGTTGCGCATGGGCAACCTCAGCGATTCGAATCTGACGGCGAGAAAAATCGCCCAGTGCCGGCGGTTGGTGATGGCGACGCCGGCGTATTTCCAACGCTGCGGCGTGCCCCAATCCCCCGCCGACCTGGCCGATCACGAGGCCGTGATCTATACGCTGGGCGGTGGTGGCACCTCATGGGTCTTCAAGAAAGACGGCACCGAGCAACCCGCCACCCTCGCCGGCCGTATACGGGTGAGCGCGGCCGAGGGTGTGCGCACGGCGGTGTTGTCGGGCTACAGCCTCACCATCTCGTCAGAATGGATGTTCACCCCTGAGCTGGCGAGTGGCGAGGTGGTGGCGGTGCTTGGAGACTGGGCGCTGCCGGAGCTGGACCTGTGGGCGATCTTCCCCACCGGGCGCATGGCAAGCGCCAAGGCCCGCGCGTTTGTCGACTTTGTCGAACACTTGATGGAAAACCGTTAACCCTGCAACGCGGGCAGCAACTCGGAAGGGTCCGGGCGACGGGTGTAGTCCGGGTTAACTTCAGCGTAAGTGATCACGCCGTCCTGGCCGATCACGAAACGCGCCGGCATGGGCAACACCCAATCCGGGTTGTTGTTGAAGGCCGGCAGGTCGTTGCCGAAAGACTTGTACAAGTCCACCAGATAGTCGGGCAATTTGAAACGCAGGCCAAAGGCATCGGCCACGTCGCTCAGGGTGTCGGACAGAATCGGGAAGCTCAGCTTGTTCTCGCGCACCGACTTGCGGCTGTTTACGTTGTTCTGCGGGGAAATCGCCACCAGGCTTGCACCCAGCTCACGGAACACCGGCAAGGCCTCCTCCAGCGCTTGCAGCTCCATGTTGCAGTACGGGCACCACACACCACGGTAGAAGGTAATCACCAGCGGGCCCTTGGCCAACAACTCCACCGAGGAAACAGGATTGCCGTCGGGGTCGTTGAGCTTGAAGGCCGGGGCTTTGTCGCCGACCTTCAGCGCGCGTTCGGCGTGGCCGGTGGCGATCAGTTCGTCGGTGGCGCGCTTCATCACCACGTGCACCTGGGGCGGCGCATTGTAGGGTGGTTTGCCGGCGACGAAGTCCGCGTTGAAGGCATCGAGTTTTGCTTGAAGAGTCATGTTCGGTTCCTGGCATTGGGGCGGTTGACCGCCCGGATTTGATCGCCAGACCAGCATTGCTGTTTGCAGGGTGCGGTAGTAGAGAGCCTGAAAGCATAGGAGCTATTCTTCGGCGGAATGCGATCCCTGTGGGTAGCGCGCTTATTGTGGTGAGCGAGCTTGTTGTGGTGAGCGAGCTTGCTCGCGCTGGACTGCGCAGCAGTCCCATTTTCCGGGGTCGCCTCGCGACCCAATTTTACGAATCTACTGGGGCAGTCGGTTTGAACAACCCTGACTCATGTCTTCACCTCCCTTGCCGACACACTGGCGATGACGGGAACTCTCAACGGCCGATGCCTGCAATTGCTGGCCGTTTAACAGAGAACAAACACTCCCGCCATCCTCGGCTACACGCAGTCCCACCCACTCACCAGGACTCGCGTGTTCCTGAGGTGTCGCATAGAAAGTCTTCATTTCTACCCCAGGAGTCACTCAATGAAATGGCATCAACTGCTCTTCCCTTTCGCCGCGCTGGTGACTTGCGCCAGCAGCTTCGCCGCCACGCCTCCACTGCAAACGTTTCTCGCCTGTGACGAAAACTCTCTGGCCGTGGTCAATCAGCCGGGTCTCAAGGAACGCATTCCCAGTGCGCTGGCCAACGGCAAGATGACGTTCAGTGGCGGAACCAAAACAGACATGGGGCAGCGGTGGGTATTCGACACGCCGGTCACCCTGAGTGGTGTCGCGCTGACCGGCTTTTTTGTGGAAGATCAGGACCTGATGGGCTCACGCATCATTGGCTGGGGCTTCTACACCCAGCAGGCACCCGATGAGCTTTACGCCCAGTTGAATAAAGTACCCGGCAGCAACCTGGAGAGCGCCAACGGGATTTACGCCCGCGCGCAAATCTGGTCGCACAAGCAGTCAGCCTGGGTACCGGAAAACGGCGATGACAATGCAGGCAAGCTGGTCACCGATACGGCAGAACGGATATTGATGGTAGAACCTGCGCCGCAAGACGTGACCAAGACCAGCAAAGGTATGGTCACCTGCTCGGTTCAAGGCACGGTCAGCGCAGCGATGCTCAAGTCCACTCGGCCTGACCTCATCAAGTGAGAATGGGGGGCAGACCACCATCACCTGAAGGTGGTCTGCACCCCTATTTTCTCCCCGCGATGAATGCGCATGAGTCTGGCGCGAAATGAATGCTGGCAAAACCTGATGACTCCAGCCATCAGATGTATGGCTCCCCTCCCCACATACGCAAAAAAAAACCGCCAATCCCAACAATCCGCAGGGTGCCGCCCGGCATTTCGCCAACCCATAATGGACCGACAACAATAAAGGGGCTCACCCCGGGGCGCGTAAGCCATGTACAAAGACCATATCGTCAAGACCCGCATGACGGACAGCGCCGTATTCATGGGCGCAGTCGCCGTGGTGATTTTCATCATCACGCTGGCGTGCGGCGTGGGCGAAGGCCGCCTTGCCCACTTGATGGGGCCCATCGTTCTCGACCTCAAGGCACCGCTGGCGCGTGACATTGCGGTGGGCGGCACGTTCACCCTGACGGTGGTGCTGAACCTGTTCATCCTCGGCCGCTTTCCCTTGCGCGCGCAGATCATCACGGTGTGGTGCGAGTTGTTGGTACTGTTCCTGTTGTTCTTCGACACCTTCAACCTTTCCTATAGTTTTATCGCGACCAAAATCGGTTTCATGATCACCCAAGGGGTGTTCACCACCGTCTATGTGTCGGCGATTTCGATTGCGATTGCGTTCGTCCTGGCGTTGCTGGGCGCCACCGCACGCTTGTCTTCCAACGGCTTCGCAATTGCGATTGCCAGCTTCTACACCTCGTTTTTCCGCGGCGTTCCGCTGCTCATCCAGATCTATCTGATTTACCTGGGCATTCCTCAACTTGGTTATGTCGTCGGGGCGGTGCCGGCAGGCATCCTGGCGCTCTCGCTGTGTTATGGCGCCTACATGACGGAGATCTTCCGTGCCGGTATCAGCAGTATCTCGCGGGGCCAGTGGGAGGCGTCGCGGGCGATTGGCCTGAATCCTTTCCAGACCATGACCCGGGTGATTCTTCCGCAGTCCATGCGGCTGATCATTCCGCCAACAGGCAACCAGTTCATCTCGATGCTCAAGGACAGTTCGCTGGTGTCGGTGATCGGGGTCTGGGAGCTGATGTTCCTCGCGCGAACCCAGGGACGCGCCGAGTTCCGCCACCTGGAGATGCTCATCACTGCCGCCGTGCTGTATTGGCTGCTGTCGATCGTGCTGGAAACAGTTCAGGCCCGCCTGGAAAAACACTTCAACCGCGCCCATCGCTGAACCAGGAGCATGACGATGAATCAGCCTTCAGTAGCCCCTGCTCCGTATCCCGCCATCTCGATTCAAGACATGCACAAATGGTATGGCGATTTTTATGTGCTCAAGGGCATCGACCTGCACATTGCCAGCGGTGAAATCGTGGTGGTGTGCGGGCCGTCGGGTTCCGGCAAGTCCACCTTGATTCGCTGCCTGAACCTGCTGGAAGACTTCCAGAAAGGCCACGTATTTATCGAAGGCACCGAGTTGACCCGTGATGCCGCCTGCGTGGCGGGCATACGGCGCCAGGTGGGCATGGTGTTCCAGCAATTCAACCTGTTCCCGCACATGACGGTGCTGGAAAACCTCATGGTAGGGCCGCGCCTGGTGAGCAAACTCAGCGAGCAGCAGGCGCGGGAACTGGCCTATGAATACCTTGACCGGGTGCGCATCGGGAACCAGGCCGACAAATACCCCGGCCAGCTCTCGGGCGGCCAGCAGCAGCGCGTGGCCATTGCCCGCGCCCTGTGCATGCGCCCGCGCATCATGCTGTTCGATGAACCCACTTCCGCCCTTGACCCCGAGATGGTCAAGGAAGTGCTGGACGTGATGGGCGAACTGGCCCAGGACGGCATCACCATGGTCTGCGTCACCCACGAGATGGGGTTCGCGCGAAGGGTTGCCGACCGAATCATCTTCATGGACCAGGGCTGCATCATCGAGCAGGCCAAGCCCACCGAGTTTTTTGACAACCCGCAGCACGAGCGTGCCCGGGAATTCCTGTCGCAGATTCTCAGCCACTGAGAAGCATCGTCGGACATCGACCAAAACAACAAAAATCCGTACTCACGATATCTGGAGGCTTACCCATGATCTCGCTCACCCGCTTCGTCGCCGCAGCCACTGTCGCCTCCGCCCTCGCCGGCCTCACCGGCACCGCCTGGGCGGGCTCGACCCTTGACCGTATCCATGAAACCAAGGTGATCAAAGTGGCCACCTCCGCCAACTGGCCACCGCAATCGTTCCTGGGGCCGGACAATAAACTGCAAGGGTTTGATATCGACGTCGCCAGCGAAATCGGCAAACGCCTGGGCAGTAAAGTCGACTTCGTGACGCCCGAGTACGGGATCATCACCGCTGGCCGCTGGTCGAACCGCTGGGACTTGTCGGTGGGCTCCATGACCCCCACCACCGAGCGCACCCGGGTGCTCGACTTTCCCGCGATCTACTACTACACGCCGTATGTATTTGCGGTGCACAAGGACGCTGCCGCAGCCAAATTGGCGGACCTGAACGGCAAGATTATCGGCGTCGAGGCCGGTACGACTTCGGAGGACTACATCAATCGTCGCCTCAAGATCGACGCCGCCGATGTGCCGCCGTTTACCTATGACGTCACACCCGGCGAGGTTCGCACGTACGGCGACAGCATGGGCCCGCTGGATGACCTGCGCATGGGTAACGGGGTCCGCTTGGACGCTACCCTGTCCGCGCTTCCAACCATCGTCGCGGCCATCAAGAATGGCTATCCAATCGTCAGGGTCGAAGGCAAGCCGGCCTACTACGAGCCCCTGGCCATAGCCGTGGACAAGGGTGACGAAGCCTTCAACAGCGCGCTGACCAAGATCGTCGCCGACATGAAAGCCGACGGCACGCTCAAGCAGCTGTCTGAAAAATGGTACGGCGCCGACCTCACCCAAGTGCAATAAAAATCCCACAGGCCATACAGGCGCCCGTCCTCGACGCGGCGCGCTGTATGCCTGCGCCGCGAAAAAAGGACGACGGACTTCATGTACACCTACAACAACAATTACTACACCGCCACGATGCACGAGACGACTGAGCGTGCGGCGCTGTCAGGCAATGTCCAGGCCGATGTGTGCGTCATCGGCGCCGGGCTGGCGGGGTTGAGTACCGCGTGGGAGCTGGTTTCGCGCGGGCAGTCCGTGGTGCTGCTCGACGCGGGCCGTGTGGCCTGGGGAGCGTCGGGGCGCAATGGCGGTTTTGTGCTTCAAGGCTGGTCTGAAGGGTTGTCGTCCATCGAACGGCGCTGCGGCAAACCGACAGCCGCCGCGCTGTTCAAACTGTCGCTTGAAGGGGTCGATATTGTTCGGGGCATGCTCGCCGCTCATCAATTTCCGGGCTGTACACCCACCCCTGGAAAACTGAGCGTGGTTCGCTACGAGGATGGCGAGAATCTGCAGCGCATGCGCGACAAAATGGCCGCGGATTTCGACTTTCACCTCGACTACCTGGACCGCCAGGCGGTGCGCGAAAAGCTCAAGACCGAGCGGTATTTCCAGGCACTGCGAGACAACCATGGCTTTCACTTCCACCCCTTGAATTACTGCCTCGGCCTGGCCCGGCTTATCGAAGCCAGCGGCGGAAAAATCCATGAACGCTCGCCCATGACCCGCGTCGAAAGCCGCAACGGACGACACCGGGTCGTCACCGATCAGGGCAGCGTCGATTGTGCCCAGGTGGTGTACTGCTGCGGCGGCTACGGCGGGCCGGAGTTCGGCAAACTGCGCCGCGCCTTCCTGCCCATCGCTACCTATGCGGTGCTGACCGAGCATCTGGGCGATCGCCTGGCGGAGGCCGTCTGTACCAGCGATGCAGTGGGCGATAACCGTCGGGCCTCGGACTATTACCGAATCGTCGAGGGTGACCGCCTGCTGTGGGGCGGCCGCATCACCACCCGCAACCTGCAAGATGAAAAACGCCTGGGGCAGTTGCTGACGCAAGACATCCTCGACGTTTACCCACAGTTGCGCGGCCTCCAGATCGAAAAAGCCTGGTCCGGGTTGATGGGCTATGCGCGGCATAAAATGCCGCACATTGGCCCGCTCGGGAAAGGCTTGTGGACATGTACATCATTTGGTGGCCATGGTATGAACACCGCGCCGATCGGCGCACGCGTCATCGCCGAGGCGATTTGCGGCGAAACCGATCGCTACCGTCTGTTTGATGCCTACGGCCTGGAATGGAACGGCGGCCCCCTCGGCCCGGCGGCCGCACAAACGGTGTACGCGGGCCTGAAGATGATGGACATGTTTCAGGAAAGGCGTTCGCAACACAGGGCAACTCACAAGAACTGAACCCGAGCGAGGTCAAGGACGTGTCCATGGAAACGCAGAATCCCGGTCCACTGTTTAACCTCACCGACAAGGACCGGCAGTTGCTTGGCCTGCTGCAGGCCAACGCACGCGAACCTACCGCGTCATTGGCCCGCAAGCTTGGGGTGTCGCGCTCTTCAGTGCAGGAGCGGATCACCCGCCTGGAAAAGGCCGGGGTGATCACCGGCTACAGCGTGCGCATCGACCAGGACCGGCTTCAGCAGACGATCAATTGCTTCACCATGACCTCCTGCACCAACAAGAGCTACACCGACGTCATGACCTCGCTGCGCAAGATGGAAGCGGTGCAGGCCGTGTATGCGGTCTCGGGTGAGTCCGACTTCATCATTCACCTGGCCACTACGACCCTGAGTGAACTCAACGCCGAGCTCACCCGGATCAACATGATCAAGGGGGTGGCGCACACGGCTTCCCACATCGTGATGGAGACCAAGTTCAGTCGGAAACTGACGGTGTGAAGTGCCCGGTCACGTCTGATGATGCTCCACCAAAAAATCGACAAACGCCCTCACCCGCGCCGGCATCGCCGCGCCGCCGACGAACACCGCGTGAATCGGCTCGCGGTCTCCCGGGTTATAGGCTTCAAGCAGCGGCACCAGGTGGCCGCTTCTCACATCGTCGGCCACGCTGAATGCGCCAATGCGCGCGATGCCTGCGCCCAGCCTCGCCAACTGGGACAATGCTTCCCCACTGTTGCCCTCGATCGTGCCGGCGACTTTCAGCGAAAAATCGCGCCCGTCCTGGCGAAATGGCCAATCGGGTGCTGCCCGGCGAAAGTTGAAACGCAGGCAGTTGTGGTCGAGTAAGTCTTGGGGCACCAGCGGTGTGCCGTTGCGCAGCAGATAGTCCGGCGAGGCCACGATGAGCTGCCCGGTGGACCCGATCAGGCGCGCGGTCAACGGGCTGTCGGCCAACAGGCCAAAGCGAATCGCCACGTCCGCTTGCCCACCCAGGATATCCACGACTTCATCCCCCAGCAGCAGATCCACCACGATGGCCGGGTAGCGCGCGCTGAATGCGGCAATCAGCGGCACGATCGACAGCCGCCCGTGGGCCAGCGCCGCGCTGACTCTCAAGCGCCCCCGGGGCACGCCCTGGTCGGTGATTGCATCTTCGATTTCCGCCATGTCTGCCAGGATGCGCCGAGCACCGCGCAGGTAGGCCTCGCCCTCGGCGGTGAGCGTGATCGCCCGGGTGGTGCGCAGCAGCAGCCGGGTACCGATTCGCCGCTCGATGCGCGCGATGATCCGGCTGACCGACGACGGCGTGAGGCTCAAGGCACGCGCCGCGCCCGACAGGCTGCCCTGCTCCGCCACCATGGCAAATACCGCCATCTCCCCTGACCGCCCGCCTATGTCCATTTGTGCGCTCCACGCAAAGCTGTCGTGGCCCACTTGGGGCTACTGCTGGAAAAGGCAGGATTGTAGCATTTGGCACACAGATGAGGAGTCACCCATGCGTATCAACCCACCGCTTTTAGCACTGTCCATCGGCGCCTTCGGCATCGGTGTCACGGAGTTTGCCCCCATGGGCATGTTGCCCGGGATCGCCAGCGATCTTGATGTGTCCATTCCCGCCGCCGGGTTGCTGGTGAGCGCCTACGCCATGGGCGTGCTGATCGGCGCACCGATCATGACCCTCGCGACCGCCAGGGTTCCACGCCGTTACCTGCTGATCGGCCTGATGGCGATCTTCACCCTGGGTAACCTGCTGTCGGCGTTGGCGCCCGACTATCAGACCCTGATGATGGCGCGGCTAGTGACCTCGTTGAACCACGGTGCATTCTTCGGCATCGGCTCGATCGTGGCCGCGAGCGTGGTGGCGCCAGACAAACGCGCGGGGGCCGTCGCGGCGATGTTCCTGGGGCTGACCCTGGCAACCATTGGCGGCGTGCCCCTGGCCACCTGGTTCGGTGAGAACTTCGGCTGGCGTACCGCGTTCTGGGGCATCAGCGGGCTCGGCGCGATGGTCATGGCCGCCCTGTGGTGGGCGCTGCCGAATGCGCCGGCTCCCAAAGGCGGCAGCCTGATGGCCGAGATCCGCGTGCTGGGCCGTGGGCCGGTGCTTGCCGCGCTGGCTCTGACCGTTGTGGGCTCCAGTGCGATGTTCACGGTGTTCACCTACATCGCGCCGATTCTGCGGGATGTCACCCATGCCTCGACCAACTTCGTCACCGGGATGCTTGTGCTGTTCGGCATCGGCCTGACCCTTGGCAACGTCTGGGGCGGCAAATCGGCGGACCGTTCGGTGGACCGCACCTTGATCACATCCCTCGTGGTGCTGATTGCCGTGCTGCTGGCGTTCTCGGTACTCATGCAATGGCCGCTGCCTGCCGCCTTGTCGATCCTGTTGTGGGGCGCAGCCAGCTTTGCGCTGGTGCCACCGTTGCAGATGCGCGTGATGGAAGCGGCCAAGGATGCACCGAACCTGGCATCCGCCATGAACATCGGCGCGTTCAACTTCGGCAATGCCATCGGCGCGGCGCTGGGTGGGGCGGTGCTCAGCGCGGGATTGGGCTACCCGGCGATTTCCCTGGCTGGCGCAATCATGGCGGGCCTGGGCTTGCTGATGGTGCTGGTTCTCGGCTGGCGCTCGCGACGTGCGGGTTCACGTACGGGTCGGGAGGTGGCGCAGGCGTGAAGGATGGGTTTCCACGAAACGCCAAGTCATCGCTTGCAAAATAATCAGCCTCGCTTCAATATTCCAAGCACAAACTTGGTTAATTAAGCCAAGCCTGATGCTTATGCCCTTCGCCGGCTTGCGCCGCGAATGCATTACAAGGAATCGTTGATGCACACCCAAGACAGCAGTTGGGGCGAGTTGCTCCGCGGCAAGAACGCCACCCGTTCCATCGCCCTCTCAGGTGGCATAGCGCTCTATGCCACCAACACCTACATCGCCACCACCATCCTGCCGTCAGTGGTCGCCGAAATCGGCGGCCTGGAGCTGTACGCCTGGAGTACCACGCTGTACGTGGTGGCCTCGATCCTCGGTTCCGCACTCACCTCCAAATTGCTGCAACGCACCGGCCCGAGGCTGGCGTATGCCGTGGCGACGCTGGTGTTCATGGTGGGCGTGTTGATCTGCGCGCTGGCGCCGAGCATGCCGGTGATGCTCGCGGGGCGTTTCATCCAGGGCTTGGGCGGCGGGGTCTTGTTGGCCTTGTGTTATTCGATGATCCAGTTGGTATTCGAAGAGCGTTTGTGGCCGCGGGCAATGGCGCTGGTGTCGGGCATGTGGGGCGTGGCGACGCTGGTCGGGCCGGCGGTGGGCGGCGTGTTTGCCGAGATGGACGCCTGGCGCCTGGCCTTCGGCGCGATGGTGCCGGTGAGCCTGGCGTACATGGTGCTCACCAGTCGCGCCCTGCCCCCACGCGATACTGCAGCGACGGCTACCGCCCGTTTGCCGGTACCGCAACTGGTGCTGTTGGCCGGCGCGGTGTTGGCGGTGTGTGCGGGCAGCGTCTCGTCGCTGCCGAGCTGGAACCTGCTGGGCATCGCGATCTGTGCCGTGCTAGTGTGGCTGCTGATCCGCAAGGAGTCCAACGCCACGGTCCGCCTGTTGCCCAGGGATGCATTGAAGTTCAGCACCCCGCTCTGCGCGCTGTATGCGACCACCTGCTTGCTGGTGATCGGCATGAGCAGCGAGATTTTCATGCCGTACTTTCTGCAGCACCTGCATGGCCAGTCACCGTTGATTGCCGGCTACATGGCGGCGCTGATGGCGGCCGGCTGGACCGTCGCGGAAATCCTCAGCTCCGGCTGGACCGGCCGTGGTCCACACCGCGCCATCCTCGCCGGGCCGCTGTTTATCGTGGCGGGCCTGGTGATTCTGGCGATCACCACACCCATCGCCGGTCACGGGGACTGGATGCTGCTGGCACCTATTTGCCTGGCGCTGTTCCTGGTGGGTTTCGGCATCGGCCTGGGCTGGCCGCACCTGCTGACGCGCATTCTGCAAGTGGCGTCGGAGCAGGATAAGGACACGGCGGCGTCGTCGATCACCACCCTGCAACTGTTCGCCATGGCCATGGGCGCGGCCTTGGCGGGAGTGATCTCGAACATGGCGGGCATCAATGACGTGGCAAGCACTGCCGGCGTCGCCAATGCGGCGCGTTGGCTGTTCGCCCTGTTTACCCTGGCACCGGTGTTGGCCCTGGTGATGGCGCTGCGCGCAACGCGGACCAAGGCCACCGCTGGGGAAGCATTAACGGTGTCTTGAAACTGAAAATCCGCTGGCATCTTCTTTGAAAAGCCCTGCCCGCCAGGGCTTTTTTGTGCGTGCAATAATTTTTCTCCTGGTGACTTTCATTATGAAATCCACTGTGCAATATTACTCTCGTAATATTTAGCAACAGATCCCGGAGATCATCGTGAAAAAAGCCAGTTTCCAACCCATGCCCTGCCCGGTCGCCCGTGCCCTGGAGCACATTGGTGATGGCTGGAGCCTGTTGATCCTGCGGGATGCGTTCTACGGGCTGCGCCGTTTCGATGAGTTCCTCCAGAGCCTCGGGATCGCCTCGAACACCCTGACCCGCCGCCTGAACGCCCTGGTGACCCACGGTTTGCTGGAGCGGCGCCCCTACCAGGACAACCCGCCGCGCCACGAGTACCACCTCACCGAAGCCGGTCGGGAGCTGCGCCAGGTCATTCTCACGCTGATGGCCTGGGGCGCACGGCATACCGAAGGCTCGACCAAGGTGTTTCTGGCCGATGAAGCCACCGGGCGCCCCGTGAAACTCGCGTTGATGGACGCCAACACCGGCAAGCCCATCACCCGCGAGGGCCACCGGGTGCATGTCGCCGCCGACGCCGAACCCTTGACCCTGTGGCGCGCGCGAACCGGCCGGGCCTACGCCGAAAAAGACCAACTGGTCAGCCCCTTCCCCCACTAATACTCAATGAGGTCATTTCGCCATGGACGCTCAAGTCAGCGCTGTGCCCGAACCCACCAAAACATCCCGGCGCAAACAGGTGCTGCGCCTGGGGCTGCTGACCCTGGGCGTGGCGGGCGGCGTCTGGTACGCCAGCCACTGGTGGCTGGTCAGCCGGTTTGTTGAAGACACCGACGACGCCTACGTGGGGGCGGATGTGACCGTCATCAGCGCCAAAGTGCCCGGCTATATCAGCGAAGTGGCCGTGCAGGACAACCAGTTCGTGCACGCCGGCGACGTGCTGGCGCGCATCGATGTGCGCGACTACCGCACCGCCCTGGCCAAAGCTGACGGCGCCGTGGCTGCGCAACAGGCCGCGCTCGCCAACCTGGACGCCACCGAACAGCTGCAACTGGCGGTGATCAACCAGGCCAGGGCGCAGATCGACGCCACCGACGCCGAGGCGCAACGGGCCGGCGACGATCAGACGCGTTACCAGAACCTGGTGCGCAGCCAGGCCGTGTCGGTCGAAAGCGCGCAACGGGTCAACGCCGTGTGGAAGACCGCCCGCGCCGATCACTCCCGGGCGCAAGCCGGGTTGATGGCGGCACGCCGGCAAATCGACGTGATTGAAACCCAGCGCGGCCAGGCACGCGCCGCACTGCAACAGGCGCAGGCCGAACGCGACCAGGCGCAGTTGAACCTCAGCTACACCGACCTGCGGGCCCCGGTGGACGGCTATGTGGGCAACCGCCGCGCCAGGGTCGGTGCCTACGCCGCGGCCGGCAGCCAACTGATCTCGGTGGTGCCGGCGAAGGGGCTGTGGGTGGACGCCAACTTCAAGGAAGACCAGTTGGGCCGCCTGCAGGTTGGGCAAAGCGTGAGCATCCGCGCCGATATCCTCCCCGGCCGCGAATTCCACGGGCACATCGAGAGCCTGGCCCCTGCCACCGGCGCGCAGTTCAGTGTGTTGCCACCGGAAAACGCCACCGGCAACTTCACCAAGATCGTGCAGCGCGTGCCGGTACGCGTGCGCCTGGACAGCAATGACGCCGACTTTGGCGCCCTGCGCCCGGGCTTGTCGGTCATGGCCAAGGTCAACACCCAGGAAGCGTTCGACGACCAGGCCGGCGCACTCAAGGCCCAGCTATGAACAGCCCGTTGCCCGCCCTCAGTACGGCGCAAAAGGTCGCAGCCTTCGCCACCATGTGCGTGGGCATGTTCATCGCGTTGATCGATATCCAGATCGTGTCCGCCTCGCTCAAGGACATCGGCGGCGGGCTGTCAGCCGGCGCGGACGACACGGCGTGGGTACAGACCGCCTACCTGATCGCGGAAATCATCGTGATCCCCATGTCGGGCTGGCTCTCGCGGGTGATGAGCACGCGCTGGCTGTTCGCCGCCTCGGCGGCCGGGTTTACCTTGACCAGCCTGCTGTGCGCGATGGCCTGGAACATCCAGAGCATGATCGCGTTTCGCGCCTTGCAGGGGTTTCTGGGGGGCTCGATGATCCCGCTGGTGTTCACCACCGCGTTCATGTATTTCAACGGCAAGCAGCGGGTGATCGCCGCGTCCACCATCGGCGCCATCGCGTCCCTGGCCCCCACGCTGGGCCCCGCCGTGGGCGGCTGGATTACCGATATTTCCTCCTGGCACTGGCTGTTCTACATCAACCTGGTGCCCGGCCTGTTTGTGACCTTTGCAGTGCCGATGCTGGTCAAGGTCGACCGCCCCAACCCGTCATTGCTCAAGGGCGCCGACTATATCGGCATGGCGTTGATGGCGGTGTTTCTCGGCTGCCTGGAGTACACCCTCGAAGAAGGCCCGCGCTGGAACTGGTTCAGTGACAGCACCATCTCCACCACCGCCTGGATCGCCGCCGTCAGCGGCGGGCTGTTTATCTGGCGCTGCCTGGAAATCAAGGAGCCGATTGTCGATTTACGCGCCTTGCGGGACAGAAACTTCGCCCTGGGCTGCCTGTTTTCATTCATCACCGGCATCGGCATTTTCGCCACCATCTACCTCACGCCGCTGTTTCTCGGCCGGGTGCGCGGGTACGGCTCGCTGGATATCGGCCTGGCGGTGTTTTCCACGGGGGTGTTCCAGTTGCTGGCGATCCCGGTGTACGCGCTACTGGCCAATCGCTTCGACCTGCGCTGGATCCTGATGTTTGGGTTATCGCTGTTCGCCCTGTCGATGTGGGACTTCTCCCCCATCACCCACGACTGGGGTGCCAAGGAGCTGCTGCTGCCCCAGGCCATACGCGGCTTTGCCCAACAAATGGCAGTGCCGCCCGTGGTCACCCTGACCCTCGGCGCACTGGCCCCCGATCGGCTGAAACTCGCCTCGGGCCTGTTCAACCTGATGCGCAACCTCGGCGGCGCCATCGGCATCGCCGCCTGCGCCACGGTGCTCAACGACCGCACCAACCTGCACTTCTTGCGCCTGGCTGAACACCTGAACATCCGGAACGAATCGATGAATGTCTGGCTTGAGCAGCTTTCAGGTAACGCCCAGTTGCTTGGGCAAAACAGCCTGGACGCCAGCCAGTTCGCGCTGAATCAGCTGTGGGCGCTGACCTGGCGCGAGGCGCAAACACTGACCTATGCGGACGCGTTCCTGATGATCATGGTGTGCTTCATCGTCGCCGTGTTGCTGGTGCCGTTGATGCGCAAGGTGCAGCCGCCGAAGCAGCCGTCTGCGGATGCGCATTGAAGCAATCATAGCCCTTGGGCTGTGAGCACAGCACTTGGTTCCAATGCCTACAGTTGTGTCGGAATCCGCCGGCTTGTGCGCCTGGAGGGGCCTATATAAGGTCGCTCGGGCGCTGAAACCTCCTTCATTTGCGCACAACCTCGCGTCGTTAAGATGTAGCCATATAGCTACAAATGGAACTATGATCAACAAGAAAAAAATATACGAAATCCACCAAACACCCGAGTTTGGGAATTGGCTTGACCGTGTGAATGATGCTCTGGGAAAAACGGCCATCCTGACCCGCCTGGATCGTGCCGGAGCCGGCAATTTTGGTGATTGCGAATCGGTTGGCGAAGGGATGAGCGAAATGCGCGTTTTTGTTGGGCCTGGGTACAGAATTTACTTTGTGCGGTCAGGGATCGCAGAGTACTTGATGCTCAGCGGAAGCGATAAAACAGATCAAAAGCGGGGCATCAAGAAAGCTAAAGCGATCCTCGATACCCTGAGAGGTAAATGATATGAGCGATAAATTCAATCCTGAGGATATGCCAATCCTCAGCCTCACCACGACAGGCACGACTCGTTACGAAGCCTCGCGCTTTCTCGATAGCCCGGAAGCTATCGCGGCTTACTTGGCTGAAAGCCTGAAAACCGGAGAGACGGAAGGTCTTATTCACGCTTTGGCTGAAGTCGCAAAAGCCAAAGGCGTCAATAAGGTCGCCAAGGATGCCGGGGTCAATCGTGAAAGCCTTTATAAAGTGTTGAAAGCCGGCTCGAAAACGCGGTTTGAAACCATCAGAAAGCTAATGACCGCGATCGGTTTGGAGCTCACTGTACAACCGATTACGGCACTGGCTGTCACTTCAAAAGCGGCTGCTCCAAGAGCCGGCAAACCTGTTGTAGCAACCAAGCCTGCCGCGAAAATGCGATCCTGATGATCATGATGTGCCCTTTCATCGTCCGATCATGTTGAAGGCCGCAACGGCGCCAGCCGGCTGAGCTTGGTCATCTGTTTGAATATCAGGCCAGGCGCAACCCGGCTGGCCACCTTCAGCACCTTGCTCAGGCCCGGGCTTATTTCCAGTTGGCCGGCTTCGATTTGCCGAATGCATTGCTGCACCATCAGCACCGGGTCCATGCCTTTTTCGTTCTTCATTTCTTCCGCGAACTCGGCCCTGAGCAGCGGTGTTTCGGTGCCGGGCGGGGCAAGCTCCACCACGGTGACCGCGCTGCGCTTCACGCGCCTGAGTGAGCGAGTCGGCGGCATCAGCCAGAAGATGCTGACGCAGACCTTGCGAGGAATGGAGAGGGACGGCCTGGTGGTGCGCAAGGTCTACCCGGTCGTGCCGCCGAAGGTTGAATACAGCCTGACAACCCTCGGCTTTACGCTGGGTGCCGCCTTTTGTGGCGTGTGGGTCTGGGCGGCTGACAACCTGGAGGAGATTGAACAGGCACGGGCGGATTTCGATCTACGGTGCAACACCGAGTCATAAGGCCGCAACGTACTGGAGCACCTCTCCAATCCCGTCAATATCGGGGGCCTCGCTCACGGCGGCTTGCGGGCTGCACCATGGGTAACTCAGGCCGGACACCCAGCTCATCACGCTCCCCAGGTCTGACGCCGGCAGTGTCTTCATATGCTCGATGGTGATCGTCAGCCTTTCGACCAGCCCCGCTTCGGCATTGAACTGCCATTCATACACACCACACCCTACCCGGGCTTCGCCGGAGCTCTTGTCGGACATGCCCACCAGCCATTGGCACTGATAGGTTTTGGCCCCCGCCTCCGGTGGCGGCCCCAGGCAAAACGTATAGACGTTTTCAAAGGTCTGCCCGAACCGCCTCACCAGCACATCGCCGATGCTGCCCACCCCTTCGACGTGGGGCGGAAACGAGATGGACCCGGTGCGCACCACCATGTCCAGGATCGCGTCCGGAACGAACGCCTGGCTGAGCAAATGCGGGCGGTTGCCGTCCTTGGCGAGTATGTAGTGCTGAATCGCGAGTTGAGCAGTGTTCATGGTTTTTCCGTCGATTCCCTATCGGATGATGCTTAGGCCTTCTGGATCAGCTCTCAGAAGAAACAACCGTCTCATCAGCAGATTCAGCCGCCAGTTTCAGGCGGTCTGCTTTACTGATGTACTTGTCCTTGCGGGCCGGTGCCAGTTTGGCACTGGCCTTTTTCGCCTTGGCCTTGAACAGCTGCTGTAGTTTTTTTTGACGATTCATGGTTTCTATCCGGTGTGTAATCAGTGCTTGCCGTGGTGATTATCCATCTTTCATGCCGTCATCGAAGCACATTTAATTCACGGCACTCCACAGCGCCACAGCGGTCTGTGCCTATACGCCCCTATTCTCGCCCAGCGGAGCCACCATGATCATCGTCCACCACCTCAACAACTCCCGTTCGCAACGCATCCTGTGGCTGCTCGAAGAACTCGGCCTGCCCTACGAGATCAAGCGCTACCAGCGCGACCCGAAAACCAACCTCGCACCACCTGAACTCAAGGCCATCAATGCCCTGGGCAAATCACCGGTGATTGAAGACGGAGCCCAGGTGGTCATCGAGTCCGGCGCCATCATCGACTACCTGATTCGCCGCCACGGCCACGGTCGCCTGCAACCCGACCCTGCCACTGCCACCTATGACGAATACGTGCAATGGCTGCACTTCGCCGAAGGCTCGGCCATGCTGCCGCTGATGCTCAACCTGTATGTCGGACGCCTGGGCGATGCCGGCGCGCCGCTGCATCCGCGCATCGAATCCGAGGTGGCCAATCACCTGGGTTACCTGGACGACGCGTTGGGGCGATCGCCGTACCTGGTGGGTGAGGAATTGACCGGCGCGGATATCCAGATGAGCTTCATCGGCGAAATCGCCCGGGCCCAGGGCAAGTTGCAGGCGTACCCGAATGTGGCGGCGTGGGTGCAACGGTTCCAGGAACGGCCTGCGTATCGCAAGGCGCTGGAACAGGGCGGGGAGTATGCGTTTGCGAAATAAAGAACATGACCGGGTTTGACTTCAAGGCACGATTTATAGCGGCGCTGCCGTTCGTGCCGCCGGAACTGGACCTGTGCCTTGGCGAGTTTGTCGTCTACGAGGCTGGCCAGGTGAGTGCCCTGGCGCCACAAGACTCGCAGTTCCTGCTCAAACAGGGACTTCCGCGCGACGCCGCCCCCTTCCTGAGTTTTGAAGCCTACAGCGCATCGCAAATCGCCCACCGGCTGACGGTGTACGGGCTTAGCGAGGACTATTTCCCACTTGGGCACAACGGATCGGGGGACGTTTTGGCAATCGATCGTCGAAGCCGCGAGGTCGTTTGCTTCAACCATGACTTCGATAACGAGCGTGTTTTCATCAATGCTACCTTGATGCATTTTGCGCAGTGCCTGTGCCTCTTCCAGGAGCATCTGCGTGACGGCAGGATTGATCGATGCCTGGCTGAGATCAAGCGGGTTGACCCCGCAGCGGCAGTGCCGGGTGCGATGTGGACCGACGTGGTCAGCGAAGAGCTTTGTTGAATTGCTTTAACGCCCTGGATAGGGATAACTGTAGGGCGCATACAACTTTGAGATAACACAGCATGTTCGAACTCGCCCCCATCCTGACGTATATCGCCGTGGTCATCGGTCTGTTCCTGATCCCCGGCCCGGCTGTATTGCTGGTGATCACCCGCACCCTCCAGGGCGGGCGCAAGGTCGGGATCGCCACCGGACTCGGCGTTGCCTCGGGCGACCTGATCCACACGCTGTGCGCAGCACTGGGCCTGTCCGCGATCCTGATGACCTCGTCCGTGGCATTTAACGTGGTGAAAGTCGTCGGCGCCTGTTACCTGATCTACCTGGGCGTACGCGCCTTCATGGCCAAGCCTGGCGCCACCACGCGCAAAGACCTGCCCACGGTGACCTCGACCCAGGCGTATTTCCAGGCGGTGGGCGCGGAAGTGCTGAACCCGAAAACCGCAATCTTCTTCCTGGCCTTCCTGCCGCAGTTCATTCACCCGGAATCGGGTTCTTCCCTGGCTCAATTCGCGGTGCTGGGGTTGATCTTCTCGGGGCTCAGTGCGGTGTACACCACCCTGATTTCGGTGGCGATCCGTCCGTTGAGCCAATGGATGGTGGGGCTTTCAAGGCTGCGCCGTTGGGAGGGGAAAATCATTGGTACGTTGTTCATGGGGTTGGGGCTGAAGATTGCGTTTCAGCAGCGTTAATTCGTAGCTGGGAGCTGTCGAGCTTTGCCGGTTAGACCTTCGCGGCTTGAGTGAACACGATTCGGGAACTCTGGAGTCACTCCACTGCAAACCGCTGCCGCTTAACCCGGTACATCTCGCCGTCCGCGTGGCTGAGCAGGCTGTCGGCATCTGCCCCATCCGCCGGGTAAAACGCTACGCCGATACTGCAGGACGGCATCTTAACCGCGCCAAACTCAGCGCTCAGGGGCTGGGCCATCACCGTAAGTATCTGCTGCACTTTCGCCGACACGGCTTCCGGTGACTGGATATCCGTCAGCAGCACGGTGAATTCATCCCCGCCCATCCGGGCCACCAGGTCGCTCTCACGCACACATCCTTCCAGCCGTCGTGCAATCACGCAGAGCACGCGGTCGCCCACGGCATGCCCGTGCACATCATTGATGCCCTTGAAGTCATTGACGTCCAGAAACAGCAAGGCCAGAGGACTTTTGTGGTGGTGGGCCGCTTGCAGGGCCTCGTCCAGCCGGTCATTGAACAATGAGCGATTGGTGAGGGCCGTCAGCGGGTCGTGATGGGCGAGGAAACGCAGCTCTTCCTCCGCCTGCGTCAGGGCCGTTACGTCCCGCGCAACACCGATCCGCGCCCCCACCTCCTCGGACCAGAAGGCCGCCCACAGGATGTGCACGACGCTGCCATCCTTGCGGATGTAACGGTTGCGGAAGTCGACGTGGGGTTTGCCATTCATGACCCGCACGATCGAGGCCCGGGTACGCGCCAGGTCTTCAGGGTGCATGTAGTTTGTGATCGGGGTGCCGGTCAGCTCATCAGCGCGGTAACCGAGCAACGCTTCGCAGGCATCACTGACAAAGACAATCTGGTTTTCACTGTCGACCACGAACACCGTATCCAGCATCAGGTGGATCAGTTTGGGATAGAGGGCTTGCAGGTCAACGGGCATGGGGCATCGGGCGTCCGGTTCAGGTGGGCCGATCATAGCCCGATCATGCCGGATGGCAAAAAGGAATCATAGCGGCCCGCAGAATAGCCGCAGGCAATGTTGTTGGGCCAACTGGGTTGCCACGAGCAGGTTGCGCCACCCTTCGAGGTCGCAGGACAGCGCGCGCCAGAGCAGCCACGGCCAATAGGTGTAGAGGTGGGACACGTACCAGATCATTCAATGGACCGGTTTTTATAATGAACGAATGATTGGTATGCTGAACAACAGACAACACAGCGTCAACCCCTTTAAGGATGATTTGAAGAACAAATGACTGACATAACGAACAACCTCAACCCGAGTCGAATCGACCTGCTGGCCCTGTCGATCAAGCGCGAACGCCAGGCCGCCGGGCTTTCGTTGACCGAACTGGCGAAACGCGCGGGGGTGGCGAAGTCGACCTTGTCACAGCTGGAGTCCGGGATCGGCAACCCGAGTATTGAAACCCTGTGGTCGCTGGCCACGGCGATGGGGTTGCAGGTGACCCGGTTCTTCGAGCAGCCCCGGCAGCATCTGCGGGTGATTCGCGCCCACGAAGGCCTGACCACCTATACCGAAACCGGCAACTACGCGGCGACGCTGCTTGCGGATTGCCCGGCGGGCATGCGGCGCGATATCTACCGGCTCAAGGTGCAGCCCGGCGAGGCGCGCCTGTCTCAGCCTCACCCTGCCGGCACGGTAGAACATGTGGTGCTGTGCAGCGGCAGCGCGACCATCGGTCCGGCCAATGAGCCCGTGCGGCTGCATGCCGGCGACTACATCAGCTACCTGGCGAACGCGCCCCATGTGTTTGAGGCACTTGAGGCGGACACCACCGCGGTGATGGTGATCGAGCACCCTTGAGCGGTGGGCATTCGCCCTCAGGCATGGATAGGCAGGGCCACCCCGAACAGCACAAAAAAAACGCCACACACCTTATTGAACCGACGCCCGGTTCTGGCCAACCAGGGCCGGACCCGGTGCGCGGCGCTGGCCACCAGATACTCAACGATGAACTCCACCACGGCGTAGGTCAGCGCGATGGTGAGCGTCTGCGCGATGATGTTCCGGTGCGGGTCCAGGAACGGTGGAATGAACGCGGTGAACAGCAGCAAGGCCTTGGGGTTCGAAATGGCCGACACCAGCCCCTGGCGGAACAGCGGCCAGCTCCGTGAGCTGGTAGTGCCGGTCGCCTCAAGGCTGACCGGTGCCGCCCGCCACAGCCCGAAGCCCAGCCAGATCAGATACAGCCCACCCGCCACTTTCAGGGCAGTGAACAAACTGGCCGACGCCTGGATCAGCGCCCCCAACCCCAACGCACACAGCGCCAGCACCATCGCAAAACCGAGCACGCCGCCGGTGATGGTGAACAGCGTTTTGCGGCTGCCATGAAGGGCGCCATGGGTCAGCGCCAATAACGCATTGGGGCCTGGCACCACCGCGATGCCGAAGCAGGTAACCACGTAAAGCAGCCAGGTATCAAAGGGCATGGTCCGATCCAGTAGGTGTTGGTTCTGGGCAGAATGTTGCGGGTGAACAAACCCTCATGAAAAGCGCATAATTCAGGCCTTAGCCATTCGATTAACGAATAGAGGTCACCGCGATGCCGGCCAGTGATTTGCAACTTGATTGGCTCAAATGCTTTGTGGCCGTGGTGGACGCCGGCTCGCTGTCGGGCGCCGCCCACGAGGTCAACCGCTCGCAGTCCGCCGTCAGCATGCAGATGAAGAAACTCGAGGCGGCCCTTGGGCGGCAGTTGTTGAGCCGAGGCCCCAGGCACCTGCAACTGACCGCCGACGGCCAGACCCTGCTGAGCTACGCCCGGCGTATGCTCACCCTGCACGCCGAGACCCAGGCGGCGTTTCACGGTGAAGAACTGACCGGGCGCATCCGCCTGGGCGTCGCGGAAGACTACGCGGCCCGGTACCTCACGCCGCTGCTCAAGCGCTATTCGCCACGCTACGCCGGGGTGGAAATAGAACTCACCTGTGAACAGTCGACCACGCTGATCCCGCAGTTGCGCAGCGGCGACCTTGACCTGGCGCTGGTGTCCAGGGACTCGCCCCAGAGCGGCACCTTCCTGTTCAAGGAGCCCATGGTCTGGGTCGGCTCACCCCAGTTCGAACTGTGGCGACGCGACCCGATCCCCATCGCCGTCTACGAAAGCGCCAGCCTGGCCCGGCATTACGCGGTGAACTCGCTCACCCAACGGGGGCGGGCATTCAAGGTGGTGTACAACAGCTCCAGCCTTGCCGGGCAGGTGGCCGCCGTAGAGGGCGGGCTGGCGATTGCCGCGATCACCCAGTGCACCGTGCAGGAGTCGCTTCAGGTGTTGGGGAGCGAGCACGGCCTGGGAAACATTCAACCCATGGAAGTTTCGATTCTGCGTAGCCGGGCGTCTCGCGGGTCTAAAGCCGTCAACAGCCTGCATGCATTCATCATCCGGGCGCTGAGGGCTCAGCCGTAGTCGTTTTGTGATGTGTGGCACCGGCCTCTGTGGCGAGCGGGCTTGCCCCGCGTTGGGCTGCGCAGCAGCCCCAAAACCTGCCACCGGGTAGTGCCTGACAGAACACGGCGGCGCTCAGTGGGGCCGCTTCGCAGCCCAACGCGGGGCAAGCCCGCTCGCCACACAAGCCCTGTTTTCCTTAATAAACATTGAGGAGGGTGCGACAGAGCATTTCGGCACAATCATCGAGCGCTTCGGCGCAGTGCCGCGTCCAGGTGTTATTTAGCATCAAGGCTCAACCCACGCCTGGATATCACCGCGATGAAACTCAAAGTACTTGCCCCCGCGATCACCCTGATCATGGCCGCCAGCGGGCACGCCGCCAGCTTCTCCCTCAGCAGCCCGGACATCGCCGACCAGCGCCCACTGACGCGCCTGCAGGAATTCAATGGTTTCGGCTGCAGCGGCGGCAACACGTCCCCTGCCCTGTCCTGGAGCAACGCCCCGGCGGGGACCAAAAGCTTTGCCATCACCGTCTACGACCCGGACGCCCCGACCGGCAGCGGCTGGTGGCACTGGACCGTGGTCAACCTGCCCACCACCGTCACCCGCCTGCCGAGCAATGTCGGCGCCCACCTGCCGGCCGGGGCCGTGCAAGGGCGCACGGATTACGGCCAGCCCGGCTTCGGCGGCGCGTGCCCACCCGTGGGTGATAAACCCCATCGCTATCAATTCACCGTATGGGCGTTGAAAGTCGACACGCTGCCGATCGACAATCAGTCCAGCGGCGCCCTGGTCGGCTACATGCTCAATGCCAACAGCCTGGCCAAGGCCACAATCACGGCCCCTTACGGACGCTAGTCACGATGGATGTTCACGAAGGTGTGCGGCACAGGGAAAGCATCATTGAAAGCTGCGTGATCAGGGCCCGGCAACACCACACCCTGCAACGCGTGCCGATCTTCATGACGGCCCTGTGCCGCGTGCGCCAAGGGCAAAAACAGATGCAGTGGGACGCGCGCGAAATGCGCGCAGGCCCACAGCATTTGATTTTACTGCCGGCCGGCCGCGAGCTCGGCGTGACCAACTTTCCCGGCGCCCAGGGTGACTACATCGCCGACGTGGTGTCGTTTCCGGTGCCGGTGTTGCGTAACTTCATCGCCCGGTATGGCGCACAGTTCAAGGGCAACACGAACACAGACCTGTGCGTGCGCCTCGACAAACAGACCCGACAAGCCTGGGACCAACTGCTGACCGCACTGGGTACCGGCGCCCCGGCGACCTTGTGCACCCACTATGGCGAAGCTGTGTTGCTGTGCCTGTGCCTGGCCGGCCAGGCGGGGCCGTTGCTGATGGACCGCAACGACCCGCTGAGCGAGCGGGTGCAGCGATTGATTGGCAGCAATCTGTCTCGGGACTGGACCGTGGCCAGCGTTGCGCAGCAGTTGAATCTGGGGGAGTCGACCCTGCGCCGGCAGTTGGCCAATGAGGATACGAGCTTCAGGTCGATCCTGGAAAACGTGCGCTTGGGGGCGGCGTTGCAACAGCTGCAAACGTCCAGGGATTCCATTGGGGAGATTTCCAACGCGTGCGGGTATGCGTCTGCGTCACGGTTTGCGGTGCGGTTCAAGTCGCACTACGGGCTGTCGCCAAGGTCGTTGCGGGCGGCGATGTGAACGACCTGAGTCGCAAATACCCCGTGGCGAGGGAGCTTGCTCCCGTTGGGTCGCGCAGCGGCCCCAAAAGAGGGGACTGCTGCGCAGTCCAGCGGGAGCAAGCTCCCTCGCCACGGTACGGGGTTAATCGTTGAGCGGTTACTGAAGGGCCCTGGCTATCGCATCAAAGGCAAACATGTCGTCGATGACCTCACCGCCAGTGGGCTTGGTCTGTGCCTGCCACACCACAATCACCACCTTCCTGGTCGGGTTGATGTAGATGAACTGACCAAACGTGCCCGCAGCCGTAAAGGCTTTGTCGGCCTTGGATGCGTCGGTCCAGCCCGGCCACCACATGGACGCAAAGTCACCATACGCCGCATCTGAACCCGTGGTCGCGCTGGCAAAACTCAACCAGTCCTTGGGCAATACCTGCTGCCCACCGGCCTTGCCGCCGCTGAGCACGAACTGCCCAAACCGTCCGTAATCCTCAAGCGTCGCACTGATGCCGCTGCCGCCCACTTCATTGCCATGGGTACCGTCCAGCCACCACTTGGCATCGGTTTGCATGCCATAGGGCGCCCAGATTTTCTCGCTCAGGTATTGCGTCAGCGGCTTGCCCACTGCAGCGCTCACCAGTTGCCCCAACACTTGGGTTTCACCGGTGCTGTAGTTGGTGCGGGTGCCAGGTGGCGCGGCGGTTTGCAGACTGGCCATGAACTTCAGCAGCGACCCGGGCACTTGCTCGCTGCGCAGTTTGATCAAGTGGCGTTCGTCGGAGGTCGGGTCGGTGTATTGCTCGTTCCACTTGATCCCGGAACGCATGGACAGGATCTGGCGCACCGTAACCTGGTCATAACCGCTGCCCGCCAACGCCGGCAAATAGCGAGTGACCTTGTCATCCAGGCTCTTGATGGCGCCGTCCTGCAGGGCCGCGCCCACCAGGGTCGAAGTAATGGATTTGGCCACCGACATCGACATCCAACGGGTCTCGGCGGTGTTGCCTTTTTCATAACGCTCATCAACGATCTTGCCGTCCTTGAGCACCAACAGCCCGGTGACCTTGTTGATCGCCACATAGTCGTCGAGGCTGTAGTGCTTGCCTTTATAGTCAAAGGTAACCGGCCCGAGTGGTTGGTTGCTGCGGGGTAACGGGAACGGATGGCCGCCCGCCTTGATCGTGCGCGTCGGGAACAACCGGTCCGTATTGCGGAAGGTCGTCACCGCCAACTCCTCGCTGAGCCTGCCGTCGTAGATGGCCTGCACGTCGCCAATCGGTTCCTGTGCATGGGGGTAAGGCTTGGCGGGATCCGGGGTGGCCGCGCTGGCGGTCAACGACAGGGCGAGCGTCGAAGCGCACAGCAACACGTTAAGCGCGCGGCGTTCAACCAGGGATGAAGGGCGATGGAGCAAGGGCATAAGCACCTCTTTATTATTGTTTGATAGGTCTTGAAACGCTGCTGCACATCAGCACCACTGACATGCCGAGGTTCAGGATGCAGCGCGGGGGTTTTTCTGGCGCGCGGGATCGGGCCGGATTACGCGCGGAGTCGGGCCATGGAAAATCCGGAGGGTTTACACTCACGCGAACGCTCTGCTCAGGGCGTCTTATCGATGGGACTGATGATTACTATCGAAATGGTCGCCTATTGGCTTAACAGAACCCCTTCCTATAATCGCCTCCACTTTCTCCCTCCCGTCTGTCCGCAGGCGAAATCTCCTCCCGGAACCCGACACCATGCCAAGCGCAAGCCGGGCCCCTAGCGGCCTCCCCGAACATAATCAACAAACCGTCCTGCAACAGTGGCTGGCCATTCTCTCAGTGGCCGTGGGCGCTTTCGCCCTGGTCACCAGCGAATTCCTGCCGGTGGGCGTACTCAACGACGTCGCCGCCGACCTCGGCATCAGCGCCGGCCACGCCGGCCTGATGGTCACCCTGCCCGGCATCATGGCCGCCCTCGCCGCCCCGTTGCTGTCGGTGGGCATTGGCGCCATGGACCGCCGCTACCTGCTGATCGGCCTGACCCTGATCATGATCATCGCCAACATGGTGGTGGCCTACGCCAGCGACTTCAGCCTGCTGCTGTTCGGCCGCGTACTGCTGGGCATCAGCATCGGCGGCTTCTGGGCCACGGCCATCGCCCTCAGCGGCCGCCTGGCCCCCAAAGGCGTGGGCGTCGCGAAAGCCACCTCCATCATCATGATGGGCGTGACCCTGGCCACCGTCCTCGGCGTGCCCGTCGGCACCTGGCTGAGCGGCCTGATGGGCTGGCGCATGACCTTCCTCGTCACCGCGCTGGTGGGCATACCGGTACTGCTGGCACAAATGTTCCTGCTGCCCCGCCTCGAACCGGAAAAAGCCATCCGCGTCCGCGACCTGCCGGCCCTGTTCATCAACCCGCAAGCCCGGGTCGGCCTCATCGCCGTACTGCTGATCGGCCTGGCGCACTTTGCCGCGTATACCTACGTCGCGCCCTTCTTCAAAAACAGCTCCGGCTTCGACGGCCCGACCATTGGCTCCCTGCTGCTGCTCTACGGCGTGGCCGGCGTGATGGGCAACGTCTTCGCCGGCTTCGCCGCCAACCGCAGCGTGCGCCACACCCTGCTGCTGGTCGCCCTGATGATCGGCGCCAGCACCGCCCTGTTCCCCTACTTCGCCACCGGCATGACCGGCGCCGTGATGCTGATCGCCCTGTGGGGCTTCGCCTTCGGCGCCTTCCCGGCGTGCGCGAGTATCTGGATGTTCGTGGTTGCGCCTAAAGATGTGGAACGTGGCATGCCGCTGTTCGTGGCGTTGTTCCAGGTGATCATTGCCGTGGGCTCGTTCTTTGGCGGGCAGATCGTCGACAAGATGGGCACTTCGGTGCTGTTGAGTCTGGCGACCGCGTTGGTGGGCGCTGGGTTTATGACGGTGCTGGTGTTGGGGCGCAAGGTGAGTAATAGCCTGGCGGCCCAGCCGGCCTGAGTATGAAAAACGGGACTGATGGATTTCAGTCCCGTGGCTTGAGGCAGTGATCACGGCACCTTGCTCCATTGCCTACAGTTGCGTCAGAATCCGCCGGCTTGTGCACCTGGGTCGGCGTCTCTAAGGTTGCTCGGTCGCTGAAACCTCAGTGATCGGGTTTAGTAGCCCGAGGTTCAACCTAACGTGTGCATGAGCTTCATCTGTCGGACGTCCTTGTCTGTGCTTGATGGTGGCTGTGCGTAGGGCGCCCTCGGGCGCGCCGGTTTTTGTTAGGTTCCCCCGGTCTACTAACCTGCGTACAGCTGCCACCCCCCTCGTTTAGTAGCAACGGGGTGGAAGCCCGAGCAAGGAACTTAACGATGTTCAAGGTAACGCCGAATCCTCCGGGAACTCCCGATCTAAAACTCCACCAGGCCGCCCAGCGCGCCTTGGACCACTACCTCAATCCCTCCTCCGCCAAAACTACCCCGCCGTCGGGTGCGCTGTTCAGTGTTGCATCTGATGCCAGCAGTGAAAGTCTGATTACCAATAGCTATGAAACCTTTGCCTCGGTCAGCGCGTTGCTGCTTGATCTGTCGGAAGAGCTGAGCGGGAAAGACCGTGATGTGGCGTTGGCGATTCACCAGCTTAGTGAATTGGGGGTGCTGTTGATGGGGAAGCTGATGGATCGGGAGGTGCCTTGTAGCTGAAGCTTGGAGGTGGCCCAAGCTGCTCAACTGTCGCCGAGACGTTGTAGGTATCTACAGCGACTCAGCGACGATGAGTACCGACAGCCTTCACCTGAAAGACTCGTCGCTCGTACGGTACTCAATGGCGGCCTTCGGCCAAAAGCGGACACTAACGTTTGCACAAAGGCCGCGGCTCTTCAGGGCCGTCGCGCCTGCAGCGAATTGTTAGCCACTGCTAGTGCCAACCACAAAGGGCGTCAAATTCAATATACGTTTTCGTAGACTTCTTGATTGCCTGACCTAAAGGCATGAGCAAGCGGTCAAGTTCAAACTTGCTTGCTCCCCCGCTAGCCGAAACTAGATCATTAACGTGTTTGACGAAAATTGAGTAGCAATCAATTGCACTCTTTCCTGTGCCAGATTCCTTCCACTTGCTTTTCGTATCGAAAAGTAGCGACTTACACTTCTGCCTCTCGTCGGCAGTTAATTCTTCGAGGATAGCCCAAAGCGACCTGATTGCGTGCTGGTCATAAATCGGATTACTCTTGTCTTTCAGATGCATTGCAAAGGCATAGAACACCACATCGGTCGTGGTTGGCACTGGCTGCTCTGCAGCATAGTTTTCACAGAACTTCTTGTATGCCTTCCATTTCCCTAGTTTCCACAATAGAGCCTCTGCAAGATCTTGTGGAGAATCCGAACTATTGTTCGAGAAAACTTCCGTATCTACTAGCGGGGGGAAACTACCTTCGTCGTATTGATACCCAAGCTTCGCTAGTTCTTTCGTTGCTTCCTCAACCGCAGCCTTGTCCAAGCCCCCCTCAGAAATCTTCTTCTGAAGACTGGCAATTAGTTTTCCCAGAGGGCTTTCTTTTTTCATCTGTGAAGTCTCGATTCCAGTGGCTAACGTTTGGTTAAGGGGCCGGCTTTATCTGCGACGGTTTCAGCCACGACAGAGTGTACAGAACTCACTTCCTCATCAACAAAATGCCAAGTTAGGAAGCCATCGACATCAAGCGCCTTGAGATCTCCGACAAGCTTGGGTCTGCCCCCCCTGAAACCTCAAGAGGTCATAAACTCTTTAATCTTTGCAGCACAGCTAACCGGTGATTCAGCAATAGAAATCAGAGAAATCAGGGTCAGACCACCATTATTTTAAATGTGGCCTGAACCGATTCTCAGACCACAATTTTTCGATGCTGATATTTGACTACTTTTCGCAAAAAAACCTCCTGGCTTGGGTCGAAGGCGTCGATACGACTACCACCGCTTCCACCACGCCTTCTGAGCAACCAACTTAGGCGCCAGCGAGGCGATCTTAGAGCCTGCAATCTTTATCGGAGCGACCTCCATACCATCGAAGCTACCTAGACCCAGAGGGGGGCTTTCTGCTTGTAGAAAGCGAGTGGTTTCTGCTGAAGCCAACGCATGCAGTAACGACGAAGGCGCTATATTCCGACTCAAGACGTGAATACCATTCTCCGGGTCATGCAGACCACTTGCGTCGGTGCCTTCCACGCCATCTATCAGAAGCGGCTGGATCAAGACCGTCCCAAGCTCATAGGTGATATCCAGATCACCGCAAACGCAACGCAGCCTTTGCAGTTCACCATTCAACGATACGCACACAAAATCCAGCCCGTCGTCATCTGTGCAAAAGCTGCAAACGGGTAATTGAAGGCTTTTGCTTAGCGCTAAATTCACATTCAGGAAAGCTCTCTTAAAGTAGTCGGCCAGCTGAGCATCCTTAAGCAATTTGTATATCCGCGATAGAGCTGCCAGTTCTTGAGGGAGCTCAAGCGGCACATCCTTGATAGGTGGCATAGATGTAAAGGGCCATTTCCGTTCTTCGCCAGCCTTAAACGTGTCTAAGTAGAACGACGTGGCGCTTTCATCCTGGTGCAATGACCACCCAATACTCATCGGCAAAGTGGAAAGTGGTTCTAGCTCCGGCTTCACATTCATCGCGTGAGCAACGACAAGGTACCCCATTGTTTAGATCCTTCAGGTACAGGGCTGAATCGCTCCATGGGAAAATTGTGGGGAAATTGGGGTCAAGCCCCAATTCTCCAGCGTTGCTAGAGCTCTCACACAGCTTGTGAGGCTTCAGTGTAGTGTGGGTCATAGTCGTTGGCGGGTTTTACGGTCACCTCAATCACCTCTGGGCCATACTTGTGCGCGAGGAAACGTTCCCGATAAAGGTAGAAGGCTGCATCGCAGACTTTCATAGTGAAGTAGGCGTTGAAACCTCCGCCCACAGCCGCGCCCACGGCTGGAATTGCTTGTGCGAGCTTTGCTTTTGTAAGACGTATGCCCAGAGCTTTGGCTATTTCTTGGATGATCTTTACGAAAACACTTTTTTCCAGCTCCTGCCATGTCGCTTTCTTTGCGACATCCTGAGAAATCTTGATCAGTTGAGCCATGGCAAGTGCTTTCGAACTGTCGGTGGGAGAGGAAGCAAGGCCAAGCACGTTGAACGCGAACAGTCGCTCCTCCTGACGTGAGGTATCAAAACCGTAATAGGCAGCGTACTCGCCGATCGCCCGAAGGTTAAGTGTGATCAACGCCGGGATATCGACTGCCAGACCGGGTAAGCCCACGGCTCCCGCCCCTGCGCCTTCTACCAGAGCAATGCCCTTGTATTTAGCGCCGAGGAAGCCAACGACCTTATCGATTTGCTCCAGATCCAGATCGTGAATGTCTTTATGAGCTTTAACCGTGCTGTGTCCGTCGCCACGAAACTCTTCAAAAATAGCTTCTGGTCTTACGCTCCACTGGGCCGCATCATGGCAAACGCTGGTCAAGCCCTCAATTGCGCCCTGGATCGCTGGACCGACACCGGGTGCCTTGAACAAGAGGTCACCTGCTTTGTCCAGTGGTTGATTTATCACCTTCAGTGCCTGGCCGAACCAGCCAATATCAGGCTCCTTCCAGCTGTGAATCTCTTTGAGTGCGTGTTGCTCGTATTTGCTCAGCTTCGGCATGCTGGATCCTTGAATTGTGAACCAATCATCAATGATTTCAAAAGGCCATTATGCCGCGAATAATTTAATTTCTGTTGCCAATTTTCCAAATGTTGCGATTACCCGAGTAAGGGAGATCCCGTGCGCTTAGAAACGCAGCGGATCGCACCTGACGCGGGAACACAGAAGACGCGTTCGCTGACCACTTGCCAATGAGTGTCCGCTTCTGGTTGATCCCAGCCTAAAGCCCCACCTAGCCATGCCGATAACCTCGTACCACCAATCAACCCCCGCTCCCCCACACCCGATTCGCTCCCCGCATGCCCCTATGGCACGTCGCATGCTTGCCTCACCCCGGCCAGTCCACATGGAGTACGAGTGAATGCCTGCCCAAGCCCGTTTCATCGAGCACTACCGCAAAGCCGACCGCATCATGCTCGCCCTGATCTGGCTGATGGCCCTGTTCTCCCTGGGCCTGGCGTTCTGGCACGACACGCTGCTCCAAGCGCTCTTCATAGGCGGCGGCACCAGTGTGGTGCTGACCCTGGCCTATCGCGTCATCGGCGGCACTCGCCTGATGCGTTGCGCGCTGGGCGTTGGCCTGATGGTGATGGCGGCGTTGCACATCAATCAGGCCGAGGGTGTCATCGAATCGCACTTCGGTATCTTCGCGCTGCTGGCGGTGCTGACGTTCTACCGTGACTGGCTGCCTATCCTGGTGGCCGCCGTCACTATCGCGGTGCATCACGTGGTGTTCCATGCCTTGCAGCACCAGGGTTTCCCGGTGTTTGTGATGGAGCATCACGGCGGCTGGAGCATGATTTTCGTCCACGCGTTCTACGTGGTGATGGAGACGGTCGCCCTCCTCTACCTCGCGGTGCACAGCCAGACGGAGGCGGTAGAAAGCCAGGAAATGCTCGAAAAGATGCTCGCCGTCACCACTCAGTTCAGCGGTGAGGCAGCCAAGGGCAACGCGGAAAAAGTTCATGTTTCCCTGGCCACCCGCTTCGACCACTTTCTGACGCAGATCACTGGGCTGATCGACGGTGTCGCCCGCGACTCCCACGGCCTCGGCCAACTCGGCCAGGAACTGGCCCACGCCAGCGGCACCCTGGAAACAGGCGCGCGCCACCAACTGGCGGAAATCGCGCAAATGACCGGCTCCATGCAGCGCATGGAAGACGCCATGGGCCATATCGCCGTGCACGTGGAGCATGCCGTCGAGCACGCGGGTCAAGCCAGCCAGCAGATCATCCGTGGCCAGGAAAGTGTCGGCCGCGCCCAGCAGGAAATCACCCAACTCGCCACCCGCCTCCACGACACCAACGAGACGGTGCAAGGGCTGGCCGTGCAGGCCGAACAGATCGGCTCGGTGCTGGAGGTCATCAACAGCATCGCCAACCAGACCAACCTGCTGGCCCTCAACGCCGCCATCGAAGCCGCCCGCGCGGGTGAGCAAGGGCGCGGGTTTGCCGTGGTCGCCGATGAGGTACGCAGCCTGGCGCAGCGCACGGCGGTGTCGACCCAGGAGATCAAGACGATTATCGAAGGGTTGCAACACGGCAGCCGGCTGGCGGTTGAAGCCATGCACGACAGCCGCCAAGGCGTGGAGCGCTGTGTGGAAGACAGCCAGTTGGCGGTGGAGATGCTGCGGGCGGTGGGCAATGATATTTCGCAGATTGATCAGCTGAATGGGCGGATTGTGTCGACCACTCGAGAGCAATCCACGGCGAATGTGGAGATTGTGGGACGGCTGCAATCAGTGCAGAGCATTGCGCAGAATACGGCGCAGGATGTGGAGACGCTGGCCCGGAGCAGCGAGCGCTTGCCGCCGATTGCGGTGCGGCTGGATGCGCTGGGGCGCCGGTTTCATCAGTGAGTGGGCGCAAGCGCCGGCGCTTGATTCACGCCGACAAATCGGGGGCAGACCGCCATTGTTTTAAATGGGGTCTGACCCCGATTTTTCCTCAGCCGATTTACAAATGTTAACGCCTTCAAACGGCTATTAGCTTTAGGCTTTGACTCGCAAAGTCCGAATCGCCCCCATCAGCTTCAAGATGACTCTACAACCATGAATCTGCATGCCATCGCCGCGACGCTGTTTGCGTTGTTCACGCTGCTTCCTTACTCGGTGCACGCCGCAACACCCATCACCCATGTGGCTATCTACCGAGGCCCCGCGGGCTGCGAGGGATGTTCAGAGAATGTTAAAACAGCCCTGCTGCGCGTCCTCCCGGATGCCTGGATTGACTTTGTAGGTGCAGATGAATCGATCGACATCACGCCGCAAAGCCTCGCTCATTATGACCTCTACGTTCAACCCGGCGGCGGTCAGGACATCCCTGCGGCGCTTGATAGTTTGGGGGATGCGCGGGTGCAAGCCATTCGTAACTTTGTCGCCCGGGGTGGGCGCTACCTGGGGCTGTGTATGGGCGCTTATCTTGCCGATAACAGCAACTTTGGCCTGATACCCTACGACCTTGATTCAGAGGCGGGCAGGCCTGGGTTTGAGGTCGCGGGCATTGCGGACGCAGCGGTGCAGGTGGTGTGGGATGGGAAAGCCGATAGCGTCTTTTATCAGGATGGGCCTTACTTTCCCAAGCCTGACACGACCTTGCCTTCATCAACCATTGCGACCTACCAGAATGGTGATGTGGCGGCAGCGCGTTACACGTATGAAAACGGGGTCGTGGTGCTGAGTGGCCCGCACCCTGAGGCGGATCGGGAGTGGTTCGAGAAGGCGGATATTCCCTTGAGTGAGATGCCGCGGGGTGAGCTTTTTGGGGCGTTAGTGCGCAGCATTGAGGGCCGCAGGTAGGGGGCACAGAAGCCTCGCTTAAAGGGATGTCTCAGGCAGTCGGTATCTGACGCCTGCGCTGGGCAAAAATGCCTTTGCATCAAAAACAGCCCACGCACTGCCCCATGGGAACGTCTCTGTGCCGCTCTCGAAAGACCGGGATAGCTGTTGCATCAACGCGTTTCGGAGTAAGGCGACGTCCCGCTCAACTGACGCTTGTGAAGGCCATCCATTACGGGTGGCCTCGTTCGGGTTGGATAAGCCTAAATGGACTTCCATCAAACGCCCCGCATAAAAACACAGCGCAAAAGAACCGGGAGTACCGTTGATGTTGATGCCGCTGTATGAGTTCCACACGTAGCCATTTCCATGATCCAGTTCCGACAGATAGAACTGTGACAACTCCGCCACTGCCCTCTCTACGGCGAGGGTGCTGTCGATCACAATGCAGGACTCATTTCGCTGAATTCGGATGGATCCGTCGTGCGGGGAGATGATGAGTTGCGGATTCAAACTGGATGCTCCAGGCCACTGAAAGAGTCTTAGGGCAGCTAGCTATTTGCCCAGGTTTTGATTCATCAAATTGTCCAGTACAGGAAATTTGGTGGCCGCCTGCCATTCGCGTAAATGCTTGCAGCCTTCATCATTGAGCTCGGCAAGGTTGCTGCGTGCGTCGCATATCGTGAACCATTTCTGTCGGAGAGATGGATACTTTACAAACTCTTCCCGGGTTGGGGGTTGGTTAGTGGCCAAGCGCAGAACTGACACCACTAAAAGTGCAGACACGCCGATACTGATAGAGCCGTTTTTATAATTCATATCAACTTCCGCAAATGAGGATCCCCGACCCCATCGCCGAACTAATGACCGAGGTTAAATGCTTGGGGCGTTGGGCGACTATAGAAGATAAATGGATCGGTAAAAGATCCATTTTCGACGCATTCTATAGGGCCATTTTGCTGATAATCCCAAACACTTATCAAGATCGTAGCGTTTGCTTTGGATGGCTACTCAGGGCCTAACCCGCGACGGCTCAGTGAGTGTCCTTCCACGCACTCATGGGCGTTTTTTCTCACTCGAAGGCAATGACGCCACTATCTCGGCACGACAAATTTCCAGTATTTCATCCGCGAGTGGAGAGTCATTCGGGCACGCCCGAGACAACATGACTGCACCGATTGCATGCGCCAGCAGATCGATCATTTTTGCTCGTGCCTCTTGCTTCGTCGTATCCAGACCCACCTGGTACTTTTCCTCGAGGGCTGCGAGCGTGTTTTCTACGCCATTGGCAAAGGTCGCCTTTAGCTCATCTGACTGGCGGGCAGCGTCGCCACACAGCGCTGCCATCGTGCATCCGCCGCCCCTGCCGTCTCGGTGTTCTCGCGATACATAAAAATTTACGAACTGCGCAACATCGAGGTCACTGGTGCTGGCTAACGATTGCGACAGGCTATTTTCCGCTGCCTCGGCCATCAAATCAGCCTTGGAACCGAAGTGTTTGTAGAAGCCTCCCTGGGTAAAACCAGCCGTGGCCATCAGCTCCGCTACACCCACACCATCGTAGCCACGCTCACGAAACAGCTCTGAAGCCGTTTCCACAATATGAGCCCGGTTGGCGAGTGATTGCGTTTTGGTGATCTTCATTTCGCGCCCCTGTGCCTCCTGAACAATGGCCCTCACTATACTCTGATGTCGACCATAATCAAAACCGTTGACGACTTTGATTATGACTGACATCATAAATTCATCGCCGCACGCCTTGGCCGCTACGGCACAGATGGCTGTCATTGATCAACGAGTATGGAATCGATATGAACGACAAGACCTTGTTTGAACCCTACACGCTCGGCTCACTGACGCTTTCCAACAGGATCGTGATGGCGCCTTTGACGCGCAACCGCGCAGGTGCAGGCTTTGTTCCCAGCGAACTTGCTGCCACCTATTACAGTCAGAGAGCCTCCGCAGGCCTTATGAAGTCCGGCAGGCATTCCAGTCGCAAACATTCCAGACAACGTGCCGCAACGAGGTGGTTGAGTTGAAAGCCGGCGAGGAAAAACAGATGTCTCCGAATTACTGCATCCAGGACTCGTCGGGCGATTATCACACCCGAAGCGTTACCCCTGTCAGCCAGGCCGGGCAATAAGCCGACCGAGCCTGGTATAGGATGGCTGCTGTTTGTGCAGCCACTTTCGCGCTGGCCCTTTTGCGCCGAAAAAAGGGCGGGGCAAAACCTGGAAGCACTTTGAAAATCTGGAACGTTTGGAAAAGCGCTTCTGTCATGAATGCATGGGTTGGCAATGCAGGCATTCACGTCTCCTGCCCCGCAGGCAAGATGACGCTGGAATGCAGTAACGGTGTTGGTGACGCCGACTTCTCCGATTATGTGGTTGCTTTGGAAGAGCAACAATGCGGGCAAATGTCGTGGCTTTCCAGCTGACAGATCCCGCTGTCAAGTAAAAACCGGATGTGTAACGATATGTGACTCAGCCTTTGATACTGCCTATTACAGGAATCAACTCGCATGCTCGCCGCCTTCAGACACTACCCGTTTTCGGTCAATCTGCTGCTGTCGTCTGCGTTGTTCCTGACACTGGGGCGCGCCATTACCCTGCCGTATATGGTGATTTATCTGTCATCCAACTTCACGTTGGGTATCAGCGACATCGGTCTGGTAGTGGGCGGTGCGATGCTGGTCGGCTCGTTGCTAAGCCTTTATGGCGGCTACCTGACTGACAAAATTTCCAGCTATCGATTGATCCTGAGCTTCACGGGTTTCTTCACCGTGGGCTTCATCGGTATGTGCGTCACGTCGCACCTGTGGCTGTTTTTCCTGTTTCTGGTGTCGTTCAATTTCGCCTATTCGGTTATCGATATTGTGGTCAAGGCCGCGTTTGGCAAACTGCTGCCAGAAGCCGAACGCGGCAAAGTGTTTTCGGTGCGCTACACCCTGATCAACGTGGGTTACGCGGTGGGGCCGTTCATTGGCGCCGGGCTCGCGCACATGGACATGAAACTGCCGTTCCTGGTCTCTGCGATCCTGGGCATGGGCTTCTTCGTGACTTATAGGGTGTGGGGTGACAGGAGCCTCAGCTCCGCCGACCCGGCCAATGCGCCAGTGTCGTTCGTCGCGGTGGGGCGCATTTTGCTCAAGGACTATCGCCTGGTCTGCTTCACGGTTGGCGGCGCGTTGAGCGCTGTGGCGTTCGGCCAGTTCACCGGCTACATCTCCCAATACCTGGTGACCACAAGCACCCCGGAATTTACCTACCAGGTCATCAGCTCGGTGGTGGCGGTTAATGCGACGGTGGTGATCTGCCTGCAGTACATGGTGGGCAAGCGCATTACCAATGAGCATTTGAATCAATGGCTGACGGCGGGCTTCAGCCTGTTTCTGCTGGGCGTCGTCGGTTTTGCGTTGTCCACCACCGTGTTGCATTGGGCGTTGGCCGTGGCGATATTCACCGTGGGCGAAATCATCGTGTTCCCGGCCGAGTACATGTTCATCGACCGCATCGCGCCGGACCACTTGCGCGGCATGTATTACGGCGCGCAAAACCTGTCCAGCCTCGGCGGTGCGCTGGGGCCGGTGCTGTGCGGATTTGCCCTGGCATCGCAGCCGGCGCATTTCATGTTCTATATGCTCGCAGCGTTTATCGTGGCGGGCGGGTGTTTCTATCTGATGGGCGCTTCCTATTCGAAACGCTACGACACTGGGCGCGGTGATGGGGGTTGATTTACCGCTACCTGCCCTGAAAATCTTGTAAAGGGACTGTGTACATGGATGTTGAATTGGCCCATGCGATCGAGGTCGCAGAAAGCGAGTATTTGTGTTCCCGCGTTGAGAGCTTGTCACGGGTCAGTGGAAATCCTTTTGGTGCTCGTGTCTTTTCCAACGGGACTTTTCCGTGCTTTCAGGTGAAGGCAACACCCAGTCCGATGTTCAATCGCATTTACGGTGATAGCACTGGCAATCCCCAGTCACTGCGGAACTTGCTCAAGGAATCAGCAGCATACTCGACAGTAACGCCGCTTATCGGCAAGGCCTCGGCGCTGGAGCAGTACGCTTTTGCGGGAGAGCAGCGATTGGAGCGTTTGAGAGGGTGGACACACCTGCAGCTTGCCTGCCCTATCGAGGACGCGGTGTTGACTCCCCAATCATTCGACATCGAAGAGGCCACTTCAGACTCTCTTCCGGAGTTCGCGGCGGTTCATGCAAGTGGCTTTCATACCAAGCCAGAGCATCGTCAGTTGAGCCAGGCTTCGTTTGCAGGGCTGATGGCAAATGATCGTCTGAAAATCTACGTCCTTAAAGCTGATGGGCAAGTCGTTGCAGGCGCATTGATGTACCTGGCCAGCAATGGCGTTGCCTACCTGGGGACGGCGGCTACCCGAAAAAATGCACGAGGCCTGGGCTACCATGGAGCGCTGATATCTCACCGGATAGAGCAAGCAAAGAAGCACGGCAGTCTTGTGATTGCCGCGACAGCGCTTCCCGGCTCGCAGAGTCGCCGCAATTTGCAGCGCACTGGGCTGGCGGCATCTCATGCTCAGGCGCTGTATCGCTTGGCGGATGGTTGAAATAGGCCGGCGCGTTCGCGTCAAAAAGCGCCCGACTCAATGCTACCGGGTGCCCTCCAAACCCTACGAAGATCGTTTAGAGCTGTGGTGGATGAACTAGGGAAGAGCGGAGTCGGCGCGTGCACTAACAACTTCTGATTGGACAGTTCGCCAACATCCAGTGGAATTATTCTTTGGCGCGCTTTGCAGATTTAATGGCACTCCTTGCGAGTTACGTGACTACTTTGACTCAGATAGTCTTCTGCTTGTCACTACTTAACCCATTTAGGCTGTGGTGCCCTCCGCCCTTCATTCTATTGGTGTTAGGCATTCAGCAGATCAGCACGGAGTTGTTCATGAAAGAGTTTGAAATTGACAAGAGCAAGCCTGCGATCGTCACCGGCGCAACTGGCTACGTTGCTGGCTGGATCGTTAAGCGGCTATTGGAGGAAGGCGTCACTGTTCACGCGGCGGTGCGCGATCCGGATGACCGAAGAAAAGTCCGCCATCTTGACGAGATGGCGGCAAAGCTGTCGGGCACTCTTCGCTATTTCAAGGCGGACCTGCTTGATCAAGATTCCTATACCGAGGCAATGGCGGGTTGCGGCATTGTCTTTCATACGGCCTCTCCCTTCACGCTGAATATCCGAGACCCCCAAAAGGAACTGATTGATCCGGCCCTACTGGGCACCTGCAACGTCCTCGAAACGGCCAACCGGACGGAGTCTGTAGCGCGTGTCGTCCTGACAAGTAGTTGCGCGGCTATCTACGGAGACAATGCCGACTTGGAACAAACACAGCGCGGCATCTTCACGGAGGAAGAGTGGAATAGCAGTTCATCCCTGAACCACTCGCCATATTCCTATTCCAAAACCGTCGCTGAGCGCGAGGCATGGTACATCGCCAAAAAACAATCCCGTTGGAGTTTGGTTGTGCTCAACCCGAGCTTCGTCATCGGTCCGGGCATCAGTCCCCACGCCACCTCGGAAAGCTTCCAGATAGTCCGGCAGATGGGGGATGGCCGCATGAAGGACGGCGTCCCGGATTTCGGAGTGGGTGCCGTCGATGTTCGGGATTTAGCGGAAGCCCACCTGCGAGCCGCCTATTTGCCCAAGGCCCAAGGGCGCAATATCATTTCCGGACACAACACTTCTCTGCCGGAAATCGCCAAGGCGCTTTTGCCGAAGTTCGACGCTTACCCGGTGCCGCGGCGTATTCTGCCTAAGTGGCTGGTGTGGCTGGTCGCCCCGATGGCGGACAAGAGCACCACTCGCAAGTTCGTGTCGCGAAATGTTGGCCTCCCGTGGCGTGCCGACAACGGCAAGAGCGTTCGGGAGCTCGGCATGGTTTATCGCCCCCTCGATGCCTCAATTCGGGATATGTTCCAGCAAATGATCGACAACGGGTTAATTCCAAAGCGCTAAGGCATGAGGCGGCTGGAAATGGAGCGTTGATGAAACAAGGTACAAACTTCGTGGTTCAATCGGGCTGGCGGTTGTTGCTTGCAGATATGGGCGTAGATTCTGCTCGCGTTTTGCGCCATGCGAACCTTCCAGCAGACCTGTTCTCTCGCCAAGAGGCGACCATCACGGCTGCGCAATTCTTCGAGTTATGGCAAGCAATCGAGCAGGTTGGAGGGGATGACATGGCCTTGCCGCTCAAACTGGGTCAAGCAATCTCTGTTGAGGCCTTTGATCCCGCGATCTTTGCTTGCTTGTGCAGCCCTAATCTCAACGTCGCCTTTCAGCGTTTGTCTGTCTTCAAGAAGCTGATCGGTCCCATGGGGCTGGTGGCTGAGGTGGGCGCCAACCAAACTTCGGTGACATTGGAATGCTACTCGGACGCTGGTCCCATCCCGCACAGCATGGCGGCTGCCGAGATCGTTTACGCGACCCAACTGGTAAGGATCGCCACGCGTCACCGCGTGGTGCCTAGGGAGATTACGCTTCCGGAACTTCCTGATCACATCCAGAGCTATGAGGACTTTTTCGGCGTTATGCCAAAAGCGGGGAAGACCATCCGTCTCACATTCTCGAAAGAAGATGGTGTCCGTCAATTCTTGACCGCCAACGATTCCATGTGGAAGTTCTTCGAAGTTGGTTTGCGTGAACGCCTAACGACTCTGGATTCAACCGCGACCATTAGTGATCGCGTCAAGGCTGTGTTGTTGGAGGGACTTCCCTCTGGGCAATACACTGTCAACGATGTCGCGAAGCACTTGGCCGTCAGCAAGCGCACTTTGCAGCGGCAATTGAGCGAAGAGTCGACATCTTTCAAAGACATCCTTATCGCCACTCGCCAGCAACTGGCTGTGCACTACCTTCGTAAGCCCTCTATCGCGCAGGGAGAGATCGCATTCTTGCTAGGATTCCAGGACGTCAACTCCTTCATTCGGGCATTCAAGGACTGGCAGGGAGTAACACCAGGCGCATACCGACTGAGCAGTCATTTGCATCGGGTTTCGTAGACACATTCGATTGACCACTATTGGCCGATTTCTGCCTGTCACGACTGACCGAAATCGACCCTAAGCTGCTCTTCGCGAAAGGCAGCAATCGGTCAGAAATAGCCTCCAAATGCAGACTCGCCAAGCATGAGCTAAACCTCATCAGACCGTCTTGATGAAGGAATGCAAAATGTTAGGGACACCAGCGGTGTTCAGCGCCTGCCACGAAGGTAAGTGGCGTTCGATTTATCTCTACCTCCAGACAAAGGGAGAGGATCTCTATCTGACTTTTGAACAAGGAACTACCGGCAATTACTTTCTCAAGATTAAGCGAGAACACATTGCTAGGGTTTCAGCTTTCTTTGCTGCGCCTTCTAACCGGGCGACTGTTACATGGAAACCGTCAATATTTTCGTGGTACCGCCTTAGCTTCTCTGAGAGTAATCAGCCGGGAGCGCTCGCCATTCGGATACTCGCCTTTACCCCTCTCTCGATCAGTGGAACGACTGTTCCATTCGCCATAGAGAAATTGGTGCAACTCGGCCACGTAATGCAAGCGCTCGTCGATTGCCCTCATGAACCTGTTTGAGAGGTCGGTTTTGGCCGATAGCCAACCGTGAAGGCTCCCTCCACCCACCGCACAACTCCAAATTTCATCCCAACTCCCGCCCCAAAAACGGCGCAGTCCGGCTGCTCTTGCTCTTCGCAACTGTCTGCGGGGTGCCACTCACCACCACCTTACCGCCGCGATCCCCGGCCCCCGGCCCGATATCAATCACCCAATCACTCTGCGCCACCACGCGCATTTCATGCTCCACCACAATCACCGTATGCCCCGCTTCCACCAGATGATTCAGTTGGCTCAACAACCGGTCCACATCCCGCGGATGCAGCCCGGTCGTCGGCTCATCCAGCACATACAACGTCGCGCCCCGGGCATTGCGTTGCAGCTCGGTCGCCAGCTTGATGCGCTGCGCCTCCCCGCCCGACAGCTCCGTGGCCGGCTGGCCAAGGCGCAAATAGCCCAAGCCAATATCGCGCAGTACTTGGAGTGAGCGCAGCACGCCCGGTTGCCCGGCAAATACCTCGACCGCCTGTTCAACAGTCAGCCCCAGCACTTGGGCGATGGTCAGCCCTTGCCACTTGATTGCCAGAGTTTCGGGGTTGTACCGCGCCCCGTGGCACGTCGGGCATGGCGCGTACACGCTGGGCATGAACAGTAATTCAACGCTGACAAACCCCTCGCCTTCGCAGTTCGGGCAGCGCCCTTTGGCGACGTTGAAGGAGAACTGCCCGGCGTCGTAATTCCGCTTTTTCGCCGCCGGAGTAGCGGCGAACAGTTTGCGCACGTTGTCGAACAACCCGGTGTAGGTCGCGAGGTTGGAGCGCGGTGTGCGGCCGATGGGCTTCTGGTCCACTTGAACCAAACGGCGGATGTGTTCCAGGCCGCCGCTGATGCGCCCGCCGCTGGTTTGCGGGGCGTCGTCTTCGAGGCTGGGTTCGTCTTCGCTTTCCACCACGCGGCCCAGGCCTGCGCCTACCAGTTCCAGCAGCGCCTGGCTGACGAGGCTGGATTTGCCCGAGCCGGAGATGCCGGTGACGGCGGTGAAGCAGCCCAGGGGAAAGTCCACGCTCAGGTCGTTGAGGTTGTTGCGCGTCACGCCTTCCAGGCTCAGCCAGCCGGTGGGTTGGCGCGGGGGTTGGCTGACCGGGCGTTTTTCGGCGAACAGGTATTCGCGGGTTTGCGAGGCTTCGATCTGCGCGAGGCCTGCGGGTGGGCCGCTGTACAGGACCTGGCCGCCGTGCTCGCCGGCAGCGGGGCCGACGTCGATCAGCCAGTCGGCGCGGCGCATGGTTTCCAGGTCGTGTTCCACCACGAACAGGGAGTTGCCGGCAGCCTTCAAGCGGTCGAGGGCGGCGAACAGGGCTTCGCCGTCGGCGGGGTGCAGGCCGGCGGAGGGTTCGTCGAGCACGTAGATCACGCCGAACAGTTGCGAGCCCAGTTGGGTGGCCAGGCGCAGGCGTTGCAGTTCGCCGGAGGACAGGGTCGGTGTGCTGCGCTCAAGGGCCAGGTAGCCCAGGCCAAGGTCGGTCAGGGTGCTGACGCGCTCCAGCAGGTCCTGGGCAATGCGTTGGGCAGCCAGGCGTTTTTCCACAGAGAGTTTTTTGTCGCCCTGCCCTTCGGCCACCGGGCGCAGGAGTTCGGCGAGTTGCAGCAGGGACATTTGCGACAGTTCACCAATGTCCACGCCGGCAAATTTCACTGACAGCGCGGCCTTGTTCAGGCGTTTGCCTTCGCACAACGGGCATGGGCTGCCCTGCATGAATTGCGAGACGCGCTTTTTCATCAGGGCGCTTTGGGAGTGGGTGAAGGTGTGCAGGATGTAGCGCCGGGCGCCGGTGAAAGTGCCCTGGTAGCTGGGTTCCAGTTTACGTTTGAGAGCGTCGCGGGTTTGGGCTGGCGTGAAGCCGGCGTACACCGGAACGGTGGGCGTTTCTTCGGTGAAGAGAATCCAGCCGCGCTGTTTTTTCGGCAGGTCGCGCCAGGGGATGTCGACGTCGTAGCCCAGGGTGACGAGGATGTCGCGCTGGTTCTGGCCTTGCCACGCCAGCGGCCAGGACGCCACGGCGCGCTGGCGTATGGTGAGGGACGGATCGGGCACCATCAGGGCTTCGGTCACTTCGTACACCCGGCCGAGGCCGTGGCATTGCGGGCAGGCGCCCTGAGGCAGGTTGGGGGAAAAGTCCTCGGCGTAGAGCATCGGCTGCCCCGCCGGGTAGCTGCCGGCGCGGGAGTAGAGCATGCGGATCAGGCTGGACAAGGTGGTGACACTGCCCACCGAGGAGCGCGTGCTGGGCGTGCCGCGCTGTTGTTGCAGGGCCACCGCGGGGGGCAGGCCTTCGATGGAGTCGACATCGGGTACGCCCACCTGGTCGATCAGGCGGCGGGCGTAGGGCGCGACGGATTCGAAGTAGCGGCGCTGGGCTTCGGCGTAGACGGTGGAGAAAGCCAGCGAGGATTTGCCGGAGCCTGACACACCGGTGAACACCACCAGCGCGTCGCGGGGGATGTCGACGTCGACGTTGCGCAGGTTGTGTTCCCGGGCGCCCCGCACCCGGACGAAGCCTGGGCGCTGGTTGGAGAGTGACGTGTCGGGGGGCAGGTTGCGCTGGGAAGTCATGGGTAACCTTATCGGTGTGCTCAAGGCAGTGAAGATCAATTGTGGGAGCCGGGCTTGCCCGCGATGACGGTGTGCCAGTTACCGGATGGGGTGCCTGACACTCCGCCATCGCGGGCAAGCCCGGCTCCCACAGTGGTTTGGTGTTGCAGGCTGGATCTCCATTCGTCACATCATCCGGGAGGTCAGCACCGAGCGCACCCGCTGCGCCAACTCATCCGGGCTGTAGGGTTTGCTCAGCAGGTGAATGTCCTGGCTCAGCAGGTGGTTGCTGGAAAGAATGTCGCGGGTGTGCCCGGAGGTAAACAGCACCGCCACCGCCGGCACTTGCTCACGCGCCCACTCAGCCAGGTCGGTGCTTTTGACCCGCCCCGGCATCACTACGTCGGTAAAAATCAGATCCGGTTGCAGGCCGGCGCACAGCATCCCCATGGCCTTGTCGCCGTCTTCGGCGATCAACACGGTGTAGCCGGATTGTTCCAGCAGTTCCACCGCGGCGGTGCGTACGCCTTCGTTGTCCTCGACCACCAGGATGGTCTCCTGGCCACCGCTGTGTTGGGTGAGCTCGACGGGCGCTTCTTGGCTTTGCGGCTCTTCGAGGCTGCGCGGGAAATACATCTGCACCAAGGTGCCGCTGCCCACTTCGCTCTCCACCTCGACGTGTCCGCCACTTTGCCGCACGAACCCGAACACCATGCTCAACCCCAGCCCGGTGCCGTGGCCATCCGGCTTGGTGGTGAAAAACGGTTCGAAGGCCCGCGCCATGATCGTCGCCGACATGCCGGCGCCACTGTCGGAGACGGCCAGGCGCACGTACTCGCCGGGGCTGATGCTTTTGCCGGCGCAGTCCGGGGGGTTGAGGATGATGTTTTCGCCAGTGATCCGAATCACGCCCTCGCCTTTCATGGCGTCCCGGGCGTTGATCGCCAGGTTCAGCAAGGCGTTTTCCAGTTGATTGCGGTCGACGTTGATGCACCACGGGTCTTGAGGCAGTTGCACATCAATGTGGATGGTTTCTCCCAGCGCCCGCTGCAGCAGTTCGCCCAGGCCTTCGTAGATGCGCAGCGGGTTGTACACCGCTGGCGAAAGTGGCTGGCGACGGGCAAACGCCAGCAGTTGCGAGGTGAGCTTGGCCCCGCGCTCCACCGCCGCAATCGCGGCGCTGACCCGGCGCTGCACCTGGGGGTTGTCCGGTTCATGCCGGGCCAGCAGGTGCAGGTTACCGGCGACCACTTGCAGCAGGTTGTTGAAGTCGTGGGCCACGCCGCCGGTCAGGCCACCGATGGCCTCCAGCTTCTGCGACTGGCGCAGCTGCTCTTCGGCGGTGGAGCGGGCCTGCACTTCCGCCGCGACGCGCTGCTCCAGGTTGTGGGTGAGTTCCTGGCGCAGGCGCTCGGAGATCATATGTTCGGTGGTCTCCACCACAATCGCCAACACCCCGCCCGGCCGCTGGTCATCGCCGGCTACAGGGCTGTAATACAGGTCCATCCAGACTTCTTCCGGGCGGCCGTCGCGCAGCAGTTCCAGGGGCAGATTGCGGTAGGACAAGGTGCCGCCGGCCAGGCAGGTGTCGACCACATGGCGGTTGAAGTCGGCGACTTCCGGCCAGCCCAGTTCCACCGGCACCCCCAGCAGATACGGGTGACGGCCACCGGCAAACACCGAATAGCTGTCGTTGTAGATCATGTAACCCGCCGGCCCCCACAGCATCACCATGGGCATCGGCGAGGCCAGCATCATCTGCACGGCACTCACCAGGCTGCCGGGCCAGTGGTCCAGCGGGCCGAGGTCGGTGCCGGACCAGTCGAAAGCACGAATTCTCTGGGCCATTTCCCCAGCCCAGCCTTCACAGCCGTGGGTATTCGATAAAAACTGCATCGGTCGGCTCTGCAAAAAGATAAAAGGTGGGCGGCAATGAAAACTTTGAGCCTGACAGCAGCGGTTGGTTTCATTGCATAGTGCTGATGCGCGGATGAACGGGCAAGGGCCGGCTCAGCGAAAATCCCGGCTGCGCACATTGATGCCTGACAACAAGGGGGTCAGGTCGGTCAAGCGTCCGGCGATCAGGTGCCGAACCTCCCCCACTGCCTCCCAGCGCCCGTCCACTTTGAGCAGCCGCGAGCCCACCAGCGCCTGGCGTTGGCGCTCGGCCAAATCACGCCAGACCACTACGTTGATATTGCCGAACTCATCTTCCAGGGTGACAAAGGTGACGCCGCTGGCGGTACCCGGGCGTTGTCGACCGGTGACCAAACCGGCGACGCTGACATTGCGTCCATGCTCGACCCGCAGCAACTCTTGGGAACTGCGACAACGCCGCGCCCGCAGTTCATCGCGCAACAACGCCAGGGGATGTGGACCGAGGGTGGTGCCGACGCTGGCGTAGTCGGCATACAAATCCTCGCCCACCGTCGGTTGCGGCAGCTCCACCACCGCCTCTTCGGGGCTGGCCACCCCGGCAAACAGGCCGAGTTGTTTCTGCACCCCGGCCACCTCCCAGCGCGCCCGGTGCCGATGCCCGGCCAGGCCACGCAAGGCCCCGGCATCCGCCAGCAGCTCCTGGGCGCGGGTGTCCAGGAGGGCGCGTTCGCCGAGGTCGGCAATATCGGAAAATGCCCGGGCCTGGCGCGCCGTTTCGATGCGCCGGCCATCCTCTTCGCGAAACCCGGAGATCATCCGCAAGCCCATGCGAATGGCCGGTTGCTGGCCGTCGATCGGTTCAAGGCTGCAATCCCAGTCACTGGCCTGCACGTCCACCGGGCGGATCTGCAAATGATGGCGCCGGGCGTCCTGCAGGATCTGGTCGGGGCTGTAAAAACCCATGGGCCAGCTGTTGATCAGGGCGCAGGCAAAGGCTGCCGGTTCGTGGCATTTTAGCCAGCAACTGGCGTAGGTCAGCAAGGCGAAACTGGCGGCGTGGGACTCGGGAAACCCGTAGCTGCCAAAGCCCTTGATCTGCTCGAAAATCTGCGCGGCGAAGGCTTCGGTGTAGCCGTTTTTCAGCATGCCGGTGCGCAGGCGCTGCTGGTGGGGTTCGAGGCCGCCGTGGCGTTTCCAGGCGGCCATGGAGCGGCGCAACTGGTCGGCTTCGCCGGGGCTGTAGTCGGCGGCGACCATGGCGATCTGCATGACCTGTTCCTGGAATAGGGGGATGCCCAGGGTGCGCTTGAGCACGCTTTCCAGTTCCGGCGATGGGTAGGTTTCGGGTTCTTCCTTGTTCCGCCGCCGCAGGTACGGGTGCACCATGCCGCCCTGGATCGGGCCCGGTCGCACGATAGCGACCTCAATCACCAGGTCGTAGAATTTTTCCGGTCGCAAACGCGGCAACATCGACATCTGCGCCCGCGATTCAATCTGGAACACGCCGATGGTGTCGGCCTTGCTGATCATCGCGTAGGTCGCCGCGTCTTCTTTGGGCACCGAGGCCAGGCTCAGGTCTTGATTGCGATGGCGCCGCAACAGGTCGAAGCAGCGGCGAATCGCGCTGAGCATGCCCAGCGCAAGAATATCCACCTTGAGCAGGCCCACCGCGTCGAGGTCGTCCTTGTCCCACTGGATGATGGTGCGCTCGGCCATGGCGGCATTTTCCACCGGCACCAGGGTGTCCAGCGGGTGTTCGGAAATCACGAAACCGCCGGGGTGCTGGGACAGGTGCCGGGGGAAGCCGATCAGTTGCTGAGTGAGTGTGAGCACCCGGCGCAACACCGGGCTGTCGGGGTCGAAGCCGCCTTCGCGCAGGCGCTCCAGGGGCGGTGCTTCATCGCTCCAGCGCCCGCAGCAGTCGGCCAGGGCGTTGACCTGATCCGGCGGCAACCCGAGGGCCTTGGCCACGTCGCGCACCGCGCCGGCGCCGTGGTAGCTGCTGACCACCGCCGTCAACGCGGCTCGGGTGCGGCCGTAGCGCTGGAACACGTACTGCAGCACTTCTTCGCGGCGTTCGTGTTCGAAGTCCACGTCGATGTCGGGCGGCTCGTTGCGCTCCCGGGACAGGAAGCGCTCGAACAACATGTTCATCAGGCTCGGGTCGATCTCGGTGATGCCCAGGGCAAAACACACCGCCGAGTTGGCCGCCGAGCCGCGGCCCTGGCACAGGATCGAACGGCTGCGGGCGAAGCGCACAATGTCGTGCACGGTGAGGAAGTAGCTTTCGTAGCCCAGCTCGGTGATCAACTTCAGCTCATCGTTGATCTGCCCAAGGGTCTTGGCGTCGACACCGTCGGGCCAGCGCTGGGCGATGCCCTCTTCGGTCAGGGTGCGCAGCCAGGTTTCCGGGGTTTGCCCTTCGGGCACCAGTTCACGCGGGTATTGATAGCGCAGTTGGCCGAGGTCGAAAGTGCAGCGACGGGCGATGTTCAGGGACTCTTCCAGCAGGTGCGCCGGGTACAGCGCGGCCAGGGCGTCGAGGCTGCGCAAGTGCCGCTCGCCATTGGGGTGCAGGCGCGTGCCGGCCTCGGCCACCGGGACGTGATGACGGATCGCGGTCATGGTGTCTTGCAGCGCACGGCGGCCACGCACATGCATGTGCACATCGCCGCAGGCCACCGCCGGCAAGTGCAGGCTGGCGGCCAGGTTCAGGCGTTGCTCAAGGTGGCGGGCATCGTTCTGGCCGCAGTGCACCTCCACCGCCAGCCACAGGCGGTCGGTGAAGGTGCTGCGCAGCCATTGGATATGCGCCTGGGTGTCGGTGTCTTCGGCCATCCATAACGCCAGCAGACCTTGCACGCAGGTGAAGTCTTCCGGCAGCAGCCGGTAGTGACCTTTTTCCGCCCGACGACGGGCGATGGTGATCAGCCGGCACAGGTGCTGGTAGCCCTCCAGGTTCTCCACCAGCAACACCAGCTTGGGGCCGTTTTCGAGGCGCATCTCGCTGCCGATAATCAGCGGCAACTCGACCTCCTTGGCCGCCTGCCAGGCGCGGACGATGCCCGACAAGGTGCATTCATCGGTTATCGCCAGGGCCTCGTAGCCTTGCTGTTTGGCCCGTTCAAACAGTTCCCGGGCGCTGGAAGCCCCACGCTGGAAACTGAAGTTGGACAAGCAATGCAGCTCTGCGTACTTCATGCAAACCAGCCTTGCAGCCACAGCGCGCCGCTTTCGCCCACGGTGCGATAGGCCCAACCCTGCTGACCGGCGCGGGTGCGCACCAGGTAGTAATCGCGGCGCACATCGGCGCCATCCCACCAGCCGGACTCGATGCGCTCCGGGCCCATCAAAATTTGCAGGCCCTGTTCGGCCAGGGGCGTCGGTTCAGGCAGCAACCAACCGGGGCGCTGCACAGTGTTTGAGGGCACGCACGGGCGCAGGTCAGCACCGGATTGCCAGGCGCATTCGGGGCGGTGGTCGGCGTGAAAGCGCAGGCCTTGCACCGCCTCGTCCCCCAGCCGCGCCCGCAGGCGTTCGCGCAGTTGTTCCCACGGCAGGGTTTGTTGCGGGCGCTCGTCGAACAGGTCCTGGCGCTGGGGCACAAACACCGGCAGGTCCTGGGCCACCAGGCGAAAGCCACGCACCGGCGAGGTGACTTGCACCTGCTCCAGGCGGCCACGGGCCAGTTCGAACAGCATCGCTGCGTCGCGCTCGGCGCTGAGCAGGCCAACCTTGATGAGGGTGTCGGGTTCTGCGGCGTGTTCCAGGTGCAGGTCAAAGCGCTGCACGCCACTGTCGCGGCCACACAAAAAAGCCGACAAGTCGCCGGTCAAACGGCGCAACGGAAACAGCAAGGCCTGGTGGGACGACACATCAAAATTCAGCTCGATGCGCACATCGAAGCGGTCCGGCGGCTGGTAGAACGCCAGGGCCAGGGGCCGTTGCCCGCTCAGTGCATCGAGGTGCTTGAGCAGCGCCGCGTCAAAGCGCCGGGCCAGGGTATGCCGGGGCAACGCCTGCACCTGGGCCAGGGTGCGCAAGCCCATGCGTGATAACGCGGTGGCGGCGTGCGGGTCGAGGCCGGCGCGGTCGATGGGGATGGGTGCCAGGGCGTGTTGCAGGCATGGGTCATCGGCCACGGCCAGGCCGTCGTAGGCATTCGCCAATATCCGCGCCGCCGCCGGGTTCGGTGCGGCGACGATGCGGTGACGAAACCCCAGCTCGGTCAGTTCCTTGCGCAAGCGCGCCTCAAGCTGCGGCCACGGACCGAACAGGCCCAGGCTCGATTCGATCTCGAACAGCAACGCCCGTGGGTAATACACGCTGACCTGGGAACTGAAACGGTAGGCCCAGGCGGCAAGAAACTGCTGCCAGTATTCGATCTGCGCCGGGTCGTATTCGGCGCAGGCAAACGCCTTGGTCAAGGCATGGGCTGCCGTCAGGGATTGGCCGGGGCGCAGGCCGAGTTTGCGTGCGGCGTCATTGACGGTTTGCAGCACCCGCCGCTGCGGCGTGCCGGCCAGCAGGGCCAACGGCTGATCCGGCTCGGGGCGCGAACGCAGCACCCCATCCAGCGCCAATTGCGGGAAGACAATACACACCCAGCGCATGCCAACCTCAGTGCCCAAGCGCAATGGGCGCGGGATGGGCCAGGCCGCCCCGGCACTTGAGCACCCGCACCTGCGCCGGGCGGGCCTCCACCGCCAGGCGCAAGGCGGCCGGTGACGGGTTGATGGCCTCGTTCAAGGAGCGCCAGGCGAAGGCCAGGGTCTGGCCGGTTTCCGCCGCCACCTGCAAGCGGCGCAAGGCGCGGTCATCGGCCTTGCGCGGCCAGCACAGCACCGCGCCACAACTGCCGGAACGCAGGCATTGCTCCACCGCCCACAAGGCGTCGCGCTCATCGGCCTGGATCACCGAAAGCTGGCGCACATCCACCCCGGCGTTTTGCCAGGCGTGGGGGTACGGCGTGTAAGGCGGCGCCACCAGCACGATGCGCTCGCCAGCCGCCGACAAGCGCGCCAGGGTCGGCCACACCAGTTGCAACTCACCCACGCCCTCCTTCGCCATCAGGATTTCGCTCAACGCCGCTTCCGGCCAGCCACCGCTGGGCAGCACCGCATCCAGGGCCGCAAGCCCGGTGGGATGCACGCTGGCAGGCGGCGCCGCGGGCCGGCCTTTCCAGACCCGACCGCCATTGAACAGCGAGTCCAGTGCAACGACGGCGCCCATCAGCCTTGCCTCACCAAACCGCAGAACACCCCTTCGATGGCCAGGTCCTGATCGGGCTGCACCACGATGGGTTGATAGGCGGGGTTGCGCGGCAGCAGGCGCACGCGCTCGCCCACGTGTTCAAAACGCTTGATGGTGACTTCACCGTCCAGGCGCGCCACCACGATCTGCCCGTTCAAGGCCTCGGCACTGCGGCGCACGCCCACCAGGTCGCCATCGAGGATGCCGTCTTCGATCATCGAATCGCCCTGCACCCGCAGCAGGTAATCCGGGGTTTTCGCGAACAGGGCCGGGTCGAGCAGCAGGCGATTGTGAACCTCGGCATCGGCGCCGATGGGCAGGCCGGCGGCCACCCGGCCAAGCACCGGGATGTCCAGCAGCTCAGGCCGCGCCGGCTGATTGAGCAGGCGAATGCCACGGGCCTGGTTCGGGTTGACCTCGATAAAGCCGCCCTCGGTCAGCGCCACCACATGCTTGCGCGCCACACTGCGGGAGGCAAAGCCGAACGCCTCGGCGATCTCCGCGAGGCTGGGGGACTGGCCTTGCTGCGCGATGCGGTCGCGGATAAAGGTCAGGATGGCGGTACGGCGGGGAGTTAAGTTTGTCATGGAGTACATTTGTACTCCTGTGGGAAATTTCCTGCAATATCCGTCAGTCGCTTCCCACTCCGCCACCGGAAAAGCCCCCCGCCAAGTTGACGAACGGTCTTCCGAATGTTCAGATGCCGGCCTGTTTCAGGTGCCTCATGCCGCCGTGCATGGGGTGAAACGGGAAACCGGTGCCGCTCTTTCCGAGCCAGTCCGGTGCTGCCCCCGCAACGGTAGACGCGTGATCCCTTCGACACACCACTGTGGCCAGCGCGCCATGGGAAGGTGAAGGTGTCCATACGCGTGAGCCCGGAGACCGGCCTGGAATGCTGTTTGGCAAAATCCTGCGGTGGGCGGGCATGGGCCGGTATTGGCGTGTGCTCGGTGCCTACTCGTGCGTGCTTTTCGCGAAAGATACTTTTCCGAGAAGACTATGATTCGACCTTTCAAGACTCCCGTGCCCAGCCTGTTGTTCGGCTGCCTGTTCAGCCCCCTGCTGCTGGCCGACGACAACCCCCTCGAACTCAAGCCACTCAACGTTTCCGCGCCGTCGGTGGAGTCCACCACCGTGGCCGACATGGCCCAGTACGGCAGTAAGGTCGAGATCGTCACCCGCGAACAGATTGAACGCGCCGGCCCCGCTGCCGATGTCTCGCGCGTGATGCAGATGTTCATTCCCGGCCTGTACGTGGCGCCCAAGAACGGCCCGTTCGACTACGGCACCTATTCCCTGCTGGGCGGGCGCAACGATGACACGTTGATCCTTCTGGACGGCGTGCGCCTGAACAACCGGCTGTACGGCGGCCTGTACCTGGACACCCTGCCCGCCAACGCCATCGAGCGCATCGAAGTGCTCAAGGGCGGCCAGAGCCTGCTGTTCGGCACCCAGGCGGTGTCGGGGGTGATCAATATCGTCACCCGCAGCCCGCAAACCCGCGAGGCGTCCGGCGAAGTGAACCTGGGCGCGGACACCTTCGGCGGCACCACCGGCGATGCCCGGGTCGAGAAGATTTTCAACAACGGGTTTGGCGACCTCGGCTTGCTGGCCTACGTCAGCCGCAACGTCTCCGAGGGCTACCAGCCGTTTCGCAACCGCGACCTGAAAAACGTCACCGACAAAAAGCGCTCCTACGAAGTCACCACCTTTGGCACCAAGGCGATCCAGTCGTTTGGCGATGACACGCGCCTGGAGCTGTTTTACCAGTACGCCGACGCCAACCTGGATTTCGCCCGCCCGGTGGACAACCGCAAGACCACCAACGACCGCGTGCAACAGATCGCCACGGCGACCTTTGAGCAAAGCCTCAACGAGCGCCTGAGCTACTTCGTCAAAGGCCATATCAACGACTGGGACACACGCTACACCCGCATCAACAATGTCGTAGGCGGCGGCACCGTGGTCAAGAATCACGACGACTACTGGGGCTTCACCGACTGGGGCGTGCAGGCCGAAGGCAAGGCCATATTGCCGGGCGAGCACGTGCTGGTATTCGGTTCCGACAACCAGTGGTTCAAGGGCCAGGACGATGTATTGATCATCGACGACAACAAGGCCCAGGCCCACGCGCTGTACACCCAATTGCGGCCGAACATCGAGGCCCTGCCGAACTGGCACCCGAGCATCGGCGTACGCCATGAAGCCATGAGCGGCGGCGACAGCGCCACCGTCGGCATGCTCACTTCGCTCTACGATCTCAACGACAACTGGGCCCTGCGCGGCCAATACGGCACCGCCTACAAGCTGCCGAACGCCGAGCAACTGTTCGTCAACGAAGATGATGAAAAAGGCAATCGCAACCTCAAGCCCGAGAAGAGCCGCAACGCCGAGCTGGGCGTCGACTACAAGGGCAGCCTGTTTGCCCGGGACTTCAGCGCCAGTGTCACGCTGTTCAAACGCAAGATCACCGACCTGATCACCCAGGACGATATCCAGTGGGTCAACGGCCAGGGCCAGATCCAGATGCGCGGTTTCGAGGCCGACGCCACGCTGCAACTCAACGCGCAATGGAGCGTGCAGGCCGACATGACCCGCAACCTCACCGAGTCCCGTGCCGGGGTCACCATCAACGACATCCCCGGGTTCTTCGCCCGCTCGCGGGTCGGCTATGAATCGGTGGATCGTATGTGGGGCGCCGGCACGGCCGTGCGCTACATCGGCGATATCGTCAGCTCGAAAAAGGTCGAGTACGGCAACTACACCGTGGTCGACGCCGACGCCTATCGCTACCTCGACAACGCCCACCAGCACCGCGTCAGCCTGCTGGTAGAGAACCTGCTGGACCGCGACTACGTCACCAGCCGCGCCAGCAACGTCGACAACCTCGGACGGCCGTTCACCTCCGAAGTCCGCTACACGTACCGCTTCTGATGAGTACGCCAGTGGAAACTCACCCGGACTGGTCCCACGTGCCTGACCACGCCCGTCACGTGTTCCTGTGCACCGGCCCGCGCTGTACCCAGCGTGGCGCCCTGCAACTGTGGAAAACCCTGCGCCGCCACCTGCTGGCACACGACCGCATCGAAAAACCCGGCGGCGTATTGCTGACCCGCACCCACTGCCAGTTCCCGTGCAACCTGGGGCCGATTGTGACGGTGTACCCGGACACCTGCTGGTACGGCGTGCACACCCACGCCGATGTGCAGCGACTGGTGGAAGTGCACCTGGTGGGCGGCGAGGTCGTCGAGGATCTGCTGATCAAGGAGCGCCCATGAGAGCCCCCTGGCTGCTGTTGGGCGCCCTGCTCTGCGCCGCGCCGGTGTGGGCCGACAGTTATCGCAACTGCAACCAGACCTGGGCCGCCGAACACGCTGCACCCTCGCGCATCCTGGCCCTCAACCAGCATGCTGCCGACCTGTTGTTGGCGCTGGACGTTGGCCCGGCGTTGGTGGGCGTGGCGTATCTGGATGACAACGGTGCGGCCCACCCACGTGGTGAGTACTTCGATGTACCGGTGATCGCACCCAAGTACCCGTCCAGCGAAGTGCTCTATGCGCAAAAACCGGATTTGGTGGTCGGTGGTTTTGCCACGGCGTTCGGCACCGGCGTCACTTCCCGTACTGGCCTGGCCGGCAACGGGGTGGCGTCGTACTTGCTCGAATCGGCGTGCGACGGGCACTCACTGGATTACTTCGGGCATATCCGCAACGACCTGTTCACTCTTGGCGCGCTGGTGCACAAACAGCACCGGGCACGTGAGTTGAGCGATGCCATGGACGCTGACCTGGCCCGTGCCCAGGCGCTGATTGGCGAGGGTAAACCGCTGTCGGTATTTTACCTGGACAGTGAAGTCAACGGCCTGGACAGCGAAGGCCGGCGAGGCTTCGTCACCACGCTGGTGGCGGCTGCCGGGGCGCGCAATGTGTTTGCCGGGGTCAACCAATACCGCGTCACCGTGAGCAGTGAAACCCTGCTGATGAGCGACCCGGATGTGATTTTGCTGGCAGACGCGGTGTGGTCGCCGGCCAGCAGGAAGCGCCAGTTGTTGACCAATGACCCGGTGTTGTCGCGTCTGCGGGCAGTGCGGGAGAACCGGATGATCGATATTCCGTTTACCCATTTGGTGCCTACCGTGAGCAGCGGCCGGGTGGTGTTGGAGCTGGCGAGGCAATTCAAAAAACTGGCTGAACTTCCGTAGGAGCTGGCTTGCCGGCGATGGCATCCCCTCGGTGTATCTGAAAGACCGGGTCGCCTGCATCGCCGGCAAGCCAGCGCCTACATCGGGCCGTGTTTGCTTTTGCTCTTCACCACTCATGACTTTTGGTAAAGAGTCCTTTTCGGATTCAGCGGTTTTTCTGAAGGAACGAGGAGCCGATACTCGACTCCATTGTTCACATCACTTCAGGAGTCACCCATGTCCATTCCCGCATTCGGCCTCGGCACGTTCCGCCTGCAAGGCCAGGTCGTCATAGACTCCGTCAGCACCGGCCTGGAGCTGGGCTACCGTGTCATCGACACCGCGCAAATCTACGAAAACGAAGCCGATGTCGGCCAGGCCATTGCCGACAGCGGCATCCCACGGGACGAGCTGTTTATCACCAGCAAAATCTGGATCGCCAACTTCGCCGAAGGCCAGTTGATTCCCAGCCTCAAGGAAAGCCTGCGCAAACTCCAGACCGATTACCTGGACCTGACCCTGATCCACTGGCCATCGCCGGAAGACCAGGTGCCGGTCGCCGAATTCATGGGCCAGTTGCTGGAAGCCAAGCGCCAGGGCCTGACCCGGCAGATCGGCATTTCCAACTTCACCGTCGACCTGATGAAGCAGGCAATTGCCGCCGTCGGTGCCGAGCATATCGCGACCAACCAGATCGAATTGCACCCGTACCTGCAAAACCGCACGGTGGTGGATTTTGCCAAGGCCCAGGGCATCCAGATCACCTCCTACATGACCCTGGCCTACGGCGAAGTGCTGAAAGACCCGGTGATCCAGCAGATCGCCGACCGTCATCACGCCACCCCGGCGCAAGTGACCCTGGCCTGGGCCATGCAACTGGGCTATGCGGTGATTCCATCGTCGACCAAACGCGCCAACCTTGCCAGCAACCTCAAGGCGCTGGACCTGACCTTGACTGACGCCGACATGGCGCAGATCGCAGGCCTGGAGCGCGGCCATCGCCTGACCAGCCCCAAAGGCATCGCGCCGAACTGGGACTAAACCCCGGGCGGGTTGCAATAGAGCGATAGCGTGTGATGCAACTGCCCCAGCGCGTCGTCCACAGCGGCGACAGCGCCGGCCAGTTCGTCATGGGCCTGTCGCTCGCAGGCCTTCTCCAGTTGCTCACAGCAGTCCATCAGGGCCTGGGCCGTGACCATCCTTGCGCCACCCTTGGTGCGATGGGCGAGGTCATGCAGGCGGGCAAAGTCTGCGGTCTTTTGTAATGTCGCCAGTTGCCCGTGATCCGCCTCAAGGCTGTCGAGCAGCGGCACCAGCAGTTCTTTGACCGCGTCGATATCGCCCCCGGTCAATTTCTCCAGATGGCTCAAGTCCACACCCGATAACGCCTCACCCGGGGCCACCGAAGGCGTCGCCGTGCGCGACGCCAGGGCCGCGTGCAAATCCTCTAACCCGGTGGGTTTGAACAGGCAGCCGTCCATGCCGGCCTGGCGGCAACGCTCGACCTCCTCCGGTTGAGCATTAGCGGTAAACCCCAGCAGCAGGCACGGCGCCAGACCGCGCTCGCGCTCCAGGGTGCGGATATCCCGTGCCAGTTCGTAGCCGTCCTTGAACGGCATGTTGCAGTCGGTAATCACCCCGTCAAACTGCCCCGACAACCAGCGCTCAAGCCCCTCGACGCCATCTTCGGCGGTGGTGATTCGATGCCCCAGAAAACTCAACTGCCGGGCCAGCAGTAAGCGGTTGGCGGGGTAGTCATCCACCACCAGAATGCTCAGCGCGTTGGCCGGAGGGGTTTCCAGGGCAATGGAGACGGCCGGCATCAACGCCGGGTCGGCGACCGCCAGTGCCAGGGTGACGTCCACCCGCGTGCCCTGCCCCAGCAGGCTGCTCAACTGCAACTGGCCACCCATCATCTCGCACAGGTTGCGGCTGATGACCAGGCCCAGGCCCGAGCCACTGCGCGCCGATTGCGCGGTGTTGCTGCCCTGGATAAACGGGTTGAACAGGCGTTTCTGGTCTTCGACACTGATGCCGATGCCGGTGTCTTCCACCCACAGCCTGAGGTTCAGGTACCCGTTGGCAATCGCCGAGGAGCCGGAAGCGCCCAGCTTCACCTGGCCCTGGGGGGTGAACTTGATGGCGTTGCTCAGCAGGTTCGACACCACCTGCTTGAAACGCATCGGGTCCACCAGCACATATCGATCAATCAGCGGGTCGAGTTCCACCTGCAATACCAACCCCTTGGCCCGCGCCAGGCCATCGAACACCCGCGCCACAGACGTCAGTAACTCATGCAGGTTCGACGACTCCATGGCCAGGGACAGGTGGCCTGACTCAATGCGTGCGATATCGAGGATATCGCCGATCAACTCCAGCATGCCCCGCGACGCATCGGCGGCCACCTCCAGCGCATCGTGGTCGGCCCGCCCCTGTTCGGCGGCCTTCAAGGCCAGTTCGAGCATGCCGATCACAGCGTTCATGGGCGTGCGTATCTCATGGCTCATGGTTGCTAGGAAGGTGGTCTTGGCACGGTTGGCAGCGTCGGCGTCCTCCTTGGCCTCCTGCAGCTGGCCCAGCAGGTGTTGCCTCTCGCTGACATCCACCCAGCCGGCGATCATGCCCACCACCTGCTCATCACCGTCGCGGTACGGCAGCATCCAGTGGTAAATCGTCAGGGCCGTGCCACCCGGCACCTTGAGCACGCGGTCGTGAATCTGCGGCTCGCCCCGCTCCATCAACCGCAGGTAGTCCTCATGAAACGACTGCGCCTGAGGGCGGTTGCCGGTGTCGGTCTCGACCACCGTTTTGCCCACCACGTCCTCCAGCTTGAAACCGAACACATCAAGATAAGCACTGTTGCATGCCATCAACCGTCCCAGGCGATCACGCACGTAAATCGGATGGGGCGTGCCATCGATCAACGCGCTCATAAACCGCATCTGGTCACTCAGCGCACGCTCGGCCTGGGCCCGCTTGCGTATCAGGCGGCGCAGATAAATTGCCCAGCCCAGGGTGATCAGCAGCAGCAACGCCGCCAGGCCGAAGCCCTGGATAATCGCGTTACGGTGGCGCAACCAGTAGCTGTCCTCAATCACGACTTCACTGCGCCAGTGGCCAGTCAAATCATCCATTTCCTGTGGCGTGATGCTCAGCAGCGCCTTGTCGAGGATCGAATACAGCTCCAATTGGCTGCGGTTGACACCAAATGCGATGCGGGCCGGTTCGGAGCCGATGGTGCTGGTCACCCGTAACCGGTCACGGTACTCGCGGGCGATGATGTAGCGCGCACCGATCAACGTAATGACGGCGGCATCGGCACTGCCGTTGGCCACCAGCGCCATGCTCTGTTCGGGGTTCTCGGCGGGCACAAACTTGATGGTGGGATAGTCCCGGGCGATGCTTTCCTGTTGGCTATTGCCACCCAGCAATGCCAGGCGCCTGCCGGCCATGTCTTCCAGGGTGAGCGGGTTGCCGGCGTCGGTACGACTGACCAGTACATACGGGTTGATCAGGTAAGGTCGGGTAATGCGCACCTTGTCGGCGTGCTCATTGCCGGGGGTCACGACTGCAATCATGTCCGCTGCGCCCGCGCTGACCTTGTCAAGCTGCTGGGGCAATGAGGTGCCGGCGACCACGTCGAATTTCAACCCGGTGCGCAAGCTGATGCGGGCCAATACCTCGGCGCTCAGGCCTTCAAACTCGGCCTGTTTGCCGAGAAATGAAATGGGCAGGAACTTGTCGAGCACCGCCACCTTTATCCGCGGGTGCCGCTCCAGCCAACGCTGCTCACTGGCACTCAAGCGCAGCCGGTCCGACCCCAGGACCCCTAGATTGCCGGCACTCCAGCGCCGCAGGATTTCCATCTGCTCACTGGCCGGAATGACGGCCAGTGCGCCATTGACGATACGCAGCAGGCGGGTGTTGTCCCGGGCAAATGCGAAGCCGAACGGGTTGACTTCCAGTGACGAGAAGTCAGCCATCCGAACGTTGTTCAAGTGGTTGCGGTTGATCAGGTAATTGGTGCTGATGGCGTCGCCCAGGTAGACATCTGCCTGGCCGAACGCCACGGCACCGATGGCCTCGAAACTCGATGGGAACAGCTCTATCCGGGCATGGGGGTAAAACGCCTGGACCGCATCCGGCTGCATATAGTGATAGAACATCGCCACACGCTTGCCGGCGAGGTCTGCACTCAGGGATTGGCTGTCGCCGGAACGGGTGACCAGGGTGGGTTGATCCATGGCGTAGGAGCGCGACAGCACAAGCTGCGGGTCAGCCGCTTCGTAACCGTTGGCCGACCCCACAAAGTCCACCTCGCCGCGCTTGAGCGCAGTGATGACCGCATCGCGATTGTCGTAGCGACGCACTTCGATCCTGACGTTCAACGCATCGCCGATCAGCGCCGTGTAATCCGCCGTGATCCCTTCAAGCTCATCGTTGCTGCTCAACTCAAACGGCGCGTAATCGGGCCCCGAGATCCCCATCAACAAGCGGCGGCGCTCGCGTAACCAGCGCCAGTCAGCTTCATCCAGCGCGGCTGCCGGGGTTTCGAGGAGAGAGTGCCCCAACAGCAACAGGGGCCGAGGCTCACCCAGGGCCGGGCTATGTATACAGAGCAAGCCCAGCCATACGCTTGCACTGAGCCACAGGACCCGGAGTGTGGTCATTTCAGATCAAGTGATTGCGCTGGGCGAACTTGGATAAATGCACCACCGACGACATTCTCAGCTTCTCCTTCAGGCGGGTTTTATAGGTGCTGATGGTCTTGTGGCTGAGCAGCATGTCTTCGGCGATTTCCTTGTTGCCCAGCCCCAGCGCGAGCTTCTGCAGCACGGTCAACTCGCGGTCGGAAAGCTCCGCCACCAGGTCCTGTTCAGTGGACTGTAAATCGTCCCGGCGCACCGAGCTGGTGGGCAAGCTGGGAAAGCAGCTGTAGTTGGACATCACAGCCTTGATCGCTTTTTGCAGCTCATCCAGCTCGCCGGTCTTGGCGACAAACCCCATCGCACCGGCGCGCATGCAACGGGTGGAAAAAAACACCGCAAGGTAGGACGTCAGCACCAGGATTTTGCAGGGCAGGCCCAGCGCCTTGATCCGGCTGATCACCTCCAGGCCACCCAACTTCGGCATGGCCAGGTCGAGGATGATCAGTTCAGGGCGCTCCTCCCTGGCAATCTGCATGGCGTCGGCGCCGTTACCGGCCTCGTAGATCGTATCGAAACCTTCCTGTTTCAACAGAAACCGCACGGTGGCGCGGATAAATGGATGGTCATCCACGATTAAAGCTTTGCTCATAGGGCTCCCCTGGGAGGATTCAGTACCGTTACACATCACACGGGACCTATCTACCTGTGAGAAATACCAGTTCCGACGAACGGAGCTGAACATTCCTACAAACAAAAGCGGGTCCCTTCACTTGAAAAACGCCTGGCCATGGGTAGCGGCACCTGCGTGCCTGGCTAGTCGCAAGCGCGCAACCTTACCAATGGAATGACGCAACAACTGAAGGGATAGTCCTAGGCTTATGTAGGACTTTTCCTCACTAGAAGCATAGTAAACAGCCGGCTCCCTGGGAGCAGAAGCGGCCTAGTCGGTGGTACTCGGGCTCCAGAACGCCTGTACCACCAGGGTCGAGGTGGAAATACGCGCCACCAGGGCGTCCAGTTCATCACCGTCCACCGAGGTCACGGCCAGCGTCGCCTCGATTTCCACCTCTTCAGGACCAAAGGGACGCACGTCCACATCGCTGGCCGGGTAGTTGCAACGTGCAAGTTCGGCTTCGAGCAAGGCCAATACCGCCTTTTGCTGGGTACGCCGGGCCACCACGTACAGAATGTTGGTCACCTCGGCCGACACCACGTCCAATGGCTGGCGGTTGATGTTATTGACGATCGGTCGCAGCAAGGTATTGGCCGCCAGCACAAACAGTGTGCCCAGCAGCGCTTCCAGGATCAGGTCGGCACCGGCACAGGCGCCCACCGCCGCCGAGGCCCAGAGCGTAGCAGCGGTATTGAGCCCGCGCACATTGCCTTCTTCCCGCATGATCACGCCGGCACCGAGAAAACCGATGCCCGAGACCACGTAGGCCACGACCCGCACCGCCCCTTCGGCGCCGCCCAGGCGGTTGGCCATGTCGACGAAAATCGCCGCCCCCACCGCCACCAGCACGTTGGTGCGCAAGCCCGCCGTGCGCTGGCGGTACTGGCGTTCGAAACCAATCAGCCCACCGAGAATGAAGGCCGCAGTGAGGCTGACCAGCGTGTCGACCAGCGAGTTGAGGTTGATGTTGTTGATTGCTTGCATAGGCGTCTTCCCTATTCTTTACGAGCCAAACTTGCGGATATAGAAACCTTCAGCGTCTGGGTCAGCAGACAGGCGCGTCCGTAGTACCGCGATGCAAGGCATCACGTACCGTCAAGTGTCGATGAGAGGGAATTCGGGATCGGGCCAGGACAGGCCGCCACCGGGATGCCGCTTCTCGCTGTTGGGCGAGACAACGGCATCGGAAAAATGCGCGTTATCTTGCCAAGTATGTGCCGGTTATCGAGACCGGCCGACGACTGTCACTCGAACAAGTACCCACTGAGGGTCTCCGCTATTGATGAAAACGCGCGAAGCTTACGCTGTGATTTCAGGAGAGTAAACCGTAGGAAAATTTACCCAATGGGTTTGGGGAGGTTCTTCAGGGAGGGTTCAGGTGGGTCTTCAAGCAAAGATATTGAACATGGCACCAATGAAATGTGGGAGCTGGCTTGCCTGCGATGGCGGAGTGTCAGCCAGCCAATTCATCACTGAACCACCGCCATCGCAGGCAAGCCAGCTCCCACACTGGAGGTGTACACCTGAAAATTCCGGGTGGACTGTCTATATCGCCCCGGGTCGATCACGGGCGACCAGCGACAGGTACTCGTCAACCTGCCCTCCCTCCAGCAGCTTCACCTGAATGGAAACCCGATTCACCTGCCGCCCCATCTCTATCCCATCCCGGGTACGCACCTGAACATACCCAAGCCTGGGCCAAAATCGCTCGGCCTTGGCATTCCCTACCACCACCGTCAGCCGCAACCAGCGCGCCCCAAGGCTCACCACCCAGTCCTGGAAATCCGCATGTAACTGGTGCGCAAACCCGCTGCCGTGCAACGGCGTGGCCACCAACAACAGCCCGATATGCCACACCCCGACCGCCAGCAGATCAGACGCCACATTCACCACCGCCACCAGTTGCCCTTCGGCATCGCGATAGCCAATCCAGTACATCCGCGTGTAGCTCCAGGTATCAGGCAACTGAAGCGTCAACTCATCCCGTGCCTCAGTGGGCGTGGCAGGTTCACCATTCACTGCAAGGAAATACTCCGGCGCCGCCTCGAAAAAGCGCTGCAGCTCGGCCTCATCCTCAAGGGTCAGCTCCACCACCCGAATGCCCGCTATCGAACTGCGCGGCAACTCCACTGTTTCAACAACCTCCATGTTCATCGCTCCTCAATCATCCCGTGTGAGTACTTCCAGCAACTCGATCTCAAACCGCAGATTGCTGTTGGGCGTGATATGCGCGCCCATCGACCGCTCACCGTAAGCCAGGTGCGCCGGCACAAACAACGTGCGAATGCCGCCAACTTTCATGCCCATCAGGCCTTGGTCCCAGCCTTTGATAACGCGCCCGGTACCGATCACGCATTGAAACGGCTTGCCGCGCTCCCAGGAGGAATCGAACACCGTGCCGTCTTCGAGGGTGCCGGTGTATTGGGTGGTGATCAGGGCGCCTTTGACCACGGCTTTGCCGTCGCCGAGGCGGATGTCGGTGATTTGCAGTTCGTTGCTCATGGTGTTTTCTCGTTGTGTGTAACGGACGTTTTCCCAGAGCCGGTCACGCTTGGCAAGCTCGGTATTAGGATTGCATACCGGCCGAACTATATCGTTCTGCGTGCGTTTAAAACACTTTTCGGGCTTAACCCACACCCAATCAGCACTTAGCCAACTTGAATGCGTACTCAGCTAGAACTGCCTACAAAAACCGATGAAAACGACCCTATCACACAGTGCCAATCGCTTATTTACGTTAGCCGAGTCAGCGAGCAGCCTAACCACCCACGAACATAAACACCAAGGATGATTTACATGACCATAGGATCAGAATTTAATTACCCAGCCGACATCGCAACTAGTTATTCTAGAGTAAAGAGATCTATTCAAAATAAATGGCGAGGACGTTTTCCTGGCCCTCCAGACTTATGTTTTGACTACCGGGCCCTGGTAGAGCAAAAAGACGGAATCGCCACCTCGGCCAATTCGGATCACAGCATCTGTATTATCGGAGCTGGCATAACAGGGCTTACTACCGCCCGAGAACTTTATCGCTGTGGATTTGAAAATATAACGTTGCTTGAAAAATCCAAGCGAATCGGCGGCAGGCACCTTACTGTGCTTGGAGGACAACAATCCAATAACATAGGACGTCCACCCTTTGAAATGGGCGCGATGCGTATGCCCTTCTTTAACCGATCTGACGAGCAGCCCACTGAGGGTAGGTCTCTGATGGCCTATTACGCCAAAGAATTTGAATTGGCTCATTCAAACTTCCCAAACCCCGGAAGCCCCTGGGTCAAGTCAACCGGTATCTACTTACGCGAAGGGAGCATAGACAATAGCAGTCAGCCCACAATGCTGATCTGGAAAAACAGAGACGGGGTAACACCTCCACCTGGCGAAACGCTAAGAGCCGTGTATGCAAAATGGCAAGATTTTGCCAGACGTCTAACACGGAAAGTCGCGGAGTTATACGCAAGTGAGCAATGGGAGTTATTTTGGGCGGCCATAGTTAAAAAGTACGAAAGTATCTCGTTTCGGGATCTGGTGAAAATGCCAGCTATTGAGTCTTGGCGCAGGGATCATCCCGGGGACTTCGGAGGAATGGGGATGACGACACAAGAGTCGGCGGTGTTCTACGCAATTGGAATCGGTGATGGCAGTTGGGGAGCATTTTATGACATATGCTCACTCTATCCCTTACGTACTGCGATTTTCGGTTTCAGCAGTCACCTCCAGTTGATTCATGGCCGAGTCAATATGGACGGCATGGCTGTCGACTCTCCACACCTGAAAAGCTCAGCCGTTTTCGACTCCAGGGGGCTTAGGTTTAATAAACCCAACTACAAAGGCCTAGGCGCCTTGGCAGAGTGCATGCTCTTTATGAGCACTCCCGAAACAGGAAAATCCGTTTATGAACATAGTCTCGAAAGGAAGACCGGTTTACTGACTGACTCTCCCGTAAAAAGGTTGGAAAAACTTAAAAGCGGAAAAATACGAGTCCATTATGATTGGAACTCAAGCAACCCTAAAAAATCTGAACCCTGCTCTGCTGAATTCGATTCGGTCATCATCACTTTACCTTCGTGGCTGATCGAAACGCAGATAACCCTTGAGGGCTTCGATCAAGAGATGCTTCCTTTCGATACGATAAACGCATATAAAACCGCTCACTGGGAGACTAGCTGCAAAGTATACGCCCCCTTAAAAAAGTCATTCCTATCAAAAAACACGAAAATCCCTCAAGCCATTGTGACCGACAGCTTCATACATGATGTGTACACCTATCGCTACAACGAACAATACACCTATGACTGCATACTTCTGAGCTATACATGGGAGGACGACGCCACGAAACTCTCTTCATTAAGCGACAAAGAGTTGGTAGCAAAGTGCATTGAGGAACTGGATAGAATCCTGATCAACTCTACAAACATTCGAGAGAAAATTTCCCCATATATCGGCCACGAGCAGGCTGTCGTCCAGCGCTGGATGAATGACAAAAACTCATTAGGGTGCGCAAAACTCTACAGACCCGGCACCTACTACGAAGCCGTGGGCCTAATGAAATACAACAAAGATCACTCATCCAAGTCTGGACTTTATCTCTGCGGCGAATCTTTTTCAGTTGATGCTGGCTGGACCGAGCCTTGCTTTAGAGGGGCAATAGATACTGTAATAAACATCTGCAACAGGACCGGCGCCACATTCAACGGGGGATTTTCTATGCAGCACTATCCAGAATACAAAACCGATCATTCACACTAATCAAATTCAACGCACAACAAAAACTCTTAACGGAACCAAACTACACCGCTATAGGAACCGTCTGACTTTCATTTAAACATCAGCTCGCCTCTTATAAACACCCAGCTATTCCTGGCTGAATAAAAATAAGAGGTCACCCCCCAATGAGCGATCCAACAAGCCCTGTTCGCATAGCTGTCCTCCAGTTCGATCCCCAGGTCGGGATGGAAAACCGGGAGCGCAACCTGCGTCTTAGCCTAGAGCTGGCAACGGAGGCGGTGAGCGGCGGCGCCAATCTGATCGTGCTGCCAGAGCTTTCGAACTGTGGTTATTTCTTCTCCAGCCGTCAGGACGCGTTTGATCACGCTGAGGCCATTCCGGGCGGGCCGAGTGTGCAAGCCTGGACGGATTTCGCCTGTAAACATCAGGTGTATCTGGTGGCAGGCCTCAGCGAAATCTGCGGCATGCAGCTGTTCAATACCGCCGTATTGCTTGGGCCGGACGGTTTTATCGGCAAGTACCGCAAGGCCCATCTGTGGAACATGGAAAAGCTCTGGTTCACTCCCGGCGATGTCGGGTTTCCCGTCTTTGAAACGCCCATAGGCCGTATAGGACTGTTGATCTGCTGGGACATCTGGTTTCCTGAGGTGCCGCGCATTCTCAGTCAGCAAGGCGCCGATATTATTTGCAGCCTGAATAACTGGGTTTGGACCCCGCCTCCGCTGTTCGACGACGCGGGGAAGTGCATGGCGTCGTACCTCACGATGACCGCAGCCCACGTCAATAACGTGTTTATCGCCGCAGCCAGCCGTATCGGCGAGGAGCGCGATGCGCGGTATCTGGGGTGCTCGCTGATTGCCGGGACCAATGGCTGGCCCATCGGCGCGGTGGCTTCGGCGAATCGGCAGGAGATTCTGTTTGCCGACGTTGACCTCACCAGCGCCCGCAGTGCGCCTATCTGGAATAGCCTCAACGACTTGCAGCGGGACCGACGTGCGGATATTTACGACCAGATGCTCGGGTATACCCAGCATCGCGCCCTGCCACGCTGATCGGAGGGCGCCTCATGGAAACCCTTTTGGAAAAGCCGCGTGCAGACCGCTCCCGGGCCGATAACACCGTCATCGCGCTGGGGCTTGCCAGTGCTTTGTTGATCCTGTGGATAGCCCTTGCTTACCCCTGGCCCGGTTATGCCGATATGGTGACCAGCCTTCCCCACCCCAGCGCCTGGCTGCGCTGGGTGCTAGGGGATATCAGCGAAGTCGCGTTCTACAAACATGAACTGGCCTCACTCGGCCTGCTGGGCGGCGCGTATCTGGCGTGGTGGGCCAGCCGTACAGGCAAGTCCTGGCAAGGCTTTGCCATCTCGTACGGTACTGGGCTGTGGCCGTGGCTGGTAACCAGTTCATTACTCGGTTTACTGCTGAGTAATGCGTTGTGGGGCTGGACCGTCACCGCTGACACGTGGCAGCCGACGTTTGCGGCGTTTGTTTCGCTGCCAGCGGCCATGGTGCTGATGTTCGGGGGTGGCTGGAAGGTCACGCTCAACGGTGCCGTGCTGGGAGCCGTACTGGTCACACCGATGTGTTTACTGATCGTCAATTATCTCTGCCTGCCACTGGGCTTGCCGGCTGTGATCGGCAATGTACTGGGAATGGCGGTGGGCAGTGTGATTGCCTTTGTGTTGTGCCGTCGGGTGCCGGCACTGGTGCGCAGTGATTACGTCGCGCCGCAAAAGCCTGCTCCATTGAAACCGCCGACCTATGGCCTGGTGTGGAGTGCGCGAAGGGTATTGGCTGACTTTTCCGAAGCGCCATTCTTCGGCAATGAACTGGCCAGCCTGGGCTTGTTGGCTGGCGTATTACTGGCTTACGCGTTGAACCCGGTGAGCCCGGCCTATGGATCTGGGCTGGTAGTGCATCTGATCGGCGCACAAGCGCTGACATCTGCACTGGGCGTGGTGATCTGGCGACATCAGTGGATCAAACGCGGCTGGTATCCCACGTATGTTCCGCTGGTTTCGGTGGTACCGGCAGCCGTGCTGACCCATGGCGGCAGTTGGGAAGTGATGGGATCAAGTGCATTGCTCGGCGCATTGATCGCGCCGCCACTGGCCTGCGCCATTGCAGGACGGTTGCCGCCCCACTTCCACCCCTACATCGGCAACGTAATCTCAATGGCGCTGAGCACCCTGATGGTGGTGCCATTGGTGGGATGGCTGGCCGTTTAATCTCTATCTCCTACGCCGGGCAACGGACTGCCCGGGCAGTCACAGCCAATGCCAGAACCGGCTCCAGAAACCCCGTCCCAAATCGTTCTTGCAGCCCGCATATTGCGCCGCATACATCTGCGAACGCGCCTGCACCTTGCCGGCCACCGGCATCAGCCAGGCTTTGCTCGCATAGGTGCGCTGACGATACCCGCCCCAGCCTTCGTGGTAGTTCAGGTATTGGCCGTAGGCATCGTATTTGTACACGCCGTTGATGGTGTAGGTCTTGTCCATGTACCAGCCGACAAAATCGATGGCGTCGTCAAAGTCCTGTCGGCCGGCGCCAGTACGACCGGTGCTTTTCTGGTAGTCGCTCCACACTTCATCCTTGGCCTGGGCATAGCCGGAGGCAGTAGACACACGGCCCCAGGGGATGATCCACAACAGGTATTTACGCGGGGTCTTGGCGTCCTGTCGAAAGCCGGACTCCTGATACATGATGGCGAACGGTACCTGGATCGGCACGCCCCAGCGCGCCTGGGTCACCTTGGCGGCGTCGTACCAGTCGTCTTTTTCGCGAAAGATGCCGCAGATGTCGTTGGGGGTGCGGGGTGGCGAGGTGCCGCAGCCGGCCAATAAGGCAGCAAGTAGCAACAGCCCTGCGGTTTTTCCTGCGTTCAAAAGCTCACCGTCTCGTCGTGAGGATAAAAGGCGGGCAGTTTACTCGTTCGTCGGGGTTGCTGTAGAGGTCAAAGCGAGTCTATTTCTGTGGCGAGGGAGCTTGCTCCCGCTGGAGTGCGAAGCGCTCCCCATCCGGTGGGCGCGGTATGCCTGGGGCGTTGCGTTCACCGGTTTTGGGGCTGCTGCGCAGCCCAACGGGAGCAAGCTCCCTCGCCACATTGGGTCGGGTGGTTATCAGGTAACGACTGCCGTCAGTTCCAGTTCAAGCAGACCGTTGCCGGGCAGTCCCGCCACGCCCACCGCCGAGCGCGCGTGCCGGCCGCGTTCGCCAAACAGCTCGATCAACAGCTGCGACGCGCCGTCGACCACCCTGGAGAACCCCTGGAAACCTTCCCCGCCCAACACAAACCCGCGTACAAACAGGATGCGCTCAACGTTCTCCAGCCCTACCGCCTGGTCCAGCACGCTCAACGCCCGCAGCACGCACGTCTGCCCCGCTTCGTTAACCAACGAAGGCAGCGTCTGGTCCGTCACCGGCCCGGTGATCACGTGGTCACCCTGTCGACAAACCTGCCCGCTGACATACGCCACGCCGCCATGAATCGTCACCGGCACGTAGTCGCCCTTGGGGCTCGGTGCCTCAGGCAGCTCCAGGCCGAGCGCTTTCAGTTTTTCGCGCACGCTCATGCCGGTTCCTCGACAAATTCCACATGCCCGCCCAGCCAGCAGCCTGCGACTTGCCCCGCCTCATCCCGGCGAAACCGCAGGGAGATTTTCGAAGGCCGGCCCATGGCCCGCCCCTGGCGGATATGCACCGGGCGTTCATCTGCCGTCACCAGGCCGTTGTGCAGCAAACCAAACGCCAACGCCGCTGCGGCGATGCCGGTGGCGGCGTCTTCCGGGTAGCCCGAGGACTTGGGAAATTGCCGCGCATCGAACTGTCGCCCTTCCAGGTCCGAGGGCGCGTACGGGTACAAACCGGTGGAACCAAGGCGCTCGCACAGTTGCTGCATTCGCCGGTAGTCCGGTTTCAGGCTGTCCAGTACCGCTACGCTTTTCAGCGCGATCAGGGTTTTCACCCGGCTGGTGCAGGCGTTCTGGATCGGCAGCGGTGCCAGTTCGTTGGAGGTGATGCCGAGCACCGACAGAATCTCGGCCTCGACTTCGGCGTCGTTCAACGCCTCGACCTGGCCCTTGGGCTGGCTGATTTCCACCTGGATATCCGGGGTGCCCGCAGCGGTGATCCGCGCATCCACCCGACCGCTCAGTGTCGATAACGTCAGGCGATCCTTGTGCAGCATGCCCAATTGATCCAGCAGCCACACCGCTCCCACGGTGGCGTGCCCGCACATTTCCATCTCGTGGTTGGGCACCCAGAAGCGCAAGGCAAAATCAAATTCGCTGCCGGCCGGCGGGGCAAATACAAAGCCGCATTCATGGCCGTAGTCGCGGGCGACTTGCTGCATGTCGGCATCGCTCATGCCATCGGCCACGGCCACGGTTGGCGCGGGGTTGCCGCCACGGGCAGTGGCGGGAAAAACATTGACCAGGTGAACTTCGGGCGTCATTTCGCCTCTCCCTGAAGGGTGGAAACAGTCGGCGCCACGGCGTCGACGATGGAGTTGGTGTAGACCTGCTGCGGGTCGAGTTTTACCGGGTCGCTCTCCACCGCGTTCATGAAGCGGATGTTTTTCTCAACACCGTCTTTCTCGATCCGTGGCGTCGCCGGGTAGGACGGCAACGAGGCGGTCCAGGCGGCATTGAAGATGGCGGCGTCGGTGTTGGCGAAATACGGGCGTACCGATTCGCGAGCCTTGTCCGGGTCGCTGGCGATCAGGTGCTCGGCACGCCACAGGGCGCGGACCATTTTCTCGGCGGTGGCCTTGTTGTTGGCCAGCCAGTCTTCGCGGGCAATCATCGCGGTGAAGAGGAAGCCGTCCAGGGGTTTGTATTCGCCCTTGGCCAGGTCCATCAGCACAAAGCCGCCCTGTTTTTCAGCGGTGGTGATGGTGGGTGGCGACAACGAGAAGCCGTTGATGCTGCCTTGGGAAAACGCCGCGAGCATGTTCGGCGCGCCACCGATGGGCATGATGGTGAAGTCTTTGTCCGGGTTGAGGCCCGCGTCCTTGGCCAGGTAGCGCACCAGCATGTCGGTGGTGCTGCCGGGGCCGGTGACGCCGATCTTCAAGCCCTTGAGCGCCTGGGCGCGGGCCTCCAGGGATGAAGTGGCCGACACACCGGCCTTTTGCGCCGAAGCGCCGTCGATCACCACGGTGCTGCCGAACTGGGTTTGCACGGCGGCAAACGCCTGGACGTCCTGGCCCTTGGTACGGGCACGCACCGCGACGGCGGGCAGGCCGACGTACGCATCGGCATCACGCCCCAGCACGGCGGTGAGTGCTGCCGAGCCGCCTTTCTGGAACACGATGACGTCGACGTTCAGGCCTTCATCGGCGAAGTAACCTTGCTTCTGCGCGACGTAGATCGGCACGTAGAGGAAGCCTTCGCTGGGGAACGCCAGGGTGACTTTGGTCAGGTCCTGGGCCTGTGCGGTGGGCATACATGACGCGAGTAAAACGCTGGCGATGAACAGTGGTTTCAACATGATCAGGCTCCACAGATTTTGGGGGTTAAACCGCGACTTCACGTTCCGCTTCGTTGGCTTTCCACGGCATCAACCTGCGCTCGGCCAGCTTCACCGCGGTGTTCAGGATCAGCGCCAGGGCGATGATCCCCACCAGCGCGGCAAACACACCGGCGGTGTCGAACTGCGAGGCAGCATCCGAGAGCAGGTAACCCAGGCCACGGTTGGCGGCGATGATCTCGCCCACCAGCGCGCCGATCAGCGCGTAGGGCACCGACAAGCGCAGGCCGGTGAACACCCAGGTGAAGGCCGACGGGATCACCACCATGGTCAGCAGGTCGCGCTCCTTGGCGCCCATCAGGCGCAGGATGGTCAGTTGCTCGCGGGAGACGTTGCGCACACCGCTGTAGGTGTTGAGGAACACCAGAAAGAACACCACAGCGGCGGTGAGGATGACTTTCATCGGCAAACCGATGCCGAACCAGAGGATGAACAGCGGCGCCAGCGCGACTTTCGGCAAGCTGTAGAACGCGGTCAGAAACGGGTCGAGGATGTCGGCCAAGAGCTTGGCGCGGCCCAATACCAGACCGGCGATCAAGCCAGCGAGGGAGCCGAAGAAGAAGCCCAGCACCGCTTCCAGCGTGGTGATGCCGGCGTGGTAGAAAAACACCCCGTTCATGAGGATTTTCCACAAGCTTTGCGCCACCGCCGAAGGCCGGCTGATGAAGAATTCCACACCGAACCAGCGCGACACGCATTCCCAGAACACCAGCAGGAACACCAGGAACAGCAAGCGATAGACCTGGATCATACGACCTCCAGCGAGTGGGCCAATGAGGAAGGATCCGCCGCACCGGCCACATCCGGCGCCAGGCGTTTCCAGAGGGCGGCGCAGAGTTCCACGTAGCGTGGGTCGGAGCGCAATTGCACGAGGTTGCGTTCGCCGGCCAGGGGAATATCGAGCACATGGTCGATGGTGCCGGGGCGGCCGGCGAACACCACACAACGGTCGGCCAGCGCGATGGCTTCGTCGACGTCGTGGGTGACGAACAGCACGGTCTTGTTCAGCTTGCGGCACAGGCGCAAGAGTTCGGTTTGCAGGGTCAAACGCATCTGCGCATCAAGGGCGCCGAAGGGTTCGTCCATCAACAGGGTTTCCGGATCGCTGGCCATCAAGCGCGCCATGGCCGCGCGTTTGCGCATGCCTCCGGAAAGCTGGTTGGGGTAGCTTTCGCCGAAACCGGTGAGGCCCACCAACGCCATCAGTTCCTCGACACGACTGTCGATCTGGGCCTTGGGCATGCGGCGGATTTGCAACGGCACGGCGATGTTGCCGGCCACGGTGCGCCACGGCAGCAGGTGGTCGGCCTGGGTCATGTAGCCGACCCGGGTGTTGACGCCTTTGACCTCGGCGCCGTCGTAATGCACCTGGCCTTCAGTGGGGCCAAAGAGCCCGGCGGTCATGTTGAGCAAGGTGGACTTGCCGCAGCCCGAAGGGCCCACCAGGGTGATGATTTCACCCCGTTGAACCTGGAGTGTCACATTGCGCACGGCCACAAACTGGCGGCCCTCGACTTTGAAGCTTTTCTGCACCCCAGCGAAGCTGATAAAGGGTTTTGCACTCACCGCCCCTCCTCGTCCGGTAGGCCGGACTTGTTTGTTGTTGACGGAGTGAGGATGAACGGATGACAAATTTGTGGCGCACGGGATCGGGCCGGATCATGCGCGGGATCGGGACATCAAAAAAGTTGAAGCGGTATCAGCCTCGGCGCCACTCATCCGGCGAAACACCCAGCACCCGGCGGAACACATGGGCCAGATGGGAAGGTGATTCATAGCCGACGTTATTGGCGATCTCCAGCACCGACATGCGCGTGTGCCGCAACAGGGTCTGGGCCCGCTCCAGGCGCAGGCGCTGGACGTACGCCAGCACCGTCTCGCCGGTGTGCAGCGCGAACAGCCGGGTCAAGTGACGGCGGGACATGTGGAACGTTTCGGCGATCTCATCCAGCCCCGGCGCATGTTCGAGATTGCCCTCCACGTAGGCCTTCACGTCACGCACCAGCATGGCGCCGTGGCGCTCGGTGGAGGAGCGTTGCAGGCTCGGCTGGCTGAGGGAAATCGCCAGGCATTCGAGCAGCAGCAAGTGATCGGCCTGGGCAACTTGCCGGCGGCGGTCGACGTACAGGTCGGGTTGGCTGAAGGCTTTTTTCGCCAGGAGCAGATGGTGCAACGGTGCAGAGGTTTGCCAGATGCCCAGGGTGGGCACACGGAGCAGCCGATTGGCGTCACCGGAGAGGTCACGCAAGGCGTAGTGCATGTAGTCGGGGTCGACGTAGAACGCTACGTGGCCCTGGCGGGTGGTGAGTGACGAGGAGGAATGGCTGCATTGCGGCGGCACCAGGACGAACTGGCGGTCGATCACCGAGGTGGTGCGTCCGCTGTCCTCGTCCTTGAAGCGCAACAGGCCGTGCTCGGGCACCATCAGCATGAATTCGTCATGGGCGTGAGCCCCGGTTTCATAGGCGCCGTTGGAGTTGAAGACGCTGTAGATTTCGCGCATCGCCATGCACTGCCGGTGGGTGTTGGAGTGCTGACACTAGCATGTTTGGTGCCAGCCAAGCATTGGGATGAGGGAGCTTGCTCCCTCACCCCATAAAGCACCTCAAGTCATGATCAGGCCAACGGCACACGACGGGTGGAAATCGCCAGGCGACCTACGCCGAAGCTCAATGCCGCACCCAGCAGCAACATCAACAAGGTGCCCCACGCCGCATGGGACAGTTGCTTGGCGGCCACTTCGCCGGCTTCACGGGCTTTCTGTTCAGCCTGTTGCTTCAGTTCTTCAACCTTCTGCATGGCCTGCTGATAAGCCTGGGCATAGTTGTCGACGATCTGGGTGGCTTCAGCCTGGCTCTTGCCGGTACGGGCGGCGACGATGTTGACCAGCGCCTGCTTGTCCGCTGCGTTCAACGCGGGCTCGCCGGACGCCTTGACCCGTTCGAACCATTGCTTCAGTTCATCACCGGCCTGGGTGGGGTTTGTCGCGGCATCGTTGGCCGATTGCTTGCCGTCGGCGCTTGCCTGGTCGGCTTTTTGCTCAACGTTGGCCGGATCCAGCTCAGGCTTGCCGCTCTGCTTGAGCAGCGTGTCGAGCTGGCCTTGCAGGCTGTTCCAGTCCAGCTTGATACCTTGCTCATCCAGCTGCTGCTTGACGCTGTCGCTGATGCCCGGCGCCACTGCGGCGATACCGCTACCGGCCGCCGACAGGCCTTTGCCCACGACATTCCCCGCAGCACCCACCACGCTGGTGGCCAGCGCTGCCAGCAGCCAGGTGGTCAACAAGGTGGTGATGGTCCAGCTCAGCACGCCGTGCAGGCCGCCGCGATCCGGCGCAGTACGCCCGGCTACAAATGCACCGGCGCCGATCGCCAGCAAGGTAGACACAAACAGCCAGATCCCGGCACCGGTACCAAAACCGCTCAGCGGGTTACCGGCTGCCATCGGGTTCACCGCACTCGCGCCAATCGCGGTGCCCAGCACGCTCAGCACCAGGTAGGTCACCAGGGCAATTGCACTACCGGCCAATACCGAGCCCCAGGAGACACGAAACAGCGAACGGTTGGTTTCATAGACAGTGGTCATGATCGATCCTTTGAACAGTGAGTAGGCGCTCAGTTTGGCGAGGCCCTCCCCTGCGGTCTCGGCACAATTGCACTAGGCGCACTGGTGCATTCGCACCCCGCGCCGGGTACTTTCTCTGCACTATCCTGAGCCCCAGGTGTCGTACTCCCTATGCGCCTGAAACCGCTCCCCTGTAGGAGCTGGCTTGCCAGCGATGGTCGTAAACGATGACGCGCACATCCTGGAGGTCCGCGTTGCTGTTGAGCTTTTCGCTGGCAAGCCAGCTCCTACAGGGGGCGCAGGTGCCCTCAATATTGGAGAAACCATGAGCCAGGCCGTCCTCGCCAAAGAAACCAACCGCCGCCAACTGCAGCAGATCATCTCCGGCTTGTCCGATGGAGTGATTCTTGCCGAGGTCGACCAAACCATCCTGTGGGCCAACGAAGCCGCGCTGCTGATGCACGGCGTGGAGAAAGTTGAAGAGCTGGGTGCCAATACCCAGGAATACGCCGCCCGCTTTGCTTTGCGTTATCGCAACAACCACCCGCTGGTGCTGGAGAACTACCCGCTGAGCCGGGTGGCGGACGGTGAAGAATTCAGCGACGTGGTGGTGGAAGTCACCCCCACCGGCGACGAGGAAAAAACCTGGGTGCACCGCCTGCGCAGCCTGGTACTCACCGACGCATCCGGCGAGCCGGAGTTGCTGGTGCTGATCCTGAGCGACGCCACCGAATGGGCCAGCGCCGAACAACGCTTCGAAAAAACCTTCAATGCCAACCCGGCCCCGGCAGTGATCTGCCGCTTGAGCGACCTGCGCTATATCAAGGTCAACCAGGGCTTTCTGGAGATGACCGGCTACAGCCGTGACCAGGTAATCGGCCGTTCGGTGTACGAACTGGACGTGTTGGAGCAGGCCGAAAACAAGGACCTTGCCGTCAAGCGCCTGGGCGAAGGTTCGACCATCCCGCAGATGCAAGCCGAACTGAAACTGCCCGAAGGCGGCAGCAAACTGGTGATCGTGGCCGGCCAGCCGCTGGACATGAACGAGGAAGACTGCATGCTGTTTTCCTTCACCGACCTTGAGCCCCGCCGCAAGGCCGAAACTGCCCTGCGCCAGAGTGAGGAACGCTTTGCCAAGTCATTCCGGCTGACGCCCGTGCCGACCCTGGTGTGCAACGCGGCCAACCGGCAGGTGGTGGACATCAACGAAGCCTTCATGAACATCACCGGCTATATCAGTGAAGAACTGATCGGTAAATCCATCGAAGACATCGACTTTATCGACAGCCCCCAGGCGAGTACGCAACTGTTCACCACCCTGGAGAAGGCCGGCAACCTCGACGGCCTCGACCTGAAGATCCGCAAGAAAGGCAACGAGGTGATCGACTGCGTGCTGTCTGCCGACACGGTCAGCATTCAGGACGTACCCTGCTACCTGCTGGTGCTGATGAACATCACCGAGCGCAAACGCTCCGAGCTGGAACTGGTGGCGGCGATCGAGGAAGTGATGCAGGACGCCTCGTGGTTCAGCCAGACGCTGATTGAAAAACTGGCCAACGCCAAGAGCGTCAACAGCCCCAACGTGCCGAACATTTCCTTTACCGACCTCACCGCCCGGGAGCGCGATGTACTGGGCCTGATTTGCGAAGGCCTGGCCGACAAGGAGATCGCCTCGCGCCTGAAACTGGCGCCCAACACCGTGCGTAACCATGTGGCCACGGTGTACTCAAAACTGGGGGTGCACAGCCGTAGTGCAGCCATCGTCTGGGCCCGTGAGCGCGGGCTGTTTGCTGGCGAATTGCGGGTTAAAAAACCGAAATAGAGTGCAAATGCACTAGTGTGACCGGTGCAAATTCGCCTTATTGCACGGGGGTGCACTGCTTAACCTTGAAGGGTGGGCACAGGGCTTTGGGTCCTGTGCTGTTGAGATGTCATGCCCTTTAAGGAATCCATCATGAAAAGCGAACAAGTCAAAGGTGCCGTCGAGAAAGTGGCCGGCAAGGCTCAAGGTTTTTTGGGTGATCTGACCGGTGACGAACAGCTCCAGGCCGAAGGTGTGGCCCGTCAGGCCGCTGGCCAATTGCAGCAAACCTACGGTGACGCGCTGGACACCGTCGGCGACTTTGCCAAGCAAAAACCCCTGGCGACGGTTGCGATTGTCGCCGGTGTCGGCCTGCTGCTGGGCCTGTTGCTGCGTCGTCGCTGAGGAGAGCCCAAATGTTTACGCTCTCCCAACTGCGCAACTGCATCGAAGAGGCCCTGTCGCCCCTGACCTGCGAGTTCACCCTGTGCCGTGACGCCTCGTTGACCCTCAAGGTCTTCGATGCCGAAAGTGGCCGGGTAGACCTGGTGGTCACCGGGATCAGCGTCAACAAGCTGCAGACCCCGCAGGAAGTGGAAAAAATGGTCGACGAGTTGCGCTACGAACTGCAGAGCAACACGGTCGGCAAAGTCACTCTGGATGATCTGCCACTGCGCCCATTGTAGGAGCGAGCTTGCTCGCTTCTACACTGAACGCGCCTTCAACGACGCCCCGATAAAATAGAACACCCCTCCCCCGACAATGAACGCTGCCAACATGTAGAACATGTAGTGGGCCGGCAGGCTGGCCAGCACCAGCCCGCACAGCACCGGCCCCAGGGCAGCGCCGAGGTTGGAGAGGTTTTGCGCGCCGTAATACATGCCGCGCAGGTGGTCCGGGGCGATGCGGTCGATAAACATGTATTCGGCGGGAAACACCACAATTTCGCCCACGGTGAAAATCGCCATCGCCAGGATCCACCACCACACGTTGCTCGCCAGGGCAAAGCCAATCACCCCCAGCATGAACATGCCCAGGCCGAAGATCAGCCACTGGCTCAGGTAGCGGTGGGAAATGCGTCGGCCAATCGCGTATTGCAGGGCGATCACCAACACGGCGTTGGTGGTCAGGACCGCGCTGATGATGGTGTAGGTGTACTCGGCGGTGGTGGTGGTCACCAGGTACTGCGAGAGGTACGCGGTGAACTGGCCGAACACCACGGCACTGAGCAAGCCGCCGATGGTGAAGCACACCAGCCGGTGATCCCGCAGCAATACGCGGCCCACGGCGAGGAACGACACCGGCTTTTGCGTGGTGTCGACGGTGGCCAGGGTGCGGTCGCCCCAGCGCCAATACAGCAGGAAAAACCCGAGGCCCAGAGCGGCCGAGAGAATAAACGGCAAGCTGATATCGAGCTTGGCCACCATCGCGCCAAAAAACGGGCCTACGGCGTAACCGATATTGGTCAGGGTGTACTTGATGGAAAACGCTTCGCTGCGCTCATCTTCCGGCAGCAGGCTGGCAAACCCGGACTTGATCGCGATGTCGATCACCGCATAGGCCAGGTTGATCAGGATCAGGCAGCTGTAGAACGACCAGATTTCCCGGGCCAGCACCGTGCCGACAAACCCCAGCGCAAACACCACGCTCAGGCTGAGCAACAGCCGATAACTGTTGATGCGATCTACCAGGAAGCCGCCGTACACACTGAGCAGCGAACCGACGATCAGCGAGCTGCCGATCACCAGGCCGACCTGGCTGATGTCCAGGGCAAAGTGGTTGGTGAGGTAGATGACCAGGTACGGAAACGTGATGGCCTTGGCCAGGGTGAGGATCAACGTGGCCGACAACAGCAGGTTCACGGTACGCGGGTAATTTCTTATTGTGGCAAGCATCCTGCTCTCATTCTGATCAAGGTAAAGGGGCCATTGCAGCCCGCAAGCGGATCTACCTTAACGCAAAACAACAGGCAAAAAATGCTGATTTATGCATTTATGCAAAAATCAAATGCAGCGGGATGAGCTCGGGATCGCTCATCCCGCTGCCGGGGTCATTTTTTAACGGGCGTGATGTCGAGAATCGTGCCATTGGTGGTTTTGAGCAACACGTACTTGTCGTTCACACGGGCCCACTGGCTGTCTTCTTCCGGCTGCTTCAGGCCATGTTTTTTCCAGTCGGCGATGGCGGATTCCTTGCGCATCAGGATGTCCGGCGCGCGGTCGCCGGTCTTGAGGTCGCGGGTATTGATGTTTGAAGGCTGCACGGTTTTTTGCGGGGTATCAGCGGCCTGGACGGTGAAGCTCGCGGCGCACAGGCTCGCGGCAACCAGCAGGCAGGCAACAAGGGACTTGGACTTCATGGGCACTTCCTTCAATGAATGACGCGTAAAGATTCCGACCGCAGCCGCGGGGAATCATTCAGCGCAGTGATGGAAGCGGCAGATGGATGGACAGCCAGCGACCGGGCCGACGATTAATCAGATAAGATTGGTTCTTTTTTCCAGCTGCCCAGGACGTCCAATGACTGGTACCCACGTCATCATCATTTTCGTGACCGTTGTCACCTTGCTCGCGCTGTACGTGTTCGGCACCTACCGGGAACTGGTGGCGCTGCTCGATCGTTGCAAAAAAGCCTTCGGCCAATTCAAGGACGCCGAGCAACAATTGGCGGCGGCTCAAAGCGCCCCGTCACCCGGCGCGGAAATCGCCGGCCTGGAAAGCCGTGTCGCGTTCACCCGCCAGTTGTTCCACGACTCGGTCAACAACTACAACACCTACAAGCACAAGTCGCCGACGTCGGTAGTGGCTGAACTGCTGGGGCATCGTGACGATGCGAGCCTGTCGGGGTTTGAGGTCAAGCGTACGGTCTGAACTCGCCGACGCCTACACAGGTGCACGCTGACGCGTCGGCGTGCCCTGATGAAACACCATCTGCCACTGCCCGCCGCTCTCGCGCCACACCGAACTGCGCAACGACTCCCCTGCCGCATTGGCCTCCGTCGCCGCCCGTTGGCAACGATAGGTCACCAGCGCCACGCCTTCGGCCAGTATCTTCAACGCAAAGTCACCGATGCTACGGGCTGAAAACACATCATCCTGTAGCCCCTCGATCACCTCGGCCTTGCTGCCCCACACATTGCCGCTGGCACCAAATTCCACGAAATCATCCGCCAGCAACACCGACAACCGCGCGGCATCCGCACGGGTGGTGCATTGATGCAGCTCTTGTTCAAGGCTGCGTAAATGCTCCGACAACTCCATACCCATTGCCTCCATGAAATTAATCCTGTAATTTTTCATGAAATTTCTTGATAAGAATTTCACGAACCACCCATGGACAAGCAAGAAGAACTCGACGCCCTGGCGATCCTGATCCACGACCTGCGCAAGCACAAGAAGCTTACCCTGGCGCAACTCGCGCAAAAGATCGAGCGCTCCGTGGGTTTCCTGTCCCAGGTTGAACGCGGCCTGTCGCGCCCCACCGTGGCCGACTTGACTGCCATCAGCCACGCCCTCGGTGTGCCCACCACCTATTTCTACAGCCTGTCCAAACCCAAGGCGGTGGACTGGGTCACACGCCCCAATGAGCGGCGCACGGTGTATTACGCCAATGGCATCACCGACATCCTGGTGTCGCCCACCATGCACGGCGCGTTCTCGATCCTCGACAGCCTGCTGGCCCCCGGTGCCAACAGTGGCGAACAGACCATGAGTGACCGCGCCGAACAGGCCGGCTACGTGCTGGAGGGCGAGTTGACGCTGTGGGTCGAGGGCGAGGCTGACTCCGTCACCCTGGGCCCCGGCGACAGCTTCCACCTGGCCAGTTTTGCCCACTGCCGCTACGGCAACCTGACCGACCTGCCGGCCCGCGTGCTGTGGGTCTACAACTAGGAGCAACACCCGTGAAAAGCCATTCCTCCACGCTGCTGGCCGAAGTCCGGACCTTTCGCCAGAACCACCCCGATGTGCGCTATGTCGACCTGATTGCCCTGGACATTCCCGGGCACTTCTACGGCAAGCGCTACCCGGTGGACATGCTGGAAAAGGTCGCCGCCGGCAGCCCCTTGAAGCTGCCGCAAAACGCCGTGTTGCTGGGTGCCCAGGGCGGCCTGTTCAAGATCGGCGACTACTGCTTTCACGACGGTGACCCGGACGCCAACCGCCGCCTGGTGCCCGGCACCCTCAAGCCGGTGAGCTGGGAAGCGCAGCCCCTGGGGCAGATGCTGATCACCTCCGACGGCACCGAAGCGCCGATTGAATTCGAACCCCGTGAAGTGCTGGCCCAGGTGCTGGAACGCCTGCAGCGCAAAGGCATTCACCCGGTGGTGGCGTTTGAGCTGGAGTTCTACCTGTTCGACAAAAAGCTCAGCGACGGCCTGCCGCAATTTGCCCGCGACCCGCTGAGCGATGACGCCGATGACCAGCCCAACCTGCACATCGAGCGCCTGTCGCGCTTCGCGCCGGTGCTGGATGACATGGTCGAGACCGCCAAGGCCCAGGGCATCGACATCACGGTGATCACTGCCGAGCTGGGCCCCGGCCAGTTCGAAATCAATTTCGGTCACCTGGAGGACGGCCTGCGTGCCGCCGACTGGGCCGCCCTGTTCTGCCGCAGCACGCGCGGCGTGGCCCTAAAGCACGGTTACCGCGCCAGCTTCATGGCCAAGCCTTACCTGCAACACCCCGGCAGCGGCATGCATGTGCACGTCAGCCTGTACGACGCGGCGGGCAACAACCTGCTGGCGGCCCACCAGCAGCAACCGTTGCGTCACGCGGTGGCCGGCTGCCTGGAGCTGCTGCCCCATTGCATGCCGATTTTCTCGCCCAACCACAACGCCTTCCGCCGCCTGGGCGGCACGGTGAACGCGGCGACCCGCGCGTGCTGGGGCTTTGAGGATCGCGACGCGTGCGTGCGAATCCCCGAATCGGACCCGCGCAACCTGCGTATCGAACACCGCCTGGCGAGTGCCGATGCCAACCCGTATCTGGTGTTGGCGGCGATTCTGGTGGGGCTTGAGCATGGCCTTGAAGCGGCCAAAGAACCTATCGCACCGCTGAACGACGACCGCAACAGCGGCGCGGATTTCCCCCTGGAAATGCTCGAAGCCGTGCGCGCCATGCAGCATCAGCCAACGCTGCGAGAAGGCCTGGGCGCGGAGTTTGTCGACGTGTATTGCGAAAACAAACGCCAGGACCATTTGGCGTTCCAGCAGGAGATTCATGCGCGGGAATATCGCTGGTATCTGTAGACGCTGATGGTTAGCCTCTTGGGCATCTCTGGCTACCCGCGGACTTGCCCATGACCGACCAAAGCGCCCCGGCCCTGAAGGAAATCTTCAACGCCGAACGCCTGCAGCACATCGCCACTGAAATGACGGCGGTGTACCCGGCGTTCGACGCCAAGGGTTTCCTCAAGCACGCCAAGGCCGGGTTGGCGGACCTGTCGGTGATGCAGCGCATGGCTCGGGTCAGCGAAAGCCTGCACGCCGTGATCCCGCTGGATTACCCCCAGACGCTGAAGTTGCTGTATGCCCTGGCACCCCGGCTGAACAGCGCCTTTGTCAGCCTGTTCCTGCCCCACTACGTTGCCAGCTACGGCGGCGAAGACTTCAAGCGCTCCATGGCCGCGCTCAAGTACTTCACCACCTTCGGCTCTGCCGAGTTTGCCGTGCGGCATTTTCTGCAGCGGGATTTCAAGCGCACCCTGGCGGTGATGCAAGAGTGGTCGCAGGATGACAACGAGCACGTTCGCCGCCTCGCCAGCGAAGGCTCACGACCACGGTTGCCCTGGTCGTTTCGCCTGGCCAGCGTGCAGGCCGACCCGAGCCTGTGCGCGTCGATCCTCGACAACCTCAAGGCGGACAGCAGCCTGTACGTGCGCAAATCGGTGGCCAACCACCTCAACGACATCACCAAGGACCACCCGGATTGGGTACTGAGCCTGATCGAAGGCTGGTCCCTGGAGAATCCCCACACCGCGTGGATCGCCCGTCACGCGCTGCGCAGCCTGATCAAGCAAGGCAATACCCGGGCGCTGACAATCATGGGGGCGGGAGCCAGGGCCGAGGTGAAGATCCATCAGCTCAAGGTCGAGCCTGCGGTGATTAGTCTCGGGGAGCGGATCAACCTGTCTTTCAGTCTGGAATCCACGGCCGACACGTCGCAGAAACTGGTGGTCGACTACGCCATCGACTACGTAAAAAGCGCCGGTCACAGCGCGTCGAAAGTGTTCAAGCTCAAGGCGTTTACCCTCGGCGCGGGTGAACATCACTCGATTAGCCGTGGCCAACATATCCGTGAACTGACCACGCGCAAGCACTATCCCGGCAAGCACGCGGTGCACGTGTTGGTGAATGGGGAGCGGTTGGGCAGTGTCGAGTTTGAACTCGCCAAATAATCCTTAAAACGTTAACGAAGGCTCTATTTCGGACCTTTCAGACGAATTAATTGTCGGACAATGCTGGAAATTCGTATTGCGATCAATTATCATCTGGCGCCTTCTCGGTACCCGTTGGGTACTTGTGTCAATGTTCCACCTGAGGCGCCCATGCACCGTTTTTCGTTTTACCGTCCCCTGATCTGCATCAGCTGGGGGCTTGCCAGCCACAGCGCGTTTGCCGCCCTGCAACCGATGGCCGAAGCGCCGTTGGCCAGCGACACCGAGCTGCATTGCCACTTCAATCGCGACGCCAGCGTCGACTGCACCACCCGCTTCCACTACACCATCCTCAAGCCCAGCGGCCGGGAAATGCTCTCGCGGATCGACTTCAGCTACCAGGAAGAGGACGGCTTCGAGCTGATCAAGGCCGAGTCCACCCAGCCTGGTGGCAAACCGGTGCCCCTGGACGCGACGCAGATCGACACCCGCACCGCCCCCAACCCTGACCAGGGTTTCTCCCGGGAAAAACAGACCTCGCTGGCGTTCCCCAACCTGCGGGTCGGCACGCAAATCCGCTACACAGTGCGCGAACACCACCCCGCCAAACCGCTGATGACCGAGTTCTACTACGCCTTGCAGTTCGGCCCCAACGCCGCACGGCGTGACCGCTTCAAGGCACGGTTCACCGCCGAGCGGCCCATCGAGTGGCGCAGCGATTTGATGGAAGGTTTCAGCATTACGCCATCCGCCAATCGCAAGACCCTGGACGTGGTGCAAAAGGCCCCGACCTACCTCAGCTACATCAACGAATCTGGCAACGCCTACATACGCCGCGCCCCGCGCATTGAAGTCGGCAGTTCCCTGGACCGCCAGCAGTACTTCGGCGGTTTCGCCGAACGCTACAACCAGATCCTCGGCGCCAGCCTGCCGCCCCAGGGCGCCGCAGCCGTGGCCGCAGTTCGCGGCCTGCCGCCTGCGCAACAAGTGGCCGGCCTGATGCAGCACGTCAACGATCACTACCGTTACCTGGGCGACTGGCGCGCCTCGGATCGCGGCTATGTGCCCTTCAGCCTCGCGGAGATCGAGCAGCACGGCTATGGCGACTGCAAAGACCTTTCGACGTTGCTGGCCGCCATGCTCAAGGCCAGCGGAATCAAGGCCGAACCCGCGTGGGTCAGCCGGGGCGACGTGGCTTACCCGCTGCTGATTCCCGGCACCGGCGCACCGAACCACGCGATCGTTCGCGCCGAAGTCGATGGCCAGGTGTGGTGGCTGGACCCGACCAACCCGATCTTCGCCCCAGGACAGACCCTGCCCGACATCCAGGACCGCTGGGTGCTCGTGACCAACGCCCAGGGCCAGGTGCGTGAAGAACACATCCCGCTGCAACCCGCCGCCGCCACGCTAATCCTCGACAAGCAGGAACGCTTCGACGCCCATGGCACCGCCCGCGTCTCGGCCACCGTTGATTTTCGCGGCATGCCGCTGATGCAACTGAGCGTCGCCGACCGCCAGCAAGGTGCGACCGCCAGCGACCAGAACATCTGCGATAACTTCGGCAAACAGATCACCGACTGCCAGGTCGAGCGCCCTGCCACGGCCTTTTTGATCCCGGCCAGCTACAAGGTCAGCGCCACCCTGACCGACATGCGGCCGCTGGAGCCGCTGGGCAACGACCACGTCTACAACGATGCGGTGCTGCAAGAGAAATGGGACGGGCTGCTCAACTACCGCCGCAATGGGCAATTGGCCGACTTGTATATAGGCAATCCCGAGACGCTGGATTACACCATCACCCTGTCGGGTGGGCAGATCGACAAGGACATCAAGGCCTGCCAGGTACGCTCGCCGTGGTACGACCTGGACCTGACGGGTGAACGCGTAAAGGGCGACTGGCGTTATCACTACGTCCTGACGCAGAAGATACGCTGGCTGACCCACGATGAAATTGTCAGCGCGCCGTTTGAAAAGATGATCAATGAAATCCGTGCCTGTGGGGAGCAGGTGCATCAGGTGGTGAAGCTCTAACCCTCACCCAACAAAACCCCCTGCTCCCGCGCGCACAGTTCCACCAGGTAATCCCACAACACCCGCAACCTTACCGACTTGTGCAACTCGCGGCGGGAGCTGATCCAGTAGCTGCGCTGGATGCTCTCCCCCGGCAGCAGCGGCACCAGGTCCGGGTCGCTGGCGGCCATGAAGCAGGGCAACACGGCAATCCCCAATCCCGAACGCGCCGCCTGGTGCTGCGCGATCACGCTGGTGCTGTGGAACACCACCTTGGGGTTGCGGCAAAAGCTGCTGAGAAATTTCAGTTCCTGGCTGAACAGCAAATCGTCGACGTAATCGATCCAGGCGTGCACCGCCAGATCCTCGCGCTTTTCAATCGGCGGCGTGCGGTCCAGGTAGCTGCGGCTGGCGTAGAGCGCCAGGCGGTAGTCGGTGAGTTTGCGGGTCACCAGTTGGTCGACGCTGGGGCGTTCCAGGTGGATGCTGATTTCTGCTTCGCGGTTGAGGATGCTGACAAACCGTGGCACCGCCAGCAGCTCCACCTCCAGGCCCGGGTAGCGCTCGAACAGGCCACCCATGCGGCTGGCAAGGAACATCACGCCCAAACCCTCGGCCACACCCAGGCGAATCTTGCCCAGGGGCGCAGCCGAATGGGTCAGTTCTTCTTCGGCCAGCAGCGCCACGTTTTCCATGGCTTCGGCATGCTTGAGCAGCGCTTCGCCCGAGGGGGTGAGTTCGTAGCCCTGGGCGTGCTGCACGAACAGCGCGGTGCCCAGGCTTTTCTCGATGGCCTCGATGTGCCGGGCCACGGTGGCGTGGGTGGTTTTCAGGCGTTGCGCGGCCGTGAGCAAGCGTCCGCTACGCTGTAACTCAAGAAAGAACCGCAGGTCATTCCAGTCGAACATGTCGCCTCCGCTCTCCACCTTGAAAGCATCGCTGTCTAAAAACGCACAGCAGCTGGGTAAAAACTAACATTTTTAAGACGAAAACTAACAACTAGGATGGAGCCAATAAGAAAAACAAGCGAGACCTCAGATGCCCATTGCAGCTGCTGAATACGATTACGTGGTAGTAGGCGCCGGCCCCGCAGGCTGCCTGCTGGCCAATCGACTGTCCGCCAACCCTGCCCATCGCGTGCTGCTGCTTGAAGCCGGCGGTCGCGATAACTATCCCTGGATCCATATTCCCGTCGGCTACCTGTTCTGCATCGGCAACCCGCGCACCGACTGGTGCTTCAAGACCGAAGCCCAGGAAGGCCTGCAAGGCCGTGCCCTGAGCTACCCGCGTGGCAAGGTGCTGGGCGGTTGCTCATCGATCAACGGCATGATCTACATGCGCGGCCAGGCCCGGGACTACGACGGCTGGGCCGAAGACAATCCCGGCTGGGCCTGGAAGGACGTGCTGCCGCTGTTCAAGCAAAGCGAAAACCATTTTGCCGGCGCCTCGGAATTTCACAGTGACGGCGGTGAGTGGCGGGTTGAGCAGCAGCGCCTGCACTGGCCGATCCTCGATGCGTTTCGCGATGCGGCGCAGCAGAGCGGCATCGACAGCATCAGTGACTTCAACCAGGGCGATAACGAAGGCTGCGGCTATTTCCAGGTCAACCAGAAATCCGGAGTGCGCTGGAACGCGGCCAAGGCGTTTCTCAAGCCGGTCCGCCAGCGACCCAACCTGACGGTGATGACTGACGTTGAAGTCGACCGCGTGCTGCTGGAGAACGGCCGCGCCACGTCGGTGGTTGCTCGCCAGCACGGCCAACCCGTCACCTGGCGGGCACGCAAGGAAATCATCCTGTGCGCCGGCGCCGTGGGTTCACCCGGCATCCTGCAACGCTCCGGCATCGGCCCTTCCAGCGTGCTCAAACCGTTGGGCATCGATGTGCTGCACGAGTTGCCCGGCGTCGGCGGCAACCTGCAGGATCACCTGCAACTGCGCCTGATCTACAAGCTGGAAAACGCGCGCACCCTTAACCAGATCGCCGGTACGGTATGGGGCAAGATGGGCATGGGCCTGCGTTATCTGTACGACCGCAGCGGCCCGCTGTCCATGGCGCCCAGCCAGTTGGGCGCGTTTGCCCGCTCCGGGCCGGAGCAGACGTCGGCCAACCTCGAATACCACGTGCAACCGCTGTCCCTGGAGCGCTTTGGCGAGCCGCTGCACGGGTTCCCGGCCTTCACCGCCTCGGTGTGTGACCTGCGCCCGCAAAGCCGCGGCCGCATCGACATTCGCTCGGCCAACCCGGCAGACGCGCCGCTGATTCGCCCCAACTACCTCAGCCATCCGGAAGACCTGCGCGTCGCCGCCGACGCCATCCGCCTGACCCGGCGCATCGTCTCGGCCCCGGCCCTGAAGCAGTTCAACCCGGTGGAATACCTGCCCGGCGCCGAACTGCAAACCGACGAACAGCTGCAAGAGGCCGCTGCCCGCATTGGCACCACGATTTTCCATCCGGTGGGCACCTGCCGCATGGGCACCGACCAAGACGCCGTGGTCGACGCTCAACTGCGGGTGCACGGCGTTCCCGGCCTGCGCATCGCCGACGCGTCGGTCATGCCCCGCATCACTTCAGGCAACACCTGCTCGCCCACGCTGATGATCGCGGAAAAAGCCGCGCAGCTAATCCTTTCGCCGAACACAAGGAGCCTCGCCCCGGAGAAAGAACTGACTTTACCGGCTTGACCTGTAGGAGCCTGGCTTGCCGGCGATGGCATTTTCAAGTGTTGTGCACAGCTTGAGAGCGCCATCGCCGGCAAGCCGGCTCCTACAGGGGAACAGCGGCGCCGATTCGGCGCCGACAGTGGAACAACAATAAATAATCACTGTGAGGGCTACCCAAATGTCAGAACACGCTCAACCCCTGGACCCGGCGCTCGGCGCACGCTCGAGCAACGACACACAGAAAGTCATCTTCGCCTCCTCCCTCGGGACGGTGTTCGAATGGTATGACTTCTTCCTCTACGGCGCCCTCGCGGCGGTGATCAGCAAGCAGTTCTTTGCCGGGGTCAACGACACCACGGCGTTTATCTTCGCCCTCATGGCCTTCGCCGCCGGTTTTGTGGTGCGCCCGTTCGGTGCGCTGGTGTTCGGTCGGCTGGGTGACATGATCGGACGCAAGTACACGTTCCTCGCCACCATCATCCTGATGGGCCTGGCCACGTTCTGCGTGGGCCTGCTGCCAACCTACTCAAGCATCGGCATCGCCGCCCCGATCATCCTCGTGGCGCTGCGCATGCTCCAGGGCCTGGCGCTGGGCGGTGAGTACGGCGGCGCAGCCACCTACGTGGCCGAGCACGCCCCGGCGGGCAAACGGGGCTTTCACACCAGCTGGATTCAATCCACCGCGACCCTCGGCCTGCTGCTGTCGTTGCTGGTGGTGCTGGCGTGCCGTTACTTCACCGGAGACCAATTCGAAGTGTGGGGCTGGCGCCTGCCGTTCCTGCTGTCGATCGTGCTGCTGGGCATCTCCACCTGGATCCGCCTGAGCCTGCACGAGTCGCCGGCGTTCCTGAAAATGAAAGAGGAAGGCAAGGCCAGCAAGGCGCCGATCCGCGAGTCCTTCGGCAAATGGGAAAACCTCAAGATCGTGCTGATTGCGCTGTTCAGCATCAACGCCGGGCAAGCGGTGACGTTCTATGCCGCGCAGTTTTATGTGCTGTTCTTCCTCACACAGTTTTTGAAGATGGACCCGGCCCTGGCCAACATGCTGCTGATCATCAGCGTGGTGATCGGTGCGCCGTTCTTTATCTTCTTCGGCTGGCTCTCGGACAAGCTGGGGCGCAAGCCGGTGTTGATGGTCGGCCTGCTGCTGGCCACCGCGTTGTACTTCCCGATCTTCAAGGGCCTGGCGCACTACACCAACCCGGCGATGGACCACGCGAGCCGCCAGTCGCCGATCACCGTGCTGGCCGACCCGGCCACCTGCACCTTCCAGTTCGACCCGGTGGGCAAGGCGCGTTTTGACAGCCCGTGCGACAAGGTCAAGACCTTCCTGGTGAAACAGGGCCTGCCGTACGAAAGCGCCGCCGCCCCGGCTGGCAGCGCGGTGCAGGTGAGCGTAGGTGATGTGCGTATCGACGGTTACGACGAAGCTGCCCTGAAAGGCGCCGTGACCCTGGCGGGCTATCCGCAGTCGGCTGACGTGGCGCAGGTCAACAAAACCATGGTGGTGGTGCTGATCGTGGCACTGATCCTGATCGCCGCCATGTGCTACGGCCCGCTGGCGGCGCTGATGGTGGAACTGTTCCCGACACGCATCCGCTACACCTCGTTGTCGCTGCCGTACCACATCGGGAATGGCTGGTTCGGTGGCTTCCTGCCAACCGTGTCATTTGCGCTGGTGGTGTACACCGGGGATATCTTCTATGGCCTGTGGTACCCGGTGGTGATCACCGGGGTGAGCCTGATCGTGGGGCTGATTTGCCTGAAAGAGACCAAGAACGTCGATATCGACAATAACTGAGTCTGCCGTCGCTGCCGGTCGCCCGACCGGCAGCGCAACCTTTTGCTGTACATCCATACAGATAAAGGTTGATCAATTCCCTTCTGTTGCGCATCCTGCTCCCCATTCAATTACGTAGCGAATGTGGTGACCATGCGGCTGTTCCTCTGTGAAAAACCGTCCCAGGCCAAGGATATCGCCGCCGTGCTCGGCGCGACCCGGCGTGGCGACGGTTGCTGGCTGGGTGCAGGCGTTACCGTGACCTGGTGCATCGGTCACCTGCTGGAAACCGCCCCGCCCGACAGCTACGACGCCAAGTACAAGCGCTGGGTGCTGGCTGACCTGCCGATCATCCCCGAGAAGTGGAAGATGCTGGTCAAACCCAAGACCGCCAGCCAGTTCAAGGCGGTCAAGCGCCTGCTGGGGGAAGCCCAGGAACTGGTGATCGCCACGGATGCCGACCGTGAAGGCGAGATGATCGCCCGGGAGCTGGTGGAGCATTGCCGTTATCGCGGTCCTATCCAGCGGCTGTGGCTCTCGGCACTCGATGACTCGTCGATCCGCAAGGCCCTGGCCTCGTTGAAGCCCGGCACCGAAACCTTCAGCCTCTACCATTCGGCCCTCGGCCGTTCCCGCGCAGACTGGTTGATCGGGATGAACATGAGCCGGCTGTTTACCCTGCTGGGTCGTCAATCCGGTTATCAGGGGGTGTTGCCGGTCGGCCGGGTGCAAACCCCGACCCTGCGCCTGGTGGTCGACCGCGACCGCAGCATTGCCGACTTCGTACCCATCGCGTATTGGGCCATCGATGTGGACCTGCTCCACGACAACATCACCTTTACCGCGCAGTGGCGCGCCACCGACGATGCCTGTGACGACCAGGGCCGTTGCCTGAATCCGCAGCTCGCCCGGGACGCAGCCGACGCCATGGGCAATGCCGCCAGTGCGCGGCTGGTGAAGCTGCGCACCGAACGGATGCGCGACGTCGCGCCCCTGCCCTTCGACCTCGGCACCTTGCAGGAAATCTGTTCGAAAAAACTCGGCCTCGGCGCCCAGGAAACCCTGGATATTGCCCAGTCGCTGTACGAAACCCACAAGGTCATCACTTACCCGCGCAGCGATTGCGGCTACCTGCCTCTGAGCCAGCACGGCGACGCGCCGAACATTCTCGCGGCGCTGGGTCGCGCCGACCCGGCAGTCAACGCGTTGATGCCGCACATGGACCCTACGCGTCGCTCCCGGGCCTGGAACGACGCCAAGGTCAGCGCTCACCACGGCATCATCCCCACCGGCGCGGGCAAGGACCTCGGGCAACTGACGGGGAAGCATCGCGCCGTGTACACCCTGATTCGCGCCCGCTACCTCGCGCAGTTCCTGCCCAACCACGAATACGACCGCACCCAGGCAGACTTCGACTGCGCCGGTGAAGCCTTGCGGGCTGTCGGTAAGGTCATCGTCGAGCCCGGTTGGAAACGCGCCTTGCCGGAAGCGCTGGCGCCGGCCAAGGGCCGCGAAGCGCCTGCACCGCAGTCCTTGCCGAAACTGGTGCAGGGCCAGGACTACGCCGTGGCCAAGGTCAACCTCAAGGACCTGTGGACCCAGCCGCCCAAGCCCTTCACTGAGGGTGACCTGATCAAGGCAATGAAAAACGTCGCCAAACTGGTGGAAGACCCGCTGCTCAAGCAAAAACTCAAGGACACCACCGGGATCGGCACCGAAGCCACCCGGGCCGGGATCATCCAGGGCCTGCTGGATCGCGGTTACCTGGTGAAAAACGGCAAGGCGCTGTCGGCAACCCCTGCCGCGTTCAGCCTGATCGATGCGGTACCACGGGCAATCGCCGATCCCGGCACCACGGCTATCTGGGAACAGGCGCTGGACATGGTGCAAAGCGGTGAGATGAGCCTGGAAGAGTTCGTCGCCAAACAGGCGGCGTGGATGAGCAAACAGGTCACCCGCTGCACCGGCATGCGCCTGACCATCAGCGGCCCCGCCAGCCCGGCAGGACGGGGAGCCACACCGTGGAAAAACAAGCGCAAGCCGGCCAAGCGTAAGACCGCCGCCAGCCCGAAACGCGCGGCAAAACCGGCAAACAAGGGGTGACAGGCAGTAAAAGTCGCGACAATGACGTTTTTCGAGCAGATATACGCCGCTTTGGACCTTGCCCTGCCGTGAGCCGTCTAGGATTCTGTAGGGACTGCTAACCTCCCAACAATAACAACACCGGAGTGGCCTCCATGAAAACCGTTGCCCAAGTGTTAAAGTCCAAAGACCAGCAAAACCAGCAAGTCCATACCATCCCCCACGACCATACGGTGTTCGAGGCGCTTATCGTGATGGCGTCGAAAAACGTCGGGGCCCTGCCGGTGCTCCAGGACGGGAAGGTAGTGGGCATCATCAGCGAACGAGACTACGCCCGTAAGGTCATCCTCCATGGATTGTCCTCGGTGGCAACCAAAGCCCACGAGATCATGAATTCACCGGTAATCACCGTCGACACTCACCAAACTGTCGAGACCTGCATGACTATCATGACTGACCGACATCTGCGGCACCTGCCTGTGGTGGAGAACGGCGAGCTGCTTGGCTTGCTGTCCATCGGCGACCTGGTCAAGGAAGCCATTGCCGAACAGGCCGACCTGATCAAACAGCTGGAGCAGTACATTCGCGGCGAATAATCATTGGGGACCCCATGCTCGATACCCTGCAACATCCGGTCGATGACCACCTCGACAGCCTGCACCGGGCCATGGCCGAACGGCGCTTCCTGGTGCTCACCGGTGCGGGTATCAGCACCTCGTCGGGCATTCCCGATTACCGCGACAGCGAAGGTGTGCGCCGGGGCAAGGCGCCGATGATGTACCAGGAGTTTCTGGCCACCCCGGAGGCCCGCCGCCGCTACTGGGCCCGGGCGATGCTCGGCTGGCCGAGGGTGCGTATCGCGCAGCCGAACGCCGCGCACATCGCCCTGGCTACCTTGCAGCAGCGCCAGCGCATTACCGGGCTGATCACGCAGAACGTCGACACCCTGCACGACCAGGCTGGCAGCCATGATGTGATCGAACTCCACGGCAGCCTGCACCGGGTGCTGTGCCTGGATTGCCAGCAAACCAGCGAGCGGGATCTGATCCAGCATCAAATGGAGACCGAAAATCCCTACCTGGCGGGAGTGGACGCGGTCCAGGCGCCAGACGGCGATACCTTGCTGGACCCGGCCTTTGAAGGGCGCTTTCAGGTGCCCCGCTGCCCGCACTGCGGCGGGCAACGGCTGAAGCCGGACGTGGTGTTTTTCGGCGAGAACGTCGCCCAGGGCACCGCAGCCAAGGCGATGGCGGCCGTGAACGACGCTGAAGGACTGTTGGTGGTGGGATCGTCGTTGATGGCTTATTCAGCGTTTCGCCTGTGCAAGGCGATGGTTGACCAGGGTAAACCGGTGATTGCCATCAACCTGGGCAAGACCCGGGGCGATGAGTTGCTGCAGCTGAAGATCGAAGCCTCCTGCGAGCGGTTGTTGCCTCTGCTGGTAGAACGCCTGGGCTAACACGCCCCCCCTGGTGAGAGGAGTTGTCTGTGGTGAGGGGGCTTGCCCCCCGTTGGAGTGCGCAGCGCTCCCGCTTTTCGTGGGGCCGCTGCCCAGCCCAACGGGGGACAAGCCCCCTCACCACAGCAAGCTCCCTCGCCACCAAAGAACCGCCAAACCCTCGACCAACCCGAACAAAAAATGACGCCCAAGTCACGGTTTCCGGCTTCAGCCCCGCCCTGCAAGGATTTATGTAGTGCTCAAAAATAATCACTACATAATCGTTGACGTAACCATTTTGTAATTGCATGATTCAAGCGTCTCCCGGATCGGGAGCGTTGGTAACAAGCGTTTTGAACAAGCTCGTCTGACCGCCGAGCTGTTTTTCCCGGATGTGCACTGCCCACAAGGCAGATTGATGAAGCTGACCGGCCCGAAAGGATCGGTACAAGGAGCTCAAACGCTGCTTGTCTTCGTTATGAAACCATTGCGTAGCAGGTCATCAGCAAGACTACATGCATCAGGTTCAAGACCCTGCCCGTATTCGGCAGACAGTCGCTGACGCCCGGTTTTCTGAGCCGGAGACAACTTAGTAGTTTTAACGGATCAACTAAAGATCGCCAACTGGTCAAGGGGCTTACACATGAATCTGAACAACCAACCAACTATCGATGAATTGGCTGAGATGTTCGCAGCGCAGAAAGACACGCTCGACGACCATATCCTCTGGATTGGTAAATCGGGCCAGGTCCATATTGACTGCCTGGCGCCCCACACCGTGGAAGAAGAGTTCGACAGGAATAACCGTGAACTGGCAGCGCGCCTGAAGATGTACCGCCGCGGCCAGGGTTATGTCGGCAAGAAAGCCGCCGCCGATCGCAACTTTATCGAGCAGGTCTTTCATACACTTAATACCGAGTGGCAGAACCTCAAAGGCCATTCGCAGGTTAAAGTGATCGACAGATACTGCTGATAACTACGCACTTATTACTTAAGCCTGCTCGCTTAAACGAGCAGGCTTTTTTATTGTCGGTCGTTATTGCAACAACGCCGGAAATCGCCCCTTCCCCGCTTCATCCCGAAAAATATCAAACATGGCCTGGGCCGCCGCCGAAAGTTCGTGCCCCGGCTTGGTCAATACACCAATCGGTCGTTCAATCACCGGTTCGCTCAACGTGATGCAGTGGGCGCCCGCCTCCTGCATTTGCCGCGCGCACAACGCCGGCACCGCACTCACACCCAACCCACTGGCGACCATCTTGCCCACCGTCGCCAATTGATGGCTCTCCAGCGCCACGGGCAGCTTCATGTCCCGTGCCTTGAGGTGTTCTTCCAGCATCACCCGCACCGTGGACGGTCGCTGCAACGTGATAAACGGTTGTTCGAGCAGGGTTTGCCAGTCTATATCAGACCGGCGCGCCAACGGCGAGTCACCGGGCACGACCGCCACAAAGCGGTCCACATACAGCGGCGTAAACGCCAGCGACGCGCTTTCCGAAGGCTCAAACGCCACGCCCAACTCCACCTGGCGATCCCGGACCATCTCCAGGACCTGTTCGTTGATCACGTCATTCACCGTGACATTCACATGGGGATAGCGCGCCCGGAAAATCTTCAGGATTGGCGGCAGCAAATTGCCCGCAAACGACGGCATTGCCGCCACCGTCACCCGCCCGCGCTGCAAGGTGAAACGCTGGCGCAACTCATCCTCGGCATTTTCCCAATCGGCGATCAGGCGCCGGGCCAGGGGCAACAGGGATTCGCCTTCGGGCGTCAGCGCGACATTGCGCGTATTGCGGCTGAACAAGCGCCCGCCAAGGCCCTCTTCCAGGCCTTTGATGGTCAGGCTCAAGGCCGACTGGGAAAGATGCAGGCGCTCACAGGCCGCCGCAAAACTGAGGGTCTGGGCCACGGCAAGAAAGGCGCGCATCTGTTTAACTGTCATGAAGCTTCTCCCAACGGCTGGCGACTGTGCTGTTTTTTAAATCAATCAACCTTAAAAAACAACTTAACAAATCAATCCGTCGGCGCAACACTCGGCTCATATGGCTGGCCCACAAACAATAAAAGAGGTGCATATGGCAGGTTTCGATAAACGCGTAGCGTCCTATGAAGAGGCGCTGGCAGGCCTGGAAGACGGCATGACGGTTCTGGCCGGTGGCTTTGGCTTGTGTGGCATCCCGGAAAACCTCATTGCCGAAATCAAGCGCAAAGGCACCCGCAACCTGACCGTGGTTTCCAACAACTGCGGCGTTGACGGCTTCGGCCTGGGCCTGTTGCTGGAAGGCAAGCAGATCAGCAAGGTCTTCGCCTCCTACGTCGGTGAGAACGCGCTGTTCGAGAAGCAACTGCTCAGCGGCGAAATCGAAGTGGTCCTCACCCCCCAAGGCACCCTCGCCGAAAAACTGCGCGCCGGCGGTGCCGGCATTCCGGCCTTCTTCACCGCCACCGGCGTGGGCACGCCCGTCGCCGAAGGCAAGGAAACCCGTGAATTCAACGGCCGCCCGTACCTGATGGAAGAGTCCATCACCGGTGACTTCGCCATCGTCAAAGGCTGGAAAGCCGACCACTTCGGCAACGTGATCTACCGCCACACCGCCCAGAACTTCAACCCGCTGGCGGCCACCGCCGGCAGGATCACCGTGGTCGAAGTCGAAGAAATCGTCGAACCGGGCGAGCTGGACCCGGCGCATATCCACACCCCAGGGATCTACGTCGACCGGATCATTTGCGGCACCTTCGAGAAGCGCATCGAACAGCGCACCCTCCGCAAATAATCCACCAGCCCAAATAATAAGGAGACAAGCAATGGCTCTTACCCGCGAACAAATGGCTCAACGCGTCGCCCGCGAAATGCAGGACGGTTTCTACGTCAACCTCGGTATCGGCATCCCGACCCTGGTGGCCAACTACATCCCCGAAGGCATGGAAGTGATGCTCCAGTCGGAAAACGGCCTGCTGGGCATGGGTCCGTTCCCGACGGAAGAAACCATCGACGCCGACATGATCAACGCCGGCAAACAGACCGTCACTGCACGCATTGGCGCATCGATTTTCTCCTCGGCCGAATCCTTCGCGATGATTCGTGGCGGCCACGTCGACCTGACCGTGCTCGGTGCCTTCGAAGTCGACGTGCAAGGCAACATCGCCTCGTGGATGATTCCCGGCAAGCTGGTCAAGGGCATGGGCGGCGCGATGGACCTGGTGGCCGGTGCCGAGAACATCATCGTGATCATGACCCACGCCTCCAAGGACGGTGAATCCAAGTTGCTCAGCCGCTGCAGCCTGCCGCTGACCGGCGCCAACTGCATCAAGCGCGTGCTGACGGACCTGGCCTACCTGGAAATCGAAGATGGCGCTTTTGTCCTCAAGGAACGCGCACCTGGCGTCAGTGTTGAAGAGATCGTCAGCAAGACAGCCGGTAAACTGATCGTCCCGGACCACGTTCCAGAAATGCACTTCCAGTGAGGACAGATTCCATGCAAGACGTCGTGATTGTTGCTGCCACCCGCACCGCCGTGGGCAGCTTTCAAGGTTCGCTGGCGAGCATCCCGGCCCCGGAGCTGGGCGCCGCAGTGATCCGTCGCCTGCTGGAGCAGACCGGCATCGACCCCGCGCTGGTGGATGAAGTGATCCTTGGCCAGGTGCTCACCGCAGGCAGCGGCCAGAACCCGGCCCGCCAGGCCTCGATCCTCGCCGGCCTGCCCCACGCCGTACCGGCCCTGACCCTGAACAAGGTCTGCGGCTCGGGCCTCAAGGCCCTGCACCTCGGCGCGCAAGCGATCCGTTGTGGCGACGCCGAGGTGATCATCGCCGGCGGCATGGAGAACATGAGCCTGGCACCGTACGTATTGCCGGCCGCCCGCACCGGCCTGCGCATGGGCCACGCCAAGATGATCGACAGCATGATCACCGATGGCCTGTGGGATGCGTTCAACGACTACCACATGGGCATCACCGCCGAGAACCTGGTGGACAAGTACGGCATCAGCCGTGAAGCCCAGGACGCCTTCGCCGCCGCCTCCCAGCAAAAAGCCACGGCGGCCATTGAAGCCGGGCGTTTCAGCGATGAGATCACGCCGATCCTGATTCCCCAGCGCAAGGGCGACCCGATTGCCTTCGCCGTGGACGAACAGCCACGCGCCGGCACCACCGCCGAAGCCCTGGCCAAGCTCAAGCCGGCCTTCAAGAAAGACGGCACCGTGACCGCTGGCAATGCGTCCAGCCTCAACGACGGCGCGGCTGCTGTGCTGCTGATGAGCGCGGATAAAGCCAAGGCCCTGGGCCTCCCGGTACTGGCACGCATCGCCAGCTACGCCAACGCCGGTGTCGACCCTGCAATCATGGGCATTGGCCCGGTATCGGCCACCCGCCGCTGCCTGGACAAAGCCGGCTGGAGCCTGGGCGACCTGGACCTGATCGAAGCCAACGAAGCCTTTGCCGCACAGTCACTGGCGGTGGGCAAAGAGCTGGAATGGGATGCAGCCAAGGTCAACGTCAATGGCGGCGCGATTGCCATCGGCCACCCGATTGGCGCGTCAGGCTGCCGCGTGCTGGTGACCCTGCTGCATGAAATGATCAAGCGTGACGCGAAGAAAGGCTTGGCCACCCTGTGCATCGGTGGTGGTCAGGGTGTAGCGCTAGCGCTTGAGCGCAGCTGATTTCCAAGAGCAACAGGGAGAAGGCCCGGCTGTGGCGAGGGGGCTTGTCCCCCGTTGGGCTGCGTAGCAGCCCCACTACATTGACCTTGGTGGTTCAGGTAGAACTTCATCGCGGGTTTTAGGGGCCGCTGCGCGGCCCAACGGGGGACAAGCCCCCTCGCCACAGGACTGCGATCGGTCAGTCCCGCGCCTGGGGCACCGCGAACACCGCGTTCGCGCGTACCACCACCTTCTCCCCCACCTGCACACTGACCGTGGCAAACGCCATCTGCCGCCCGCGCTTGTGATGCTCCAGCCGCACCTCGATCCATTCGCCCACCTGCACGGCGCCCAGGTAATCCAGGGTCATGCTCGCGGTAATCAATGGCAACGGCGGTTCGCTGGAAAATGCCATGGCGTAACCCATGCCCACATCCGCCAGGGTGGCCAACACGCCACCATGCACGGTGCCACGCCCGTTGGCGTGGCGGTTGTCGGCGCGCAGGCCGATCTCCAATTGCAGCCCTTCGCCCCGGCAGTAAACCGGCCCCAGCAAATCCAGCAATGGGCTGCTGCGACGCAGCGCGGTAAAACCTTCAGGGATGGCATGGGCGGTCATGGCGGAGTCTTCCTTGGGATCAAACGTCATGTGTAACTCACGCTCCCCCCCTCGGCCACCAAGATCAGAGCCGCAAATCCCTTACGATAAGCCTATCGCTTCATACAGCGCTGATAACGCTCATCCACGCGCTTGGCGAACCAGGCCGTGGTCAGGTTGCGGGTAATCTTCGGGCTTTTCAGCACGATGCCCGGCAGGATTGCCCGCGGCACCGGTTTGCCGGCGGCCTTGTCGGCCAGGGCAAACACACGCTGGTACAGGGTGGTGTCTTCAAAATCCAGGCGCTCGCCCTGCTCCAGCTGACTGCGGATGCTCGGGTTGCGCATGTCCAGTGCCTTGCCCAGGGAGCGTACTGCCAGTTCGGTGGTGCCTGGCAGGAACGAGCCGTAGTTGATCAGGTCACCGTCCAGCGCCAGCGTGGTGCCCGAGACCCGACTGACCGCTGCCTGGAATGCCGCATTACGGCTGGCGTACCAACCGGCGTTGAAGTCGGCGAAGCGGTACAGCATCTGGTCATAGTGCACCGGGTAGCCCAGCAAATGGGTGATGCCAAAGTACATGCCGCCTCGGCGGGTAAACACTTCCCGACGGATGCTGCCATCCACGGTGTAGGGATAATCCCGGGCCTGCTTCTGTGCAAAGTCGATGCTGACCTGCATCGGCCCGGCGGTATGCACCGGGTTGAAACCGCCAAACAAGGTATTGCCCAGCGGCACGACGCTGATGAAGTCGTCAAAGATCCCACTCAGGTCCCTCTCGGTACGCGCAGCACTCAGGCGCTCGGCGTAGGACTTGCCCGTGGGCGAGCGCAGTTGCAGCGCCGTGCGCACCAACACCGCCGGCACGTGGACTTTAGCGGCGCGGCGCAGGATTTCGTCCTGGGCGATCTTGCCCATGTTCGGCACCGGCGGGTCGACCTGATAGGTGGACTCCTGCTCGGTCACGGCCAGCACCGCGCAGATGTTTTCGGTGCCGGGGTAGATGTTCTGCGTGTTGAAGGCGGTGTAGATGTCCTGGGCCCAGCCGTTGCGGTCCGACACACTGGTGGGCATCAGCCGCACGATCTGCGCCTTCACCTCGGCTTCGCTGCGCTCGGGCAATTGCTCGGTGCGCTGGCTGGAGCAGCCAGCCAGCACCAGCAAGGTGGTGAGGCACAGGATCAGGCGGGATGAATGCATGGGGCTTCCTTGGGCGACGATGGGCCAGTCTTGGCAGATATCGACCGATAAGTCTAACCGGGGTTCGCCGACCTGCTGCACTCGCCAATAAATGCAGAACATGAAAGGATCAGGCACCCGTCGTTCCTACAAGGAGTTTGAATGCCATGCTCAGCCTGAACTTCCTCATCACCTGCCTGATCGTCGTGCTGATTCCGGGCACCGGCGTGATCTTCACCGTATCCACGGGCCTTACCGCCGGCAAGCGCGCCAGCGTATTCGCGGCGCTGGGCTGCACCGCAGGGATTGTCCCGCACTTGCTGGCCTCGGTACTTGGCCTGTCGGCCCTGCTACACACCAGCGCCTTGGCGTTCGAAGCCCTGAAGTATGCTGGCGCCGCCTACTTGCTGTACCTCGCCTACGCCACCTGGCGGGACCGATCGGCCTTTGCCATGAACGACACACCGACGATTTCCAGCGCCCGCAGCCTGATGGTACGGGGCCTGTTGCTGAATATCCTGAATCCCAAGCTGACGATCTTCTTCCTCGCGTTCCTGCCGCAGTTCGTCACCCCGGGCGCAAGCGCACCGGCCTTGCAAATGCTGTTGCTGAGCAGTGTGTTCATGGCAATGACGTTTGCGGTGTTTGTGATTTATGGCCTGCTGGCCAACGTGTTCCGCCGTGCGGTGATCGAGTCGCCACGCGTACAGAACTGGCTGCGCCGCAGTTTTGCGGCGACGTTTGCGGGGTTGGGGCTGAACCTGGCGTTTGCACAGCGGTAAGTCACCGGGCAGCAGATATCGGCTTTTTGTGGCGAGGGAGCTTGCTCCCGCTGGGGCGCGAAGCGGCCCTGAAAAAGGGGCCTGCTGCGCAGTCCAGCGGGAGCAAGCTCCCTCGCCACAGGTTACTCAGATCCCGGCCAGTGCCAGGTCCATCGCAAAGTAGGTGAAGATCAGGTCCGCACCGGCGCGCTTGATCGAACCCAGGGTTTCCCGGACCACGCGGGCTTCATCGATGGCGCCCGCCTGGGCACCGAATTTGATCATCGCGTACTCACCGCTCACCTGGTACGCCGCCACCGGCAAGCGCGAGGCTTCGCGGATGTCGCGGATGATGTCCAGGTACGCGCCCGCCGGCTTGACCATCAGCGCGTCCGCGCCTTCCTGCTCATCCAGCAACGATTCACGCACCGCTTCGCGGCGGTTCATCGGGTTCATCTGGTAGCTCTTGCGGTCGCCCTTGAGCGCGCTGCCGCCAGCTTCGCGGAACGGGCCATAGAGGGCCGAGGCGAATTTGGTCGAGTAGGCCATGATCGGAATATGGCTGAAACCTGCTTCATCCAAAGCCCGACGGATGGCCTGGACCTGCCCGTCCATCGCGGCGGACGGCGCGATCACATCGGCACCGGCACGGGCGGCGGCCACGGCTTGTTTGCCAAGGTTGACCAGGGTGCGGTCGTTGTCGACCTCGGCGCCGTGCATCACGCCGCAATGACCGTGGTCGGTGTATTCGCAGAAGCAGGTGTCGGACATCACGATCATCTCCGGCACCGCGTCCTTGATGATCGAGGACATGCGCGACACCAGGCCGCGTTCTTGCCAGGTGTCGCTGCCCGAGGCGTCCAGGTGGTGGGACACGCCGAAGGTCATCACCGACTTGATCCCGGCGTTGGCATAGCGTTCGATCTCGCCGGCCAGCTTCGACTCGGGAATGCGCTGCACCCCGGGCATGCTGGTGATCGGCACGAAGTCGTCGATTTCTTCTTCAACGAAGATCGGCAGCACCAGGTCATTGAGGGTGAATTCGGTTTCCTGGAACAGGCCACGCAACTCCGGGGAGCGGCGCAGGCGGCGTGGACGGGCTTCGGGGAACTGGCTGGACATTGATGCTCCTGAAAAAGGCAGGCCAAAAATCGTTGGGGCGAAAGCTTATGCCTCGTGCACCGCCGAGCACAAACGCCAAGTGCGGAACAGTTTATTGCAGGCCCGGTAACAATTGCATTGATCTAGAGCTGTAGTCGCCCTTCAATGCACAGCGCCACTGCGCCGCCGATCCAGATTTCCTCGCCGCTGCGCTCCACGCGGATGCGCCCGGCGCGGCCCATGGCGGTGCCCTGACTGACCACATAGCGGCTGGGCACCAGGCCTTCGCCCAGCAGCCACTGGGCGACGCCGGCATTCAGGCTGCCGGTGGCCGGGTCCTCCGGCGCACCGTCGCCTGCAATAAAGGCACGCACTTCAAATTGCGCCTCGTCACCGTCCCGCGCGGGGTCCCACGGCGCGATCACGCCCACGGCCAACCCCAGCAATTGCGAGTAGTCCGGACGCAGCGCCAGTACCTGTTCCCGGTCCGCCAGCATCACCGCCAGCCAACCCGCACCGTTATCCACCCACTGGCTACGCAAAATCGCTCCGGGTTCAAGGCCCAACCCCCGCCGCACGCGCTCAAGCAACTCGACCTCGAGCGGGCCGGAGCGCAGCAGAGGTGGCGCGATAAACGCCAGCTCATCGCCCTGGCGGCGGATGCGCACCAGGCCAATTTCACACTCCTGGATGATCTCCTCGCCAGCGGGCTGCCCACCGGCCTGCAGCCAGGCATGGCAACTGCCGAGGGTTGGATGGCCGGCAAACGGCAGTTCCTGCAGGGTGGTGAAAATCCTTACGCGATAATCGGCCCGTGGATCACGAGGCTTGAGCAAGAACGTGGTTTCGCTGAGGTTGGTCCACTTGGCGAAATCCGCCATTTGCTGGTCACTCAGGCTGTCGGCGCCCAGCACCACGGCCAACGGGTTGCCCTTGAGGGCCACGCTGCTGAAAACGTCCAGCTGTTTGAAGTCGAAGGAAGGCATGCGGGTCCTTATGCAGGGATGTTCAAGCCACGGATCACCGCTGGCCGGGCGACGAACCCGTCCAGTGCCCGCAGTACGTTCGGGAAGTCGGTAATGCCCACCAGGTCGCCGGACTCATAGAAGCCAATCAGGTTGCGAACCCACGGGAAGGTAGCAATGTCGGCGATGCTGTATTCGTCGCCCATGATCCAGGTGCGGCCCAGCAGGCGTTTCTCCAGTACCTCCAACAGGCGGCGCGACTCGGCCACGTAGCGGTCACGCGGACGTTTATCCTCGTAGGCCGCACCGGCGAACTTGTTGAAGAACCCCACCTGGCCGAACATCGGCCCGATACCGGCCATCTGGAACATCAGCCACTGGATCGTCTCATAGCGCATGGCCGGGTCTTCGGGCAGCAACTCGCCACTCTTCTCGGCGAGGTAAATCAGAATCGCCCCCGACTCGAACAACCCCAGTGCCTGGCCGCCCGGGCCATTGGGGTCGATGATCGCCGGGATCTTGTTGTTGGGGTTCAGCGACAGGAATTCGGCGGAGAGCTGGTCCTGGGTCTCGAAGCTGACCTTGTGTGCCTCGTAGGGCAGCCCCAGCTCCTCCAGCATGATCGACACCTTGACCCCGTTGGGCGTCGGTAACGAGTAGAGCTGCAGGCGCTCGGGATGCCGGGCCGGCCATTTGGCGGTGATGGGGAAGTCGGAAAGTGAGTTCATCGTGAAACTCCTGATAAGCGCCTTGAAACAGGCCCTGATAAAAACCCTGATAGTAGTGGCTCGATGCGCGTCCTGCATCCGTCTTAAATCCGCAACATCAGCCGGTTAATCTCCTGCAAACGGCAAGGATGCCGCCCCATCACCCCTGAGAAACGAACCAAACTGCCTGGGCGCACTCTTAGAAAGCGCCCGATGGCTGGGCTTGTTCGCCCTGATTCCCCGCACCGAGACTTAGAACCATCATGACTATCAAGCCTCTGTGCCTTGCGAAACGCCTTAAACGCTACGCCTACATCATGCTGCCGGTATTGCTGGTAGGCACCGCTGTCGGCCTTACCCTCGAATCCAGAATCAGCCGCGCCCAACAGGTCGACGGCGTGCAAACCCTGGTCTTCCTGCGCCACGCCGAAAAACCCGTCGGAGGCCTCGGCCAGCTCAACTGCCAGGGCCTGAACCGCGCGATGAACCTGGCCACCGTCCTGCCCGAAAAATTCGGCAAGGCCAATTTCGTGTTCGCGCCCAACCCGACCCGCAATGTCGAGGAAGGCGAGAAAGACAACTCCTACAGTTATATCCGCCCCTTGATGACCATCAGCCCCAGCGCCATCAAACTCGGGTTGCCGGTGAACATCAAATTCTCGGCCAATGACACCAGTGCCCTCGCGGACGAGTTGGTGGAAGACAAGTACCACAACGCCGTCATCTACACCGCCTGGTCCCACGGCTACCTGCCGGACCTGATCAACAAGGTGGCGAGTGAGGCCGTCGGCGAAAAACACGTCATTACCGACGATTGGTCCGGCAACGATTTCGATACCTTGTACGTGCTGACGCTCACCTGGCACAACGGCAAGGCCAGCCTGCTCAGCCGTAACTACAAGCAAGGCCTGGATAACGGCCAGCAGACGTGCCCGGATGCAACACAGGTCAGTGCGGAGATCTGAGTTCCACAGCGTATGATGCGGCGCTATTGACTCACCTGCGGATCATCCACATGTCCAACCTCGCCTCCTCCCAGCCCGCCCGGGGCTGGTCCTTCTGGTGGAAACCAGCCCTGTTCCTGCTGGTGGCCTGTATCGGCCTCTACTACGTGAAATGGTCGCCCTACTACGCCAAGGCGTTTATCGCGGCGGATAACCACAGTATCGGCGCCTCGATTCTCAACGATCAGCAAAGCTCACCGCTGGCTGCCGCGCTGGCCTATGCCCAGGTGTATTTCCTGGCGATCTGGAAAGCCGCCGTGCTGGCGGTCATCCTCGGCTCATTGCTGCAGGTCCTGATCCCGCGGGACTGGCTGCTGCGTCTGTTTGGCCGCGCCGGGCTGGGCTCCACCCTGCGTGGAGGCCTGTTCGCCTTGCCGGGGATGATGTGCAGTTGCTGCGCCGCACCGGTGGCCGCCGGTATGCGTCGGCAAAACGTGTCGGTCGGCGCGGCGCTGGCGTTTTGGATCGCCAACCCGGTGCTGAACCCGGCGACACTGGTGTTCATGGGCTTCGTGCTGGGCTGGGGCTTTACCGCGTTGCGGCTGGTGGCCGGTGTCGTGCTGGTGGTGGGCGTGTCGCTGGTGGCGCAGCGCATCGCGCGGCCAGAGCAAGTGCCGGAAGCCGCGCTGGACGCCGTGGCCCAAGCCAGCCAGAGCGAGACCGAACCGTTCCTGAGCCGCTGGCTGCGCACCTTGTGGCAGCTGTTCTGGAGCACGATTCCGGTGTACATCCTGGCGGTGCTGGTCCTGGGCGCGGCGAGGGTCTGGCTGTTTCCCCACGTTGACGGCGCGATGGCCAACAGCCTGGTGTGGCTGGTGCCACTGGCGATAGTCGGCACGCTGTTTGTGATCCCGACCGCCGCCGAAATCCCCATTGTGCAAACCATGATGACCCTCGGCATGGGCACCGGCCCGGCGGTGGCCTTGCTGATGACCCTGCCGAGCGTGAGCCTGCCGTCGCTGCTGATGCTGCGCAAGGATTTCGATGCGCGGGTGCTGGTGACCGTGGCCGGCCTGACCATGCTGATGGGCGTGGTGTGCGGGCTGATCGGGGCGCTTATCCTGTAGTTTTGGGTGAGGTTGAGGGCCTCTTCGCGAGCAAGCCCACTCCCACATTCTGACCGTATTCCTACAGGATAAACGCGGTCTGCTGTGGGAGCGCGAAGGGGCCGGAAAACCAACCCATTACTCCCGCCGAGCAGCCCTCTCACGCAGGTACTCAAGTACTGCGCCCTGCTCCCCGGCAAACTCGATACGCGCCCCTTTGCTCTCCCGCTGGAACGCATACATCGGGTCGTAATACTCACGCAACAGCCCTTCGATCCAACCTCGATGCAAATCCACCGCACCGCTGCGGGCCTGTTCCGCCAGGGCGTCCTGCATGATCGCGTGCAACCGCGCAAACCGCTCACCGCCCAGGCGCTTGTGGATATTGCCCAGGCTCTGGGTCAGGCGCTCGGCAAACACGTCTTGGCCGGCGTCGCCAAATACGGCGATGAATTCGGCGCAGAGGTCCACCACGTAATCCTGCAGGATACGCTCCACACGGCCTTCAACGCTGTCTTCCAGCCAGACCATCGGGAAGCCCTGCATGCCCTTGTGCAAGGGCAATGGCAGCGCACAACTGCCGATCATGCGGCTCTCATCCTCGACCACGAACTGTTCGACACCGGCGGCACGTTTTTTCAGCAGGTCCACCGCCAGGCGGTTTTCGAAGTCGATGTTGGAGGGTTGCGCGGTAGCGCGTTTGCCAAAGCTGGAACCGCGGTGATTGGCGTGGCCTTCCAGGTCCAGGGCGTTGCTCAATTGGCCAAGCACTTCGGTCTTGCCGGTGCCGGTCATGCCGCCCAGCAACACGAAGTCGCACTGAGCGGTGGCCTTTTCAACGGTATCGAGCAGGAAGGTTCGCATGGCCTTGTAGCCACCCCCCACCCGCGGGTAGTCGATACCCGCCTCGGTTTTCAGCCATTGCTGGACGATCTGCGAGCGCAGCCCGCCGCGAAAGCAGTACAGCACCCCGTCAGGATTGGCCCGGGCAAAGCGTGCCCAGTGCTCGATACGTTCGGCCTTGATCGCCCCCGACACCAGCTCGTGGCCAAGGACGATCGCCGCTTGCTGGCCCTGCTGCTTGTAACAGGTGCCCACTCGTTGGCGCTCATCGTCGGTCATCAACGGCAAGTTGATCACGCCGGGAAAGGCGCCCTTGATGAATTCGACCGGCGCCCGGGTATCCATCATCGGCCGGTCGTTGAGAAAGATGTCGCGGTAATCGGTGATGTCGACAGGCATCAGAACACCTCTACCGCGTTGGTCTGTCGCTCAACCAGCTCGCCGATCGGCTCAAGGTTCAGGCCCAGTTCCGCCGCCACGGCGAGGAATTCCGCATTGCCTTCGGCGGTGACCGCCACCAGCAGGCCGCCGCTGGTCTGCGGGTCGCACAGCACGCGCTTGTGCAGTTCGTTCAGGCGCCCCAGCTTGCTGGCGTAGCTGTCGAAGTTGCGCAAGGTACCGCCGGGTACGCAGCCCTGCTCCAGGTAGTACTCCACCCCGGGCAGGCGTGGGACTTTTTCGTATTCGATGCGGGCGGTCAGATGGCTGCCGTCGGCCATTTCCACCAGGTGGCCCAACAGGCCGAAACCGGTGACATCGGTCATGGCCGTGACACCGGCCAGCTTGCCAAAACGGCTGCCGGGCTTGTTGAGGGTGCACATCCAGTCACGGGCCAGGCCCACATCCGCCTCGCGCAGCTTGCCCTTCTTTTCAGCGGTGGTGAGGATGCCGATACCCAGGGGTTTGGTCAGGTACAGCTGGCAGCCGGCGGTGGCGGTATCGTTGCGCTTCATGTGGCGCTTCTCCACCAGCCCGGTGACGGCCAGGCCGAAGATCGGCTCGGGGGCGTCGATGGAGTGACCGCCGGCCAGGGGAATCCCGGCAGCATCACACACCGAGCGACCGCCGCGGATCACTTCCCGGGCAATCTCCGGGGCCAGCACATTGACCGGCCAGCCGAGAATGGCGATGGCCATCAACGGGTCGCCACCCATGGCGTAGATATCGCTGATGGCGTTGGTGGCGGCAATGCGGCCGAAGTCGAAGGGATCATCGACAATCGGCATGAAAAAATCGGTGGTGGAAACCACACCGCGCTCGTCGTCGATGGCATACACGGCGGCGTCATCGCGCGACGCGTTGCCTACCCACAGCTTGGGGTCGAGGTTCTGTGCGCCACTGCCGGCGAGGATCACTTCCAGCACCTGAGGTGAGATCTTGCAACCGCAACCAGCACCATGGCTGTACTGGGTCAGGCGAATCGGCTCGTTCATGGGTGTCCCTCAAGGCGTCAAGTGGCGGGAGTCTAACAGACAGCAAAAGGCCGACTGCATGCAGTCGGCCTTTTGGTTCAGCCCTTAGTGTTTGGCAGCCAGCCGTTTATGCCGGTTGCGTCGCATCATGTTCAGGCACTCGATAGCCGCCGAGAACGCCATGGCCGCATACACATAGCCTTTTGGAACATGGGCGCCGAAACCTTCGGCGATCAGCGTCATACCGATCATGATGAGGAAGCCCAGGGCCAACATCACAATCGTCGGGTTGTCGTTGATGAACTTGGCCAACGGCTCGGCCGCCACCAGCATCACGATCACCGAGACTACCACGGCAATGATCATGATCGGCAAGTGCTCGGTCATGCCCACGGCGGTGATGATGCTGTCGATGGAAAACACCATGTCCAGCAGCAGGATCTGGCCAATCGCCGAAGCGAAGCCCAGGGTCACGCTCGGCGCACCGGTGTCCACATGCTCCTTTTCAGGGTCCATGCTGTGATGGATCTCGGTGGTCGCCTTCCACACCAGGAACAGGCCACCGGCGATCAGGATCATGTCCTTCCAGGAGAACGACTGCCCCAGGATATCGATGACCGGCTCGGTCAACTGCACGATGAAGGCAATGGTGCTCAACAGGCCCAGACGCAGGATCAATGCCATGCTGATGCCGATGCGGCGGGCCTTGGCCCGGTGCTTCAGCGGCAACTTGTTGGTGAGAATCGAGATAAAGATCAGGTTGTCGATCCCCAGCACGATCTCCATGACGATCAGGGTGGCCAGTGCGATCCACGCGGTCGGGCTGGCGGCCAGTTGTAAAAGGTAATCCATAGGTCAGTCCTGGTGTGATGTGCCGGTATTAGGTTTCTTGCGAGGTGGACTCAGGTCTGTTGCCTTCCTGTTCCTCCTTGTCCTGCTTGCCTTCCGGCGGCGCGATCAAGCCCTTGGTCGCGTCGCTCAATGCCTGTTCGGCAGCCTGGTGGGTGTCGTCAATCACTTGCTTGGCCGACTCGGTGGCCTTACCCAGCAGTTGTTGCGCGCTTTTTTCCGCTTGGTCACAGCCACTGAGCATGACTAATGAAAGCGCAAGCAACGCCGTTGCGCCCAGGGAATTGAGTTTCATGATGCGTTCCTCGTTAGAACCGTTGGGTCCAAGTAGTGGCCCCTCGATAGCGACGCATTCTATGCAGGCAAACACTTCAGGAAAATTCGTATTTTTTTCGTTTATACTTCGGTTTTCACGAAGTGTTGGCCGCCATGCTCAATTACCGACAACTGCACTACTTCTGGGTCGTCGCCAAGACCGGCAGCATCGTGCGTGCCTGCGAGCAACTGAACCTCACGCCGCAGACCATCAGCGGCCAGATCAGCCTGTTGGAGCAGACATTCGGTGTGGCGCTGTTTCAAAAGGTCGGGCGCCAGCTGGAACTGACCGAAGCCGGGCGCCAGGCGCTGCCCTATGCCGAGCAGATGTTCCAGCTGGGCAATGAGCTTGAGGCGATGCTGCGCACCCAGCCGAATGAGCAGCAGATCCTGTTCCGGGTCGGCGTGGCGGACGTGGTGCCCAAGTCCATCGTCTACCGGTTGATTGCGCCGACCATGGAATTGAGCGAGCCGATCCGCATCACCTGCCGTGAAGACAAGCTTGAGCGTTTGTTGGCGGACCTGGCGATCCAGCGCCTGGACCTGGTGATCTCCGACAGCCCGATGCCCTCGCACCTGGACATCAAGGGCTACAGCCAGAAACTGGGGGAATGTGGGATCAGTTTTTTCGCGACCCAGGCATTGGCTGACCAGCATCGCGGTGATTTCCCACAGTGCCTGCAGGGCGCGCCGCTGTTGATTCCGGGGGCAGAGACGGTGGTGCGCAGCCGTTTACTGCGCTGGTTTGCCGAGCAGCAGATTCAGCCACGGATTGTCGGAGAGTTCGATGACAGCGCGTTGATGCAGGCCTTCGGCCAATCCGGCAGCGGGATTTTTATCGCGCCCAGCGTGATTGCCGACGAGGTGGAACGCCAGTACGGCGTGGCGCTGATCGGCCAGACCGATGCGGTGACCGAGTCGTTTTATGCGATCTCGGTGGAGCGCAAGGTCAAGCACCCCGGCATCGTGGCGATTACCGAAGGTGCAAGACGGGAGCTGTTCACCACCCTGCCCTGAGGACTCAGGCGCAGACGGCGCGGGTCTTGGCAGTCATCAGCCACAGCGCCAGCAGGATCGACAGCAGGATAAAACCGGCGGCGGCAAAACCGAGGCTGCCCAGGCCCAGGGTGTCGATCACATGCCCACCCACCAACGCCCCCAGGCCAATCCCCAGGTTGGCCCCGGCAATGTTCAGCGACGCGGCGAATGCCGGCGCATGGGGTGCGGCCTTCATCAGCCGCACATGGCTGACCAGAAACAACGCCGCCTGGGTCACGCCCCATACGGCCATCGCCGCCGCCAGCCCGACGGTGGAGTGGATCGCAGGTACCAACGCCACCATGCCGGCAATCATGAACCCGCAGAACACCATTGACGCGATCAGCGGATGACGGTCGACCATGCGCCCGCCCAATGAGTTGCCGATCAGGCCGACAGCGCCAAAGCCCATCAGGCACCAGCCCACTACGGTTCCGTCAAAACCCGCCAGGCGCTCAAGAATGTCCGCCAGGTAGGTATAAGCGGTGAACATGCCGCTGAACACCAGGATCGACAGCAGGATATGGCCCTGCATCAAGGGGCTGCGCAAGATCTTGAACTGCGAGCGCAAGCTCACCTGATCGTTCTTCGCACGGGTCTTCGGCAGGTAGATAAACAGCAGCAAGGCCTTGGCAAACGCCACCACCGCGAGAATGCCAAAGGCGGTGCGCCAGCCGAACATATCGGAAATCAGCGTGCCTACCGGGATCCCGAAGACGGTGGCACACACGATGCCGAAGCCAATCTTTTCAATCGCGCGGCCGGCGTAATCCGGGCCCACGATGTCCACCGCGGTCTCACTGGCCAGGGCCCAGAACACCGGCAACCCCAGGGCCGGGATCAACCGGGCCAGCGACATGACCCAGATATTCGGCGCCAGTGCCGCCAATGTATTGGCCAGGCCGAACATGATCAGGATCGTGATAAACAGCCGCTTGCGCTCGAACCGCGCGAAATACGCGGTCAGGAACGGGCCAAACGCCGCCACCGTGAACGCGAACAGGGTCACCAGCAACCCGGCCTGGGACACGCTCACGTCGAGGTCCCGGGCGATGGAAGGCAACAGGCCGACGATGATGAATTCTGTGGTCAGCACGGTAAAACCGGCGGCTGACAGCAGCAGGATCGGAAACAACATTAAAAACTCCAGAAAACAGCGACATCAACGAAAGCCCGGAAGGCCCGCTGATAGAGAAGAAATAAGAGGATGGGCAATGTTAACAGAATGTGTCGCAGCGTGGCGACGGAACGCCGCACCCGAATTAGACGTTTCCTACAGATGCTAGACTTCGCCCCTGCCAGATTCACGCTGCCTTAGCTGCATCTATTAAAAAAACTAGAGACAACCTTTTTATGACTGCTGCCCCTTCCCTTTTCCAACGACTGATGTCCGTCACCCTGGTCACTCAAATCGTCATCGGTTTGACCGCCGGTATCCTGCTGGCCCTGTTGTTACCCGACGTCGCGCAGGCCACCGGGTTTATCGGCAAAGTCTTTGTTTCGGCGCTCAAGGCTGTCGCGCCGATCCTGGTGTTTGTGCTGGTGATGGCCTCGATCGCCAACCACAAGCACGGCCAGGAAACCCATATCCGGCCAATCCTGTTCCTGTACCTGCTGGGCACCTTTGCGGCCGCCGTGGTCGCGGTGATCGCCAGCACGCTGTTCCCTTCCTCACTGGTGCTGGCCACCCACGATGTGGCCGTCAGCGCCCCCGGCGGCATTGGCGAAGTGATGCAAAGCCTGTTGCTCAGCGTGGTGGACAACCCGGTCAGCGCGCTGATGAACGCCAATTTCATCGGTATCCTGGCCTGGGCCATCGGCATGGGCATAGCGATTCGCCATGCCAGCGACACCACCCGCACGGTGCTGGACGACCTGTCCAACGGCGTCACGCTGATCGTTCGCATGGTGATCCGCTTCGCGCCCCTGGGGATCTTCGGCCTGGTGGCCTCCACCCTGGCCACTTCCGGCTTCGGCGCCCTGCTGGGCTACGCGCACCTGCTGCTGGTGTTGATCGGCTGCATGCTATTCGTGGCGCTGGTGATCAACCCGGCCATCGTGTTCTGGAAACTGCGCCGCAACCCCTACCCGCTGGTGCTGATGTGCCTGCGGGAAAGTGGCATCACCGCGTTTTTCACCCGCAGTTCGGCGGCCAACATCCCGGTCAACCTGGCATTGAGCAAGCGCCTGGGCCTGCATGAAGACACCTACTCGGTGTCGATCCCGCTGGGCGCCACCATCAATATGGCCGGCGCGGCCATCACCATCACCGTGCTGACCCTGGCCGCCGTGCATACCCTGGGCATTGCCGTGGACATCCCCACCGCCGTGCTGCTCAGCGTGGTCGCTGCGGTGTGTGCCTGCGGCGCGTCAGGCGTTGCCGGCGGCTCGTTGCTGTTGATCCCGCTGGCCTGCAGCCTCTTCGGCATTCCCAGCGAAATCGCCATGCAGGTGGTGGCCGTAGGCTTCATCATCGGGGTGTTGCAGGACTCGGCGGAAACCGCGCTGAATTCGTCCACCGACGTGTTGTTCACTGCGGCCGCGTGCCTGGGCAAGGAAGAGCAAGCCGCGTAAACATTACGCGCACAAAAAAGCCCGGGGCGGTTCTTGAATGAACCGCCCCGGGCTTTTTTTCGCCTGAAGGCTTAGAACGCGCCCATGTAGTCGCGCTTGCCCACTTCCACACCGTTGTGACGCAGCAAGGCGTAAGCGGTGGTGACGTGGAAGAAGAACTGCGGCAGGCCGTAGGTCAGCAGGTAGGACTGGCCGCTGAAGCGCTTCTCTTTCGGGGTGCCAGGGCGGGTGACGATTTCGATGCCTTCTTTACCGTCGACCTGGGCCGGGGTGATGGTGTCGATAAACGCCAGGACCTTGGCGATCAGCGCTTGCAGGTCGGCGAAGGTGACTTCTGTGTCGTCGTATTTCGGGACTTCGATTTCAGCCAGGCGGGCAGAAACGCCTTTGGCGAAGTCGACGGCGATCTGCACCTGGCGCACCAGCGGGAACATGTCCGGGTACAGGCGCGCTTGCAGAAACGCGTTCGGGTCGATGTTCTTGGCGGTGGCGTGGGCTTCGGCCTTGTTCAGCACATCGCTCAGGGCGTTGAGCATTTGCTTGAAGACCGGGAGGGAAGCGGCGTACAGGGAAATAGTCATGACAGTCTCGACAGTTGTGGCAGGGTTTGAAACAGCGGCGATTATAGACATGCCGGCAGCCGGCGCCGCTTGTCTTTTATTTTTTCAGGATTAGGCTAGTGGGCTCACTGCATTAGGGAAAGCGCGATGACCACCGAGCACGACACGACTTCTGAAGAACCGCGCCTGAACAGCACGGAAATCCGCATCCTTGGCTGCCTGATCGAAAAACAGGCCACCAGCCCCGAAACCTACCCGCTGACTCTCAACGCGCTGGTGATTGCCTGTAACCAGAAAACCAGCCGCGAGCCGGTGATGAACCTGAGCCAGGGCCAGGTGGGCCAGAGCCTGCGGGCGCTGGAAGGTCGCGGTTTTACCCGGCTGGTGATGGGCAGCCGCGCCGATCGCTGGGAGCATCGGGTCGACAAGGCACTGGAATTAGTGCCGGCCCAGGTGATTCTCAGTGGTTTGCTGTTCCTGCGGGGGCCGCAGACGGTCAACGAACTGCTGACCCGCAGCGGGCGCATGCACGACTTTGAAGACGCCGAGCAGGTGGTGCATCAGCTGGAGCGCCTGATTGCCCGTGGGCTGGCGCTGCTGGTGCCGCGTCAGTCGGGGCAGCGGGAAGACCGGTATATGCACTCCCTTGGGGACCCTGCCGATATCGAGACGATCCTGGCGGCACGTGGCAATCCAGTGGAGCGTGGCGCGGGAAGTGGCGTTTCGCTGGAGCGTATCGAAGAGCTGGAAGCGCGGATTGCGGCGCTGGAAGAGCGCCTGTCCCGGCTTGAGTAATCAACCTGTGGGAGCCGGGCTTGCCCGCGATGGCGGTGGATCAGCCACTAAAAGGATGACTGACCCACCGCCATCGCAGGCAAGCCAGCTCCCACATTTGATATGCGCACTGTTCACGCCCGTGCAAACGCCACCGCAGCCTGAAACTGCGCATCCGTGGGCCGTACGCCGGTGTACAGCACAAACTGCTCCAGCGCCTGGATGGCGATCACTTCCAAACCGGTAATCACCCGCTTGCCCTGGGCGCGTCCTCGCAGGATCAGTGGGGTTTCCGAGGGAATGGCCACCACATCGAACACGGTCTCGGCACCATCAATGGCCTCGGCCTCAAACGCCAACTGATCCGCCTCGGCGCCGCCGGTCATGCCAATCGGCGTCACGTTGACCAACATCTGCGGGCGCAAAGCCCCCAGCTCCGCCTGCCACTCATACCCCAGGCTCTGGGCCAGCGCCCGGCCCGCGGCTTCATTGCGTGCCACGATCACGCCATTGGCGTAGCCACCATCGCGCAAGGCACTGGCCACGGCCTTGGCCATGCCGCCGCTGCCGCGCAGGGCGAAGGTCGAGTCCTTGGGCACTGCATGCTTCTTCAGCAGTTGCTCAATAGCGATGTAGTCGGTGTTGTAGGCCTTCAAATGCCCATGGGTGTTGACGATGGTATTGATCGACGCAATGGCCCGCGCCGAATCGTCCAGTTCATCCACCAGGGCAATGCAGGCTTCCTTGAACGGCATCGACACGCCACACCCACGAATGCCCAACGCGCGAATACCACCGACGGCGCCCGGCAAATCCTGGCTGCTGAAGGCCTTGTAGTAGAAATTCAGCCCCATCTGCTCGTACAGATGGTTATGAAAGCGCAGGCCAAAATTCCCGGGGCGTGCCGACAGTGACATGCACAGTTGGGTGTCCTTGTTGGGGTTCATCTGCATCGGTAACTCCTTGAAGCCCTTCCAGAGGCGGTTTCGGATAGACGGAATACCCGCGCCTGCGGGTGATCGTGGATCATACGCACTGTGCCCGGCCGCTTGTGTAAGCCAGCCGATACAGACCTTACACAACCTTTACCTATCGGCTGTGCTGTTTTTTAGAAATACGCTGTCTTAAAAGTATCCCCGCGACAATCCTTGAGTCTATTGATTGCAGACCACAAGCGCAGGGGCTAACCGAGGAATGACCATGATTCGTAAAATCCCCAAGATCGCCTTGCTTATCGGTGCACTCGCTATAGCAGGACAGGCCTCCGCCCACGGTGGTGGTTGGGGTGCTCCGCTCGCACTGGGTGCCGTTGTCGGTGCAGTGGTAGGCGGCTCGATCGTTGCCAGCCAGCAGCAGCCGGTCTATGTGCAACAGCCGGTGTATGTCCAGCCGCAGCCGGTGTATGCCGCTCCGCCGCCGGTCTACTACGCACCGCCACCGCCTGTGTATGTGCAACAACAGGTTTATTACCGCCCGGCGCCGGTCTATTACGGCCCACCGCGCGGTTACTACGGCCCTCCACACGGCTATTACGGTCGCGGCTGGTAAGCATGAACTGACACACCAGAACAGGCTCCGCCCTAAAAGCGGGGCCTTTTTTTGGCCTGCAGGTCTGAATAAATCTCGCCAAGGTCGTTATAAGGACAATGCCTGTGGCCAAATCCCACATCATTGATCTCAATAGGTGCTTGCCCGGACGGGCCTTGCGCTGTCATGTTTGTGTCTCAAAAGGCTTCCACTATCACCCCTGTCCAGCCAATAACAACAAGGACGACTGACCATGCCCACGCAAAACCCCCATCGCACCGCCGGCCTCTGCACGTCGAGCAAGGTCTATAGCGTACTGACCGAGCTCAAGGCCCTGGAAGGCCATCGCAACGCCAAGTTCCTGTCGCTGCTGGCGGAAAACCTGGTGCGCAAGGGCCTGCTCAGTGAACAGGAAGTGGTGCACATGCTGGACCAGGTTGTCGACTGAAGGACCGCTCGATAACAGTGATGTCGACTATCAAGCAGGTTAATTTTTCCTTAAGGCCTGCACACCGTAATGTCACCTCCATAGCGTATCGGAGGTCGTCATGCCCACTATTCAAATCATGTCTGTCATTGGCAGTGCTGTTCCCGCCCCACTCCGGGAGCTGGGCTTGCTCGCTTGCTGGTACCTGGTACGCAATGGCGAGCCTATCAGCGGCCCCATTACGTCGTTGCCGGCCGCCCAGGCCCTGTCGGTCAGAATGGCGCATTGCCTTCATGCCTAAGGCAGTTGCACCCGCGGTTTGGTTTCGACAAACAATGCCCAGCTGGACATAAACAACGCAGCAACCAGCGGCCCGATCACAAAACCGTTCAGGCCAAAGACCGACAGCCCGCCCAGGGTCGAGATCAGGATCAGGTAGTCGGGCATCCGGGTGTCCTTGCCCACCAGGATCGGCCGCAGCACGTTGTCCACCAGCCCGATCACAAACACCCCGAACAGCCCCAGCACCACCCCTTGCCAGATTGACCCGCTAAGCAGGAAATACGCCGCCACCGGCCCCCACACAATCCCCGCGCCCACCGCCGGCAGCAGCGACAGAAACGCCATCAACACCGCCCAAAGCAACGCGCTGGGAATGTCCAGGAACCAGAAGATCAAGCCACCCAAGGCGCCTTGCGTCACCGCTACCAATACGTTGCCCTTCACCGTGGCCCGTACCACCCGGTTGAACTTCAGTTGCAGGCGCCGTTTTTGCGGTTCGGCCAGCGGCACGGCGGTACGCACTTTACGCACCAGCTCCGGACCGTCCCGCAGCAGGAAGAACAGCAAATACAGCATGATGAAAAAGCTCACCAGGAAATCAAACGTGCCCTGGCCGAAGCTGAACGCCTGGGTCGCGAAAAACTGGCTGCCCTGCATCGCGCTCTTGACGATTTTCTCCCGCAGGCCTTCCAGGTTGCCCATGCCAAAGCGGTCCAGCAGGTGCTGGAAGTACGGTGGCAGGAAGTTCTTGAACTGTTCGATATACCCGGCAACGTCGAGCTTGCCGCTCTCGATGTTCTTGTAAAGCGTGGCGCCCTCCTGCACCAGCAAGGCGCTGGTGATGATCACCGGCAAAATCGCGATCACCAGGCACACCATCAGGGTCGCCAGCGAGGTGAGGTTGCGGTTCCAGGCAAAACGTTGCTGGAAGCGCCGTTGCATCGGCGCAAAGATGATCCCCAGGATCACCGCCCAGAACACCGCACCGTAGAACGGCAGCAGAATCCAGATAAACGCGATGGTCACCAGAACAAGCAGTAACAGCAGGGTTTTGAATTGCAGGTTGGTTTGATTCATGGCCGATCCATCTCAATAAACGCAGGACACTCATGTGCACCCTGATGTTTAGTCCACCGCAAATCCTGCGAGTGCCCTACTTCTTAGACCTGGATCAATAAACGGCGCGGCAGGCACAGCTACCCTGCCGCCCTTTTGCGACCCGAACCCATGCCCCCCGTCATCGCCCCCGAACTGCTCGCCCCCGCCGGCACCCTGAAAAACATGCGGTATGCCTTTGCCTACGGCGCCGATGCCGTCTACGCCGGGCAACCGCGCTACAGCCTGCGGGTGCGCAATAACGAATTCGACCACGCCAACCTAGCCCTCGGCATCCAGGAAGCCCAGGCCCAGGGCAAGCGTTTCTATGTGGTGGTCAACATCGCACCGCACAACGCCAAGCTGAAAACCTTCCTCAAGGACCTCGCCCCGGTGATCGCCATGGGCCCGGACGCGCTGATCATGTCCGACCCGGGCCTGATCATGCTGGTGCGCCGGCACTTCCCGCACATGCCGATCCACCTGTCGGTGCAGGCCAACACAGTGAACTGGGCCAGCGTCGAGTTCTGGCAGACCCAAGGCATCTGCCGGGTCATCCTGTCGCGAGAGTTGTCGCTGGAGGAAATCGACGAGATTCGCCAGCACGTGCCCGCCATGGAGCTGGAAGTGTTTGTGCACGGTGCGCTGTGCATGGCCTATTCCGGGCGCTGCCTGCTGTCGGGCTACCTGAACAAGCGCGACGCCAACCAGGGCACCTGCACCAACGCCTGCCGCTGGAAATACCAGGCCACTCCCGCCGTGGAAAACGCCACGGGCGACATCGTGCAGCAGTACGCGCCCGAACCGACCCTGGGCCTCGGCGCCCCCACCGACCAGGTGTTCCTGTTGCAGGAGGCCAACCGCCCTGATGAACAGATGCCCGCCTTCGAAGACGAGCACGGCACCTACATCATGAACGCCAAGGACCTGCGGGCGGTGCAGCACGTCGAGCGGCTGACGCGCATGGGCGTGCATTCGCTGAAGATCGAAGGCCGCACCAAATCCCACTTCTACTGCGCCCGCACCACCCAGGTGTATCGCCAGGCCATCGACGATGCGGTGGCCGGGCGCGACTTCGACCGGGGCTTGATGACCAACCTCGAGTCCCTGGCCCAGCGCGGCTACACCGAAGGTTTCCTGCGCCGGCACGTGCACGATGAATATCAGAACTACCAGAACGGCAGCTCGGTGTCCGAACGCCAACAGTTCGTCGGCGAGCTGACCGGTGAGCGACGCGGCGAGCTGGCCGAGGTCAAGGTGAAGAACCGGTTTGCCGTGGGCAATCACCTGGAACTGATGACCCCGGCCGGGAATTTCCACTTTGACCTGGCCACGCTGCACAGCGCCAAGGGCGACGCCATCGACGTCGCGCCGGGCGACGGGCATACGGTGTATCTGCCGATCCCGGCGGAAATGGACCTGAGATTCGGGCTTTTGATGCGGGATGTTTAACTTCGCCAGACACCTTAATTGTGGCGAGGGAGCTTGCTCCCGCTGGGCTGCGAAGCAGCCCCAAAACAGCCAAATGCGCTTCTTCCTGGAAAACCGCATCAGCCGGATAAGGGCCGCTTCGCGCCCCAGCGGGAGCAAGCTCCCTCGCCACAAAAAGCAGGGCGTACGCGCAATAGGTTCATTTGCAAAGTAGAATTGGCGGTTCTGCGTACCGCCATCCTGTCTTGAGCGGTCACCCTCTTTTTTACGGAGATCGCCTTGCGTCTGTTTCACACCTCCGACTGGCACCTTGGGCAAAACCTGCACGGCCAGGAACGCGACTTCGAACACGCCTGCTTCCTCGACTGGCTGCTGGGCCAGCTGGGCCTGCACCGCCCTGATGTGCTGCTGATCGCCGGCGATATCTTCGACACGGTCAACCCGCCGCTCAAGGCCCAGGAGCGCCTGTATGACTTCATCATCAGTGCCCACGAGCAAAACCCCGCACTGACCATCGTGATGATCGCCGGCAACCACGACTCCGGCTCGCGTATCGAATTGCCGGCGCCATTGATGCGTCGCCTGCGCACTCACGCCCTGGGCCGGGTGTTGTGGCTGGATGACGGGCAACTGGATGTGGAACGGCTGCTGATTCCATTGCCCGGCGCCGACGGTGACATCGCCGGCTGGTGCCTGGCCCTGCCCTTCCTGCGCCCCGCCGAAGTGACCGGCGCACAACTGGGGGACGATTACCTGCGGGGCATCGGCCAGGTGCATGAATGGCTGATCGCTGCCGCCAACGCCAAGCGCCAGCCGGGCCAGGCGCTGGTTGCCATCAGCCACGCGCACATGGCCGGCGGTTCGGTGTCGGAAGACTCGGAGCGCAGCCTGATCATCGGCAATGCCGAAGCACTGCCCGCCAGCCTGTTCGACGCCAGCGTCAGCTACGTGGCCCTCGGTCATTTGCACAAGCCCCAGCGGGTAAATGGCGAGGAGCGGATTCGCTACTGCGGCTCACCGATTCCGCTGTCATTCTCGGAAATCGGCTACCAGCACCAGGTCCTCGACGTGCAGCTGGACGGCGAAACCCTGGTCAGCGTCGAATCCCGGCTGATCCCCCGTTCGGTCAACCTGCAACGCCTGGAAGCCGCGCCCCTGGCCGACATCCTCAAACAACTGGGCGACCTGCCCGACATCGACCTGCTGGCCGAAACCCAGCGCCAGCCGTGGCTGGAAGTGCGGGTGCGCCTCGACGAGCCGCAACCCGACCTGCGCCAGCAAGTGGAAAATGCCCTGCAAGGCAAGGCCGTGCGCCTGGTGCGCATCGCTGCCGAATACGCCGGCAGCGGCAGCCGCGAAGACAGCCAGGAAGACCGCCTGATCGAACTCGACCAGCTCACCCCCCAGGAATTGTTCAGCCGCGCCTGGCAGGAAAGCTACGGCAGTGAGGTGGACGAACAGACCCTGAAGGACTTCGCGGTGCTGCTCCAGGAAGTGCAACAGGAGGGCGAACAGCCATGAAGATCCTCGCCATTCGCCTGAAAAACCTCGCCTCCCTGGCGGGGCCGTTTGAAATCGACTTTACCGCCGAGCCCCTGGCCAGCGCCGGGCTGTTCGCGATTACCGGGCCCACCGGCGCCGGCAAAAGTACCCTGCTCGATGCGCTGTGCCTGGCGCTGTTTGGCGCCGTGCCGCGCCTGGGCGATACCGGCCAGGCAAAAATGCCGGATGCCGACACCGATATTTCCATCGGTGACCCACGCACCCTGATTCGCCGGGGCACCGGTGGTGGTTACGCCGAAGTGGATTTTGTCGGCGTCAGTGGCCGTCGCTACCGCGCCCGCTGGGAAGCCAACCGCGCCCGGGACAAGGCCAGCGGCAAGCTGCAAGCCAGCCGGCAAAGCCTGATTGACCTGGACAGCGAGCAACTGCTGGCCAGTCAGAAAACCGAATACAAGACCCAGCTGGAACTGGCCCTGGGCCTGAACTTCGAGCAGTTCACCCGCGCCGTGTTGCTCGCCCAAAGTGAGTTCAGCGCGTTCCTCAAGGCCAACGACAACGAGCGCAGCGAACTGCTGGAAAAGCTCACCGATACCGCGCTCTACACCCAACTCGGCCGCCGCGCCTTCGACAAGGCCAAGGACGCCCGGGACGCTCACAAACACCTGCAAGACCAGGCCACCGGCGTGACCCCGCTGGCCCCGGAAGCCCGCGCCGAGCTGGACGAACAACTGGCCGCCGCCCAGCAGCAGCTCAAGACCCGGCAGGCGCAACTCAAGCAACTTGAGCTGCAGCACACCTGGCTCAAGGAACTGCGGGAATGGCAGGAACGCCAGCAAGGCGCCGTCGAGCAACTGCAACAGGCCCAGCAACACTGGGAAAGCCAGGGCCCGCAACGCCTGGACCTCAGCCGCCTGGAACAACTGGCGCCGCAACGTCACCACTTCGCCCGTCAGGCTGAACTGACGACGCAACTGCAGCCGCTCGCCGCACAGATCCAGCAGCACCTTGAGCAACAAGCCGCGCTGCACACTCGCCAGACTCAGTTGCAACAGCAACAGACGGACGTGCACGCCGCCCTCGCCCAGGCCCTGAAGCAACAAGCCGATGCCGTGCCCCTGCTGCGCCAGGCTTTCGAGGAGCAAACCACCCTCGCCCACCTGACCCGTGAGCTGGCCCGGCGCAGTGAAGAAAAACAGCGGGGCGAAGCCGCCTGCGTGGAAGGCCAGGCGACGTTGAGCGGCCTGCTCGACAAGCAAAAAGTCGTCGCCGAACGCTTGAACCGGCTGGCCGCAGAGCTTGAACGCAGCGCCGCCCTCGCGCCCTTGAGTGACGCCTGGAACGCCTACCGCGACCGCTTGCAACAGCTGATGCTGATCGGCAATCGCCTGAATAAAGGCCAGGCTGAACTGCCGCAACTGGAAGAACGCGCCACCCGTCTCGGTGAAAAATGGACCGAGCAACGTGAAGCCCTCGACCTGCTGTACCACGAAGCCGGCGCCGAGCCTCATGCGGTGGCCGAGCAGATCCAGTTGCTGGGCAGCCTGCTTCAGGACAATCGCAAACAGCATCGGGCGTTTGAAGACCTGGCGCGGCTGTGGGACAGCCATCAGCAACTGGATAAGCAGCTACAGGCATTGGGTGAGAGACTAAGTGTTGCCCAACAGCAGCGGGAAGCTCTGATACAGTCTGGATTTCAAACCAAAACAGAGCTAACAACCGCAGAACAAACCCTGACCGTCACCAAGCAACTGCTCGATCGCCAGCGCCACGCACGTAGTGAAAGCGTCGAAGAATTACGTGCAAAGCTACAGGACGATAAGCCTTGCCCGGTTTGCGGCAGTCACGAACATCCATACCATCAACCTGAAGTCCTGCTGCAAAGCATGGATCGGCACGATGAAATTGAAGAGGCCGTGGCTCAGAAGTTAGTCGACACCCTCAACAGCAAACTCATTGAGTTGCGAGGCGACTTGGGAGGAGTGAACGGCCAAATAAAGGAATTCCTGAGCCAGCAGGAACAACTTGCAGCTCAACAAAAAATCTCTTCTTCGAATCTTGAAGCCCATCCGCTGTCCGCCTCGCTGTTCAACCAGGACGCGGCCAAGCGCGATGCCTGGCTCGCCCAGCAACTGAGCCAGCTCAGCCAAAGCCTCACCCAGGACGAACAACGCCAGGGCGCCCTGCTCAACCTGCAACAAAACGCCGGGCGCATGCAGCAGCAACTGCAAGCCGCCCAGGACGCCAGCCAACAGGCCCGCCAATTGCTGATCGACCAGCAGCGGGAACTGTCCAACGACCGCGAACGCCTGGACGAAGAACTCCAAGCCTTCGCCAGCCTGTTGCCGGCCGAGACCCTCGATGGCCTGCGCAGCGAGCCGGCGGCGACCTTCATGTTGCTCGACCAGCAGGTCAGCCAGCGCCTGGAGCAACTGGATAACCAGAAAGAAGAACTGGCCGAGCAGCTACAGCGCCAGCAGGCCATCGACAAAGAACAGGACCGCCAGCAACATCGCCAGCAGCAGTTGGAGACCTTGCAAAAACAGCTCGCCGAACAAAGCACCCTGCAACAGGCCGCCGAGGAAAAACTCGCCGGTCTGCTGGGGGACAACTCCAGCGCCGAACACTGGCAGCAGCAACTGGACCAGGCCGTCGAGCAGGCGCGACAGCATGAAACCGAGGCCAACCAGCAGTTGCAGGACACCCGCAACCAACTGATCCAGCTGGCCGCCGACCTCAAGTCGCTGCAAGAGCGCCAACAGTCTCTGGATGCCGAGCATCTGGCCCTCACCACGCGCCTGAGCGAATGGCGTGCCTTGCACCCGGAACTCGATGACGCCGGCCTGGCACGCCTGGTGGCCTTCGATGAACCGCAGGTGGCCGAGCTGCGCCAGCAACTGCAACACAGCGAAAAAGCCATCGAGCAGGCCAAGGTGTTGCTGCAGGAGCGCGAACAGCGGCTCAAGGATCACCAGGCGCTGCACAACGGCAACCTTGAAGCCGGGCAACTGGACAGCGCATTGGCCGAACTCAATGCCGCTCTGGCCATTGGCGAAAAACACTGCGCCGAACTGCGCGCCCAACAAGCCGATGACCAGCGTCGCCAGGATGCCAACCAGGCGTTGGCAGCCGAGATCGCCAAGGCTTACGAAGAATGGCAACGCTGGGCGCGCCTGAATGCGCTGATTGGTTCGGCCACCGGCGATACCTTCCGCAAGATCGCCCAGGCCTACAACCTCGACCTGCTGGTGCACCACGCCAACGTGCAACTGCGCCAACTGGTGCGCCGCTACCGCCTGAAACGCGGCGGCAGCATGCTGGGTTTGCTGGTGCTCGACACGGAGATGGGCGACGAACTGCGCTCGGTGCACTCGTTGTCCGGCGGCGAGACGTTCCTGGTGTCGTTGGCCCTGGCCTTGGGCCTGGCGTCGATGGCGTCCAGCACGCTGAAGATCGAATCGCTGTTTATCGACGAAGGCTTTGGCAGTCTCGACCCCGAATCCCTGCAACTGGCGATGGATGCCCTCGACGGCTTGCAGGCCCAGGGCCGCAAGGTGGCGGTGATTTCCCATGTGCAGGAAATGCACGAGCGGATTCCGGTGCAGATTCAAGTCAAGCGCCAGGGCAATGGCTTGAGCACCCTGGAGGTCAAGTGAGCGACGTGGTGTTGTATTCGTTCCGCCGCTGCCCGTATGCCATGCGGGCGCGAATGGCCCTGCGGTACTCGGGGGTGGCGGTGCAGATCATCGAGGTCAGCCTCAAGGCCAAGCCGGCTGAAATGCTCGCGTTGTCACCCAAGGGCACGGTGCCGGTGCTGAGTGTGGAGGGCCGGGTGATCGATGAGAGCCTGGCAATTATGCGCTGGGCGCTGGCGCAGCATGATCCTGAGGGGTGGTTGCTTGAGGATGATGGGGCGACGCAGGCGCTGATTGACGAGAACGATCAGGGTTTCAAGTATCAATTGAATCGATACAAGTATGCCGAGCGTTATCCGGAGCAGCCGATGGAGGTTTATCGGGCCGAGGGTGAGGTGTTTTTGTTGAAGCTGGAGGGGTTGCTGGCTGAGCGAGAGTATTTGCTGGCCGGGCACTTGAGCCTGGCGGATGTGGCACTGGCGCCGTTTGTGCGGCAGTTCGCCCATGTGGATCGGGAGTGGTTTGCCCGGGCGCCGTATCCGCGGTTGCAGGCGTGGTTGCAGCGGTTTCTGGAGTCGCCGTTGTTTGTCGCGGTGATGGCAAAACCCCAGGCTTAACACGATTAATGTGGGAGCTGGCTTGCCTGCGATAGCGGTGCATCAGTCGACCAATCTGTTACTAATAAACCGCTATCGCAGGCAAGCCAGCTCCCACATTTGATCTTCAGCGTTTGATGAAACTAACGCTCAGTTCTGGATTTTGTGGTCCAGCGCTGCGTAGAAGTTGGCGCTTTGTTGCAGGTATTTCTGGGTGTAGGCACTGGTGCTGGTTTTTTTGCTGCTGATCTCGACGCTGGCGCTGGCAGGCAACGCAACAGTGGCGGAAACAGCAGAAGCGGCGATGATCGAGAAGAGATTGAAGTTCATGTCGGTAACCCTTGTGTTCGGTTGGCTGGGTGGCCTGTGCTGGCCTTGGAACCAAACTTACGCCCGAGGGGTTAGCCTTAGAAATTCATTGAACCACTAGCCGCTATTAATACGATTAATACAAGGGGTCAGGCCCCGCATGGCGGGGCCTGTGGCTTAGTGTCGCACCAGGAACTTGAGGTCGCTGGGGGCATCAATCGCCAGTTTCTGCACGGTTTTGCCCAACAGGCCGGTCTTGGGGTCGCGCTCGACGACCACAATCTCGTTGCTCTTCTGGTTGGCAATCAGCAGGAACTTGCCGCTGGGGTCCAGGGCGAATTCCCGGGGATGATCACCTTCCACCGAGCGGCGCTGGATCTCCTTCAACTGCGCGGTGGCGGGGTCAATGGCAAACACCAGCATCTGGTTGGCGGTGCCACGGTTGCTCACGTAGAGGAACTTGCCGTCGCTTGAGGTGTGCAACGCGGCACCAGCCTTGTCGGACACCGGCTGGCCGTCCGCAAAGTTGACCAGTTGCTTCTGGGTCAGCTTGCCCTCGTTGTAGTCGAACACCGCCACTTGCGCGCTCATCTCGGTGGTCAGCCAGGCGTGCTTGCCATCCGCGGTGAACAGCAGGTGCCGCGGGCCGCTGCCCGGAGGCAGTTGCACAAACGCAGGGTCGGCCGGGGTCAGCGGCAGTTCATGGTTGGCCTTCGGGTCGTAGTGGTAGGCAAAGATCTTGTCCGCACCCAGGTCCTGGACAAACACGTATTTGCCGTCCGGCGAAGACACCACCGAATGCACATGGTTGGACGCCTGGCGTTCAGGGTTGACCCGGCTGGCCGGGTGCCCGCTCAGTTGCACCGGCGGCGACAGCTTGCCTTCGGCGTCCACCGGCAACACCGCCAGGCTTCCGCCCGGGTCTTCCAGCACCGAATAGTTGGCCACGAACAAGTAGCGCCCGTCACTGGCCAGGCTGGAATGGGTCGGCTCGTTACCGAGGCTCTGCACCTGGTTGATCAGGGTCAGTTGATGGTTTTTCGGGTCGATGCTGTAACTGCTCACGCGCCCTACCGGGTCTTTTTGCCCCGGGCCGTTTTCATTCACCACAAACAGGTGCTTCTGGTCTTTGGACAGGGTCAGCCACGACGGGTTGGCCGCCTTGGCGGCGAGCACCGGCTGGCCGCTGAACTGCCCGGTGCGGCTGTCGAACTGCAGGCGGTAGATACCTTCGCTGGTGCCGGCGGTGTAGCTGCCCACCAGCAACTCAAAGGTGTCTACCGGCGCGGCCTGGACCGACATCGCACCTACGCTGCCGGCCATCAGCAGGGGCCAGAATTTACGCATCATCATCCGCTTCATCCTCGTCATTATTGTTGCCGGTGACGCCGCTCATGCAGACCAGGCGGTGTTCGCCCGAGTCACCGGTAAGGGTCCAGCTTTGCAAGGTTTGATCAAAGGTCGCCGCCTTGACCTGCTCCAGGCTGAAACTCCAGCGCTTCTCGGCACGACCGTCCATGCAGATGATCAGTAACTTCTGGTCATCCAGGCTGAAATCGAAGGTATGCAGGCCATCGATTTCGACCATCTGGCAGTCTTCAAACGCGTTGAGCAAGGTAGCGGTGTCGGCAGTCATAACCATCAATCATCAAGAGGAAAGACCTCATGATAGGTCAAATCGTTGCATCGGCCTAAGCCCGCGCAATGCAAAACGCCGTGGCACAGGCCACGGCGTTTTGGCAAACAGCGATGGATCAGTGGGCAAACAACGAATTGCCCTTCTGCCCCGCCAGCTTCTCGGGTTTGATCAGGAAGCGTGCCAGCGCCGGCAACAGCCACAGCGCGCCGAACATGTTCCACAGCAGCATGAAGGTCAGCATCAGGCCCATGTCGGCCTGGAACTTGATGGCCGAGAAGATCCAGGTGCACACGCCGATGGCCAGGCACAGGCCGGTGAACAGCACGGCTTTACCGGTGGACTTGAGGGTCTGGTAATACGCTTCCTGCAACGGCAGGCCGGCCCGCAGGAAACTCTCCAGGCGGCTGTAGATGTAGATGCCGTAGTCCACGCCAATCCCCACGCCCAGCGCCACCACCGGCAAGGTCGCGACCTTGACGCCGATGCCCATGAACGCCATCAGTGCGTTGCCCAGCACCGAGGTCAGCACCAGCGGCAGCACGATGCACAGGGTCGCCGCCCAGGAACGGAAGGTGATCATGCACATGGTGGCCACGCACAGGTACACCAGGATCAGGATGGTCAGCTCGGATTCCTTGATCACCTCGTTGGTGGCCGCCTCGATCCCGGCGTTACCGGCGGCGAGGATGAATTCCAGGCCGTCCTTGTTGTTCTCCCTGGCGAAGTCCTGCACCGCATGCACCGCGCGGTCGAGGGTCTCGGCCTTGTGGTCGTTGAGAAACACCAGTACCGGCGCCAGGGAGCAGTTGTTGTTGTACAGGCCATCGGCGCGGGCGATGGAGTTGTTCAGCACGTCAGGGTTGCGCGACAGGGTTTCCCATTTCAGGTTGCCCTCGTTCATGCCCTTGATCATCTGCTTGGACACGGTCACCAACGAGATGGCCGATTGCACGCCCTCGGTGTTCTGCATCTTCCACATCAACTGGTCGATGGGTGCCATGGCTTCATAGCGCGAGCAGCCTTCCGGCGGTGTCTTGACCATCACCACCAGTACGTCGGAGCTGGTGGAGTAGTTGCTGATGATGAAGTTGTTGTCTTTATTGTAGCGCGAGTCCGGGCGCAGCTCCGGGGCGCCCTGGTCGAGGTCGCCGATTTTCAGGTTCTGGCTGTACCAGAGGCCGCCACCGAAGGCGACCAGTGCCAGGGCGATCGACACCGGGGCAACTTTGGGGCTGGCGAACTTCGACAGCAGGCGCCAGAACGGGTGTTCGCGGTGCGCATCCTTCTTGCTCTTGGCGATGGCGCGCTTGCTGATGCCCACATAGGAGATCGCCACCGGCAGCAGGATCAGGTTGGTGAACACGATGACCGCCACCCCCACCGAGGCGCCGATGGCCAGTTCGCGGATCACGCCGATGTCGATGATCAGCAGCGTGATAAAACCGACCGCATCGGCGAGGATCGCGATCATGCCGGGCAGGAACAGCTGGCGGAAGGTACGCCGGGCCGCGGTCAGGGCGTTGTCGGCATCGCTGGATTGCAGGGCGATGCCGTTGATCTTCTGCACACCGTGGGAAATGCCGATGGCGAAGATCAGGAACGGCACCAGCATCGAGTAGGGATCCAGCCCGAAACCCAGGGCATGCATCAACCCAAGCTGCCAGATAACCGCCACCAGCGTGGTGCTCAACACCGCGACGGTACTGCGCAGGCAGTTGGTAAACCACAGCAGCAGCACCAGGGTGATGACGAAGGCGATACCGAAGAACATCACCACCATCACCAGGCCGTCGATCAGGTCGCCCACCTTCTTGGCAAACCCGACGATGTGGATCTTGACGTTGGGGTTCTGCGCTTCGAACTTGTCGCGGATCTTGTCTTCGAGTTCATGGGAGAACTTGCGGTAGTCCAGGGCCAGCAACTTGCCCTGGTCCTGTGGGTCCGGGTAGGACTCCAGCAGCGGAATGTCGACGATGCTCGACTTGAAATCGTTGGCCACCAGCCGCCCGACCTGCCCGGACTTGAGCACGTTGTTGCGCAGCTGGTCGAGGCTTTCCGGCGAGCCGTTGTAGCTCTGCGGGATCACTTCGCCGCCGGCAAAGCCTTCCTCGGTGACTTCAGTCCAGCGCACGCTGGGGCTCCACAGGGACTTGAGCCCGGAGCGGTCGACGCCGGAGATGTAGAACACCTCGTCGTTGATCTGGCGCAGGGTCTCCATGTACTCCTTCGTGAAGATGTCACCGTCCTTGGCTTCCACCGAAATGCGCACCGTGTTGCCCAGGTTCGCCAGGTCGTTGCGGTGTTCCATCATCTTCTCGATGAAGGGGTGCTTCAGCGGGATCATTTTTTCGAAGCTGGTGGACGGGCGAATCAACGTCGCCTGCCAGAACAGGAAAATGCTCACCAACAGGCAGAGGGTGATCACTGCCGGGCGGTTATTGAAAATCAGGCGCTCGAGAAACGTGGCCTTGTCGTTGTGATGACTGCTCATGCTGTCCCCGCCTTCTTATTGTTTTATCAGCTCGGCACCGGTCGGCGTTGCGACGCGAACGCCACCCTGCCCCACCAGAATCAAGTTGCCGTTGCCCGCCGCCGTGACCGCCGACAGCGAAATGCGGTCCGGGCGATTGAATACGCTGAAGGTCAGGCCGTCGTCGTGGCTGACCACTACGCTGCCGCCGTTGCCCACCACCACGATGGAGCCATCGTCCAGCAGGGTCGCCCCCGACAGGCCGAACTCCAGCGCGCCACGGGTGGCGTTCAACTCCACCGGCTCCCAGGTGCTGCCAAAATCCGTGGAGCGAAACAGGTTGCCGCGCAGGCCGTAGGCCAACAGGGTTTGCGCCTGGGCGGTGCCGATCACGCCGAACAGCGAACCCTCGTAGGGGCCTTCGAGTTTTTCCCAGGTTTGCCCCTCGTCAGGGGAGCGGAACATGCTGCCCTGCTCACCGACGATAAACAGCCCGGCGTCTTTGACGTGGGCGATGGCGTTGAGGTGGTATTGGTCTTCGTTGTCGAGGCGGTCGCTGACGTCGTCCCAGGTTTTGCCGCCGTCGGTGGTTTCGATCAGCGCACCATAGGCGCCCACGGCAAAGCCGTTGCTGGCGTCCTTGAACCAGACGTCGAGCAGCGGCGCTTCGCGCTTGAGGTCCTGGAATTGCTGGGTCCAGGTCAGGCCGCCATCGGTGCTGGCGAGGATCTGTGCGTCATGGCCCACCGCCCAGCCGTGTTGGTCGTCGGCGAAAAACACCGCCGTCAGCAGTTGCCGGGTGGGCACTTTGGCTTGGGTCCAGGTGGCGCCCTGGTCGTCGGAATAGAGAATGTGCCCGCGATCACCAACCGCCACCAGGCGTTTGCCTGCGTGCACCACGTCGATCATCAGGCTTTTGGCAGCCTTGGGGGAATCAATGGCAAACACCGCGGCGGCGGTGGTTTCGGTGGCGGCGTGGGCGGGTGTCGACAACGCGACAGCCCCCAGCAACGAGAGCGCTGTGGCCAGCAATGCGACCCTGCGCGTGGCCTTCGGGCGGAAAAACACCACACCCATGACAGGCTCACTCATAGACCTTTCTCCCATTTATTATTGTTAGGTCGTCTTGCCGTTCGGAGCCCTGAAACCTGCAATCTAGAGCGCCTTGGGGAAGCTGGGCCATCCTAGCGGGCTTTGGAATCGTCTGACAATCGGCGCTACGTTATGTTTTGTTAACTGGAGGCCGTTAAGCCGGTGCTGAATGTAACGTTATCAGCAGCGGTGATTCGTGGAGGGGGCTGTTGTGGCGAGGGAGCTTGCTCCCGCTGGGCTGCGCAGCGGCCCCAATATCTTGGGAGTGCTTCGCACTCCAGCGGGAGCAAGCTCCCTCGCCACGGAGTGCAGTGTGACCTTCGGGAATGAATTTTTATTCTATCTATTGAATATTGGGAATATTTATTCCATAAATAGGCTTCTGACAACAATAATTCGAAGGAACCTGGCGATGCGCGAACTCGGAATCGGCCTGATTGGCACAGGCTTTATGGGGCGTGCCCACGCCCTGGCGTTCAATAACGCGCGGGCGGTGTTCGAGCTGCCGGTGAAGCTCACCCTGGCCGCTCTGGCCGATGCCGATACCGAACGCGCGACCCGTTGCGCCGCGGACTGGGGGTTTGCCCGGGCCCATGGCGACTGGCAGCAATTGATCGACGACCCCAAGGTGGATGTGGTCGCCATCACCACCCCCAATCATCTGCACTACCCGATGGCCATGGCGGCGCTGGCGGCGGGCAAGGCGGTGTATTGCGAGAAACCGCTGGCGGTCAGCCTGGAGCAGGCGAGCGCCATGCGTGATGCCGCACGCAAGGCCGGGGTGGTGACGCGGGTGGGTTACAACTATCAGCACAACCCGATGATTGGCTTGGCCCGGCAGTTGATCGACAGCGGTGAGTTGGGGGAGATCATCAGTTTCCAGGGGGAATTCAGCGAGGATTTCATGGCGGATGCAGCGTCGCCCTGGTCGTGGCGCTGTGAGGTCGGGCATGCCGGCGGTGCGTTGGCGGATTTGGGCAGCCACTTGCTGTCCATGGCGCGCTATTTGGTGGGGGATGTGCTGAGTGTGTGTGCCGATACGCAGACGGTGCATGGGCAGCGACCTGCCACCGCCGGGAGCGAGACGCTGCGGGAGATTGCGGTGGATGATCAGGTGCATGCGTTGTTGCGCTTTGCCAATGGCGCGCGGGGGACGGTGAGCAGTAGTTGGCTCAAGCATGGGTATAAGAACCACCTGAGCTTTGAGATCAGTGGCACGCGGGGCACGTTGTTGTTTGATCAGGAACGGTTGAATGAATTGCAGCTGTTTCGGGTTAGGCAGGAGGGGTTTCAGCGGCTGTTGGCGGGTCCTTCGTTGCCGGGGTACGCGGCGTTCAGTCCGGCGCCGGGGCATCAGTTGGGGTACAACGAGTTGAAGACCCTGGAGGTGCATGAGTTGTTGATGGCGTTGGCTGGCAAGGGCAGCGACGGGACGGATTTTGCGGCGGCGTGGGAGGTTGAGCGGCTGGCGACGGCGATTCGCCTGGCGGCTCGGGAGGAACGCTGGGTAAGGATTGAGGAGGTCTGAACTTGTAGAGGATTAAATGTGGCGAGGGAGCTTGCTCCCGCTGGGGCGCGAAGCGGCCCCGAAAAATGGGCCTGCTGCGCAGTCCAACGGGAGCAAGCTCCCTCGCCACAGGTTATGTGTAAGCCATCAGGTTATGTGTAAGCCATCAGGTTCGGGGGCGGCGCATCAGGCGGTACGCCGCCGGGATGACGAACAGTGAGAGCAGCGGTGCCGTGAGCATGCCGCCGATCATGGGCGCGGCAATTCGGCTCATGACTTCGCTGCCGGTGCCGCCGCCCAACAAAATCGGCAGCAAGCCGGCGATGATCACGGCCACGGTCATCGCCTTGGGGCGCACGCGCAGTACGGCGCCTTCGGTGATGGCGTCCAGCAACGCCTGGTCCCCTTCTCCCTGGCGTTCAGCCCAGGCGTTTTTCAGGTACAGCAGCATGATCACGCCGAACTCCGCCGATACCCCCGCCAACGCAATAAACCCGACACCGGTGGCCACCGACAAATTGAAGCCCAGCCAGTACAACAACCACACCCCACCGGTCAGCGCAAACGGCAACGTGGCGAGGATCAGCAGCGCTTCATCCACCCGGCGGAACGTCAGGTACAGCAATACGAAGATGATCAGCAAAGTCGCCGGCACCACCAGTTTCAGGCGCTCATTGGCCCGCTCCAGGAACTCGAACTGCCCCGAATAGCTGAGGCTCATGCCCGGTTGCAACTGCACCTGCCGGTTGATCGCCTCACGCAAGTCCTTCACCACCGACGCCAGGTCGCGGTCGCGCACGTCGATGTACACCCACCCGGAAGGCCGGGCGTTTTCGCTCTTGAGCATGGGCGGGCCTTCGGTGACCTTGATCCTCGCCACGGTGCCCAGGGTGATCTGGCTGCCCGACGGCGTGTAGATCGGCAGGTTGCCCAGCGCGCTCACCGAGTCGCGCCATTCCTTCGGGTAACGCAAGTTGATGGGAAACCGCGCCAGCCCTTCGACCGTCTCGCCGATGTTTTCACCGCCAATCGCCCCGGAGACGATGGACTGCACATCGGTGATGTTCAGGCCATAACGGGCGGCGGCCGGGCGGTCGATATCCACGTCGATGTAGCGCCCGCCCGTCAGGCGTTCAGCCAGGGCCGAGCTGACGCCGGGCACCGTCTTGGCGACCTTTTCCACGGCCTGGGTCACGGCGTCGATCTGCATCAGGCTGGTACCTGCGACCTTCACGCCAATCGGGCTCTTGACCCCGGTGGCGAGCATGTCGATGCGGTTGCGGATCGGCGGAATCCAGATATTGGTCAGCCCCGGCACCTGCACCACACGGTCGAGTTCCTTCACCAGTTTTTCCGGGGTCATGCCCGGGCGCCATTGGTCTCGCGGCTTGAACTCGATGGTGGTTTCGAACATTTCCAGCGGCGCCGGGTCGGTGGCGGTTTCCGCGCGACCAGCCTTGCCGAACACATGGGCAACTTCCGGCACGCTCTTGATCAGGCGGTCGGTACGCTGCAACAAGGCACCGGCTGTTTGCGTCGACAACCCCGGCAGCGCCGAAGGCATGTACAGCAGGTCGCCCTCATCCAGCGGCGGCAGGAATTCACCGCCCAGGTGCGACACCGGCCACAGCGCACTGGCGACCATTAACAACGCCACCAGCAAGGTTATCCGCGGCCAGCGCAATACGGCTTCCAGGGCCGGCTGATAGAGCCTGATCAGGCCGCGATTCAGCGGGTTGCGTTGCTCGTCGGGAATGCGCCCGCGAATCCAGTAACCCATCAGCACCGGAATCAGGGTCACCGACAACCCCGCCGCTGCGGCCATGGCGTAGGTCTTGGTGTAGGCCAGCGGCCCGAACAACCGGCCTTCCTGGGCTTGCAGGGTGAACACCGGGATAAACGACAAGGTGATGATCAGCAGGCAGAAAAACAGCGCAGGCCCCACCTCCACCGCTGCATCGGTGATGACTTTCCAGTGTTCTTCACCCTTCAATTCCTGGTTCGTATGCGCGTGGTGCCAGGCCTCGATCTTCTTGTGGGCGTTCTCGATCATCACCACCGCGCCATCGACCATCGCGCCGATGGCAATCGCAATCCCGCCCAGGGACATGATGTTGGCGTTGATCCCCTGGAAACGCATCACGATAAAAGCCATCAACACCCCCACCGGCAACGAGATGATCGCCACCAGGGAGGAGCGCAGGTGCCACAGGAAGATCCCGCACACCAGCGCCACCACCAGGAACTCCTCCAGCAGCTTGTGGCTGAGGTTGTCCACGGCGCGGTCGATCAGTTTGCTGCGATCGTAAGTGGTGACGATTTCCACGCCGGGCGGCAGGCTGGTTTTCAGTTGCTCCAGCTTGCTCTTGACCGCCGCGATGGCCTCGCGAGCGTTCTTGCCACTGCGCAGGATCACCACGCCGCCCACCGCCTCGCCTTCACCGTCCAGCTCGCTGATGCCCCGGCGCATGTCCGGGCCCAGCTGGATCGTCGCCACGTCCCCGAGGGTCACCGGCACGTTGTTGGCGTCGAGCCGCAGGGGAATGGCGCGGAAGTCCTCCAGGGTTTTCAGGTACCCGGAGGCGCGCACCATGTATTCCGACTCGCCCATGTTCAGCACCGAGCCGCCGGTTTCCTGATTCGCCTTGCCGATGGCCTCCACCACTTGCGCCTGGGTGATAGCGCGACTGGCCAGGGCCAGCGGGTCGATCTGCACCTGGTATTGCTTGACCTGGCCGCCAATGGTTGCCACTTCGGCGACGTTGGGCAGGGTCTTGAGTTCGAACTTGAGGAACCAGTCCTGCAACGAGCGCAACTGCGCCAGGTCATGTTTTCCGGTGCGGTCCACCAGGGCGTACTGGTAGATCCAGCCGACACCGGTGGCATCCGGGCCCAGCGCCGGCTTGGCTGACGCCGGCAAGCGCGCCTGCAATTGGCTCAGGTATTCCAGCACCCGCGAGCGCGCCCAATACAGGTCGGTGCCTTCGTCAAACAGCACGTAGACGTAGCTGTCGCCGAAGAACGAAAAGCCGCGCACGGTCTTCGCCCCCGGCACCGAGAGCATGGTGGTGGTCATCGGGTAGGTGACCTGGTTCTCGACAATCTGCGGCGCCTGGCCCGGGTACGGCGTGCGGATGATCACCTGCACATCCGACAGGTCCGGTAAGGCGTCCACCGGCGTGTTCTGGATCGACCACAGACCCCAGGCCGTGACAAACAGCGTGGCCAGCAACACCAGAAAACGGTTGGCCACCGACCAGCGAATCAACAGGGCGATCATGGCCGGGCTCCCGGTTGCAGGCTCATGCCGTCCATGGAGGCATCGTTTTTAAAACCGTCGGACGCCGGAGCGGTAATTCCCCTCAAACTTGCGTCAGAATCCAGCAGGAATTGACCCGAGGCGACCACCTGCTGGCCTTCCTGCAAGCCGGCGACGATCACGCTCTGGTCCTGGTTTTCCGCGCCCACCTGGACCTCCACCGGGCGGTAACGTCCGCCCTCCTCGGCCACCATCACCAGCACGCGTTTGCCGGTGCGAATCAATGCCTCGCTCGGCAGCAACAGCACCGATTGGCCGGTGGATTGAGCGAGGCGCACCTGGGCGGTCATGCCAGGCCGCAACCGGCCGTCAGGGTTGGGCAACTCGACCCGAACCTGCACCGTGCGGCTGTCCAGGGCGGTGGCCGGCAGAATCGCCGCGACGGTGCCTTTAACGACTTGCCCCGGCAACCCGACAAAACGACTCTCGACAGTTTGCCCAACGGCCAGCTCTGCACCCTGGGCTTCAGGCACGGCGACTTGCAGCCACACGGTGCCCAGGCCATTGACCCGCGCCAGGGTTTGGCCGGCCGCGACGGTCATGCCTTCGCGCACGTCCAGGGTTTGCAACGCGCCGCCCAACGGGCTGGTAATGGTCATCACCGATTGCACCCGGCCGCTGCGCTCCATTTGCGCGATCAACCCGGCGGGCATGCCACTCAGGCGCAGGCGTTGGCGGGCGGCGGCCAACAGGCCGGGATCGCTGTGGCGCAGGGCCAGGAACTCTTCCTGAGCGGCGGCCCATTCCGGCACCAGAATGTCGGCGAGGGGCGCGTCAGCCTTAAGCACATCACCCGGCGCCCGGGCGTAAACCCGCTCGACAAATCCCGCACCGCGCGCCTGCACCACCGCCACATCGCGGTCGTTGAAGGCAACAATCCCCGACAGTTCAAGGCTCGACGCCAACACGCCACGACTGACACTCACCAGCCGTACGCCGATGTTCTGGGTCAGGCTCGGATCGATACTGATCGCCGCCGTATCCGCAGCCGCGCCCTGCTCACCGCCATAACGCGGCACCAACTGCATGTCCATAAAGGGCGACTTGCCCGGCTTGTCGAACTTTTGCTGCGGGTACATCGGGTCGTACCAGTACAGCGCCTTTTTCTCGTCCGGCGCCTGCATCGCGCCGGTCATGGCCGGTTTCTGTGCCAGCCAGTAGCCGCCACCCAGCCCCAACAGCAACACACCGCCCAGCAGCGCCGCGTTCACGATTCGGTTATTCATTGGCGGGTTCCCCGTAAGCGAAATACAGCTGGGCGCCGGTCAGGGCGCGCTGCTCAATGGCATCAATCTGTTTGAAGCGTGCCTCGACCCACTCGCGGCGGGCGCTGACCACGTTCATCAGGTCGCCCTTGCCCGCGCGGTAACCCGCCAGGCTCAGGGCTACCTTCTCCTCGGCCAGCGGCACCAGGCTGTCCTGGCTGCGCTGCACGGCGCGGTCCAGGCGCTGATAGTTGGCCAGGTCGTCTTCGAGTTCCTGGGTGTGTTCACGGGTCTTGGCTTCGCGCTCGGCGTCCAGCTGGTCGAGTTGAGCCTGCTTGGCGGCGATGCCGGGGTTCTGCCGGCGACCGGGGAAGATCGGTAGGTCGAAGGTGAATTGCAGGCTGACCATGTCACCGTATTCGCGGCCACGGTGCTGGTAGTCCACCTCCCAACTCCAGTCCGAAGTCTTCTGCGCCTTGGCCTCGTTCAGCCGGGCTTCGGCCTCGCGGGTACGCGGCACAAAGGCTTGCAGCTCCGGGTGCTGGTGCAGGTTGTGGGTGAAGCCGTGGGTGTCGATTGTCCAGTTCGGTAACTGGCCGCTGGGGGCTTCGCTGGCGGCGGGTCCGATCCAGCGCTTGAGGGCTGCGCGAGCCTGGGCCCGTTGCTGGGTCAGCTCGTCCTCACGCTCGGCAAGGTCGGCGGCTTCCTGCCGGGGGATCACGGCGTCGGACGGCTGGCCACGGCCACCGGCCAATTGCGCCCGCACGGTGTCTTGCAGCAGGCGATTCTGCTGATAGAAGTCCTTGAACAGCGCTTCCTTGCGCTCCACCGCATAGGCGCGAATCCACGCCTGGGCAGTGGCCTGGCGCACGTTCAGGCGTTCGATCCGGCCTTCGGCGGCCGCTGTGTCTACGCTGGCCGAGGCCAACGCCACCCGCGCCTTGCGCTTGTCGCGGCTGGGCACTTGTTGCTGGATACCGATCATTTGCTCGGTCATGTCATCGCCATACAGCGTGCCGCGATTGGGCCCGCCAATGGGGAAATTTTGCAGGCCCAGCACCAGTTTCGGGTCCGGCAGTTCGCCTGCCGGAATCGCCGCCTGGGTGGCAGCCTGCAATTTTGCGGATTCAGCCGCCAGCGACGGCGCGTTGTTTTGCGCCAGGCGCAGGGCTTCATCCAGGGTCAGCGCAGACGCCAGCGTCGGCCACGCCAGCACGCCCACCACCAGGGCACGCACGCATAGGGAATTCATCTTGAAGGTTCCTGTTCTGTTGCGCTGCGCACCGCTTTACGCGGCCCACAGCAAGGCCATCCCGGGTCAGGGACGAGTCTTCAGGTGCAACAGGATTCAGGTACGGGGCGGGCGCCAGACGCCGGACGGCGTGCGGTCGGGGATGAAATCAGAACCCAGGCCGGCAACCACCGGACTGGACACAGCAACGGGTGACTTGAGCACGGGCATGGACAGCTGCAGCATGCCGCCGGTCTTGCATTCCTGGCCGGGCTTGCAGCTTTTTCCGTGGTCGGCGTGGCCCGCACCGTCCGCGCAACAGTCCGGGGACATGTCGCTCATCATCTGCATGTCGGACATCTGCATCGGGCATGGCTCGGTGCTCGAAGGCACGCCCGCCATCCCGGTCAGGGGAAGCGCGAGACTCAACAGCAGGACCAGGAAAAAACGCAGATAGCGGCTCATGGGACGGGAGCTTAGCCAAAAGGCGGTTAAGCAACAATTAACAAACAACAAAAAGCCGCACCTGCTGGAGCAGGCGCGGCTTGGGTCAAACAGACAGCAGGATCAGTGCATGAAGATCGCGATCAGGATAATGACCGGGATAGGCACACCGAGGAAAAACAGCAGTAATGAGCGCATGACGTTCTCCTTGAATTAACGAACAGGTGGCAGCGAAGTGGAAGTGGTGTACGCATCAGTTTCCAGATACACCACCGCGTCCCGGCGACGACCACCAAAAGTCGCAGCGAGGCTGGCAAAAAACGCACCGATCAACAGCGCCACGAAGGTCCACAGCGACGTATAGGCAGCGACCTTCGCAGCAGTGTCGGCGGCTTGCTTGGCTTTCAACTTGGCGTCATCCAGTGTTTTCTGAGCCTGGCCGTAGACCTGGTCGACACGCGCCTCGGCATCAGCCTGGCTGAGGTTGGTACGCTGGCTGATCAACTGCGCAAGGTACGCACGGTCTTCCGGTGCCAACTGGCCGTTGTTGCTCACGGTACGGGCAAAGATGCGGGCGACGACACCGTGCACCGCGTCATCACTGACGGCTGCCGGGCGATCATCGCGGAACAGGCTGTCGACGTAATAGCCGAAGTCTTCACCCTTGGTCGCCGCACCCGCCACCTGGCTCATGCCACTGGCAGCACCCGAGGCCACACTGGCACCGGCCTTTACACCACCGCTGACCACACTGCTGACCGAACCGACGATCAGCACCGCCGTCACCAGTGTGGCCACGGCCCAGGCCAGGAAACCATGGGCGGTGTCGCGAAAGTACACCTCATCGCCGTGCATGTTGGCCCATTTCACCCGCAGGCGACCGGCGAGGTAACCGCCCATCCCCGACGCAATGATTTGCGTAACCGCCAGCCAGACAATGGTGGAAATGCCAAGCCCCTTGGCGCTGATGCCACTGTCGGCCCACGGCGACACCGCCGAAAAGCCCAGGCCGAAGCCCAGCAGTACCAATATCAAGGACAGCGCAGCCGCAGCAGCGGCCCCGGCAAATATCGCCCCCCAGGAAACCCCGGAGAGCGCGCTCGACTCTTGCAGCGTGGATGAGGATGTGATCATTGTTGTTTTGCTCCAGGCATGAAAAATAGTGTTACAAGTCTCAAAAGGGACAGTGCAGGCGACGTGCCAGGAGCCATTAAATTAAAACTTCATATATTTCAATGCTTTAAGTAATTTGAACTAATCTGAACCATGCAACTTGCAAGAAACGCCCCGGCGCGGCGGGCGTTATGCATTCCTCGTAGGAAACAACCCGTGCGTCAGCGATGAAGTGCAAAAAATCCTGCGCGCACAGCATTCGTTCAGATTCACCGGGGTAAGGTGAATTGTGTCGTTTATGCCTACATAAATTTTTATTTAGGAAGCGGGCTATCATTTCTTGGCAAAATGCCCGTACTTCAGTGTGAATCGCTCACCAGGTAATCCTTATGACCCGCATTTTGACCATCGAGGACGACGCCGTAACGGCCCGCGAGATCGTTGCCGAGCTGAGTAGCCATGGACTGGACGTAGACTGGGTAGACAATGGCCGCGAAGGCCTGGTCCGTGCCGTCAGCGGTGATTACGACCTGATCACCCTCGACCGCATGCTCCCGGAACTGGATGGCCTGGCCATCGTCACCACCCTGCGCACCATTGGCGTGTCGACACCGATCCTGATGATCAGCGCCCTCTCCGACGTGGATGAACGGGTACGCGGCCTGCGGGCCGGTGGCGATGACTACCTGACCAAACCGTTCGCCTCCGACGAAATGGCCGCCCGCGTCGAAGTGCTGCTGCGCCGCAAAAGCACGGTCAAGGAATTCGAAACCGCGCTGCGCGTGGCCGATCTGGAACTGAACCTGATCAGCCGTGAAGCCAGCCGCGCCGAACAGCCCCTGAGCCTGTTGCCGACGGAATACAAACTGCTGGAATTCCTGATGCGCAACACCGGGCAAATCCTGTCGCGGATGATGATCTTCGAGGAAGTCTGGGGGTATCACTTCGACCCGGGCACCAACCTGATCGATGTGCACATCGGTCGCCTGCGCAAAAAAATCGACCCGCCGGGCCTCACGCCGCTGATCCGCACGGTACGAGGTTCCGGGTATGTCATTGCTGAACCCCTCTAAAGGCTGGCGTTCCTCCAGCAGCCGGCTGCTGGCGCTCTACAGTTCGTTGTTCGTGGCCTGGAGCTGCATCCTCATGGGCGTGCTGTACTACGAGGTGTCCGGTTACCTGGGCGACCTCTCGCGCCACTCGTTGATGCAGCGCCAACACCTGTTCCAGCGTTTTGACGGTGAAGAACTGGTGGAAGCCCTGACCACCAGCATGACCTTCGACATGAAGGGCGTGGACGCCTACGGGCTGTTCGACGATCAGTTCAACCCCATCAGCGGCCCGATCCGCGTGATACCGCCGGACCTGCCGATGGACGGGCACATCCATGCCCTGGCCAACTGCATCAACTCCGACGACCCGAAACTGCCCCGCGACAGCTGCGACGCCGTGGCCACCCACACCGAAGACGGGCGCTGGCTGATCCTGGTGCGCGCCAACGGCTCGCTGTTTGGCGTGACGCGGATCATCCTGCATGCCTTGTTGTGGGGGATCACCCTGACGATCATTCCCGGCGCGGCCGGCTGGCACCTGCTCCGGCGACGCCCGTTACGGCGGATTCGCGGGATCCAGGCCAGCGCCGAAGCCATCGTGGCCGGCGACCTGACTCACCGCTTGCCGCTGTCGGACCGACGCGATGAACTGGACATGCTGGCGGCCATCGTCAACGCAATGCTCGACCGCATCGAGAAGCTGATGAACGAGGTCAAGGGCGTGTGCGACAACATCGCCCACGACCTGCGCACCCCGCTCACTCGCCTGCGGGCCCAGTTGTACCGGATCCAGCAGCAGGCCGATGAAGACGCGCCCCACGCCCTGCAACTGGACGCGGCCATTGCCGAGACCGACACCTTGATGGCGCGTTTTCGCGGTCTGCTGCGGATTTCCGAACTGGAAGACCACCAGCGCCGCTCCGGCTTCCTGGTGCTCGACCCCCTGCCCTTGCTGCAGGAACTCCACGACTTCTACCTGCCGCTGGCAGAAGAAGGCGAGATGGAATTGCTGCTGGAAGTACCGGCCTCGTTACCGTGGATCACCGGCGACCGCGCCTTGCTGTTCGAAGCCCTGGCCAACCTGCTGAGCAACTCAATCAAATTCACCCCACCGGGCGGTGAAGTGATCCTGCGGGGCGTGAACGATGCCGGCAGCACCCGCATAGAAGTGCTCGACTCCGGGCCCGGGATTCCTGCAGCGGAACGTGCCGCAGTGTTCCAACGCTTTTACCGAGTGGACGAAGGCAATCAGCAACAAGGCGGGTTTGGGTTGGGGTTGTCGATTGTGGCCGCGATCATCAACCTGCACGGCTTCAAACTGGAAGTGGGCAGCAGCGAAAGTGGCGGCGCAAAGCTCATCCTCGAATGCCGCCAACAACTGATGCCAGAAGCCTGAAGAACACCACAAACCCAATGTAGGAGCTGGCTTGCCGGCGATGCAGACACCTCGGTGCATCAGGTACACCGAGCTGATGCGATCGCCGGCAAGCCAGCTCCTACAGTTGAGCCTTATTAACCCGGGAAATTGCCCCGCAGCGCTTCCAGCCCACCGCTGTACACACCGGCAAACAACTCCTCCACCGCCGCGTCCGTCACACCGGCCACCGGGGTAAACACGCCCGACCAGGTCACCTTGGCAGAACGGGCATTCAGCCCTTCTACCTTCAAGGTCGCCAGGTATTCACTCACTGGAAACGGCGACTCGCTGATCGAGTAGCTGTAGGTGCGTGCGACGTTATCAAAGCTTTGCAACCGCTCCACCACCACACCGCCATCCGCAGTTTGCAGATGACGCACACGCCCGCCTTCGCTCGGCTCGCTCTTGACGATGAAGGGCAGCCAATCCGGCAGCGAATTGAAGCCGCCCACCAATTGCCAAACCTGTTCGGCCGAAACCGGAATTTCAATAACAGCAGATGCTTTTGCCACGATTCACACTCCAAACCATTCAAGAAAAATCAGATTGCCATGCTGTCGACAACGCCGCCGTCGACCCGCAATGCGGCACCGGTGGTTGCAGAGGACAACGGTGAAGCAATGTACGCCACCAGATTCGCCACTTCATCCACATTCGCTGCGCGCTGGATGATCGACGTCGGCCGCGCATTGCGCACAAACACATCGGCCTCGTCCCGCGCACTGCGGCCGGACTTGGCCACGGCGTCCTTGAGCATGTGCTCCAGCCCATCGGTAAAGGTCGGGCCCGGCAGGATCGCGTTGACCGTCACCCCGGTGCCCGCCAGCCGTTTGGCCAGCCCGTGGGACACCGCCAGGTTGGCGCTTTTGGTGACGCCGTAGTTGATCATGTCGGCGGGAGTTGCCACGCCGGATTCAGACGATATGAAGATCACCCGGCCCCAGCCCTGCTTGACCATGCCCGGCGTGTAATGCCGCGACAACCGCACGCCGGAGATCACGTTGACCTCGTAAAAACGCGTCCACTCGCTGTCGGGTGCGTCGAAGAAATCGACGTCGTTGAAGATCCCGAGGTTGTTCACCAGGATGTCGGCCCGCGGCTCGGCGGCGAACAGTTTTTCAGCGCCCTCCAGCGTGCCCAGGTCCGCCACCAATCCACGCAACTCGGCGCCGGGTACGGCCTGGCGAATCGTCGCCAGCGCCTCGTCGACCTTGCCCGATTCACGCCCGATCACCACCACCGTGGCGCCGGATTGGGCCAGGGCCTGGCTGATGCCCAGACCGATCCCGGCGGTGCTGCCACTGACGATTGCGACTTTGCCACTGATATCAATTTTCATCGTTCGCGTTCCTGTGGTTAGAGCGGCAGCGGTGCACGGGCCGAAATCAATCGGGCCTCGCGCAGGGCCTGCCAAAAGGCTGCGGGAATCTTCTCTGACAACGCCGCGACGTCTTCGGCAATTCGACCCGGACGACTGGCACCCGGAATCACTGCCGCCACCGCCGGGTGGGCCAGGGAGAATTGCAGGGCCGCGGCTTTCACGCTGACGCCATGGGCAGCGGCAATCGCCTTGATCTGCTCGACCTTGCTGATGATCGCCGGGCTGGCTTTCTGGTATTCAAAATGTGCACCGCCGGCCAGGATCCCCGAGCTGTACGGGCCGCCGACCACGATCTCGACGTTCTGCGCCAGGGCCGCGTCCATCAGGCGCTGCAAGGCACGTTCGTGGTCGAGCAAGGTGTAGCGGCCCGCGAGCAGGAAGCCATCGGGCTGGGCTTCGGTGAGGTCCAGGGTCAATTCGCACGGTTCGACGCGGTTGACGCCCAGGCCCCAGGCCTTGATCACGCCTTCTTCACGCAGGCGGGTCAGCACTTTGAAAGCCCCGGTGCGCGCCTGATTGAAGTAGTCCAGCCATTGGTCGCCGTAGAAGTCCTGGGCGATGTCGTGAATCCACACAATGTCGAGGCGATCGGTTTGCAGCCGGTTGAGGCTGTCTTCGATGGAACGCAGGGTGGCGTCGGCGCTGTAGTCGTTGACCATCTTGTTCGGCCGGCCATGTTCGAACACGCCGCTTTTCTCGCCCAGGTCGCGGGCGCTTTCTTCCACTTCATCCAGGATCACCCGGCCGACCTTGGTGCTGAGCACGTAGTCGTCGCGGTTGTACTTCGACAGGGCCTGGCCCAGGCGAATTTCCGAGAGGCCCGAACCGTAGAACGGCGCGGTGTCGAAGTAACGCACGCCCTGGTTCCAGGCCGCTTCGACAGTGGCTTGCGCCTCGTCTTCAGGAATTGCACGGAACATGTTGCCCAACGGGGCGGTGCCAAAACCCAGCACGCCGGGCAGTTTGTCTTTCAAGCTCATGGGGTAAATCCTCAAGATTGTTCAAGGTCGCTGTGTTGACCGTTGAGCAGATCGTAGATTGCAGAGATCGGACCGTCCAAGACATACTGCGACCAACTTGAGTCCTTACAGGTCTGACATGATCGATTTTCGCCAACTGCGCTACTTCGTTGTAGTCGCTGAAGAAGAACACGTGGGGCGTGCTGCCGAACGGTTGCACATCTCCCAATCGCCCCTGAGCCGGCAAATCGCCCAACTGGAAGAGCGCCTGGGTTTGACCCTGTTCGAGCGCAGCCAACAGCGCATCCGCCTGACCCGCGATGGCCAGACGTTCCTCGCCGAAACCAAGGCGCTGCTGACCCACGCCAACCGCCTGGAATCGTTGGGTCGGCGCCTGGGCAAAGGCGAAGAAGGCGGGTTGTGTATCGGCTACATCGAAAACGCCATGCACGCGGGCGTACTGCCCAACGCCCTGAAGGTACTGCGTGACGCCCGGCCCAACGTGCATATCGCCCTGTACAACCTGCCCTCCATTGAGCAACTGGAAGGCTTGCGCCAGCGCAGCCTCGACATCGCCCTGGTAGGTGAACCGCCGGCAGCAGATGACCCGGACCTGATTGCCTTGCAAGTGCTGGACGATCCGATGTTGCTGGCGCTGCCCGAGCAGCATCCGCTGGCCAGCCTCAGCGAACTGCTGCCCGAACACCTCGCCGAGCAACAATGGATCGGCGTACAACGCAAACCCGGCGCAAACCCGGCGGATGACTTCGTCGCGGCGTGCATTCGGGCAGGTTTCACCCCGCAGATTCCGATGGAAGCCAGCGAGCCGTTTACCGCGCTAGGACTGGTGGCGTCGGGGTTGGGTGTGGCGATGGTGCAAAAGGGTTTGAGCCGCAATGCACCACCGGGCGTGGTGCTGCGGGAGTTGCCGTGGCTGACCTACACCACACCGCTGTGGGCGGCGTGGCACCGGATCAATTTGCGGCCGTTGGTGGAGACGTTCAGGAAAGTGCTGACGGAGCCCCTACCACAGGTGGGAGCCGGTGTTGTTGCTGACAGTGGTGAAGGATCAATACCGCCAATGCCCCGGCACCCATAACCACTGCCCGTTCCCCCAGCGATAGTGCCCCCGCACCCACTGATACCCCGGCGCCGGTGCCACCGGCACCACTTCAACCAAGGGGGGCGGACGACGCGGGTGAACAGGTTCGACAATACAACCGGATAACGCAGCCGCCATCAACGTGGCGGTCAGCGTGGCTTTGAATAGGCGGGACATGGTGCGGTTCCCCAATGAGACTAGCCGTCGCCTGAGTGGCGGGCTTACCGGGGTTAAACGTCGTCAGCCGGGAAAATCCGTCGCCGGTCTCGTCAAACTCGTTCCCACGCTCAGCGTGGGAATGCATCCCGTGACGCTCCGCGTCACCCCTGCGCAAGAGCTGATCCTTGCATCGCCAGTGGGACGCAGAGCGTCCGAGGCGGCATTCCCACGCAGAGCGTGGGAACGATCATCCGTCGCCCGTCTCAGTTCTTTTTGGCGACCTGGCCCTTCGCCTGCCCCCTCAGATACAACGCTTCCACCAACCGCTGGCGCTCGTCCCGGGGCAAGGTGCTGGCGAACTGCGCTAGGGTGTTGTCCACCAACGCCCGGAGCGCCATGTCGGCTTCCCGGGCTTTGCCCAGGTCGGTCACCAATGCCTCGCGGTCCAGGGTTGGCGCTTCCAGTTGCTTGATCACATCCAGCCGCGCCTCGCGCCCGGCCAGCACCAGCGGTTGACTGTCCGAGCGATTCTGACGCAGCAGTTGGCGCAATTCCTTGCGCCGTTCCGGCGGCAGCTTGACCATCGCCTGGCGCAAGCCATGCTGGTTCACCACGGCCTCGGCGGGTTTGGTATTCGCCAGCCAGTGGTACAGGCCACCGCCGACCCCGCCGATCAAAAACACGTTGAACAACACCGACACAACCAGCAGCGGCTTCAGGTATTTGGGTGACGGGGTCATTGCTCGCTTTCCTCGGCGTTGACGGTGAAGACGACTTCGGCGTCGCCCTGGTCGAAGACACTCGGCAGGACTTCAGGGCCGAGCATGGGCAGCGGCACGCTCAAGGACGCCACCAGGATTCCGGCGGCGATCCCGGCAATGCCCACGCCGACGAAACCGGCGGGCGACAGCCAGCCGGCGTAGCGCGCCCAGAAGGACGGGCGCTGGGGAAACGACTGGCGGATCTGCCGCGCCAGCGCCGGGTCGACCGGCGCCAGTTGATAGCCATCCAGTTGGCCATCGAGCCAGCGTGCCTGATGCAACACCTCCTGAGCGCCGGAATCGCCTGCATCCAGCAGTGCCTGGGCCTCGGCCTGTTCGGCCCGGGGCCAACGGTGCAAGTGGCCGCCGTAAGCCTCGGCCAATTGGGCAAATCGTTCGGGCGTCATGGTTTTCCCCTTCCTGGGCGGGCGGGCCCGGGTGTGTCGTCAAGGTAACTGCGCAAGTTGCGCCGGGCCCGTGACAGCAGGCTCTCCAGTGCCTCGACGCTGATGTTCATCAGCGCCGCGGCGTCGATATTCGACAGCTCTTGATAGTACTGCAGCACGATCGCCTCGCGCTGGCGATCAGGCAGCGACGCCAACGCCCGCGCCATATGCTCGCTGCGGGCAACCGCTTCGAGCTGCTCATCGGGCGCAGGCGCACTGTCGACCACGTCGTTCATGGCCTCCTCGTCGTTCAACGGGCGCTCCTTGCGCCGACGCAAATGGTCATGGCACAGGTTGAGCACCACGCGGTGCAACCAGGTGTCGAAGCGCGCTTCGCCGCTGCGCCAGTTCGCAGCCTGGCGCCAGATACGCAGGAAGCTTTCCTGGGCCACGTCCCTGGCCTCGTCGGCATCCCCGAGGATCCGACTGGCGAGCGCCAACAAACGTGGAAGTTTGCGCGTCACCATTTCGTTGATGGCCGCCGGTTCGTTGTTACCGATGCGGGCCAACAGCTCAACGTCCGGATCAGTGTCTTTCAATAGGGCAAGTCTCGGTCCGGTGGCTAAGGGTCAGGTTGACGGGCGGGTCAGCGAATCCAGTGGCCTTCGATCCAGAACCAGTTGGGGCCGCGCGACTCCCAGTGGCCAGGTTCCCAACGGGCGTTGCGCATCACCGGCTGCCAATGGCCCGGCACCCACACGTAGCCACGCCCTTCGTAGCGCCAGTGCCCGCGGTCCCAGACATAGCCAGGACGCTCGACGGGAACCGCCTCGACGCGCATCGGCGGCGGCGCATCGCGGATGATCACTTCGGTCTGGGCAAAGGTCGGCGTGCTGACCAGGGCAGCCAGGGCCAGCGGGAGCAACAAGGCATAACGTAATGTGGCCAGCGGTCGTGCAACTCTCATGACAACTCCTTCATCGGCGATCGCCAGTGATCGCAGCTGCAGGGTTGAACGGCGGGTGCCGGGGAAATCCGTCGCGTCAAAAATGATTTTTTTTCGCGACGCGCGAGCACGCCAGACAGGGCCAGTATTGCCCAGGGTTTGCGGGGGTTTGATGAAATATGCAAAAAGCCGCGACGGATTTGGCCAGGCGGTCGCGTTCAAGGGTTAACCGTTGGCAATCCGCAGGCCTGCCTGTTGAGCGGCAACGTTCACTACCTTGAGGAAATCACCATGTCTCGTCGAATTTCACTGCTGGTTGCCGCCGTCCTGCTCATGAACCTTGGCGGATGCGTGTTCCTGCCGGGGCACCGCGAGCATTGCTGCTGGCGCGGTTACGGGGTAGTCACGACCCCTACGGCACAAGCGATCTCCTGATCGACTAACTGACCGCCGCAAACCCCCTGCGCCCGGCCTTGATCTCGGTGCGCAGTTCGCCAATCAGGTTTGAGATGGAACGGATGCTGTCCAGACCCTGGGGCGAGACGCGGGTCAACAGCAGGTCGACGCGGCCGGAGACCGGGTCGAAGATATTGATGCGCAGCGAACCGTCGCTGTTCAACGAGCAGTCACAGGCAAGGGGCAGGAAGCCCGACTCCATGATGTGGCGAAACTCGGCTATCGAGACCATGCGGGCACCCTTCGCTGGACCAGACTCGGTGGACGTGATCCGTCTAGGGTAGATGAGCTTTTTCAACCTGCCGGGGAATTAAGTCAAAAGTGATACTCAGTGCTCATTTTGGCTAAAAGCGCTGGCCGGCTGACGCCAGAAAAACCACGCCACGACCTCTCATCCGATGCCGCGTGAAGCACTTGATTCCTGTCGATGATGGCCAGATGCTCTGGGTTTTTGCCGCCATCAAGAGCGCCCCCTATGAGCATCGAACCGCCGAGCGAACCCGACAGTGCCGTGTACAAGACCTTGCTGGAATCGACCAAGGCCATTCCCTGGCGCATCGACTGGGCAACCATGACCTTCAGCTACATCGGCCCGCAAATCGAGACATTGCTGGGCTGGACCCCGCAGAGCTGGGCCACCGTCGATGACTGGGTGGAACGCATGCACCCGGACGACCGCGAATACGTGGTCAACTTCTGCGTCTCGCAGTCCCGCGCCGGGGTCGACCACGAAGCCGATTACCGGGCCCTGACCGCCAGCGGCGAGTACGTGTGGATTCGCGACGTGGTGCACGTGGAGCGCAAGGACGGCGAGGTGCAAGCGCTGATCGGCTTCATGTTCGATATCAGCGAGCGCAAGAAGACCGAAGAGCACTTGATCCGCCTGCAGAAACAGCTGGAGGAATATTCCTTCCAGGACGGCCTGACCGGCATCGCCAACCGGCGCATGTTCGACACCGTGCTGGCGCGCGAATGGACCAGTGCCCAGCGCAGCCAATTGCCGCTGTCGTTGATCCTGCTGGATATCGATTATTTCAAGCAGTACAACGACCTCTACGGCCATATCAAGGGCGACGAGTGCCTGCGCCAGGTGGCACGCACGCTGTCGCAGGCGGCCAACCGGCCACGGGATTTCATTGCGCGCATCGGCGGTGAAGAGTTTGTGTGGTTGCTGCCGGAAACCGATGCCGAATCCGCCCGGCGCGTGGCCGAACGCTGCCTGCACCTGATACGCCAGCAACAGATCGGGCATGGGCATTCGGCGGTGTCCGACCTGCTGACGCTGAGTCTTGGGGTAGGCACTTGCACGGTAAAACCGGGCAGCGCGGCGCTGGAGTTTGTCGAAGCGGTCGACAAGCTGCTGTACCAGGCCAAGCGCAATGGCCGGATGCGCGCGGAGTTTGCCGACGTGGCGAATTGATACAAAGGTCAAATCGCGGGCAAAAAAAATCCCAAGTAGCTGATGGAAACTTGGGATTTAAAAATGCATAAACCGTGGGAGGTGAACGCCCGGCTATATTACCCAGCGGGAAAACTTGTAACAAGATAATTTTCAACCTTTCGTCGGATTAAAACAGCGCTAAGTCATTCAATAACCACACATTTTTAATGGATCCGATTATTAAAAATGCCACTTTTTGGTGCAATAACCCCATAAATTAAACAAACTTGCGCTGTTTAATTCCGCGATAAAAATAAGGTTATTAATTAAAAGTGCGTGGGCTTCTTCAGGTAATGCTCACTCACGTGTCTGCACGGATCCACCAGCACCAATTCGTCCTGAGGAGAGGAACGCGAAACGGCGGCCGCCTGACGGCACAACGCCAAGCGCTCAGCCGCTTCTTCCCGCTGCCGGTCAACCTGGGCATTGAGCCGAACGAAATAGGCCCCCAGCATCACCGCCACACACAGAACCCCGACAACAAAATAGCGGAAGGCGTTGGATGGAGGGGGTTCCAGCTCACTCATACACTCATTGCACCTTGTGTTTCTGATAGCGAACGTCGTCGCCCAGCTTCACCGAGACGCTCAATTGTATGTAAATTGAAACACATGGGTTGTGTTGGATTTGTAAAACAGTCAGCCGAATGACGCGTTAATCCTGCTCACGCCGCCTGAACTGCCCTGGCGCCAGCCCGTGGGCCTTGCGAAAACACCGGGAAAAATACGCTTCATCGGTAAACCCGCAACGGTCGGCGATTGCGCCGATCCTCTGCGGGCTGTTGAGCAGCAGCGTGCGCGCCAGTTGCATGCGCCGGTCGAGCACCAGTTGGGAAAAGGGCTTGCCGGTTTCCTTGCGCAGCAGGTGGGTCAGGTAGTTGGGCGACAGAAAGGCGGCCGCCGCCGCTTCGGTGAGGTTCAGCGACGGTTCGTGCAGATGCTCACGGATGTAGCCTTGCACCCGCGCCAGGGCGTCCTTGCGGCCACGGCGGGTGGCGTTGTTGGCGGCGAACGCCTGGAGCGGTTCGGCGTACTGTTGGCACACCAGCCCGATCAACTGGAACAGGTAACCCTTGAGCCGCTCCCGGGCGCCGAAGCTGCGGTGGGCGTCGAGGGTGCGCATGTGTTCCAGCCAGGTTTTGACTTCCTCGAATGCCGCGTCTTCAAGGATGAAATCCAGTTGTTCCTGGAAACGGAACGGCGACAGCTCAGGGGCCTGGCCGATGGGAATGTCTTCCAGGTCCAGCGGGTCGCAGGTCAGTTGCGGCAGGAAAAACCCCTGGCTGAAATTGATCAGCATGAAGTCGCCGTCTTCGGGATGGGGGATCACGTGCAGGCGATGAGGCAGGATAAAGGCCAGGGCCTTTTTCGGGAACGGGCGCACCGCACCGCCAATGTGCTGCACGGTGTCGCCGCCGAGGTTGATCTGGATCTGGAAATATTCGTGGCGATGGGGACTGGTCAGCGCCGCCCTGCCCCGCTTGTCGCGGATGTAGAAGTCGGAGCGGTCGCTGCGCTGTTCCATGCCGTAGGTGGTGATGCGGGTGCCGGGCATACGTCATTCTCGGGAAGCCTGGGCACCACTGTAGCGTCAACCCTGGCCGAGGGTGAAGCCCAGCTCGGCCAGGCCGTCGATTCCGGCGGTCACGACATCCCCCGGTTGCAAGGTGCCGACGCCCGCCGGAGTACCGGTGAAGATCAGGTCGCCAGCCTTCAGCGCCACGGATTTTGACGCATGGCTGATCACCTCGGCCACCGACCAGATCTGGTCCGCCAGGTCGCCCACCTGGCGTTGTTCACCATTGACCTTCAGCCAGATTCGCCCAGTTCCCGGGTGGCCGACGGCGCTCACCGGCTGCAACGCCGTGCAAGGTGCCGACTCATCGAAGGCCTTGGCCCATTCCCAGGGACGCGACTGTTTTTTCGCCTGGGCCTGGAGGTCGCGGCGGGTCAGGTCGATGCCCAAGCCGTAACCCCAGACATGCGCGAGGGCATCTTCCGGGGCAATGTCCACCCCGCCCTTGCCGATGGCCACCACCAACTCGACTTCATGGTGCAGGTCGGCGGTCAGCGGTGGATAGGCGATCACGCCCTCGGCGGGCACCACGGCATCGGCCGGTTTCATGAAAAAGAACGGCGGCTCGCGGTCGGGGTCGTGGCCCATTTCACGGGTATGTTCGCCGTAGTTGCGCCCCACACAGAACACCCGGCGCAGCGGGAAGCGAGCGTCGTCGTCCTGGATGGCGAGGGACGGGATTTCGTTGGGAGTGATGACGTAGCGGGTCATGGCAGGTGCCTCTTCGTTTACCTGGGGCCAGTATGCGCACTGGCGCCAGGGCGAAGTTGGACAGCCTTACGCAGATTTTGCACTGAGCGGTGCATCGATCACTTTGCCGACCGAACCCAACGCTGCTAGCCTCATCGCGCTTTCACCCAACGATCCCGCAGAAAGGACTCTGATGAACATCATTCGCGCCGTCGCCCTCTTCGCCGCCTCATTGTTCTCGATGAACACGTCGGCCAACGCCCCGCTCCCGGGATTCCAGTGGCCCAAGGCAGATTCGGAGTACGACGAGCAGCTATTGGCGGATATCAAGAAAATCGGCTGGCATCATGTACATGTGCGTGCCGAAGACGGGGAGCCGTCGTTTGCCTACTCGCTGGGGTTCTACGCAAATTTCGGCCAGCCGGAAATCATCGTATTCGGGCTGCCACCGCAGATTGCACAGCAGTTGCTGAACATCACCGCGATCCGCTTTGCCGGCGCGAAAGCCGCCTATGAAACCTACACGCCCTATGACGATATTGCCGAAGGCATGCGCATCGCGTTCATTCCTGTCGCCCGCCAGCACTACCGCGAATACCTCGGTTATGCCGGCTGGTTCTACGGTTCGGTCCAGGCGGATTTCCCCGCGCTGCAAATGGTCTGGCCGGACAAGCAAGGGCGCTTTCCGTGGGAGCCGACGTACGACCAGTCGTTCTCACGGCTCCAGCCGCTGCTGGACAAGTAGGGGTTACTTGCGCGCCAGCTTGTAGCGCACACAATCCTGATAAAAACTCTGGCGAATCACCTCGGGCTTGACCCGCGAGCGGCTGTCGTAGGTCTGCTCGGTGATGCCCATGGCCATCATGTGCATCCAGGGTTTCTTGAACTGGTAGGTCTTCAGTTTCTGGCGCGCGGCATACAGCGACACCCCCGACAGCTTCAATTCCTGCGCCCGGGCCGCCGTGCCCGCGCCCCAGCTGCACATGTATTTGTCGTTGTCCCGCAGCTCCCGTGCCTGAACCGAAACTGCCCCACCCGCCAGGGAACAGGCGATCAGCATGATTCCAACCTTGCGCATTTGCATCCCGCCTAACCACCTGAAAATAAAAGTGATTTTGGCGAGGATTTTGTTACAAAGGGGCCAGCAAATTGCCTTCTCGATGATTTTTCCGGCAGGGCACCGGGTCAAGCGCCTACGCAAGTTTTAAGGCCTTTTGCCACTATTTGTTGCCGACCGGCCATTGCCTGACGATAATCGCGGCGCTCTCCCACACTCACGCAAGGAAACGCCGTGAAAAAGCTTCTACTGTTGACCCCATTGCTCGCGCTGCTGTTGCAAGGTTGCGGCGTCACCATGACGCAATACGAGCCGAACTTCGACAACGTCCAGATCCTCAAGCAAAAAGCCCCGCTGCAACCCGTCAGCAATGCCCAAGTCACTGCTGCTTCGGGCGAAGGTTCGCTGACGGTACGTGCCAATCCAATCCGCTCACCCAGCGGCAGTATCCCGGCGCATATCCAGGCTGCGATTACTCAGGAACTGCAATTGGCAGGCCTGCTGAACCCGCAAGCCGAACGTCATCTGCAAGTGTTGGTGGTGAAGAATTCGCTGACGGCAGGCATGGGCTCCGGCAACGGCACGCTGGCCGCACGGTTTACGCTGCTCAAGGGGACTGACGTGGTGTACGACGCGACCAAGGAAGTGAATCACACCTGGTCCAGTTCGTTCTTCGGGTTCATTGCGATCCCGAATGCTGCCAATGCCTACAACCCGATGGTGCGGGATTTGCTCAAGTCGCTGTACAGCGACCCGCTGTTTATTCAGGCGCTGAAGTAAGGCCTGGGCAGCGAGGGCCGGTCACCCTGCCCTCGCTGCTGTTTCAGCTTATTGCTTGCAACGTGTCACGCCCGTGGCACGCCGGCATCCAGTGCCGAGTACTTCAGGTTATTACCGTCGACCATTTGCTTGAGCAAGGCATTGACCTGGCGGGTAAAGGTGTCGGTCACTGCGTCTTTTGGCGTGTTGGCCATCAGCGGGATAAACCAGATACCCATCCAGGTATTGATCGCGTCATGGTTGGTGCCGGTGCTGAGCGTCTGGCCTTGTGCGTCCACCGACTCCAGCTTCATGGTGTACTGATCAGTCCCCAGCGCCGGGATGATGGTGAAGGTAAAGCCGCTGATAAACGCCAGGGCCAGTTGGCCGCCACCCGGTGGATGGTTGTAGACCTTCAGGCGCAGGTTGTAATCGCCCGGCTGCTTCTGGAATTCATCCAGGGTAACGCGACCAAACAGGCCGGAGTCGGTCAAGACTTTCTGCAGCTGAGGCTTGAGCATTTCCCGCGCTTGCGGAACCTCGGCGGCGGCGGCGTTGGTCGGCTCGCCCTGGTAGAACTTGAAGTCTACGTAGACGTTAGGTTTGTTGGCGTAGCTGGCTTTCGACGGCAGCGTGACCGGTGCTACTTCGTCCTTCGTGAAACTGGCGCAGCCGCTCATCGACAACGTGATCAGGGCCAACCCCAGCATTTTTCCAATGTGCATTACGACTTCCTTAGTGAATGGAGCGTCTCCATGGCCGGAGTGCTGGGGCGGATGATAAAGAGTGAGCCGCAATGTTAAAAGGCCATCTCTGATAAATACCTGCTCATACCGGCACTAATTGGCCGAGACCAGCTTGAGGCCGATCACACCTGCCAGGATCAGCACGATGCACAGCACCCGCAACGGCGCGGTGGAATCGCCCAGCAACGTCATGCCGAGGATCGCAGTGCCGGCGGCGCCGATTCCCGTCCAGACCGCATAGGCGCTGCCCACTGGAAGGGTGCGCAGCGACATCGACAGCAGGATCACGCTGGAAACGCCAGTCACCACGGTGAGCAGTCCGGGGGTGAATCGGGTGAAGCCATCCGAGGCCTTCATCGCGAACGCGAAGGCGATTTCAAGGATGCCGGCCAAGCCGAGGAGTAGCCATGCCATGGGGTGAACCCTCAGGAAACTCATTGGGTGTGTGGCGAGGGGCCCAGCCGCCTCGCCACCGCGAATCCGCTTCGACTTAGGCCTTGGCGGCAGCCGCTGGCGTGGTGCGGAAGGTGATGCCCAGCCGGTTGAAGGCATTCATCAAGGCGATGCCGTAGGTAAGATCAGCCAGCTCTTTGTCACTGAACTCGGCGGCGGCCGCCGCGTAGTCCGCGTCGGACACATCACTGGCGGTAACGGCTTCGGCAAAGGCCAGCGCCACGCGCTCACGCTGGGTGAAGACAGCGCCAGCGTCGTGCCACACCGGCACCAGCACCAGCTTGTCCACGGCCAGGCCTTGCTTGAGCAGGTCCCGCGAGTGCATGTCGATGCAAAAGGCGCAGCCGTTGACCTGGGAAACCCGCAGGTAGACCAGGTCGATCAGTTCCTTGGACAGGCCACTGTTCTGCAGGTAGACGTAAACCCCGCCGAACGCTTTGTAACCTTCAGGGGAAGCTTTGGAGTAGTCGAGACGCGTTGTCATGGTGAAATCCTGTAGCAGTGGGATGAAGCCGCCATCTTGCGGCGCCATGGCCTACTCCAAAAGATCCATGATCTGGATTGAACACCAGGCCATGAATGCGCCGGCATGGCCTACTCTGAATCTTGATTCTTGGCCCTTTGGCCTGGGTCATGAGGTTCGTAGACTGAGGGCCATCCATCCAGGAAGCACCGCCCCATGAATATTCTGCATGTCAGTGCCAGCCCTCGCGGGCAAGCGTCGGAGAGCACCGCGCTCTCCCACAAGATCATTGAATGCCTGCGCCAGCGGCACCCGGCTGCCGAGGTGACCCGGCGCCTTATCGCCGGCAATGCCCTGGCGCCGCTGGACGAGCCTTATGCAACGTCCCAGCAGTCGCCGGTGGATGTCTCATCAGAGGGTTCGATGGCCCAGTCCGAGCAGTTTGTTCGCGAAGTGGAACTGGCCGATATCGTGGTGATTGCCACCCCCATGCATAACTACTCGGTGCCCGCAGCCCTCAAGCTATGGCTCGATCACATTGCGCGGGTGCGCCGCACTTTCGATATCTCGGCCCAGGGCAAGGTTGGCTTGTTGCAGGACCGGCCCGTGTTCGTCGCCGTGGCCTCGGGCGGGCGATTTTCCGGGGAGCGTGCGCACCAGCCGGACTTCCTGACGCCGTACCTGAAAACCATCCTGGGCATGATCGGCCTGCATGACGTGACCTTCTTCACCGTCGAAGGCACCGCTTCACGCCCGGAAACCCTGGCCCAGACCCGCCTCCAGACCGACCAGGCGCTGCACGACTACTTCGCCACCTGAACAGGACCCGCCGCCGGATGAGCACTTCGATCAAGGCCTTTTCACCGCTGGACGCCGGCTCTGCCGAGCCGATCTACCGGCAACTTTACTGGCGGTTCCGCAGCGCGATTGCCGACGGTCTGCTCAAGCCGGGGGAACGCATACCAGCGGCCCGGGCCCTGGCCAAGGAGCTGGGTCTGGCCCGGGGCACCATCGACACGGCGTATTCGCTGCTGGCAGCCGAAGGCTATATCCAGGCCCGTGGCCAGGCCGGCACCGTGGTGGCGGAAGGGATCAAGTCCAGCCTGCCGGAGCGCCCCGCCACCGCCAGCGATCACAACGCCGTGAGGCAAAAGGCCGCCGTGCTGCCGTTTCAAATGGGCCTGCCGGCACTCGATGCGTTCCCGCGCAAGATCTGGTCGAAAATCGCCGCCCGCTGCGTGCGTGCCACCCAGGTCGCAGACATGGCCAACCCCTGCGTCTACGGCCTGAACTCCCTGCGCACGGCGATTGCCAGCTACCTGCAGGTCGCCCGGGGTATCCATTGCTCGCCTGCGCAAGTCTTCGTCACCTCGGGCTACCGCAACACCCTGGGCCTGATCGCCCATGCGCTGCTGGAACCGGGCGACCGGGTGCTGGTGGAAGACCCGGGCTACCTGTTCACCCGACCATTGCTGGATTACCTGAATATCCACGCCATACCGGTACCGGTGGACCAGGACGGCATGCAGGTGTCCCAGGCCGTGCAACCGGGCAAAGGCGCCCGCGCCGTGGTGGTCACGCCGGCCCATCAAAGCCCGTTGTGCGTCTCGCTGTCGTTGCCCCGGCGCCTGGAACTGCTGGATTGGGCCAGCCGCCAGCAGGCCTGGATCATCGAGGACGACTACGACGGCGAATACCGCTACGTGAGCCGCCCGCTGCCGGCCCTCAAGAGCCTGGACCGCGACGGCCGGGTGCTTTACGCCGGGACATTCAGCAAGGTGTTGTTTCCCGGTATCCGCCTCGCTTATCTGGTGGTGCCGGCGGCGCAGGTGGAACGCTTCGAACACGTCAGCCAGACCTTCCTCGGCGGCTGCCCGGAATTGACCCAGGCGATCGTCACGACGTTTATGGCCGAAGGGCATTTTGCACGGCATATCCAGCGTATGCGCAAACTCTACGGTGAGCGTCGGGAAGCCACCGCCAGGGGCCTGCGCAAGGCTTTGGGCGCGCATATTTCGATTGATGCCCAACCGGGCGGAATGCACCTGATCCTGCGCCTGAACGCGCAACAGTCAGACCGCCTGTGCGTGGCGCGCCTGGCGCAGGCCGGGATTTATGCAGAAGCCTTGAGCGACTGGAATATTCAAGGGCAGACCGGCCCCGGCCTGCTGCTGGGCTTTGCCAATATCGAATCCGAGGCCGTCGCCGAGGCCCTTGGGAAACGCATCCTGGATACGCTCATGGCCTGATCGGCGAACGCTCTGTTTTTTGGCCTTGGCGCTGCTGCTCCCGAATCCTTTCGCCAAGGCCTTTTTTATTTACCACTGATACGTGGCACTCGCCTGCACGGTGCGCTGTGAGCCATACCAGCACCACGAGTAGGAATAGCAGGACGCGACGTACTCTTTGTTCGCCAGGTTGGTGGCGTTCACCGCCAGGCGCAGGTTGTCACCCTGGCGGTTGATGTGCGGAATGTCGTAGTGCACCGCCGCATCAAACAAGGTGTAGCCCGGCACTTTCAGGGTGTTGGCGGTATCGCCCCACGACGAACCGACATACCGCGCACCCGCGCCGACACCGAAGCCTTTCAGCGTGCCGTCGTGGAGGGTGTAGTCCGCCCAGGCCGAGGCGGTATGGCGCGGTACGGCGTAGGTGGTGGTGCCTTCGGCCGCGATGGCCGGGCCGACGCCGATGTCGCTGATGGGCGCATAACGCACGGTGTTGTTGGATTTGCTGATGCGGTTATCCAGGTAGGCATAGGCCGCGGTAATGTCCAGGTTGTCGTTCAGGCTGGCCTTGCCTTCCAGTTCGAAGCCACGGGACTGCACTTCACCGTCCTGCACCTGGCAGCGCGAGCCGTTGCACAGGTGGGAAGCGTCCGGGTCCAGTGTCGGCACGTTGGTCTGGCGCAGGTCGAAAATGGCCGCCGTGATGAAGCTGTTGCTGCCCGGCGGCTGGTACTTGATGCCGATTTCCGTCTGTTTGCCTTCGGTAGGCTGGAACGTCGAACCGCCATAGCCCGTGCCGGATTGCGGCTGGAAGGATTCCGAATAGCTGACATACGGCGCCAGGCCGTTATCGAACAGGTAGACCAGGCCCAGGCGGCCGGTGAAGGCTTTGCTGTCCTGGGACGACTTGGTCTTTTTCTGGGTGGTCATGGCCAGCGTGCTGTTGTCGGTGGTAGCCCAGTCATAGCGCCCGCCCATCAACAACACCCATTTGTCCCACTTCATCTGTTCCTGCAGGTACACGCCGGTTTGCTCACTGCGCGAGGTGGCGTCGCTGGTGTAGGCCGGCACCGGCACTGCCGCACCGTAGACCGGGTCGAAAATATCCAGCGTAGGCCCGGCGGTGTACACGCCGCTGCCCGACTTGGTGTCGGTGCTGGTGTTCTGGTAATCGGCGCCCATCAGCACGGTGTGCTGCAACGGCCCGGTGTCGAATTTGGCCTGCAACTGGTTGTCGAGGGCGTAGGCGTCGATGTTCACGTCACTGGCAGTGGTCGAGCGCCGAATGGTGCGGTAATCGCTCTCCAGGTAGTTGCTGTAGAGGCTGCGGTACTGCCCTTCGCTGCGCAGGTACCGGGCGTTCTGGCGCACGGTCCAGACATCGTTGAAGTGATGTTCGAAGGCGTAGCCGATGGAGTAATACTCGCGGTCACTCTTCTCGAAGCTTTTCTCGCCGTCGTAGAAATCCACGTCGATCTTGCGCCCGGTCGGGCTGTGCAGCACCGAGCCCCAGGCCGGCATCGAACCGTAGGACGCGCCCTTGGGGTCCTTCTGGAAATGCCCGAGCAAGGTCAGCGAGGTGTTGTCGTCCGGGCGCCAGGTGAAGGCGGTGGACAGGGACTGGCGACGGGTTTCGGTGTGGTCGATCTGCCCGTCGGCATCGTCGAACAAGCCGGCGACGCGGTAGGAATACACGCCTTGATCGTCCAGCGGGCCACTCAAGTCGAAGGTGGTGCGCTTCTTGTTGAAGGTGCCGTACTCCACGCCGACCTCATGGAACGGTGTGTCCAGGGGGCGCTTGCTGACCATGTTGATCACACCGCTGGGCGTGCCCTGCCCGTACAGCACCGACGCCGGCCCGCGCAGCACTTCGACACGCTCCAGGTCAAAGGCGTCTTTTTGCGGCAAGGCGTCCCGGCTCGAGGGCATGCGCAGGCCGTCGAGGTAGGTGGCCGGGGCGAAGCCACGGATGGTCAACTGGTCGAGGCGCGAGGCGGTGGAGCCACGGGTTTCCGGAATCACGGCGGCGCTGTAGCGCAAAATCTGGTTGAGGCTTTCGGCGTTCTGCGCGCGCATCTGGTCTTTGGTGACCACCGAGATCGACTGCGGGGTTTCGATCAGCGCGGTGTCGGTCTTGGTGCCCGACAGGCTGCGGGTGGCCACGTAGCCGGACACCGGGCCGGTGGGGCTTTCCGATTGATAGGCGCCGCTGATGGTGGTGGCCTGCAATTCCATGGCGCCATCGCTGGGCGGGATGGCTTCGAGGCGGTAGCGGTTGTCGGCAATCTTCAGGGCTTGCAAGCCGCTGCCGGCCAACAATTGGGCCAGGGCGGCATCGGTGCTGTACTGCCCGTTCAGGCCATTGCTGTGCTTGCCACGGGTCAGGCTGGAATCAAACGCCAACACCAGGCCTGCCTGTTCGGCGAGGCTGTTGAGGGCCCGGCTCAGGTCGCCGGCGGGAATGGAGAACGCAGCGCTTTGCGCCGCGTAGGACGCTTGAGGGGTCAGCAGGGGTACGGCGGCAAATGCCATCGCCACTGAAAGGGCCAGTGGCGGTAAGGGACGAGCAAGGCGCGACATGAGAAGTCCTGGGAAATGGGGGTTCTATTAGTCATGACGGTCATGTCGGAAAATCGGGTATGAATGAGAGCGGTTTTTATTCAGATTTTTTACAGCGGCTTGATCACCACCACCAAATCGGTGAAGTACTCCACCTTGATTGGCAGGTTATCCGCCAGTGACGCCAGCGCTGCGCCGGTGTCGTCGAGCTTGAATACCCCCGACACGCGCAGCCCTTGCAGGGCCTGCGGGTCAAAGCGCACCAGGCCATGGCGGTAACCGGCGAGGGTTTGCAGCACCTCGCTCAGGGGTTGGTCATCGACCTTGAGCAGGCCGCGGGTCCAGGCATCCGGGTCGGCATTGCCGATGGCGTGCGGCTCGCCGGCCTGTCCGTCACGGAGCGTGGACGTCTGCCCCGCCGGCACTTTCACCTCGCCTGCACGGTTGCCTTTGACGGCCACGGTGGACTCGATCACGGTGACCACGGTCGATCCGTCTTCGGCCTTGCGCACCAGGAATCGCGTGCCCAACGCCGTGGCCGTGCCCTGGTCGGTGTGCACCACGAACGGCCGTTGCGCGTCCTTGGCCACCTCGACCCACATCTCGCCCTGCAACAGGTCGATCACCCGTTGATGGCCATCAAACTTCACGTCCAGCGCCGAGTTGCTGTTGAGTTGCACCTGACTACCGTCCGTCAATGCCACCTGGCGCCGCTCCCCCACGCTGGTGCGCTGGTCGGCCATCCACACCGGCATCCGCTCAAAGCCGGCCCAGCCGCACAACAACACACCCAGCAGCGCGACGGCCTGGGTGCCACGGGCGGCAAACCTGGTTTTCTGCGGTGCAAATGCACGGTTCAGGGCCATGCGCGCCGGCGCGGCGGGCAGTTCGTCGAGGCTGCCCCACAGGCTGCGCATACGCTCGATGGCGACGGCATGCCGTGGGTCGGCCTGGCGCCAACGCTCGAAGGCCGCGCGGTCGGCCTCGGTCACGGGGTCGTCGTGCAACAACGTCAGCCAGCGGGCGGCTTCACTGATGATCTGCTCGGAACTCACGACAGCGGGTCCGCCCCGTGCAGGGTGTGATAGCAGTGCACCAGCGCGCTGGAAATGTAGTTCTTCACAGTGCTGGGTGACACCTGCAGTTGTGCGGCGATTTCGCTGTAGGTCAGCCCGTCGAGACGGCTGAGCAAGAAGGCTTCGCGGGCCTTGGCGGGCAAGCCGGTGAGCATCTCGGCGATGCGCTCCAGAGCCTGGAGCGCCACATGAATCGCCGCCGGGTCGGGCATGCCGGCGTCTTCACTCTGAATCGCCAGGGCTTCCATGTAGGCCTTTTCGATCCGCCGCCGCCGCGCGCCATCAATCATCAGGCGCCCCGCCGTCGTTGCCAGAAACGCCCGAGGTTCCTTGATGGTGTGGGGTTCGGCCAGCAGCAGAATGCGGATAAAAGCGTCGTGGGCCAGGTCTGCCGCATGTTGCGAACAGCCAAGTTTCTTGCGCAGCCAACCGTGCAACCAGGAATGGTGGTCGCTGTAGAGGGTGGCGATGGTCTGCTGGCGACGGGCTGTATCGCCCTCAGCTACAGGAAAGTCATGCATGCGCAAAAATTTCTCAAACAAGAAAGATTACCAATTGCGCGAACGATGACAGTAAAACGAAGGGGGAGCAAGAGGCCCGGCGACCGAAGCCACCGTGTGTGAGGTGCAGCGAGCCGGATGCGGGTAGACGATAACGGGCTGTTAATACCTTACTTGGTTAAAAGAATCCTTAGTTGGCAGGCACTCCCGTGCCTGCCAACTTAATGGGTGAATGATAACTAACGACTAACGTTTAGAACATGGCGCTTACTTGCAGCCAATCCTCTGAGGCAGTTGCCCCTGCTTTGACTTAAGTGCAGTTTGCACCGCTTGCGGCAACGCGCTCCAGAATGTCAGCCCGGAACGTTGTTCAATCTGTTCGACCGTTGCGCGATAGTCACAGAAGTTGGCGCCCTTGGGTGTTTCCTGATTCATGATGAACGAGGCATAAAGTCCGTCTTGCGGCGACTTGCCCACGGAAACAATCTTCCAGTACCCGCTCGGAATCGTGTGGACCTTATTAGTCCCCGGCAAGCTGCCGATGAATTTCTCATACAGCGGGCCGGTCATCACATACACTTCATCCACTGCGGCGTCCTGGCTCAGGTTGCGCTCCTGATCCTCCAGGCGTGCCCACGGTCCCTGGTTCAGATCGGACTTTTGCGGAGTGATGTTGGACAGATAATTGAGGGTCTGCCAGTCGGCGACGCCGGCCATCGACGCGAGGTTTGCCTGGTGCCCGCGATCGACCTTCAACGCCACGTTGGCGCCATTATAGTCAACCGGGTCAAGGGTTTCGCCCGCAGGAATGTCCGGATCGGTCTGCCAATTGCGCGGTTTTCCGCTGGCTGGCGTGGACTTGGTAATCCGGTAGGCCACCCAGTTGGCGAACTTGGTCGAGGCATTGTTATTGAGGGTGTAGGCCTGGCGATTCAACGTCAGCGGCCCACCGCCGGAAGGGCAGCCCTGGGAGCAGTTATCGACTGCGGCGGCCTGCTCCACGGGCGCCTGGATGGCGCGCTCCGGCACCCGTGAAGGCTGGGTGCTGATACAGCCCGCCATCAGCGGCACCCACAACAACGCGACGTATTTGAACAGTGCTTTCCTTTGCATGGTAATACTCCATTTACAACCGATTAATTAAGTTTAAAGCGATAAAACGGGCGCAATTGATCCCGGCAGTGCGAAAGCCACTTCGTGATGAAATGACAACACTATCAAGTTGATTGCTGACAGTTGGATAACTGTGTTTGCGCGTACAGCGACATTCCATGTGCGTACCCGCTTAAGTACCCACGCCGGTGGCGCAAGGAACTAACTACTCCTGAAAAAGTATCTTTCAGTGGAGCAGGCTTTATCTTATACAGGTAATTGTTACAAAAAAACTAGCACTAAAAGCAAAAAAAACCGGCTCGTGACGGGGGCCCTGAACTTGAAACACCCTCTCGGGAACGCGACACTGCACGCCCCCGAAAAAGGCTCATTTTCATGACTCCATCCACCTCGACCGTCTCTGCGCGGGAGGCTTACCAGTTGCTCAAGGACATCGCCCTTGGCACCCGCACCGTGCAGGTTGCAGCGTCCCCGATCGAGATCGAGGGGACACTGCTTCGCGCCGATGGCTGGCAGATCACCCTGCTGGCGCACGATGGCGTACTTCGCCGCTGTCTCTCCTGCGAATCCCCCGACGGCAGGACCGGCAGCCCCGAGAACTGGCAGCGTTTCGGCACCGATCCGGTCAGCTTGCTGAGTGCCTGGGAGCAGGCGCAAATCGAGGCCCTGCTTTAACGCCAGCTCCAGGAAACGCCGGTGTACACGCCCATGCCATCCCCCGGCGTCGACCGCGCCACGTCCATCCCTTTGTCGTCATAACCCGGCGTGACCGTATTCGCGTAGCGCCGGTTGGTCAGGTTGCGCAGGTCGACCCAGGCTTGCCAGTCGTGCTTCGGCGCGTCATACCCGAGCGTCGCACCGAGTAGGGTGTAGGCCGCCGCGTAGTAGGAATTGGCGTAGTCCACGGCCACCCGCGATGAATGCTCGCCGTTGAGGCTGGTGTAGAAACCGCTCGGATGGCTGTAGCGCAGTTGCGCCTGGTAGTAGTGCTTGGGGATGCCGGGCAAAGTGTTGTCGCCGAAGCGGTCGTCGTTGCGGTAGTGGAAGTCGCTGTAAGTGTAGGCCTGACGCAAGTCAAACCGGCCGGTGCGGCCACCCTCCCACAGCGGGCTGATCAGGCTCAGTTCCACGCCTTGGTGCACGGTAGGGCTGGCGTTGGATTCGGCGATGATTGCGGACGTGGTGGACGTTGCGGCCTGGGTTTCAACGCTGAGCAGTTCGTGGCGCACCTCGGAACGGTACAGCGCCAGGTCCCACTGGCCGAACCACGCTTCACCGCGCCCACCGACTTCCAGGGTGGTGGCGGTCTGGTTTTTCAGTTTCACGCCTTCACGTTGCAGGCCGCTCGCCGGGCCGCTGCCCTTGGGGAAATACAGATTGGAACCCCAGATCATCGACCACGCATGGGGCGGCTCAACCGAACGGCTCAGGTTGCCGTACACCTGCAGTTGCGGGCTGAAGTCATAACGCAGGCCCACCCGTGGCGCGTAATCCCAATCGTGCTGGCTGACCGGTGTGTGGGTCTCTGGGTAGCTGACTTCGGTTTCACGACGGGTGTAGATCGCCGCCAGGCCGGTGGTCAGCCAAAGGTCCGGCACCAACTCAAGGTCATTGCCGATATGCAGCACGCTGTCGGAACCCAGGTAGCTGTAGTCGCGGGTCTTGGTGCCGGGCGCGTAGCCAGCCGTATTGCCGGTCGGGATCCGTACGAACTCCGAGCCACCGTTATTCGGCATCGCCTGGGTGGTGCGCAGGCCGAGGGTGGTCTTGCTGTCGCGCCCGAACAACGTGTCCTGGCGGATGTAATTCACGGTGCCACTGACGTCGGTGTACGCGACCTTCAGGCGGTTGGTGCCCTCGCGCAGGTCCATCGGGTAATCGTGATACGCCAGCCCGACCTCGACCCGGGCGTTGTCGTCCAGGTGCAAGGTGGTTTTGTTGGCGATCCAGGTCGAGCCCGGCTGCGTGCGTTTCGAATCCCGCGCCACGTTGAGGGCGGCAGCGGCGCGTGGATCGTGGCTGATCTGGTCGCGGGTCAGCTTGCCGGGGGAATCGTTGTCGGTTTCGCGGTAGCGGAAGTAGAAGCGGGTTTCCAGGTCGGGGTTGAAGCGGTAGCCAAAATTGGCCGCCATGCCTTTGCCGCTGCCGGCGCTGTGGTTCTGGAAGCCGTCGTAGTGCGAGTCGGTAAGGCTGATGTAGTAGTCGGCGTCCCCCAGCACCTGCCCCGAGCTGATTTCCCGCTGGCCGTAGCCATGGCTGCCGGCTTCGTAGCGCACCTGCAACGTGGGGGCGTCGTAGCCGGTATGGGTCACGTAGTTGACCGCCCCGCCCAGGGCCAGGGCGCCCTGGTCAAACCCGTTGGCGCCGCGCAGCACTTCAACGCGGCTGAGCCACAACGGGTCCTTGAGCTCGTAGGGCGTGCCACCCGGGCCGGTCAGCGGCAGGCCGTCGAAGGTCTCGTACAGGCCGGAAGCGTGGGCACCCGGGCCACGGTTGATGCCCGAGCCACGGATCGAAAGTTTCACCCCTTCGTTGTTCGCCGCCTTGGCGTACACGCCAGCCTGGTATTTGAACACGTCCTCGTTGGTGCTCACCCGCCCCTGGTCGACGCTGCCCATGTCGATGTAGTTGGTGGCGCCGGGCACGCTTTTAAGTTGAGCCTGAGCCAGTTCATCGGCGCTGAGTTCGGCGCTGCTGACTTCGACGGGTGCCAGTTGCAGCGTGTCGTCGGCCTGGGAGACCGGGCTGAAGCTCAGGGCAGCGCCAAAGCCGAGCAAGGGCCAGGCTTTTCGGGCGGGGAACAGAAACGCGGGGGGCATGGGGGTAAATCCTTGGAATTCGTTTTTGCGACGGGCTTGGTCCGGCGCAAGGTCTGTGGTGGGATGCCGGTGAGGCTCTCCGGGTCACCCCTAATGAACGGACAGCCGTGATTCGGCGTTAAGTCCAAAATCGAATTACCAAATGCAAACTCAGTATTTATGGAAATAAGTAGTACGGATTACTGTAGGGCCATTGAGTCCCCAGAGATTTACGTCATGCAAGCATCTGCCACCGTCATCGATTTCACCCTCCACCGCAAACGCCGCCAGGCTCGCGCAGCGGCTGAGTTGATGTGGGCGATGTACGCGGCACGGGCCGGGGTCGCGGTGTTTACCGCACAAGTCACCTCCTCCAGCGATACCCGCCGGGCGTGAGGCGATGAATTTCCTGCATGCGATTCCCGAAGTGCCCGACCTCCCCTCCAAATCCAAAGACTGCAACAGCGGCGACGACGACGCCATCGGCCAGTGCGTCGCCCATAACCTGCAACGCCTGCGCAGTAAACGCTACCTGTCGCTGGATGCCCTGGCACGCAACTGCGGCGTGAGCCGGGCGATGCTCGCGCAGATTGAATCCGGGCGCAGCGTGCCGTCGATCAAAGTGCTGTGCAAGATTGCCAAGGGTTTGAAAGTGTCGGTGGCGGCCTTCCTGGAAAACCGTGCGTTCGAAGGGGTTGAACTGCTGCCGGCGCAACAGAGCAAACGCCTGGTGAGTGCCGATGGCACCTTTATCAGCCGCGCGCTGTTTCCCTACGATATGGCGCGCCAGTCGGAGTTCTACGAGATACGCCTGAAGGCCCTCGGCGAGGAGATTTCAGAGGGCCATGGGCCGGGCATCCAGGAAAACCTGGTGGTGGCCCAGGGCGTGCTGGAAGTCAGCGTCAACGAAGAACGCTACCTGCTGTCCACCGGTGACTCGATTTTGTTCTACGCCGACCAGCCCCACCGCTACCGAAACCCCGCAGACAGTGAGGCGGTGGCGTTCCTGGTGATCACCTACCCGGAACGGCTGGACTGAAACGCAAAAAGCCCCAGCACTCGCCGGGGCTTTCTGGTTTCACGCCAAACGAATCAGCAGGTGCAGCACATCATCGGCATGCCGTTGCAGCTCATCATCATCGGCATGGCGCAGTCGTTCATCATTTTCATCATCAGCATGCAGCAGTTGTTCATCATGTCCATGCTCATGCCCGGCATCGGCATCATCTTGCAGGTCATGCAGTCTGCTTCCATCTTGCATTCCATGATGCACTTCATCATCGGCATAGGCATGCCCATCGGCATCATCATCGGCATGTTCATGGCAGACATGCTGTTCATCATCGCCATGCCGTCTTCAGACATGCACATCATCGACATGTTGGCGCACTGCATCATCATCGGCATGCCGCAGTTCATCATCATCGCCATCATTTCGGCGTTGTTCTTGAACATCGCCATGTCCATGCCCGCGGCCGGCTTCATGGTGCACATCATGGCCTCGTCGGTCATCTTGCAGGTCATGGTGGCCATCATCATCGGCATGCCCATCATCGGCATCATAGGCATCGCGTTGTTCATTGGCATCTGCATGGCGTTCATCATGTTCGAAACTCCGTAATCGACAGGAAATGAGTAAGTTCTGGGGCCGATTCTAGAGATGCCGTACAACGGCGCAAGGCGCTGGCCCAGCAGCAAGAATAGATGCTGGATGGGGATTTATCGGAGCGAGGCAGCCGATAATTCCGTGATAACAGACCCTATGACGCGATCACGCCGGACAGCTCCGTTATCGGGGCTGAACCGGCGCGATGGATATGCGTTTGGGGAATGGCCTCCAATCAGAAGGAAATAAACGATCTAACCAGGGTAAAAATACCCGGTCACCCGGCGAAAAATCGGTTCGCCGGTCGCGGCAACCCGAGGTTTTCCCGCAGGGTAGAGCCTTCGTACTCCCGTCGAAAGATCCCGCGCCCCTGTAACTCGGGCACTACCTTGGCGACAAAATCATCGAGGCCGCCCGGCAGCCACGGGAACATGATGTTGAAGCCATCGCTGCCCTCTTCCTCCAGCCACTGCTGCATCTCATCGGCAATGCTGTGGGCCGTGCCGACAAACGACAAGCCGGCATACCCGCCGAGGCGCTGGGCCAGTTGGCGCACCGTCAGTTGCTCCCGATCAGCCAGCGCCAGCACCCGCTCCCGGGAGCTTTGGCTTCCGTTGGTTTCGGGAATCGCCGGCAGGTAGTGGTCAGGATCAAACTGGGTTGCGTCGGTACCCAGTGCTATCGACAGCGAGGCAATCGCACTTTCGTAATGCACCAGGCTGTCGAGGTGAGCACGAATTCGGCGGGCCTCTTCCTGTGTATCGCCGACCACCACAAACGCCCCGGGCAGAATCTTCAGGTGGTCGGGATGCCGCCCCACCGCCAGCATCCGGCACTTGATATCGGCATAGAACCTGCGCCCCTCCTCGAGCGTGCCCGGCGCGACAAAAATCACCTCGGCGGTTTCTGCCGCCAGTTGCCGCCCGGGCTCCGAGGCACCGGCCTGCACGATCACCGGCCAGCCCTGCACCGGCCGGGCAATGTGCAGCGGGCCGCGCACGTTGAGATAGCGGCCCTGGTGATTGAGGGTGTGCAGCTTGTCGGGGTCGAAGTACACGCCACTGTCGGCATCGCGGATGAAGGCGTCATCGGCCCAACTGTCCCAGAGGCCGGTCACCACATCGTAGAACTCCCGCGCCCGGGCGTAGCGTTCGTCGTGGGCGTAGGCCTGTTCCAGGCCAAAATTCTGCGCGGCATCCGGGTTGGCAGTGGTGACGATGTTCCAGCCGGCGCGACCGTTGCTCAAATGGTCCAGGGACGCGAAGCGCCGGGCGATGTGGAACGGTTCGTCGTACGTGGTCGAGGCCGTTGCCACCAGGCCGATGTGCTCGGTGGCCTGGCTCAGGGCCGACAACAGGGTGAACGGTTCAAATGAGGTGGCCGTGTGGCTGCGCTTCAACGCCTCGATGGGCATGTTGAGCAGCGCCAGGTGGTCGGCCATGAAGAAGGCATCGAAACGCGCCTTCTCCAGGGTCTGCGCAAACTGCTTGAGGTGCGTGAAGTTGAAGTTGGCGTCGCGGTAAGCGCCGGGATAGCGCCAGGCGCCGGTGTGGATGCTGACCGGGCGCATGAACGCACCCAGTTTCAGTTGGCGTGGAGTGGTCATGGAAAGCCCCTGATCGAGAGGGGCTCAGCATCGGATGGGCGAATGGCGTCTGTCTAATAACGAAAGGATCTGGCTTATGCCGGGACTGACCGGCTGTGGTAGTCCGCCAGAAACTCTTCGGAGGCAACATGATCCGCCATGCCCCGCAGTTGCGCCGCCGAATCATGCCCCAACACGTCCTCCACCCGGTTATTGGCTGAGGCCCAGTACACCAGCGCCTCACTGAACAGCGCCTGGCCCTTGGGTGTGAGTACGCAACGTTTGGTGCGCTTGTCCAGGGCGTCCGGGCGCAGCTCGACAATCCCGTCGCGCACCAGCGGCTTCATGGCATGGGTCAGCGCCGACATCAGGATCGCCAGGCGTCCGGCCAGTTCCTGCAACGTCGGCCCACCCTGCTCATCCACCGCCGCCAACCGCGTGATTTCACCCAGCAAGCCGACCTGCGTGGCCTTCAGGCCAATCGGCGCCAGCGCTTCGTCATACAGCTGCCCCAAGCGCCTGGCGGCACGGCGCAGGGCGTTGTTGGTGCACGCCACGTCGCCCAGCAAATCCAAAAGGTCGGCGCGTGCTTTATCGGTGTTGATCTTCTCTGTTGGCATTTTCAGCTCCTCCATGGCGCTAGAATGATTGAGTACTAAACCATTGACAAGGACAAATCCCAAGCTTATAACTTGAGCCCTCAACAATATTGGTTGAGTACTCATCTATTGGAGCCGTTCATGTCGACCCCCGCTTCCACAAAAGTTGCCCTCATCACGGGCGCGTCCTCCGGTATTGGTGCGGTGTATGCCGACCGACTGGCGGCTCGCGGCTACGATTTGATCCTGGTCGCCCGCCGTGAAGACCGTTTGAAAGCCCTGGCGGCGAAGATCACCCAGGCCCACGGACGTCAGGTGCAGACGATCGGCGCCGACCTGGTCAACCCCGCGGACCTGGCCCGCGTAGAAAGCCTGCTCGCCGGCAACCCGGCGATTCAGGTGCTGGTGAACAACGCCGGCCTGGCCCGCCTGCACCCGCTGGCACAGTCCTCGGTCGAGGACTCCATGACCCAGATCGCCCTGAACATCACCGCCCTCACCCGCCTGACCCACGCAGCGCTGCCCGGCATGCTGGTGCGTAAGGAAGGTGTGATCATCAACGTGGCGTCGGTATTGGGCGTGCACTCGCTGCCGGTCAGTTCCGTCTACAGCGGCACCAAGAGCTATGTCCTGGCGTTCAGCCGTGGCTTGCAGGCAGAGCTGGCAGAAACCGGAGTGAAGGTGCAGATCGTGTTGCCGGCGTCCACCGCCACCGAGATTTGGGACGAGTCGGGCATTCCGCTTTCCGCACTGCAAAAAGAGTCGGTCATGACCACTGAAAATCTGGTGGACGCGGCATTGGCCGGGCTTGACCAGGGCGAGTCGATCACCTGGCCGTCGGTGGCCGATGGCGGGTTATGGGATACCTACGATGCCGCGCGCGGCGCGTTGTTTGCGGCCACGCAGACGGGCAAACCGGCACCTCGGTACGGGATTGTCTGAGGCGCCCGCAGGGCTTACTGAATACCGATGGAAATGCGCCGCACAGTCTGCTCCTCACGGGGCAGGCTGATGTCGCCTTCGTAGGTGCACTCGCGGCCGGTGCAGCTGTTTTCCACGGTCACCGGCGCAAGGCTTTTGACCGGGAAACGTGGCTTGGGCTCAGCCTGCGGCGTGAGGGGTACAGCGCTGAGGACGGGGGCCTCGTAGGTCAGGTCCAGGTTGGACGCGTGGGCCTGGGTGGCCAGAACGGCGAGCAGTGCGCTCGCCATGACAGTCCTTGTAAACAACATCGAAATCTTTCCGGGCAGCAAAAAATGAAGGGGCCATGATAAACCCTTGAGCCACCGGATTGAAGTCAGAGCGTCTGGACGGCGGGTTCCAGCACCAGAACGTTGGAGGGGCCGGCACGAAATGTCGGGTTGTGCTTCGCGGCTTCCAGCATGTGGGGCGCTGCGTGGTGATCCTTGAGCGCTGCCTTTGACGCCCACGTCTCGATCAACACAAAACTGTCGCTGTTGCCTTCCACCGGATGCAGGTCGTACTGGATGCAACCCGCTTCGGCCCGCACCAGCGGAGCGAGCCCGGCAAACGCGGCCAACTGGTCCGCGCCCCGCCCAGGCTGGGTATTGATGATGACGACAAGCCGCACTTCATCAGACATAAACAGCACCGTTATCGATAAGGGAATTGAGGGGCCACAGTAAGGGATGCCATGCTCTGGCGCTACGAAAAATCTATCAGTAAGCTACTTTCACTGAACGGATTGAGTCAGCACTCAAGCCCTCCCCTTTTCTGCACCCGGCGATAACCACGTGATCGAAGTAACCGAAGTTTCCATTGCCCAACTGCGCGCCGCGCTCGAGTCCGGCCAGACCACGGCGGTGGAGCTGGTAGAGGCCTACCTCGCCAGGATCGACGCCTACGACGCGCCCAACACGCCCACCGCCCTCAACGCGGTAGTGGTGCGCAACCCGCAAGCGCTGGAGGAAGCCCGGGCAGCCGATGCTCGCCGGGCCAGCGGCACAACCCTGGGGCCGCTCGACGGCATTCCCTATACAGCCAAGGACAGTTATCTGGTCAAGGGCCTCACCGCCGCTTCCGGCAGCCCGGCGTTCGCGAACCTGACCGCTTACCGCGATGCGTTCACCATCGAGCGGCTGCGCGCAGCGGGCGCCATTTGCCTGGGCAAGACCAACATGCCGCCCATGGCCAACGGCGGCATGCAGCGCGGCGTGTATGGTCGGGCCGAGAGCCCGTACAACGCCGACTACCTCACCGCACCGTTCGCCTCGGGCTCCTCCAACGGCGCCGGCACCGCCACCGCGGCGAGCTTCGCGGCATTTGGCCTGGCGGAAGAAACCTGGTCCAGCGGACGCGGCCCGGCCTCCAACAATGGCCTGTGCGCCTACACCCCGTCCCGTGGGGTGATCTCGGTGCGCGGCAACTGGCCGCTGACCCCGACCATGGACGTTGTCGTGCCCTACGCCCGGACCATGGCCGACCTGCTTGAAGTGCTCGACGTGGTAGTCGCAGAAGACCCCGACACACGCGGCGACCTGTGGCGGATGCAACCCTGGGTGCCGATCCCCGGCGTGGCCTCGGTACGCCCAGAGTCCTATGGCGCCCTGGCCGCGACCGGCGATGCACTCGCCGGCAAACGCTTCGGCGTGCCGCGCATGTACATCAACGCCGACCCCGAAGCCGGCACCAGCGACAACCCGGGAATCGGCGGCCCCACCGGCCAGCAAATCAAAACCCGGGCCTCGGTGATTGACCTCTGGGAAGCCGCGCGCAAAGCCCTCGAAACAGCAGGCGCTCAAGTGGTCGAAGTGGATTTCCCGCTGGTCTCCAATTGCGAAGGCGACCGCCCCGGCGCGCCGAAAGTGTTTACCCGTGGCCTGGTGTCCAAGGAATTTCTCCACGATGAATTGTGGGAACTGTCGGCCTGGGCGTTCGATGATTTCCTGCGCGCCAACAACGACCCCACGCTGAACCGCCTGGCCGATGTCGACGGCCCGAAAATCTTCCCCCACGACCCCGGCACCCTGCCCAACCGCGAAGACGACCTGGCCGCCGGCATGGACGAGTACGTGCGCATGGCCGAGCGCGGCATCACGCCGTGGGACAAGATCAGCACCGTGCCCGACGGCCTGCGCGGCCTGGAACAGACACGACGCATCGACCTTGAAGACTGGATGGACACGCTGGGGCTGGACGCCGTGATCTTCCCCACCGTCGCCGACGTGGGTCCGGCGGATGCGGATGTGAATCCGGCCTCGGCGGATATCGCCTGGAGCAACGGGGTGTGGGTGGCCAACGGCAACCTCGCCATCCGCCACCTCGGTGTGCCGACCGTGACGGTGCCCATGGGCGTTATGGCGGATATCGGCATGCCGGTGGGGCTGACCTTTGCCGGCCGTGCGTATGACGATTCGGCGCTGCTGCAATTGGCGTCGGCGTATGAGTCGACAGGGAGCAAGCGGTTGGTGCCGCCGCGCACGCCGAAGCTGGTGGCGGGCAAGCCGTAAACCAAAAAGGGATTGGAACCGTTCAGGCTCCAATCCCTTTCGTTGCAGCATCAGCATCATCGCCCAGTTTGCGCATCAACTGATCGGCTTCCGACCCGGGCTCAAAGCGAAAGCCGCGCATCTCGTCGAGCAGCAACGTGTCGCTGATTGCCCCCCACAACTGCTCCGGGCTCGGCTTGTTGCGCAGCAGGATGTAAGAGAGCAACAGCCGCTCGATGGGAACGCCTCGATGGCAGGCGGTTTCAATGATTGCCAGCAGGATAAAGCGCAGTCGAACTTCCCGCTCCGTGGGCCAAACCGTTTTTCGCTTACCCACTGCAGGGCCTCAGTTTCAGGAAAAGCGTGAGGCTATGGCCGAGTGGTTTTTGTTTCAAGCGCTGCTGGGGGGGAAAGCCCTGATCCTACAGTAAACAGGGAAAGGGCTTACGAAATCGCCCTTACCCACGCTTACCCATCAACGGATCGCTGATACTGTGCGCGCCGGTTTCAATCCGCCCCGCCACCCGCCGCACCCAACCGTGTTCGTCACGCAACTTGAAGTCGTACCAACCACCGTTCGGCTGGCACGAGAACGTGCGCTGCACGGTGCTGCCGCCGGCAATCTCCAGCAACCAGGGCCCTTGTTTGGTGTAGGGGCAGCGCTCGATGGTCACCGACGCGGTGCGCTTACCAGGGTTGACCAGGGTCAGCAGCAACGTATCGCCGTGATAGGCCAGGGATAACTCGGGCTCACGTCGCAGCAGATTCCCCTTGAATGCACGGTGGAAGCCATTCGGCCCCAACAGCCAGAGCTTGTAGGCCCCTGCGACTTGCCAGGTGTCGCTGAGGTGCTTGCCGGCTTCCACGGTGTAGCGCCGGGGTATGTCATCCAGGTGCAGGCGGTCGTAGACGTGGAACACCACCCCTTGTTCGCCATGGTTGAAGAAGTCCAGGCTCACGGAACCGGCGCGACGGTCAACTGAACCCTCGACATTCAACTGGTACGGCAGCGCCCGGGAGGGCCGCGCCATGCGGGCCTGGAACGGTGCCTGTTGCTGGCCCACGGTTGGCACGGCGACCTGGGGCAGTTGTTCCTGGCGTTGGCGCAGGGTGTCGGCGGCCTGGCGGCTGATGGTGTGCAGCGGCGGCAGGGTTTCGGTGTTGGGGTTGACGAAGTTGAAGGCTGACGTGAGGTCGCCGCATACGGCCCGGCGCCAGGCGCTGATATTGGGTTCGCGCACGTGGAAGCGCTTTTCCAGAAATTGCAGCACAGAGGTGTGGTCGAACGCCTGGGAGTTGACCCAACCGCCCCGGCTCCACGGCGACAGCACCAGCATCGGCACCCGTGGACCGGGCCCGTATACCCCACCGTCGGGCGCGGGTTGCTCGGTTGAACCGGGTGGCGCCGGATGGGTGAAGATCTCGCTGTCGAACTTCACCGTGGACTTGCCGGCAAAGCTGCCGTCCAGCCGTTTGGACGGTGCGGATGGTGACGGCACGTGGTCGAAGAAACCGTCGTTTTCATCGTAGTTGACCAGCAACACGGTCTTGCTCCAGACCTCCGGGTTGGCGGTCAACGCCTTGAGGATTTCCTGGGTGAACCAGCCACCCTGCACCGGGCTGGAAGGCCCGGGGTGTTCGGAGTAATCGGCCGGGGCCACCAGCCAGCTCACCTGCGGCAGGTGACCGTCGTTCACGTCCTTGCGAAAGCCCTGGATGATCGCTTCCAGGTCGCTGCCGCTGACCGCCGGCAGTGTGTTGCCGTTGCCCTTGTACAGCGGCACGCGGGCATTCAATGGGTCGCTGTAGGGCACGAAGTCCTTGAAGTCCTTCGGTGGCACCGCGGGGTTGCCAGCCGCAACGCTGGCCGCACGAAACTGGCGAAAACCGGCCAAAGGATTATCGCCAAAGTTATCCGGCAAGTACTGATAAACCTTCCAGCTCACGCCCGCTTCTTCAAGGCGTTCGGGGTAGGTTTTCCAGGTGTAGCCCACGCTCACCGCACCGGGGCCGTCCCACTCGTTGACCACCGCCGCGACGTTCGCACCGGTCGGGCCGTTGGTGCCGGTCCAGTGGAACAGCCGGTTGGGATTGGTGCCGGCGTGCACCGAACAATGGTAGGCATCGCACAAGGTGAAGGTGTTGGCCAGGGCGAACTGGAACGGCACTTCCTGCTCGCGGTAGTAGCCCATCGAGGTGGGCGTCTTGAACGTCGGCCAGGCATGCATCCGGCCACTGCCCCAGGCGGCGTGCTCGTCCACCCAGGAATGAGGCGTGCCGCTGACCCGCTGGGCGTTGCCACGGGAACTGTCCAGGTGATAGGGCAAAATCCGCCGCCCCACGCCCTGCTGCTCCCACACCCGGTGCCCGCCCGGCAGTGGAATGGTGAAGCGGTCACTGAACCCGCGCACGCCGGGCAAGGTGCCGAAGTAGTGATCGAACGAGCGGTTTTCCTGCATCAGGATCACCACATGCTCGACGTCCATGATGGTGCCAGTGCGGTTGTTGGCGGGGATCGCCAGGGCCTGGCGAATGGAGTCGGGCAACAGGGTGTAGGCGGATCCGATAGCGGCGGCTTGCAGCAGTGTCCTGCGTGTAAGAGTCGGCATAAGACGATTCAATCCCTTGAAGTTCTGGAGCGAGGCTCAGGACAAAATAGGGACTCAAGGCGACAAAGAAATGACATCGCTCGAATCGCGTTCAAGCTGCCCCACTTGATACTCCCTCGGCGTACACCCGAACTCGCGCTTGAACACCGTGTGCAGGTACTGCGCCGATTTGAACCCGCAGTCGTAGGCGATATCCGCGATGCCCGCCCCGGTATTTTCCAGGCTGGCCACCGCCGCCGCGAGTTTGAAGCGCAGGATTTCGTCGTGGACGCTGCGGTTCAGTTCGCTGCGAAAATGCGCTTCCAGGGATGAGCGCGACACGCCGACGTAGTTGGCGACCTGGGCGGTCTTGATGCCCTGGCAGGCGTACTGGCGAATGAAGTGCAACGCCTGCATCACGTAGGGATGGCCGAGGGGTTGGTGCAGGCTTGAGGTCTGTACGTTGACGGCTTCCGGCGGCACCAGGATCTGGCTGCCTGCCGAGGGCATGCCGTGCAGCATCTGATGCAGCAGGCGCGCGGCGGTGCGGCCCATTTTTTCGGTGCCCTGGATCACCGAGCTCAGCGGCACGCGGGTCAGGGTGCGGGTCAGCGGGTCGTTGTCGATGCCGATCAGTGCCACTTGCTCCGGCACCGGGATGCCCGCCGTGAGGCAGGCTTGCAGCAACTGCCGGGCGCGGGCGTCGCTGACCGCGATGATGCCGATGGGCTTGGGCAGGCTGTGCAGCCAGGCGATCTGTTGCTCCACCGCCGAGTCCCACAGCGGCGCGCTGGTACCCAACCCGCGATACACCTCCACGGGTAAACCATCGCGCTCCAGCAGGCGGCGGAAGGCTTTTTCGCGCTCCTGGGCCCAGCGGTTGATATCCGCTTCCGGCAGGCTAAAGCAGGCGAAGCGCGTCAGCCCGGCTTCGATCAGGTGTTCATAGGCCAGCCTGATCAGGGCGAAATTGTCGGTGGCCACGTACGGGATATGCCGGGGGTAAGCCCGTTCATCCTCGTAAGACCCGCCCACCGCTACCACCGGTAAATGCACCCCCGCCAACGCCGGGCCCATCGCCGGGTCATCAAAGTCGGCAATGATGCCGTCGCCATGCCAACGCTCGATGCCCTTGAGCCGGCACACAAAATCCTCCTCCAGAAACAGATCCCACGACACCCGCGTGCTGCTCAGGTAGTTGCCGATCCCGGTGATGATGCCGCGATCGTAGATCTTATTGCCATTGAACAGCAGGGCGATCCGGTGCACAGGCGGGACAGTTTTCACAGGGGCGGCTCCTGGCGAGGTATCGCCCAACTATGCGCCCAAAGCCACTCAAAATCGAACCCCGCTCTGGTGATTTTCATAATCGATTGGCCGGGGGCCGTTGCTAGTATCGAGGCAAGGTTAACGTGTACTCATAACAACAAGGATCTGGCGATGCCCTACTTTCCCGCTGTCGAAAAAATCCTCTACGAAGGCCCTGATAGCACCTCTCCCCTGGCCTTCCGGCACTACGATGCGAACAAGCTGATCCTCGGCAAACCGATGCGCGAGCACCTGCGGATGGCCGCGTGTTATTGGCACACGTTCGTCTGGCCTGGCAGTGACATGTTCGGCTCCGGCACCTTCCAGCGGCCCTGGCAGCAACCGGGGGAAGCGCTGCAGGTGGCGCGCGGCAAGGCCGAGGCGGCGTTCGAGTTTTTCTCCAAGCTGGGCATCGATTACTACAGCTTCCACGACACCGACGTTGCCCCCGAAGGCGCAAGCCTGGCGGAATACCGCGACAACTTTGCACGGATGGTCGACCAGCTCGAACACCATCAGGAACAGACCGGCATCCAGCTGCTGTGGGGCACCGCCAACTGCTTCAGCAACCCGCGCTTTGCCGCCGGTGCCGCCAGTAATCCGAACCCGGAAGTGTTCGCCTATGCGGCAGCCCAGGTGTTCAGCGCGATGAACGCCACTCACCGCCTCAAGGGCTCCAGCTATGTACTGTGGGGCGGCCGCGAAGGCTACGAGACGCTGCTCAACACCGACCTCAAGCGCGAGCGCGAGCAACTCGGGCGCTTCATGCGCATGGTGGTCGAGCACAAATACAAAATCGGCTTCACCGGCGAGCTGTTTATCGAGCCCAAGCCGCAGGAGCCGACCAAGCACCAGTACGACTACGACACCGCCACCGTATTTGGCTTCCTGCACCAGTTCGGCCTGGAGAAAGAGATCAAGGTCAACATCGAGGCCAACCACGCCACCCTCGCCGGCCACAGCTTCCACCATGAAATCGCCACCGCCGCTTCCCTGGGCATTTTCGGCAGCATCGACGCCAACCGTGGCGACCCGCAGAACGGCTGGGACACTGACCAGTTTCCCAACAGCGTCGAGGAACTGACCCTGGTGACCTACGAGGTGCTCAAGGCCGGTGGCTTCAAAGGCGGCGGCTACAACTTCGACTCCAAGGTGCGTCGTCAAAGCCTCGACGAAGTTGACCTGTTCCATGGCCACGTGGCCGCGATGGATGTGCTGGCGCTGTCCCTGGAACGCGCAGCCGCCATGGTGCAGAACGATGCCCTTGAGCAGTTCAAGGCCCAGCGTTATGCCGGCTGGGACAAGTCGTTCGGCCGCGCCGTGCTCGGCGGCGACTTCAGCCTGGAGTCGTTGGCCGAGCATGCCTTCAGCCACCAACTCAACCCGCAAGCGGTCAGCGGCCGCCAGGAGATGCTCGAAGGCGTGGTGAATCGCTTTATCTACCCATGACCGCTACGCTCTAGCGTTTCGTGTGCAACACGCTCCAGGTCCAGAAGTGCGTCTAAACAACAATAAAAGGGACTCACCATCATGAAACACCTGAAAACTGTCTTATTCACCAGCGTTCTGGCACTGCTTTCCAACTCGGTCATGGCTGACGCAGCCCATCCGAAAATCGGCTTTTCCATCGACGACCTGCGCCTTGAGCGCTGGGCCCGCGACCGTGATTACTTCACCGCCGCCGCCGAGCAACTGGGAGCCAAGGTCTATGTGCAGTCGGCGGATGCCAACGAGCAGCGGCAGATCTCGCAGATCGAAAACCTGATCTCCCGGGGCGTCGATGTGATTGTGATCGTGCCGTTCAACGCCACGGTGCTGAACAACGTGGTGGCCGAAGCGAAGAAAGCCGGGGTGAAAGTGCTGTCCTATGACCGGCTGATTTTGAACGCCGATATCGACGCCTACATCTCCTTCGATAACGAAAAGGTCGGCGAGATGCAGGCCCAGGGCGTATTGAACGCACAGCCTAAAGGCAATTACTTCCTGCTCGGCGGCGCCCCTACCGACAACAACGCGAAGATCCTGCGCCAGGGTCAGATGAAAGTGCTGCAGCCTGCCATCGACAAGGGCGACATCAAGATCGTCGGCCAGCAATGGGTCAAGGAATGGAACCCCACCGAAGCCCTGAGCATTGTCGAAAACGCCCTGACCGCCAACAGCAACAAGATCGACGGCATCGTCGCCTCCAACGACGCCACCGCCGGCGGCGCGATCCAGGCCCTGGCGGCACAAAAACTGGCGGGCAAGGTGCCGGTCTCCGGGCAGGACGCCGACCTCGCCGCGATCAAGCGCGTGATCGCCGGCACCCAGACCATGACCGTCTACAAGCCCCTGAAGCTGCTGGCGTCAGAGGCGGCCAAGCTCTCGGTGCAACTGGTGCGGGACGAGAAACCGGCCTACAACTCGCAATACGACAACGGCAGCAAACAGGTCTCGAGCATCCTGCTCAAGCCGACCGCGTTGACCAAAGACAACGTCAACGTGCTGGAAGAAGACGGGTTCTACACCAAAGCGCAAATCGCCGGGCAGTAAGCGTACGGCTCACTGCAGGAGCGGCTTGAGGCCGCTCCTGCATGCCACCCCGCCTTTTCGCTGTGGAATGAGTGCCCGCCATGTCCGACTACTTGCTGGAAATGAACAACATCGTCAAAACCTTCGGTGGCGTCAAAGCCCTGAATGGCATCGACATCAAGGTAAAACCCGGGGAATGCGTGGGGTTGTGCGGCGAGAATGGCGCCGGCAAATCGACCCTGATGAAAGTGCTGTCGGCGGTGTATCCCCATGGCACCTGGGACGGCGAAATCCTTTGGGATGGCCAACCGTTGCGCGCACATTCCATCGCCGAAACCGAAGCCTGCGGCATCGTGATCATCCACCAGGAACTGACCCTGGTGCCCGACCTCTCGGTGGCCGAAAACATCTTCATGGGCCACGAGCTGACACTGCCCGGCGGGCGCATGAACTACCCCGCCATGATGCACCGCGCCGAAGCCCTGATGCGCGAACTGAAAGTGCCGGACATGAACGTCGCCCTGCCCGTCTCGCAATACGGCGGCGGCTATCAGCAACTGGTGGAAATCGCCAAGGCGCTGAACAAGCAGGCGCGCCTGCTGATCCTGGATGAACCCTCCTCGGCCCTCACCCGCTCGGAAATCGAGGTGCTGCTGGACATCATCCGCGGCCTCAAGGCCAAAGGCGTTGCCTGCGTGTACATCTCCCACAAGCTCGATGAAGTCTCGGCCATCTGCGACACCATCGCGGTGATCCGCGACGGCAAACACATCGCGACCACTCCCATGGCCGACATGGACGTGTCGCGCATCATCACCCAGATGGTCGGCCGTGAGATGAGCAACCTCTACCCCACCGAACCTCACACGGTGGGCGAGGTGCTGTTCGAGGCGCGCAACATCACCTGCTATGACGTCGACAACCCGGGCCGCAAGCGCGTGGACGATGTCTCGTTCAGCCTGCGCCGGGGCGAGATCCTCGGCATCGCCGGGCTGGTGGGCGCGGGCCGCACGGAGTTGGTGTCGGCGCTGTTCGGCAGTTATCCCGGGCGCTATGAAGGCGAGGTGTGGCTGGAGGGCAAACCCATCGATACCCGCACGCCGCTGAAGTCGATTCGCGCGGGGTTGTGCATGGTCCCGGAAGACCGCAAGCGCCAGGGCATCGTCCCGGATTTGGGCGTGGGGCAAAACATTACCCTGGCGGTGCTGGACAGCTTCTCGCACCTGACGCGTATCGACGCCGAGGCAGAACTGGGCAGCGTCGAGCAGGAAATCAAACGCATGCACCTGAAGACCGCCAACCCGTTCCTGCCGATCACCAGCCTCTCCGGCGGCAACCAGCAGAAAGCCGTATTGGCGAAAATGCTCCTGACCCAACCCCGGGTGCTGATTCTCGACGAACCTACCCGTGGCGTGGACGTGGGCGCCAAATATGAGATCTACAAACTGATGGGCGCGCTGGCGGCCGAAGGCGTGTCGATCATCATGGTGTCCTCGGAACTGGCCGAGGTGCTGGGCGTATCCGACCGGGTGCTGGTGATCGGCGAAGGCCAGTTACGCGGCGACTTCATCAACCAGGGCCTGACCCAGGAACAGGTGCTCGCCGCCGCCCTCAGCCAACCGAACGGGCATGACAATAATAATGATCGGAAGTCCGCGTAAATGAATCAGGTCAAACAGCTTTTCACCCGCTACAAAATGCTCGCCCTGCTGATCGCCGTGGTGCTGATCTGGGTGTTTTTCAGCTGGCAGACCGAAGGCGGTTTCCTGACCCCGCGCAACCTGTCGAACCTGCTGCGGCAGATGTCCATCACCGGCATCCTGGCCTGCGGCATGGTGCTGGTGATCATCAGTGGCGAGATCGACCTGTCGGTGGGCTCGATGCTCGGTTTGCTCGGCGGCGTCGCGGCGATCCTGGATGTGGTCTATCACATTCCGCTGCCGCTCAACCTGGCCATCGTCGCTCTCTGCGGCTTGCTGATCGGCCTGGGTAACGGCTACATGACCGCGTACCTGCGCATCCCCTCGTTCATCGTCGGGCTGGGCGGCATGCTCGCGTTTCGCGGGGTGCTGCTGGGCATTACCGGCGGCACCACGATTGCACCGGTATCGCCCGAGTTGGTGTACATCGGCCAGGGCTATCTGCCGACGGTGGTGGGGGTGATTCTTGGCGTGTTGCTGTTCGGGCTGGCGGTATTCCTGACCTGGCGCCAACGCCACAACCGCGCCCTGCACGGGCTGGCGCTGCCGTCGATGCTGCGCGACAGCGTGCGCGTGGTGCTGATCGGTTTCGTACTGGCCGGCTTCGTCTACACCCTCAACAGCTACGACGGGATTCCCGTGCCGGTGCTGCTCCTGCTGGTGCTGCTGGGCGTGTTCAGCTACGTCACCAGCCAGACCGTGTTCGGCCGCCGCATCTACTCGGTGGGCAGCAACATGGAAGCCACGCGCCTGTCGGGGATCAACGTGCAGGCGGTCAAGCTGTGGATCTTCGGAATCATGGGCGTGATGTGCGCCCTCGCCGGGCTGGTCAACACTGCACGCCTGGCCGCCGGTTCACCGTCGGCGGGCAACATGGGCGAACTGGACGCCATCGCGGCCTGCTTCATCGGCGGCACGTCGATGCGCGGCGGCTCGGGCACCGTGTACGGCGCCTTGCTCGGTGCACTGGTGATCAGCAGCCTGGACAACGGCATGTCGATGCTCGACGTGGACAGTTATTGGCAGATGATCGTCAAGGGCAGCATCCTGGTGCTGGCGGTGTGGGTGGATGTGAGCACACGGACCGGGCGTCGTTGAGTACGCGGCGCGTTACTGCACCGGCAGGAAATTCATCAGCAACAGGCTCTGCGCGTAGTTGAGGCCAATGCGTCGATAGCGTTCGTCGAGCATCTGGGTCAACAGGTCGAGACGCGCGACGATCTTGCCGAACTCGACCGCGAAACTGAGGTTGCTGCCCGCCTCCGAGATCTCGTTGGAGAACAGCAACAGCGAGCCATTGGCATCCTGGCGCTGGCTGAGCAGCCAGGTTGCCTTCTCGATGTTACGCGCGGCATTGCTGACGAACTGTGGGTTGATCGAGTCCGTTATATAGAACTCGGTGCGCCCGCCGTGTGCAGTCACGAGCATGCTGCCAATCGCGTAGATAAAGGCGCCCGCCCGATCGCCGCGAAACTCCGGGCTCAAGGAGTAACTCAGCGCCACCAGGTCACGGCGATCCCCAAGGGCGGGCAGCGGCTGGCGAAGTTCGATGGCCTGACGGATTTGCCGGGCGGCGGTTACAGCGTCCGTGTAACCCGATTGACGCCATTGGTTGGGGTTGCGCAGGTAGAGCTTGCTCATCAGCAAATACAGGCTTTGCAGATTGTCGCGCATGCCCAGGGTGGCCATACGATCGACGCTGGTCTGGAAGAATTCATCGGGCTTGCCGTTGCTGAACTGCTTGGCAATATCACGCCCCTGTTGCTGGCTGCAACCGTTGGCGCACAGCATCAAAACCGCCGCCAGCAACAGCGGCTGGCGCATCCATCGGGTGATAAAAACAAGTAACGTGCGATCCATCGGCACCAGGTCTGGGTCTGCTGTCCACGCGGGAATTAGTGTGGTCGGGACAGAGATAGATCGGAAGAATGGGAAAAAGTGCGGTGGGGGCGGCAGGAATGTTGACGACAGCAGAGCCCGACACTGGGGTCGGGCTTGTCTGGGACATCAGTTGTCGGGGTGTTCACTCGCGACAGAATCGGCGGCGTCTACGTCAGACATGTCCTCTTCCAAAGGGGCGTCGTCGTCCGGGGGTAGAGGCGCCTCGGCGTGGTCCCGCCGAGGTTCATGACCGGTTTCATTGTCTGTACCGCGCGTTACGCCCTGCTGGGATTGATTCCCTGGGGCCTTCTCGTCAATTTCCATGCTGGCTCTCCGTTCTGCAGCACGGGGTGTCCGTGCTTGAACATGAGAAACGGTGCGGGGTTGGGAAGTGCCGGGTGGTGGACGAACGGTGGGGCTCAATTTCATAACGGCCCTAACGATCCCAGAGTCTCCATCAAGCGCAAGATCCGTGGTTTTTCGGCGGGCTTTTCGCCGATACAGCACACGCCCGGGTCGGTGAGAGAGCACCAGACCGACACGCGGTCGCCTACCTGCAGGCCGTCGGTGGCTTTACGAAGCGTTGCTGTTGACCAAGCGTCAACCGTCTCATTGAGAGACTTGTGAAAATGCTGACCATTGACGCTATAGCTGAAGCTCATGAATTGCCCTGTGGCCCACGATGCCTCACTCCCGACAAAGGTGACGTAGCCTTGGACCACTTGCCCTTCAGGTATGTCCTTGGCACTCATGGGTTCTCTCCTGAGATACAGCGCTGCATGGACGATCCTTGCGGTGAAACCTTCAGAAAGATTAGCAAGGGTTCGAGAAAGCGCTTTTACACACGCTGGGGCGAGAGTGGACGCCCCTGACTCTCGCCTGGAAAGTCCCAATAACGGTATTCAAGAGAAAATCGCGATTGCCGTGTCTTCCGGCTTGCAGGAGGATTGGCCCGACGATGTTTAACCTGACGGCACTGAAGGGAGCACGGGTAAATGGCAACACTGATAGAAAAGCTCGACGGCCCAAGGACCGCACAGCAGGAGCTGTTCTACGACCTCGAGGATGCAATGGCCGTGATCGCCTGGTCGGTGAATGAGCTGGCCACTATCGCCGGGGTCGCCAACTCACCAGATGAAGCGATCGCCCTGATGAAGATGGGCGCATTGCTCGCGGCCCAGCAGGCAAAGCTCAGCGGCTATGCGGATGAGGTGAAGGCGGGAAAGATTGTACGAGCGTGAATACCTTTAAGCCCGCTCCCATCGCGGGCTTTTAATTGCCCGGGATTCAGCAAAGGGGATATCAAAACATTCATCCAGTTTCATTTGTTGATGGCCTGGGCTGTCGCCTTAATGCTCCAACACGAACTCGTGCACAGGAGCAAAAATAATGAAAAAACGTCAACCGCTACTTCAGCTCAATACCTTGGCAGTGGCACTGGCATTTGCCTTGCCGGCCATGAGCTATGCAAGCGATCAGTCCGACTCGAAGGGTTTTGTCGCCGACAGCAGTTTGAATATCTTCAACCGCAACCTGTTCTGGAACCAGAACGGCAACGGCAGCCATACCCGTGACTGGAGCCAGGCGCTGATGGCGACCTACAGCTCGGGCTTTACCCAAGGCACCGTCGGCATCGGCATCGATGCGTTTGCCGACCTGGCGCTGCGCATCGACGGGAACACCGACCGTGCCGGCGGCCCGAACATTCCATCCGACGCCAATGGCAACCCGGACCATGGCCTCGCCAAGGCCGGCGGAGACATCAAGTTGCGTATTTCCAACACCACCCTCAAGGTCGGCGACTTGCAGCCCACCTCGCCCGTGTTCGCCACTGCCGATAACTACCTGATGCCACAGACCGCATCGGGCTTCCAGATCGACAGTCATGAAATCACCGGCCTGAACCTGGAAGCCGGCCATTACACCTCCGGCACGGGTACCACCACCACGTCGCGCAGCGGCGACATTCTCGCCAGCTATGCAGGTGTGAGTGCGCCGTCGGCCAGCTTCGCGGGGGGCAAGTACCAGTTCAGCAAGGAATTCACTGCGTCGCTGTACGGGGCGCACCTGGAAGACGTCTGGAATCAGTACTACGTCAACTTGAACCTGGTTCATCCACTGACCGCTGACCAATCCGTCGCGGTGGACTTCAACCTCTATCGCACATTGGACGACGGCAGCGCCAAGGCCGGGACCATCGACACCACCGCAGCCTCGCTGGCGGCGGCCTACACCCTGGGTGCACAGACCTTCACCCTGGCCGGGCAAAAGGTGCATGGTGACGAGCCGTTCGACTATGTCGGTTTTGGGGAGACCAATGCCGGTGTCGGCGCGGGCCGCTATGGCAACTCGATCAACCTGGCTGACTCGGTGCAGTACTCCGACTTCAACGGCCCGGGCGAGAAGTCCTGGCAGATGCGTTACGACCTGGACATGAGCACCTTTGGCGCCCCCGGCCTGAGCTTCATGGCCCGTCATATCCGCGGTTCCGGCATCGACGGAACGCATACGCCCGGCAATTCGGCCTACACCGGGTTCTATGGTGCCAACGACCAGGAACACGAAACCGACGCCGAAGTGAAATACGTCGTACAGAGTGGTCCGGCCAAGAAACTGTCCTTCCGCCTGCGAGAAGCCTGGCACGATGGCGATGCGTCCACCGGGGGGCATTTGGTGCAGACGCGGCTGATTACCGAGTATCCGTTGAATATCTTCTAAACAGACGAGCTTGCCCGGTTGATGGATCAACCGGGTACCGCGTAGCTCGGCATGCCCATCAGTCGAGCCGCATTCTTCTTAAAAAGATGTGCAATGCAAAGCCAGTAAGCTTTCTTACTTCGACGAGTTCCTCGGGTCGTCATGGCTATCGATATATTCAAGGCCCAGCGGGCCTGTCCCATAAACTTGAGAGATATATTCTCCCGACTTGGCCCAATGGAAATGTGGAGTATTGGCCGGAAGTACGACTACGCTGCCAGGGCCATAGGCAACCAGCTTGGTCGAATCAAAAACAGTACCAAAGCCAATATAAAACACACCCGACATCACGGTGTATATACGATCTTCGGGGTGCGTATGAGGCATTAATTTGGTGCCGTTCGGGACTTTAACCCGCACGACGTAGGGTGCTGGTTTACTCGGATCTCCAACCAGAACAGACAACTTCACCTCTTTCGGGAAGGCTGGAAAGCTACGCCATTCCACATCTTCATTGTGTAAAGCCCCGGTACTTCCCAGTGGCAGTGGTTGTGCCTGGACTAATGGCGCAACAGCGCTCGCGACTATAAACGTGGTCAAGCAAGCAGCTTTAACAATGCTTTGAATCATGAAAGACACCTTAGATACGCAATAACAGACCGGTATTGCCACCCGCATTACCGATGAATCCGGCGAGCGAAGCGTGGCAGTAGCCGCTGGCGACAGAATATTTGGCGCACTATATTTGGGTGCAACGTTTTCGATAATGGCGTCCATGCGCATTTCAGTTGATACATAATGTAATCAATACGATACGCCGCCGAGTATTCACCCTCCTCCGATACGGTTTGGCGCACGCATGCCACGGTTGTCCAGCCGTAGGGTGCATGGACCTGGGCGATGCGAGTCAACTGCTGGGACACACGGAAAAGCGGTCAATTGGTGAATCGGTGAGATAGGGAAACCGACCCGCTGACCCCGCTTGCAACGAGTTGCGGAAACGGCCTGAAATGATGCGGAGACGATCAGCCGTCAGGCTGCCAGCTTTGCCGAATGCCAGAAACGCAAAAGCCCCGCAATAGCGGGGCTCTTGAGTCAATCTTGGCGGGAAAGCAGGGATTCGAACCCTCGGAACGCTATTAACGTTCGCCGGTTTTCCAGAGCTCCTAGCTACCCACCAAGCTACAGGTCTTATTCTGCAAGGGGTGCGCTTTTGCGTGGAAATCTGCGAGAGACTAAGCGTCTGAAACTTCTTTCTCGAGGGTAAGCTTTGGATCAGCCACTTCTACCCAGCCCTTCTTCAAATACTCAGCTGCCACAATTTTACGTATCAAGAAACAGTAGGTGATTGGCAGTCCGGCAATAGGTATGGCTGCCCAAGGTGGGCCTGCAAGCACCCCCAAACCTATAGCAATAACCCAGATTAACAAATGGCGCCAAAGGCCGGCGAAGCAAAGATAGAGGGGGCCCAGGAACAATATTGCCAGAACCTGAAACGCATCGACCTCTTCAACCTGGTCACTGTCTGGACTTTTGAAGTATCGGGTCATAGCACTCTCCATGTGTGTCGGGGGGTAACTCGGCAAATTAGCACTGGAAAATCCAGATCTGGCGAATCAGTGAAGCTGAAAGCGTGATTCAAGACTACTTATCGGGCTCGAATTTCGCGAACATCATGCCGAAGAAAAAACCTCCGACCATGGCCAGATAGACAGATTTATAGCCGGAGACGTTATAGGCCAGCCAGTAGTTGACCGCGGTGACTACGACAAAAGCCAAGAAAAACTGCCTACGAGAAAATCGACTGAAAAAGCGATTTGCGGCCGCATTTATGGCCTTGAGTTTGTTCATTGCGCCTCGTCCTTGAAAAACGCGGAGATCCTAACTCAAACACCTTATGCCCGCCACGCAGTACCGTGCATGTCGCTGCTTTCAGCCATGATTTCCGGGCTCCAGTTTTGCGGAGTTGCGGAAACTGCCTGAAATGATGCGGAAACGATTAGATGTTTCACTATCACCATTCCTGAACCCCAGAAACGCAAAAGCCCCGCAATAGCGGGGCTCTTGAGTCAATCTTGGCGGGAAACCAGGGATTCGAACCCTGGGAACGCTATTAACGTTCGCCGGTTTTCAAGACCGGTGCATTCAACCACTCTGCCAATTTCCCTTGTGCAACACAGGATTAGCGTAGCCCATCCTGTCTCAGCGGGCGCCATAATACCCGAATGAAACACACTGTCAAACTCTCGCCATAGCTTGTTACAGAGCGTCTGTTATGATCCTTGCGACTGAATGTTTCAAAACTGAAGGAGTGTCGCCATGCGCGAACAGAATTACGCAGTGAATGGAAACGCGCAGGCTGAGCAGCTAGAGGTTAGCCGCGTCCTGCGCAATACGTACGGCTTGCTCGCTCTCACCCTCGCGTTCAGCGGCGTGATGGCCTTCGTCGCCCAGCAGATGCGCGTCGGCTACCCGAACATCTTTGTGGTGCTGATCGGCTTCTACGGTCTTTTCTTCCTGACCAACAAGCTGCGCGACTCGGCCTGGGGCCTGGTGTCGGCGTTTGCCTTGACCGGTTTCATGGGCTTTATCCTCGGCCCGATCCTTAACCGTTACCTCGGCATGGCCGGCGGCGCGGAAGTGGTCAGCTCGGCATTTGCCATGACCGCCCTGGTATTTGGCGGCTTGTCGGCTTACGTGCTGATCTCCCGCAAGGACATGAGCTTCCTGGGTGGCTTCATCACCGCCGGTTTCTTCGTGTTGCTGGCCGCCGTACTGGCAGGCATGTTCTTCCAGATCAGCGGCCTGCAACTGGCGATCAGCGCCGGTTTCGTGCTGTTCTCCTCGGCCTGCATCCTGTTCCAGACCAGCGCGATCATCCAGGGTGGCGAGCGTAACTACATCATGGCTACCATCAGCCTGTATGTATCGATCTACAACCTGTTTATCAGCCTGTTGCAGATCTTCGGCATCATGGGCCGCGACGACTGATCGCAGCCACATGCAAAAAGCCCGCTTCGGCGGGCTTTTTGTTGCCTGCGGCTTTATCATTGCCACAGGTTTTGCCTTCAGAGTGTTCCATGAAGTTTGCGATTGCGCTTTTCGAAGCCCCCCATGCGCCCTGCTCGCGCCGTGCCTTGCTGTTCGCCCAGGCAGCGCTGGCGGGCGGGCATGAGATTGTGCGGCTGTTTTTCTATCAGGATGGCGTCTACAGCGCGTCCAATAACATTGTTGCGCCACAGGACGAGCAGGACATCGCACGCCAGTGGCGCGAGTTTGTCAGCGAGCATCAGCTCGATGGCGTGGTGTGCATCGCTGCGGCCCTGCGCCGTGGGGTATTGAATGCCGAAGAGGCCACCCGCTATCAACGCAGCGCGGTGAACTTGGAGGCGCCCTGGGCGCTGTCCGGGCTTGGGCAACTGCATGACGCCGCCCAGGCCGCTGACCGCTTGATCTGCTTCGGAGGCCCGTGACATGTCGAAATCCTTGCTGGTGATCAGCCGACAGGCACCGTGGTCCGGCCCCAGCGCCCGCGAAGCGCTGGATATCGTGCTGGCGGGCGGCGCGTTTGATTTGCCGATTGGCCTGTTGTTTCTGGATGACGGCGTGTTTCAACTGGCCGCGAGCCAGGACGCCAAGGCCGTGCAACAGAAAGACCTCAGCGCCAACCTCCAGGCCCTGGAGTTATTCGGGGTTGAGGATGTGTTTGCCTGCAGCCATAGCCTCTCGGTACGCGGCCTGATCTCCTCCGGTAGCGCACAGCCGCTGAGCAGCGAACAGATCTCACAGATGATTGACCGTTACGACCAGGTGATTACCCTCTGATGTCGACTTTGCATGTGGTGTCCCACTCCCCTTTTACCGATAGCCGGCTGGACAGCTGCCTGCGCCTCTGTGGCACCCGGGACGCAATCCTGCTGTGCGGCGACGGCGCCTATGCCTTGCAACCCGCCAGCGCACCCTGCCAGGCCCTTCAAGCCAAGGGCCTGAAGGTGTTTGTGCTGGCCGAAGACAGCCAGGCGCGTAATCTTGCGGTGCCTGACTGGGCCGCCAGCGTCGATTACCCGGCCTTCGTCCAGCTGTCGATAGATTACGACAAGGTCAACACCTGGCTATGAACACCCTGACCGTAGGCGAACGCACCCTGGAACTGGACAAGGACGGCTACCTCGCCGACCTGAGCGACTGGTCCAGCGACGTGGCCAACGCCCTCGCCACCGCCGAAGAGCTGGAGCTGACCCCGGAACACTGGGAAATCCTCGAGCTGCTGCGGGGCTTCTACAGCGAATTCCAGCTGTCGCCGGCCACCCGCCCGCTGATCAAGTACACCGCCTTGAAGCTGGGCCCGGAAAAGGGCAACAGCCTGCACCTCAACCGACTGTTCAAAGGCACTCCCGCCAAACTCGCCGCCAAGCTGGCGGGCCTGCCCAGGCCGACGAATTGCTTATGACTGATTTTGCCCCGTTGATCACTGAAACACCCGCCGAACACCCGTTTGCGCCGTTCGTGCGGATCCTCGGCAAAGGCAAGCGCGGCGCCCGCAACCTCACTCGTGAGGAAGCTCGTGAGGCGATGGGCATGCTGCTGGATGAGAAGGTCGAAGACACCCAGCTCGGCGCCTTCCTGATGCTGTTGCGGCACAAGGAAGAAAGCCCGGAAGAGCTGGCGGGTTTCACCGAAGCCGTGCGCGAGCGCTTGAATGCGCCGTCGCTCAACGTGGACGTCGACTGGCCTACCTACGCCGGTAAGAAACGCCACCTGCCGTGGTACCTGCTGGCAGCCAAGTGCCTCGCGCAGAACGGCGTGCGCATCCTGATGCACGGCGGCGGCGCGCATACCGCGGGCCGGCTCTATACCGAGCAGTTGCTGGAAGGCTTGCAGATTCCGCTGTGCCGCAATTGGCAACAGGTCGAGGCCGCCCTTGAACAGGGCAACCTGGCGTTTATTCCCCTGGGAGATTGGGCGCCGCAACTGCAGCGCATGATCGACCTGCGTAACACCCTGGGCCTGCGTTCGCCGATCCACTCACTGGCGCGCATCCTCAACCCGTTGAGCGCCCGCTGCGGCCTGCAAAGCATCTTCCATCCGGGCTACCAGGGTGTGCATCGCGATGCCAGCGGCCTGCTCGGCGACAACACCATTGTGGTCAAGGGCGATGGCGGCGAGATCGAGATCAACCCGGACACCATCAGCCACCTGTACGGCACCACCGGCGGCGAAAGCTGGGATGAAGAGTGGCCTGCCCTCTCCGCCCAGCGCCACGTCAAGCCTGCCGCCCTGGAGCCTGAGCACCTGAAGGCGCTATGGCGCGGCGACGTGCAGGACAGCTACCCGCAACTGGCACTGATCGCCACCATGGCCTTGGCCTTGCGTGGCCTTGGTCACCCGCGGGAGCAGGCGTTCGAACTGGCCCAGCAGTACTGGGACGCCCGGGACAGATCGATTTAGTCGATCATTAACCCCCAGCCTTTGCGCTTTTTGTTCGAACCCAGACCTTTAGACTGCACTCCAACGCTTATTAGCCAAGGAGTCAGTCATGGGTTTGCTGATCGAAGGACGCTGGCATGACCAGTGGTACGAAAGTAGCGCAGACGGCGCCTTCCAACGGGAACAGGCGCAACGCCGCAACTGGGTAACCGCCGATGGCGAGCCCGGCCCAACGGGTGAAGGCGGTTTCAAAGCCGAAGCCGGCCGCTATCACCTGTACGTTTCCCTTGCCTGCCCCTGGGCACACCGCACACTCATCCTGCGCAAGCTCAAAGGCCTTGAAAGCCTGATAGATGTATCCGTAGTCAGCTGGCTGATGCTGGAAAACGGCTGGACCTTCGACAAGACCCATGGCTCCAGCGGCGACAAGCTCGACGACTTCACCTACATGCACCAGCGCTACACCGCTGACACTGCCAGCTACACCGGGCGCGTGACGGTACCGGTGTTGTGGGACAAGAAGCTCAAGCGCATTGTCAGCAACGAATCGGCAGAGATTATTCGCATGTTCAACAGTGCGTTTAATGCGTTGACCGGCAATCAGATGGACTTCTATCCCGAGGCCCTGCGCTCAACCATCGACGCACTGAACGAGCGGATTTATCCCGCCGTGAACAACGGCGTGTACCGCGCAGGTTTCGCTACGTCGCAGAAGGCCTATGAAGCGGCGTTTGATGATGTGTTTGCCGAGCTGGATCACCTTGAACAGCATCTGGGTGAGCATCGTTACTTGGCGGGGGAATACCTGACCGAAGCCGATGTAAGGCTTTTCACCACGGCGATCCGGTTTGATGCGGTGTACTACAGCCACTTCAAATGCAACCTGCGGCGGATTGCGGATTATCCGAACCTGTCGAATTGGCTACGGGAACTGTATCAATGGCCGGGGATTGCCGAGACGGTGGATTTTGCCCACATCAAGGGGCACTACTACGCCAGTCACCGCACGATTAATCCGACGGGGATTGTGCCGAAGGGGCCGTTGCAGAGGTTTGAGGCGGAGCATGATCGGGCGAGGTTGAGCGGGAAAGGCATCTTGAGCTGAAAACACCCTGTGGCGAGGGAGCTTGCTCCCGCTGGGTTGCGAAGCGACCCCAAAAGAGCGGACTGCTGCGCAGTCCAGCGGGAGCAAGCTCCCTCGCCACAGGATTGGTGTCAGACCTCGGACTGAGCGCCTTCAAACCACTTCAGCTTCTCACGCAACTGCACCACTTCTCCCACGATTACCAGGGTCGGCGCATGCACTTCATGCTCCGCCACCATGCGCGGCAGGTCAGCCAGGGTGCCGGTAAACACCCGCTGGTTGGACGTAGTGCCCTGCTGGATCAACGCCGCCGGCGTATCTGCCGAACGGCCATGCTGGATCAGCTGTTCGCAGATGATCGGCAACCCGATCAAGCCCATGTAGAACACCAGGGTCTGCGAAGGTCCTACCAGATCACTCCAAGGCAGGTCCGAAGTCCCGTCCTTCAAGTGCCCGGTAATGAAGCGAACCGATTGCGCATAGTCGCGATGAGTCAGCGGAATACCGGCATACGCGGCACAACCACTGGCCGCAGTAATGCCCGGCACCACCTGGAACGGGATGCCATGGGCCGCCAGTTCTTCGATCTCTTCACCACCACGACCAAAGATAAACGGATCGCCACCTTTCAGACGCAGCACGCGCTTGCCCTGCTTGGCCAGGTCAACCAGTTGCTGGTTGATCTGGTCTTGCGGCACCGCGTGGTCGGCGCGACGCTTGCCGACATACACCCGCTCGGCATCGCGACGGCACAGCTCAAGAATCGCCGGCGCCACCAAACGGTCGTATAGCACCACATCGGCCTGTTGCATCAAGCGCAAGGCGCGAAAGGTCAGCAGGTCGGGATCACCCGGGCCAGCGCCCACCAGGTAGACTTCGCCCGGCGCATGCGGCGGCGCGCCATTGATTTTCTCTACCAGCAGTCGCTCGGCTTCATCGCCCTGCCCGGCCAGTTGCCGATCAGCAATCGGGCCCTGGAACACGTCTTCCCAGAACGCCCGACGCTGCTGCACATCCGGAAACAAGCCTTTGACCTGGCTACGAAACCGCGCGGCCAACCCGGCCAATTGGCCGTAAGTCGATGGAATCCAGGTTTCCAGCTTGGCGCGAATCAAGCGGGCCAGCACCGGCGCATCGCCACCGCTGGACACTGCGATCACCAATGGTGAACGGTCGACAATCGCCGGGAAGATCACGCTGCACAGCGCCGGCGCGTCCACCACATTCACCGGTACGCAACGACGCCGGGCATCGCTGGATACTTGCGCGTTCAGCGGCTCGTCGTCGGTCGCGGCGATGATCAGGGTGCAGCCATCAAGGTCAGCCTCCTGATAACCGCGCAAAATCAGTTCACCGCCACTGCCCTGCACCAGTTCACGCAACTGGTCTTCAATCTGGGGAGCAACCACCCGCAACAACGCGCCGGCGTCGGCCAGCAGCCGGGATTTGCGCAAGGCAATCTCCCCGCCACCGACGACCAACACACGACTGCCGCGCAGGTTATGAAACAGCGGCAGAAATTCCATTTAGCCGATGACCTCAACGCCCGCCATGTACGGCTTGAGCACCTCAGGCACGCGGATCGAACCGTCGGCCTGCTGGTAGTTTTCCAGCACGGCCACCAGGGTACGGCCTACCGCCAGGCCCGAACCGTTGAGGGTGTGCACCAGCTCAGGCTTGCCGGTTTCCGGGTTGCGGAAACGCGCCTGCATGCGACGGGCCTGGAAATCACCGCAGTTGGAGCACGACGAAATCTCGCGGTATTTGTCCTGGCTCGGCACCCACACTTCCAGGTCGTAGGTCTTCACGGCACTGAACCCCATGTCGCCGGTGCACAGCGCCAGAACGCGGTACGGCAGCTCCAGCAATTGCAGGACGCGTTCGGCGTTGGCGGTCAGGCCTTCCAGCGCTTCCATGGAGGTCGACGGCTCGACCACCTGCACCATCTCGACCTTGTCGAACTGGTGCTGGCGAATCATGCCGCGGGTGTCGCGGCCCGAGGCACCGGCTTCACTGCGGAAGCAGGGCGAGTGGGCAACAAACTTGATCGGCAGTTGCTTGGCGTCGAGGATTTCCCCAGCCACGATGTTGGTCAGCGACACTTCGGCGGTCGGGATCAGGTACAGATCGGCTTCGCCATCGCGGCTGATCTTGAACAGGTCTTCCTCGAACTTCGGCAACTGGCTGGTGCCCATCAACGCCGGAGCCTGAACCAGGTACGGGGTGTAGGCCTCTTCGTAGCCGTGTTCGCCGGTGTGCAGGTTGATCATGAACTGCGCCAGGGCACGGTGCATGCGCGCGATCGGGCCGCGCAGCAAGGCAAAGCGTGCGCCGGACATTTTGGCCGCTGTTTCAAAATCCAGGCCACCGGTCAATTCGCCCAGGGCAACGTGGTCCTTGATCTCGAAATCGAAAGCCTTTGGTGTGCCCCAGCGACGGACTTCGACGTTGCCGTCTTCGTCTTCGCCGATCGGCACGGATTCGTGCGGCAGGTTCGGGATGCCCAACAGGATCGAATCCAGCTCGGTCTGGATCGCGTCCAGCTCGACTTTGCCGGAAGCCAACTCGCCAGCCATACGCTCGACATCCGCCATCAATGGCGCGATGTCTTCGCCGCGCTGCTTGGCCTGACCGATGGATTTGGAACGCGCATTACGCTCAGCCTGCAGTGCTTCGGTGCGGGTCTGGACGGTCTTGCGCTGTTCTTCCAGCGCTTCGATGCGCGCAACATCCAGGCTGAAGCCACGGGATGCCAGGCGGTCCGCTACGTCCTGAAGGTTGCTACGTAACAGTTTGGAATCGAGCATGTCGGTCTCTCGTTTATCAAAGTTTGGTCAAGGACAGGCCAGCCCAGGTGGCGAGCAGCCCGCCGAACACGCTGATGGCCAGGTACCCGAAGGCGACCGGTGCCTGCCCGCTTTCCAGCAGGCGTAGCGTGTCCAGTGAAAAGGATGAAAAGGTCGTCAGACCGCCTACAAAGCCGACAATCAAGCCGGCACGAATCTCGATCGGCACTTCCGGGCGAATCAGAAACCACCCGTACAACAAGCCGATGATCAAACAGCCCACCAGGTTGACCGCCAGGGTCGCCGCATAAAAATGCTTTGGCCAATTGGCGCTGACCCACGTGCTGGTGGCGAAACGCAATAATGTACCAGCGATGCCGGCCACGGACACGGCAAGAATCGTTCTGAGCACTACTTTCTCCGCTGTTTCGGGCTAAGCCGGTCTAGTTGGGCGAGGTGATTGAGCTTTTCGCCGATCTTCAGCTCCAGGCCACGGGGCACCGGCTGGTAGAACGGCTGCGGCTCAAGGTCATCCGGGAAGTAATCTTCGCCAGCCGCGTAGGCGTCCGGCTCATCGTGGGCATAACGGTATTCATCGCCGTAGCCAAGCTGCTTCATCAGCTTGGTCGGCGCGTTGCGCAGGTGCAGCGGCACTTCCAGCGAGCCGTGCTCGGCGGCGGCACGCAGGGCGGACTTAAAGCCCATGTACACTGCGTTGCTTTTCGGCGCGCAGGCCAGGTAGGTGATGGCCTGGGCCACCGCCAACTCGCCTTCCGGGCTGCCCAGGCGTTCCTGCACTTCCCAGGCGGCCAGGCACAGGCTCAGCGCGCGCGGGTCGGCATTGCCGATGTCTTCACTGGCCATGCGCACCACGCGCCGGGCCAGGTACAGCGGGTCGCAACCACCGTCTATCATCCGTGCAAACCAATACAGTGCGCCGTCGGGATTGGAGCCGCGCACCGACTTGTGCAACGCGGAAATCTGGTCGTAGAACGCCTCGCCGCCCTTGTCGAAACGCCGGCGGGTGTCGCCCAGCAGGCTTTGCAGCAGGTCGACGCCGATTTCGCTGCCGTCCTCGGCCAGGTCGGAAGCGTTCTCCAGCAGGTTGAGGAAGCGTCGACCATCGCCATCAGCAGCGGTCAGCAGAATCTTGAAGCCTTCCTCGCTGACACTCAGCTGCCGCTTGCCCAAGCCCTTGTCTTCGCTCAGCGCGCGCTGCAACAGCTTTTGCATCGCTGCTTCATCGAGGCTTTTGAGCACATAGACACGCGCCCGGGACAGCAAGGCGTTGTTCAGTTCAAAGGACGGATTTTCGGTGGTGGCGCCAATAAAGATCAGCGTGCCGTCTTCGACATACGGCAAAAACGCATCCTGTTGCGACTTGTTGAAGCGATGCACTTCGTCGACAAACAGAATGGTGCGCTTGCCGTATTGCCCGGCCTGCTGCTTGGCGACTTCCACCGCCTGGCGGATTTCCTTGACCCCAGCCAGCACCGCCGAAACCGTTTCGAAGTGTGCATCCGAGACTTTCGCCAGGAGCCGCGCCAGGGTGGTTTTACCCACGCCCGGCGGCCCCCAGAAAATCATCGAGTGCAGCGCACCCTGCTCCAAGGCTTCGCGCAAAGGCTTGCCGCGAGCGAGCAGGTGTTCCTGCCCGACGTACTCGTCCAGGTTGGTCGAGCGCAGGCGCGCCGCCAGAGGCTGAGCAATCGGGTCACTTCGAAACAGGTCCATGGGCAGCGTTTGAAACCTCTAGGCAGTTTATTCCTGGATCACGTCGGCACCCTTCGGGATGTCGAACTTGAACTTGGACGCGGCCACCGGCTCGTTGGCCTTGACCCCGGTGAACAGGATATTGGTGCGCTGGCCGACACTGTCAACCAACTGCATGTCGTTGATCACGCCGTTGCGGAACGACAGGCGCAGGCTGTCGAACAGCGTGTCCTTGGATTTCGGCTTCAGCGTGAAGTCGATGACGTTGCTGGCCTGCTTGGAGGTGATGTCAAAGCTCTGGCTGATCTGCGACACATCGCCCGACAGCAGCAACGCTGGCGTCTGGCTCAGGCGCGGGTCCAGCTTCTTGATGGTGGCCTGTTCAAGGTCCGGGTCCCACAGGGTGACTTTCTGGCCGTCGGACACGATGGTCTGGTCGTTAGGCGCGTCGGTCTTCCAGTAGAACAGCCCTGGACGCTGCACGGCCATTTCGCCGGCGGTTTCCTGCAACTGGGTGCCGCCACCGTCCAGGGTCAACTGGGAGAAGCGCGCGGTCAGGGTCTTGGATTTGTCCAGCAGGTTGGTCAGGCTCGCAACGGAAGCCGGATCAGCGTGAGCCGAAACAGCAGTCAGGGCCAGTGCCGGCAACAACAGCATGCGGATAAGACGCATGGGAGTCCTCATAGATTCGTTTGCAAGGCGTGCCGCGTGTTGCCACGCGGCACGTAATCAGTCACGCATCTGCGCTGGCGCTATGACTTCGCGCGAGCCGTTGGTGTTCATCGAGGTGACCACGCCAGCCATTTCCATGGCTTCAATCATGCGGGCTGCGCGGTTGTAGCCAATCTTCAGCTTGCGCTGTACAGCGGAGATCGAGGCGCGGCGGCTCTCAAGGACGAACTGCACCGCTTCGTCGTAGAGCGCATCGGTCTCGGCATCATCGTCGCCACCGCCGCTGCCACCGTCAAAGCCGCTGCCGGCTTCTTCGACGCCCGCGAGGATGTCGTCGTTGTATTCCGGGGCGCCACGCAGTTTCCAGGCTTCCACCACACGGTGCACCTCATCGTCGGAGACGAAGGCACCGTGAACACGGATCGGCAGGCTGGTGCCGGGCGGCATGTAGAGCATGTCACCGTGGCCCAGCAGTTGTTCGGCGCCGCCCTGGTCGATGATGGTCCGGGAGTCGATCTTGCTCGACACCTGGAACGCCATGCGGGTCGGGATGTTGGCCTTGATCAGACCGGTGATCACGTCCACCGACGGACGCTGGGTAGCGAGGATCAAGTGAATACCGGCAGCCCGTGCTTTCTGGGCGATACGGGCGATCAGCTCTTCGACCTTCTTGCCGACGATCATCATCATGTCGGCAAATTCGTCCACCACCACGACGATGGTCGGCAGCTTGGTCAACAGCGGCGCTTCGTCGTGAATGCTTTCGCGCTTGTACAGCGGGTCGGTCAGCGGTGTGCCGGCGTCCTGGGCTTCCTTGACCTTGGCGTTGAAGCCCGACAGGTTACGCACGCCCATCTTCGCCATCAGCTTGTAACGCCGCTCCATCTCGGCGACGCTCCAGCGCAGGGCGTTGGCGGCGTCCTTCATGTCGGTCACCACCGGGCACAACAGGTGCGGAATGCCTTCGTAGATCGACAGCTCAAGCATTTTCGGGTCGATCATGATCAGCTTGGCGTCATCCGGGCCAGACTTGAACAGGATCGACAGGATCATCGCGTTCACACCCACCGACTTACCGGAACCGGTGGTACCGGCCACCAGCAAGTGGGGCATTTTCGCCAGGTCGGTGATTACCGGCTTGCCGCCAATGTCATGGCCCAGGGCCAGGGTGACCGGCGATTTGAAGTTGTCGTATTCCGGGGTCGACAGCACTTCGGAGAAACGCACGATCTGCCGGTCTTCGTTGGGAATCTCGATACCGACGGTGGTCTTGCCCGGAATCACTTCCACCACCCGCACGCTGGTCACGGCCAGCGAACGCGCCAAATCCTTGGCTAGGTTGGAAATACGGCTGACCTTCACGCCTGCAGCCGGCTGGATTTCGTAACGGGTAATCACCGGGCCCGGGTGGATCGAATCCACCGAGACTTCGACGCCGAATTCCTTGAGTTTGATTTCCAGCAGATGGCCGACGGCCGCCAGGGACTCAGGGGAGTAGTTGAGCTGTTTCTTTTCCGCAGGATCAAGAATCGAGATCGGCGGCAACGTGCCTTCCACGGCACTGTCGACAAACAAGGGTGCCTGCTTCTCTTTCTGCACGCGGTGGCTCGGCTCGGGCGCCTTGGTCGGCGCCGGGGCGATCACCGGCGGCACCTGTTTCTCGCGGTCCGACATGTGCTTGGTCAGGGCCTGTTCGCGTTCGATCAGGCGTTCCTTGACCTTGGCCTGTTCACGCCGGTCCGGCGTGCTCGGGGCCACGACTTCGTTGACGCGGGTATCCACCTCACGCAGTTGGGCAACCATGCGTTTGCGATCCACCCGGGCCGACCACCAGCGATTGGCCGCGCCCTGGAACAGTTCGAGCAGGTCGAGGGTGATCTTGCCGGTCACGTCCATGACCTTGAACCAGGACAGGTCGGTAAACACGGTGAGGCCGAACAGGAACAGCGCAATGAACATCAGGGTGCTGCCCTGGATGTTCAGGGTCCGGCGGGCCAGGTCGCCCAGGCTTTCGCCCAATGCGCCGCCGGCACCGGCCGGCAAACCGGTCGGTGCGTGGAAATGGATATGGGCCAGCGCCGCGCCCGACAGCACCAGGAACACCAGGCCGATCAGGCGCCAGGAGAACAGCCAGCCGCTCCACTGCCACGGCTCATGGCGCTGGCGGAAGATCTGCCAGGTCTTGATGGCCAGCAGCAACGGGAAGATATACGCGAAGTAACCCAGCACCATGAACAGGATATCGGCGCTGTAGGAGCCGGCCGGGCCGCCGAAGTTCTGCACGTCTTCGATCTTGCTGTTGTGGCTCCAGCCCGGATCGTCCTTGCCATAGGTGAGCAAGGCCATCATCAGGAACAGGCACAGGGCGCCGATGGCGATCAGTGCACCTTCCTTGAGTCGGTAGTGCAGGTGCTGGCGCCAGGCGGGCACGACTGCGGCTTTAGGTGTTGCGGCGGATTTCTTCAAAACGGGTCTTTTCCTGCGCCTTTAGCGCGTCCATCTATTGAATGACTGCAAAACACTGCCCAATCCGGGCAGGTAAAAATGAACGAGTGCCGATGAAGCTACTTTTAACACTCTGCAACTGATTCATGAAACGGCGATAACGCCTGAATGGCCGCATTGTACGGGTTTGTGCGCGCGATGCCACGCACTTGGCCCCACGTTACACAGCATAGCCAATGTTCAGTTTCATAACGTTCAATTTGAGCATGCATTGTCTTTACTGACAAAGGCTTATGAGCTGTTTTTGCCAATCCAGGCTAGCTTGCCGACCGGCGTACGCGATTACGACCACGGCCCCGGCATAGAGTTGCAGAAACACCCCTTCATGCTTATCTGCCCCGATCCCATGTTCGGGGTAGCCCCAGAGCGTTTCGTCGACAATAATCACAGCTCTTGCAACGGACAACATCGCCGTTTCCGCCCTCCCCTTCCGTAAGCCTGGATGCCATGCTGACCTGGTTACAACGCAACACCCTGACATTCCCACCGCTGGCCAAGGCCATGCGCGAACCCAATGGCCTGCTCGCCGCCGGTGGCGACCTTTCGGCAGACCGCTTGATCCAGGCCTATCGCCATGGCTGCTTTCCCTGGTTCTCGGAAGGCCAGCCTATTCTCTGGTGGTCGCCCGACCCGCGCACCGTGCTGTTCCCCGACGAACTGCATGTTTCCCGCAGCCTCGGCAAGCTGTTGCGCCAGCAGCGCTACACCGTGACCTTCGACCAGGACTTCGCCACCGTCATCCAGGCCTGTGCGGCGCCTCGCAGTTATGCCGAAGGCACCTGGATCACCGAAGCCATGCAGAGCGCCTACCTGCAACTGCACCAGCGCGGTTATGCGCACTCGGTGGAGGTGTGGGACGAGGGCGAACTGGTGGGCGGCCTGTACGGCCTGGCGATGGGCCAGTTGTTTTTTGGCGAATCGATGTTCAGCCGCGCCGACAACGCCTCGAAATTCGGCTTCGCCACCCTGGTCAGGCAATTGCAGGCATGGGGCTTTGTGCTGATCGACTGCCAGATGCCCACCGACCACCTGCACAGCCTCGGCGCCCGCGCCATTCCCCGCAGCGACTTTGCCGGTTACCTGCGCGACCATTTGGACCAAACCAGCTCTGCTCCGTGGGTTTCCTAGGCGACTTCCCCGCACCTGGCTTACACTTATTTCAAAGCTTATCCGAGGGTTGATCATGACCGAGCTGGCGCGTTTGAAGTTTTATGCCACTCAACCCCACTCTTGCAGCTATCTGCCCGATGAGCAGGCCACCACGCTGTTCCTCGACCCCAGCCAGCCGATGGACGTGCATGTGTATGCCGATTTGTCGGAGATGGGCTTCCGGCGCAGCGGCGACCACCTTTACCGGCCCCACTGCCAGAACTGCAACGCCTGCGTACCGGCGCGGATCCCGGTGGCGCAGTTCCTACCCGACCGCAATCAGAAACGCATTCTCAAGCGCAATGCCGACTTGACCGTCACCGCCGCCAAACCCGGCTTCAGTGAAGAATACTTCGACCTCTACCAACGCTACATCGAACAACGCCACGCCGACGGCGACATGTTCCCGCCCAGCCGTGACCAGTTTTCCACGTTCCTGGTGCGCGACCTGCCCTTCTCACGCTTCTACGAGTTTCGGCTCGACGGGCGGCTGGTCGCGGTCGCCGTCACCGACTTGCTGCCCAATGGCTTGTCGGCGGTCTACACCTTTTATGAGCCTCGCGAGGAGCGTCGCAGTCTGGGACGCTTTGCGATCCTGTGGCAAATCGGCGAGGCCTTGCGCCTGGAATTGGAGGCGGTGTACCTCGGATACTGGATCAAAAACTGCAAAAAGATGAACTACAAGACCCAATATCGACCCATAGAACTGCTAATTAACCAAAGATGGGTCACCTTGAACTAGAACCTCTTGGCTTAAACACCCTTTTTCGGGCACAATGCACGCCGCTTTTGCCTGGCGCAGTTGCACCGGGCCATTCACTGGATACCGAGGGCTTTACTGCATGTCGAAAGAAGACAGCTTCGAAATGGAAGGCACTGTCGTCGACACCCTGCCCAACACCATGTTTCGTGTGGAGTTGGAAAATGGGCACGTCGTAACCGCGCATATCTCCGGCAAGATGCGCAAGAACTACATTCGTATTCTTACCGGTGACAAAGTGCGCGTCGAACTGACGCCCTATGACTTGAGCAAAGGGCGCATCACTTACCGCGCCCGCTAATCAAGTCAATACAAAACGCCCGGTTATGCCGGGCGTTTTTGTGTGCGCGCCATTTAACAGTCGCCACATGACCCTGGGGGAGCTGGCTTGCCTGCGATAGCGGTCTGTCAGTTACTGCATGCTTGACTGGCCCACCGCCATCGCAGGCGAGCCAGCTCCCACAGTTGATCTCCATCAGTTTCAAGGCAGCAAAAAGGCGCCTCTCGGCGCCTTTTGCTTTGTTGCAGTCAGCTATCAGGCCATTTCAGCTGTGGTTTCGAAGTCGAAGGTCAGCTCGCCGTCCTTCAGATCGATATGCACCACGCCACCATGGTCTGCCAGTTCGCCGAACAGGATCTCTTCCGCCAGTGGGCGCTTGATCTTGTCCTGGATCAGGCGAGCCATTGGCCGAGCGCCCATTGCCGCGTCGTAGCCACCTTCCGCCAGCCAGTTGCGCGCCGCGTCCGTAACCTCCAGCTGCACGCGCTTGTCTTCCAACTGCGCCTGAAGCTCGGTGAGGAACTTGTCCACCACGCTTTTGATGACCTCATGGCTGAGGCGACCAAACTGGATAATGGTGTCCAGGCGGTTGCGGAATTCCGGCGTGAAGCTCTTCTTGATCACTTCCATGGCGTCGGAAGAGTGATCCTGATGAGTAAAGCCAATGGAAGCCCGCGCGGCCGTTTCGGCACCGGCGTTGGTGGTCATGATCACGATCACGTTGCGGAAGTCCGCTTTGCGCCCGTTGTTGTCGGTCAGGGTACCGTGGTCCATCACCTGCAACAGCAGGTTGAAGACTTCCGGGTGGGCCTTCTCGATCTCATCGAGCAGCAGTACGCAATGCGGCTGTTTGGTGATCGCCTCGGTCAACAGGCCGCCCTGGTCGAAGCCGACATAGCCCGGAGGCGCACCGATCAGGCGCGACACGGTGTGACGCTCCATGTACTCGGACATGTCGAAACGCACCAGCTCGATGCCCATGGCCTTGGCCAGTTGCCGCGCCGCTTCGGTCTTGCCGACACCGGTAGGGCCGGCGAACAGGAACGAACCGACCGGCTTGTCCGGCGACTTGAGGCCCGCACGGGACAACTTGATCGCGGTGGACAGCGAGTCGATGGCCGCATCCTGACCGAACACCGTCAGCTTGAGGTCACGCTCCAGGTTACGCAGCAGCTCCCTGTCGGAAGTGTTGACGTGTTTTGGCGGAATCCGCGCGATCTTCGCCACGATGTCCTCGACCTGTGGCACATCGATGCGCTTCACACGCTTCTCGACCGGTTGCAGACGCTGGTAGGCACCCGCTTCGTCGATTACGTCGATGGCCTTGTCCGGCATGTGCCGGTCATTGATGTAGCGCGACGCCAGCTCGGCGGCTGCACGCAGCGCTTCATCGGTGTACTCGATACCGTGGTGCGCTTCGAAACGCCCCTTGAGCCCGCGCAGGATGCCGATGGTGTCTTCAACCGAAGGCTCGGACACGTCGACTTTCTGGAAGCGGCGCGCCAGGGCACGGTCTTTTTCGAAGATCCCGCGGAACTCCTGGAACGTGGTCGAACCGATGCAACGGATATCACCCGAAGACAGCAGCGGCTTGAGCAGGTTCGAAGCATCCATCACGCCACCGGAAGCAGCACCGGCACCGATAATGGTGTGGATTTCGTCAATGAACAGGATCGCCTGCGGGCGTTTTTTCAGCTCGCCGAGCAACGCCTTGAAGCGCTTCTCGAAGTCGCCACGGTACTTGGTCCCGGCGAGCAACGCGCCCAGGTCAAGGGAGTAGACGACGCTGTTGGCCAGCAGGTCTGGCACCTGATTATCAACGATGCGTTTGGCCAGGCCTTCGGCAATCGCGGTTTTACCCACGCCTGCCTCACCGACCAACAGCGGGTTGTTTTTGCGACGACGCGCCAGGATCTGCGCCACGCGCTCAACTTCCAGCTCACGCCCTACCAGCGGATCGATCCGCCCCTGGCGCGCCAGTTCGTTGAGGTTGCTGGCATAAGCATCCAGCGGGTTGCTCGAAGAAGAAGACTCACCGCCCTCGTCATCCTGCATATCCTGCTCACCTTCTGAGTGATCGCCATGCCCTGGCACTTTGGAAATGCCATGGGCGATGTAGTTGACGACATCAATACGGGCAACGCTTTGCTGCTTGAGCAGGAACACAGCCTGGCTTTCCTGCTCGCTGAAGATCGCCACGAGCACGTTGGCCCCTGTGACTTCGCGCTTGCCGGAGCTCTGTACGTGGAAAACGGCACGCTGCAGTACCCGCTGGAAGCCCAGGGTTGGCTGGGTCTCGCGGTCCTCGTCATGAACGGGGATCAACGGCGTGGTGGAGTCGATAAACTCCTGCAGGTCATGCTTGAGTTTGTCGAGATTGGCACCACACGCACGCAGTACGGTGGCGGCAGCTTCGTTATCCAAAAGTGCCAGCAGCAGGTGCTCGACGGTCATGAATTCATGACGCTTCGAACGGGCCTCCTTGAAGGCAAGATTGAGGGTGACTTCGAGCTCGCGGTTTAACATAGCTTCACCTCATACCCAAGTGGTCGGAGTTAACCGTCCTTCTCGATTTCACAGAGTAGCGGATGCTGGCTTTCCCTGGCGTACTGGTTGACCTGCATGGCCTTTGTCTCGGCGATGTCGCGGGTAAACACTCCACATACTGCCCGTCCTTCTGTGTGAACGGCCAGCATTACCTTGGTCGCCAACTCGCGGTTCAGGTTAAAAAACACCTCGAGCACTTCGACGACGAAATCCATCGGTGTGTAGTCATCATTGAACAAAACCACCTTGTACATCGGCGGCGCCTGTAAAGCAGGCTTGGCCTCCTGAACAGCAATGCCTGCAGAACCGTCGTCGTCCTCTTGATGATCCGGGCGATCCTGATTGAATGTTAGTCGAATCTGGCTGATTGCATGCATGGAAAGAAAGGTTCGTCAGTGGTTCAAATACAGTGGTGGGGGCGGCCTGTCAGAATTTCAACTCTGACCGACTGGTCGCCTTGACTATCGGCAAATCAGTGTTACAACCAATAGAACCCACAGTGGGTAAAAAAGGTCCGCGCAGTCAACCTTATTTATTCGGGTTAGGACGGATAAACTGGATGATACTCCAGTGATGGAGTCTGGTGCAGAGGGATATGGGCATGGCAAGCGGTAAGGTCAAGTGGTTCAACAATGCCAAGGGTTACGGCTTCGTGGTTGAAGACGGCAAGGAAGAAGACCTATTTGCGCATTACTCGGCTATCCAGATGGATGGCTACAAGACACTGAAAGCAGGGCAAGCGGTTTCCTTCGAGATCATTCAGGGACCCAAAGGCCTGCATGCAGTGAATATCGGTGCTCCCGTCAGCGCCAGCACACCTAAAGCAGACGTCGCTCAAAAACCAAAAAAGCAGCCGGCCTGATCAGCCGCTGAGCAAACGCTCTAAAAAAAACCGGCCTCAGGGCCGGTTTTTTTGTGCCCGCGTATCAGCCTACATGTGCGAAATCAGCGCATCCCCGAACGCCGACGAAGACAGCAGCTTCGCGCCGTCCATCAGGCGATGGAAGTCATAGGTCACGGTCTTGGCAGAAATCGCACCATTGGTGCCCTTGATGATCAAGTCGGCCGCTTCGGTCCAGCCCATGTGACGCAACATCATTTCCGCCGACAGGATCAGCGAACCCGGGTTGACCTGGTCCTTGCCGGCATACTTCGGCGCGGTACCGTGGGTGGCTTCGAACATTGCCACGGTGTCGGACAGGTTGGCGCCCGGTGCGATACCGATACCGCCCACTTCCGCCGCCAAGGCGTCAGACAGGTAGTCACCATTAAGGTTAAGGGTGGCGATCACGTCATATTCGGCCGGACGCAGCAGGATCTGCTGGAGCATGGCGTCCGCAATCGCATCCTTGACCACCACATTCTTGCCGGTACGCGGGTTCTTGAATTGCATCCACGGCCCGCCGTCCAGCAAGGTCGCGCCGAATTCTTCGGCCGCCACTTCATAGGCCCATTCCTTGAAGGCACCTTCGGTGAACTTCATGATGTTGCCTTTGTGCACGATGGTCAGCGAGTCGCGGTCGTTATCCACGACATACTGCAAGGCCTTGCGTGCCAGGCGCTTGGTGCCTTCCAGGGACACCGGCTTGACGCCGATCCCGCAATTCTGGTCGAAACGAATCTTGGTGACGCCCATCTCTTCCTTCAGGAACTTGATGACCTTGATCGCTTCCGGGGAGCCCGCCTTCCACTCGATGCCGGCGTAGATGTCCTCGGAGTTCTCCCGGAAGATGGTCATGTCCACATCGCCAGGCTTCTTGACCGGGCTTGGCACGCCTTCAAACCAGCGCACCGGGCGCAGGCACACATAAAGGTCGAGTTGTTGGCGCAGGGCCACGTTCAGCGAACGGATGCCGCCACCGACTGGGGTGGTCAGCGGGCCCTTGATGGAGACCACGTAATCCTTGACCGCATCCAGGGTTTCCTGGGGCAGCCACGTGTCCTGGTCGTAAACCTGAGTGGCCTTTTCGCCGGCATAAACCTCCATCCAGGAGATTTTGCGCTTGCCGCCATAAGCCTTGTTAACAGCTGCATCGACCACCTTGATCATCACCGGGCTGATGTCGACGCCAATACCGTCACCTTCAATGAAGGGGATGATCGGGTTGTCAGGAACATTGAGAGAATGGTCTGCATTGACGGTGATTTTGTCGCCGACTGCCGGAACCTGAATCTTCTTGTATCCCATGCTGAACTCCATCTATGGATTGAACATCTGGCTGCGTTCGAGCCTACTCCAGATAAATGAGGACTGAAACCTCAGGCCCTGCACATTTGCGTCGAAAACAGCACATTTAGCGGCCTACAAGCTTGAAAGCAAAGGGAAAAGCGCCAATCTTGAGCACATCATGCGACTTTCGGCGCAACCCGCTGCCTGCGACCTTTAGACCAATGGACGACACACCTTTTGTATGAAGGCTCGGCGTAAGCATAGCGACCTATGTATAATGCCGCCGCTGACCAAAGAGTCACGACGGCCGACCGCTCTAGACAGACGCCCTCCGCCAGAAAAGCCGAGCTACTACAGTAGTTCACCCGCTTGACGCTCGACTGATGCAACCCAACATCACCGCGAAGAAACTTCGACATTTCGCTCATGGATGACTTTGAACGAACGCGCTTTACCCGGCGCATCTCGAGTTTCTGCGCATGCTTTCAGCAAAGAAGAGAGTTAATCCGAATATGCCCACCCGCTCGAAGATCATCTACACCTTCACCGACGAAGCCCCAGCCCTCGCCACCTATTCACTGCTGCCTATCGTAGAGGCCTTTACCGCTTCCGCTGATATTGCCGTGGAAACCCGCGACATTTCCCTGGCCGCGCGCATCCTCGCAAGCTTCCCCGAGCAACTGGGCGCCAAGGCTATCCCGGACCACCTCGCCGAACTGGGCGACCTGGCCGTTACGCCTGAAGCCAACATCATCAAGCTGCCGAACATCAGTGCCTCGACCCCTCAGCTGCAAGCTGCGATCAAGGAACTGCAGGCCCAGGGCTACGCCCTGCCGGACTACCCGGAAACCGTAACCACCGACGCGGAAAAAGAAACCCGTGCACGTTACGACAAGGTCAAGGGCAGCGCCGTGAACCCGGTACTGCGCGAAGGCAACTCCGACCGCCGCGCACCGCTGTCGGTCAAGAACTACGCACGCAAGCACCCGCACAAGATGGGCGCCTGGGCTGGGGACTCCAAGTCCCACGTGGCCCACATGAGCAATGGCGACTTCTACGGCAGCGAGAAAGCCGTACAGATCGAAGCCGCTGATGCCGTGAAAATCGAACTGATCGCCAAGGACGGTACCGCTACCGTCCTGAAAGAAAAAACCAGCGTACAAGCTGGCGAGATCATCGACAGCGCCGTGCTGAGCAAGAAAGCCCTGCGCAGCTTCATCGCCGCTGAAATCGAAGACGCCAAGAAACAAGGCGTACTGCTGTCGGTTCACCTGAAAGCCACCATGATGAAGGTCTCCGACCCAATCATGTTCGGCCAGATCGTTGCCGAGTTCTATAAAGACGCACTGGCCAAGCACGCTGTCGTGCTGGAGCAGATCGGCTTCAACCTGAACAACGGCATCGGCGACCTGTACGCCCGCATCAAGGCGCTGCCGGCCGATCAGCAAGCGCAGATCGAAGCCGACATCCAGGCGGTGTACGCCGCTCGTCCGTCCCTGGCCATGGTCAACTCGGACAAAGGCATCACCAACCTGCACGTGCCGAGCGACGTCATCGTCGACGCCTCGATGCCTGCGATGATCCGTGACTCCGGCAAGATGTGGGGCACCGACGGCCAGTTGCACGACACCAAGGCCGTGATCCCGGATCGCTGCTACGCCACCATCTACCAGGCAGTGATCGAAGACTGCAAGGCCAATGGCGCCTTCGACCCAACCACCATGGGCAGCGTGCCAAACGTTGGCCTGATGGCGAAAAAAGCCGAAGAGTACGGTTCCCACGACAAGACCTTCCAGATCAAGGCTGACGGCGTAGTCCGCGTCACCGACAGCAAGGGCAACCTGCTGATGGAACAGACTGTTGAAGCCGGCGACATCTTCCGCATGTGCCAGACCAAAGACGCGCCGATCCAGGACTGGGTCAAACTGGCCGTCAACCGCGCCCGCGCCAGCAACACCCCGGCCATCTTCTGGCTGGACCCACAGCGCGCGCACGACGGCGTCGTGGTCGAGAAAGTTCAGGCTTACCTGAAAGACCACAACACCGAAGGCCTGGACATCCGCATCATGTCGCCGGTCGACGCGATGAAGTTCACCCTGGAGCGCACCCGCAAGGGCCTGGACACCATCTCGGTGACCGGCAACGTACTGCGCGACTACCTGACCGACCTGTTCCCGATCATGGAACTGGGCACCAGCGCCAAGATGCTGTCGATCGTGCCACTGATGAACGGTGGCGGCCTGTTCGAAACCGGCGCCGGCGGTTCGGCTCCGAAGCACGTGCAGCAACTGGTTGAAGAGAACTTCCTGCGCTGGGATTCCCTGGGCGAGTTCCTGGCCCTAGCAGCTTCCCTCGAGCATTTGGGTGTGACTTACAACAACCCGAAAGCCCTGGTGCTGTCCAAGACCCTGGACCAGGCCACCGGCCAGTTCCTCGACAACAACAAGTCGCCATCGCGCAAAGTCGGCAACATCGACAACCGCGGCAGCCACTTCTACCTGGCGCTGTACTGGGCTCAAGCCCTGGCTGCCCAGACCGAAGACACTGCACTGCAAGCGCAGTTTGGCGAACTGGCCAAAACCCTGACCGCGAACGAGGCGACCATCGTTGCCGAACTCAACGCCGTCCAGGGCAAGCCAGTGGACATCGGCGGCTACTACGCGCCGAACCCGGAGCTGACCAGCAAAGCCATGCGCCCAAGCAACACCCTCAACGCGGCAATTGCCGCGCTGGTTTGATGCTTTACGGTGCCGCCGCGTGAGGATCGCTAGCTAATCCTTGTGCGACAGGAAAATCCGGAATTCGAAAGGATTCCGGATTTTTTTTGCCTGCTTTTCAGGAACGGGCGCAGTCCTTGCTTTGTCTTCTTATTGTTCCACCCCTCGAAAAACAATAAATAAGGACGTTCCCATGCCAAGAAACCTCCTACAGGTACTGACCTGCTCCTCGGCACTGGCCTTGCTGACGGCCTGCGCAGGCACTTCAAGCCCCTACCCGCACGCTCAGGAACCGATCGGCGACGTACAAACCATGTACGACGGCAAGCTCAGCGAACAAGCCGCCGTCAGCACCTTCCGCAATATCGATCGACTGTTCCCGGTACGCACCATCAAAGCTGGTGGCCACCCGTTTCCACTGCCACGCAGCAGCCAACCGCTGGGCCCGGTGGCATTCGACTATGAAGGCAAACGCTATAGCCTTGACGATTACGTCACCCTCAACCGGGTAACAGGCCTGCTGGTGATCAAGAACGGCCAGGTCGTTACTGAACGCTACGAAAAGGGCAACACGCCAGACACCCGATGGATGTCGATGTCAGTGGCCAAGTCGATTACCTCGACCCTCGTGGGCGCCGCACTGCAGGACGGCTCGATCAAAAGCCTTGATGACAAAGTCACCCACTACTTGCCCGCACTCGCCGGCAGCGGTTACGACCAGGCCACCGTTCGCCAGGTGCTGGCGATGCGCTCCGGAGTCAAATGGAGTGAGAAATACGCTGACCCGACGTCAGACCGACGCATGATGCTCAAGCTGCAAACCGAACAAGTGCCCGGCTCCGCCCTTAAGTTCATGGCCAGCCTGCCCAGCGCCGCGCCGCCCGGCACCCGCACCAACTACAGCACCGGCGAGACACAAGTGCTGGGCCAACTGGTGAGTGCCGCCGTGGGCAAGCCACTGGCGCAGTACCTGAGTGAGAAAATCTGGGCGCCGTACGGCATGCAAACCGACGCCAACTGGTGGCTCGACGGCCCCAATGGCAACGAGGTGGGCGGCAGCGGCATCAGCGCAACGCTCGAAGATTACGGACGCTTCGGGCAATTCGTACTCAGTGGCGGCCAAGCCGGCGACAAACAGGTGCTGCCCAAAGGCTGGATGAGCTTCGCCAGCGCCACCACCGGCACCGACCCGGCGTACGGCGACTTCGCCTCCATGTGGTGGCCCGCCTGGACCGCCGCCTCCAAGGCAGACAAAGCCTTCACGGCTGCCGGGATTTTCGGCCAGTTTGTCTACATCAATCCCACGCAAAACGTGGTGATCGTCGTATGGCAAGCGCAAACCAAGGCCACCGGCGGCGAAGTGATTGACGACATGGTCGCCTTCGACGCCATTACCAAAGCCGCTAAGTAACCGACAGGGGCGCCCTCGGCGGGCGCCCCTGTATGATGCCCCTCTGTTATCAGCTCTGCGAGACGCCCCATGACCTGGCTACCCCACATCACCGTCGCCACCATCGTCGAAGACAACGGCCGCTTCCTGATGGTCGAAGAGCTCAAGGGCGGCCGCGCCGTGCTCAACCAGCCCGCCGGGCACCTCGACCCGAACGAAACCCTGACCGAGGCCGCCGTGCGCGAAACCCTCGAAGAAACCGGCTGGGACGTCGAAGCTACCGGGATCGTCGGGATTTACCTGTACACCGCCCCCAGCAACGGCGTGACGTATCAGCGGGTGTGCTTCACCGCCAAGGCCCTGAAACACCGCCCGGACTATCAATTGGACGACGGCATCGTGCGCGCCCGCTGGCTGACCCGCGACGAATTGATGGCCCTGCGCGAGGACTGGCGCAGCGAGCTGATTATCCGCTGCATCGACGATTATCTGGCCGGCCAACGCCACAGCCTCGAATTGATCCGCCCTTCTCTTTAGCCTTGCAGACGCGAGCCTGCTAGAATCGCGTCCTTTTTAAAGACACCCGTTGAAATCCTATGCGTGATCCAGCCCCTTCTGACACACAAAAGAAGCGCGTCATCGTCGGCATGTCCGGCGGCGTGGATTCTTCCGTTTCCGCCGTTCTGCTCATGGAGCAGGGTTATGAGGTGGAAGGCCTGTTCATGAAGAACTGGGAAGAAGACGATGGAACGGAATATTGCACCGCCATGGACGACCTGGCGGATGCCCAGGCCGTCTGTGACAAAATCGGCATCAAGCTGCACACCGCCAACTTCGCCGCCGAGTACTGGGACAACGTGTTCGAGCACTTCCTGGCCGAATACAAGGCCGGTCGCACGCCGAACCCGGACATCCTGTGTAACCGCGAGATCAAGTTCAAGGCGTTCCTCGACTACGCAATGATCCTCGGTGCCGACCTGATTGCCACTGGCCACTACGTGCGCCGTCGCGATATCGATGGCCGCACCGAATTGCTCAAGGGCCTGGACGCCAACAAGGACCAGAGCTATTTCCTGCACGCCGTCGGCGGCGAACAGATCGCCAAGACCCTGTTCCCGGTGGGCGAGCTGGAAAAGCCCGAAGTGCGTGCGATTGCCGAGAAACACGGCCTGGCCACCGCCAAGAAGAAGGATTCCACCGGGATCTGCTTTATCGGCGAGCGCCGTTTCAGCGACTTCCTCAAGCAGTACCTGCCGGCGCAACCGGGTGAGATCAAGACCACCGAAGGCGAAATCATCGGCCGTCACCACGGCTTGATGTACCACACCATCGGCCAGCGTCAGGGCCTGGGCATCGGCGGCTTGAAAGACGCCGGCGAAGAGCCGTGGTACGTGCTGGTCAAGGACCTGGAGCACAACGAGCTGATCGTCGGCCAGGGCAATGACCACCCCTGGCTGTTCTCCCGCGCCCTGCTCGCCTCGGACATCTACTGGGTCAACCCGGTCGACCTGAGCAGCCCGCGCCGCCTCACGGCCAAAGTGCGCTATCGCCAGAGCGACCAGCCCTGCACCCTGGAAAAAACCGCCACCGGCTATCGCGCCACCTTCGACGACCCGCAGCGCGCCGTAACGCCGGGCCAATCGGTAGTGTTCTATGACGGAGAGATTTGCCTGGGGGGCGGTGTGATCGAAGTTGCCGAACCCTGGAGCAGCCAGGCATGAGCCCTACCCAGGAGCAACTGACGGCACTGGGCGGCGTGTTTCTCGCCGCGGTGCTGGTGGACAAGATCGCCAAGACCGGCCAGGTCACCGAGGCCGGCCTGACCTGCATGCTCGGCAGCCTGCTGATCCGCGACCCCAAGGACACCCTGGAAGTCTACGGCGGCGACGACCTGGCCCTGCGTGAAGGTTATCGCGCGCTGGTCGGCGCCCTGGAGCGCGACCCAAGCACCTTGCAGCGCGAGCCACTGCGCTACGCCCTGTCGATGCTCGGCCTGGAGCGTCAATTGGCCAAGCGCGACGACTTGCTGGAAACCATCGGCAAGCGCCTGCCGCAGATCCAGTCCCAGGTCGAGCATTTCGGCCCGGCCCACGAAAACGTGATCGCGGCCTGTGGCGCCCTGTACCAGGACACCCTGAGCACCTTGCGCCAGCGGATCCAGGTGCACGGCGACATGCGCAACCTGCAACAACCGAACAACGCCTCGAAAATCCGCGCCTTGCTCCTGGCCGGTATTCGTTCGGCGCGGTTGTGGCGCCAGTTGGGCGGTCACCGCTGGCAGCTGGTGATCAGCCGTCGCAAATTGCTTAAAGAGCTTTACCCGTTGATGCGCAACGAATAAGTCGCCGCAACCGATTTTTTTATAGCCTCACGCGTAATACGCCGGTCAGTTGGCAACGGACCGGCGGATTTTTTCATGTATGATACGCGCCCCATTTCGTTGCCCGACTGTCCGAGAACACCCCATGCAGCTTTCTTCGCTCACTGCGGTTTCCCCTGTTGACGGCCGCTACGCCGGCAAAACCCAGGCCCTGCGCCCTATTTTCAGCGAATACGGTCTGATCCGTGCTCGTGTTCTGGTTGAAGTGCGCTGGCTCCAGCGCCTGGCCGCTCACCCCGCCATCAGCGAAGTGCCGGCGTTCTCCGCCGAAGCCAACGCTGTGCTGAATACCCTGGCGGAAAACTTCTCTCTGGAGCACGCCGAGCGTGTCAAAGAGATCGAGCGCACCACCAACCACGACGTAAAAGCCATCGAATACCTGCTCAAAGAGCAAGCGGCCAAGCTGCCGGAACTGGCCAAGGTCAGCGAGTTCATCCACTTTGCCTGCACCAGCGAGGACATCAACAACCTGTCCCACGCCCTGATGCTGCGCGAAGGCCGTGATGACGTGATGCTGCCACTGATGCGCCAGACCGCCGATGCCATCCGCGAGCTGGCGATCCGTTTCGCCGACGTGCCGATGCTGTCGCGCACCCACGGCCAGCCGGCTTCGCCGACCACCCTGGGTAAAGAACTGGCCAACGTGGTGTACCGCCTGGAGCGCCAGATCGCTCAAGTCGCGGCCGTACCGCTGCTGGGCAAGATCAACGGCGCCGTAGGCAACTACAACGCTCACTTGTCGGCCTACCCGGAAATCGACTGGGAAGAAAACGCCCGCGCCTTCATCGAAGACGAGCTGGGCCTGGGCTTCAACCCCTACACCACGCAGATCGAACCGCACGACTACATCGCCGAGCTGTTCGACGCGATTGCGCGCTTCAACACCATCCTGATCGACTTCGATCGCGATATCTGGGGCTACATCTCCCTGGGCTACTTCAAGCAGCGCACCATTGCCGGTGAAATCGGTTCGTCGACCATGCCGCACAAGGTCAACCCGATCGACTTCGAAAACTCCGAAGGCAACCTCGGCATCGCCAACGCCCTGTTCCAGCACCTGGCCAGCAAGTTGCCGATCTCCCGCTGGCAGCGCGACCTGACCGACTCCACCGTACTGCGCAACCTCGGTGTGGGCTTTGCTCATAGCGTGATCGCGTACGAAGCCAGCCTCAAAGGCATCAGCAAACTGGAGCTCAACGCGCAGAAAATTGCCGCTGACCTGGACGCTTGCTGGGAAGTCCTGGCCGAGCCGATCCAGACCGTGATGCGCCGCTACAACATTGAAAACCCGTACGAGAAGCTCAAAGAGCTGACCCGCGGCAAGGGCATCACCTCCGAAGCCCTGCAAACGTTCATCGACGGCCTGGACATGCCAGCCGCCGCCAAGGCTGAGCTGAAACAGCTCACCCCGGCTAACTACATCGGCAACGCTGTGGCCCAAGCCAAACGCATCTGATAGCTGCTTGACCCTTTGAGACGCCCGGCAGCGCCGGGCGTTTTTATTCCCGTCTGAAAAGTGCTTTTTTTCAATAGGTTACACATGAATCCTGACATTCCTCTTCAACTTCTGGGCGGCATCACGGCACGCGAGTTCCTGCGCGACTACTGGCAGAAAAAACCGCTGCTGATCCGCCAGGCCATTCCTGATTTCGAAAGCCCGATCGACGCCGACGAACTGGCCGGCCTGGCGCTGGAAGAAGAAGTCGAGTCGCGCCTGATCATCGAACACGGCGAACGCCCGTGGGAGTTGCGTCGCGGCCCGTTCGCCGAAGATGCCTTCAGCACCCTGCCCGAGCGCGAGTGGACCCTGCTGGTGCAGGCCGTCGACCAGTTCGTGCCGGAAGTGGCCGAACTGCTGGAAAACTTCCGTTTCCTGCCAAGCTGGCGCATCGACGACGTGATGATCAGCTATGCCGCCCCCGGTGGCAGCGTCGGTCCGCACTTCGACAACTACGACGTGTTCCTGCTGCAGGGTTCCGGCAAGCGCAACTGGAAGATCGGCCAGATGTGCAACTCCGAAAGCCCGCTGCTGCAACACGCGGACCTGCGCATCCTCGCTGAATTCGAAGAGACCGCCGAATGGGTGCTGGAACCGGGTGACATGCTCTACCTGCCGCCACGCCTGGCCCACTGCGGTGTCGCCGTCGATGACTGCATGACCTACTCGGTAGGCTTCCGCGCCCCGAGCGCGGCTGAAGTGCTGACCCACTTCACCGACTTCCTCAGCCAGTACCTGACGGACGAAGAGCGCTACACCGACGCCGATGCCCAGCCGGTCAGCGACCCGCACCAGATCCAGGGCGACGCCCTCGACCGCCTGAAGAGCCTGCTGGCCGAGCACATGAGCGACGAGCGCATGCTGCTGACCTGGTTCGGCCAGTTCATGACCGAGCCGCGCTACCCGGAACTGGTCGCCGGCCCGGAAGTGGAAGAAGAGGACCTGCTGGGCAGCCTGGAAAACGGCGCCGTGCTGATCCGCAACCCGAGCGCCCGCCTGGCCTGGTCCGAAGTGGACGACGACCTGCTGCTGTTCGCCAGCGGCCAGAGCCGCCTGTTGCCGGGCAAGCTGCGGGAACTGCTGAAGCTGGTTTGCGCCGCCGACGCCCTGCACATCGACAACCTCGGCCCATGGCTGGCGGATGAAGATGGCTGCGCCCTGCTGTGGGAACTGGTCAAGCAAGGGAGCCTGGGGTTTGCCGATGAATAAGATTCACGTAAGTGTCGCGGACTGGCAAAAGGATATCGCCGAGATACGGCGCATTCGTGAAGCGGTATTTATCGCTGAACAATCGGTTCCACCGGAGCTGGAATGGGATGCAGACGACGCAGGGGCTGTGCATTTCCTCGCGTTCGAAGGCGACTTTCCCATCGGCACCGCCCGCCTGCTGCCCACCGGCGAGATCGGGCGCGTGTCGGTCCTCAAGGACTGGCGCGGCCTGAAGGTGGGCGACAAGCTGATGGAAGCGGTGATCGGCGTGGCCGAGAAACGCGGCCAGACCCGGCAGATCCTCAGTGCACAAGTCCATGCAGCGCCGTTTTACGAGCGCCTGGGCTTCAAGATTGTCAGCGATGAGTTCCTGGAAGTCGGGATTCCTCACGTTGATATGGTGCGCGAGGGCTGACTTTAGACCGAGTCGCTCCCATCGCAGGCAAGCCAGCTCCCACAGGAGAATGCATTCCAAATGTGGGAGCTGGCTTGCCTGCGATAGCGGTATCAGCAACACCCCAAAAGGCCCTGCCATCCACCGATGCCAGGGCCTTTTGCCGTCCAGGATTCAACTTGCGGGCTACAAAGCCGACAAACTGGCACTATCTAGCCTAAATGACTCGCAGAGATAACGGACATGTCCCTACGCACCCTGCTCACCACTGTGCTCCTGGCCACCAGCTTCTCGGTGATGGCCGCCACCGAAGTCGTGCCCCTGAGCAACCGCACCAGCGCCGACCTGCTGCCCGTGGCACAGAATTTTATCGGCAAGGACGGCACCGTCAGCGCCTACGGCAACCAACTGATCGTGAATGCCGAGCCGGACAAGATCCAGGGCCTGCGCGCCCTGCTCTCGCAACTGGACACGCCATCCAAACGCCTGCTGATCACCGTCGACACCAACGAGAACAACCAGCAAAGCAGCGACAACAATCAAACCCAGGTGATCACCTACAGCACTGAAAGCCGCGACGGCGGGATCCAGCAGATCCAGGCCAGCGAAGGTGTGCCCGCGCTGATCCAGGTCGGCCAGAGCGTGCCGCTCACCACCACCCAGCCCGATGCCTACGGTCGCCCGCAAAATCAGACCCAGTATCGCAACGTGACTCAGGGCTTCTACGTCACCGCCAGCGTCACCGGAGAGACCGTACACCTGAGCATCAGTACCAATCGTGACCGCATGAGCCAGGAACGTCCCGATGTAGTGAACGTGCAAAGTACCGACACAACCATCAGCGGACGCCTGGGCGAGTGGATCACCCTGGCCGGGATCAATCGCCAGACTCAGGCCGACAAAAGCACTACAACCCGCAGCTACTCTACTCAGGGGCGTGATGACCTGACCTTGCGGGTCAAAGTCGACACCCTGAACTGAAGCACCAAAAACTGACTGGCGAGTCGTATTAGACTAAAGATGTAGTGCTTCAAAAAAAGCACTACAAAACATTTGACGATCCAAAAAAGCATGGGCATGATGGCCTCGCTCCCGCTAATCAGGGGCCCTGGCAAGGGCCTTCGGATCGTCGCTCAAAGCCACCCACCTGAGCCGATTCGTGTCTGTACCGCCCACAAGGTGTGTTTGACGAGGTTGCGACTGGAACGAAGTTGTCCCGAGGGACGGAAGCTAACCAGGTAACCCGGCAACACACTGATGGATCGTACAAAGGCCCACGACGCCCGAAGACCGTTCGCAGTTCGCCCTTACCTGCTCAACTCCCCCTTGAGCCAATCGTTCATCCCGTCGCCTTCCCCGCCAAGCCTGACTTGACCGCCTAAGCTTCTGGTCAGCGAGCAGCCATAACCACGCACTGATACGTGGCTGGCAAATGGAATTTTCCACCTAGACCTATGCGACGAGGTTTTTCCCCATGGCACTGACACGCGAACAGCAAATTGCAGCCCTTGAAAAAGACTGGGCTGAAAACCCACGCTGGAAAGGCGTGACCCGCGCTTATTCCGCTGCTGACGTCGTCCGCCTGCGTGGCTCGGTTCAACCTGAGCACACTTTTGCAAAACTCGGCGCCGAGAAGCTGTGGAAGCTGGTCACCCAGGGTGCCAAGCCGTCCTTCCGCCCCGAAAAAGATTTCGTCAACTGCATGGGCGCCCTTACTGGCGGCCAAGCGGTTCAACAGGTAAAAGCCGGTATCCAGGCGATCTACCTGTCCGGCTGGCAAGTGGCAGCGGACAACAACTCCGCTGAATCCATGTACCCCGACCAATCGCTGTACCCGGTGGACTCCGTGCCAACCGTGGTCAAGCGCATCAACAACTCGTTCCGCCGCGCTGACCAGATCCAGTGGAAAGCCGGTAAAGGCCCGGGCGACGAAGGCTACATCGACTACTTCGCACCGATCGTTGCAGACGCTGAAGCCGGTTTCGGCGGCGTTCTGAACGCCTACGAGCTGATGAAGAGCATGATCGAGGCAGGCGCTGCCGGCGTTCACTTCGAAGACCAACTGGCTTCGGTGAAGAAATGCGGCCACATGGGCGGCAAGGTTCTGGTGCCTACCCAGGAAGCTGTTCAAAAGTTGACTGCTGCTCGTCTGGCTGCTGACGTTGCTGGGACTCCGACCATCATCCTGGCCCGTACCGACGCCAACGCGGCTGACTTGCTGACCTCGGATTGCGACCCGTACGACCAGCCGTTCGTGACGGGCGAACGTACTCAGGAAGGCTTCTACAAAGTGCGCGCCGGTCTCGACCAGGCGATCGCCCGCGGCCTGGCCTACGCGCCGTACGCCGACCTGATCTGGTGCGAAACCGCCAAGCCGGACCTGGACGAAGCTCGCCGCTTTGCTGAAGCAATCAAGAAGGAATACCCGGACCAACTGCTGTCCTACAACTGCTCGCCTTCCTTCAACTGGAAGAAGAACCTGGACGACGCGACCATCGCCAAGTTCCAGCGTGAACTGTCTGCCATGGGCTACAAGCACCAGTTCATCACCCTGGCCGGCATTCACAACATGTGGCACAGCATGTTCAACCTGGCGCACGACTACGCCCGCAACGACATGACTGCTTACGTGAAGCTGCAGGAGCAGGAGTTCGCTGACGCGGCCAAGGGTTACACCTTTGTGGCGCACCAGCAGGAAGTGGGCACCGGCTACTTCGACGACATGACCACCGTGATCCAGGGCGGCACCTCGTCTGTGACTGCGCTGACTGGGTCGACTGAAGAAGAGCAGTTCCACTGAGTGACTGAGTACACGGCCATTGCGGCCCCAAGGAAGACCTAACCGCAATGCCGCACGATCTGACGCCCCGACTGGTTCGGGGCGTTTTTTTTGGGCCGTTTTTAACGTGCAGGTGGATTGTGTACATATCCGTTATTTAGGTTACGGCTTCGATGGGTTCCGCTCTTACAGCGGCTCACTTTTGAACAGCGCAAAAGTAAGCAAAACGCTCTTGCCCCACCACTCGGCACCTCGCCTAGGCTCGGTGTGCCCTCACTCCGGCATTACTACG